>NZ_CP049357.1:30000-730000 GCF_011067105.1 Deinococcus wulumuqiensis R12 | reverse complement strand
CCTCTGAACTGAACTTGAACCGGAGCCCGTGAATTCGACGGCTCGGCGTCGTCCTGCGGGTCTGTTCTCGCCACAGGAAGCCCGAAAACCACACGTCACCTCAACACTACGAATTGTGGCAAAACTGTGGCACAGCCCGTTTGGTGGTACACCTATTGCAAACCAGTAAAGCAAAAACCCCGCGCTGGGCGGGGCTTTTTCTTGGAGCCGAGGGTCGGACTTGAACCGACGACCTACTGATTACGAATCAGTTGCTCTACCACTGAGCTACATCGGCAGGGCCTGCACCTGACTTTTCAGGCTCAGAGAGTATAGAAACGCCTTCCCAGGGTGTCAACCACATCCGCCGTTCTCCGGGCGTCTCATCTTCTCTTCAGGGCACCTTGACCCTTATGAAAGGGGCGCAACCTCCGGCGAAATTGCCACGTAATGTGGACTGTAAGGAGGCACCACCATGACCATTTTCGACCGTCTGTCCCGTCTGCTCCGCGCCAACGTCAACGACATGATTTCGAAGGCCGAGGACCCCGCTAAGATTATCGACCAGGCCCTGCGTGACATGCGCAGCGCTTACGCCGATGCCCGCAACGAAGTCGCCGGGGCGATGGCCCAGTCGGCCAAGCTGGAGCGCGAGTCCGGCACCAACGGCAAGCTCGCCGCCGAATACGAGAAGAAGGCCGAGGAAGCCCTGCGCGGCGGCTCGGAAGACCTGGCCCGCGAAGCGCTGCGCCGCGCCCAGAACCACAAGGACCTCGCCAAGGGGTTCGACGAGCAGCGCACCATCCAGCAGAGCACCGTCGACCAGCTCAAGACCCAGCTGCGCGCCCTCGAAGCCAAAATCGACGAGATGGAATCCAAGAAGACCCTGCTCGCCGCCCGACAGAAGACCGCGCAGGCCGGGGCCACCCTCGACCGGGTGTCGGGCTTCGACAAGGCCGGAGGCGCGATGGACGCCTTCAACGAGATGGAGCAGAAGGTCGCCGGTATGGAAGACCGCAACCGGGCGATAGGCGAACTGCGCAACGAAAACGACTTCGACGCGCAGCTCAAGGACCTGGGGCGTGACCGTGACGTGGACGACGCCCTCGCCGCACTCAAGGCCAAAGTTCAGGGCAGCAACCAGAGCTGATACGGATTCCGCTTAATTCCTGCACAGTCGGGAAAGCGCCGCCTGTGCATCCATATCGCAGAATCCGTATTTTTTCCTACTCGCATCCGCTCGGATTGAATCTGAAACTACCAGATTCAATCGGAATCCGTATGAGTCTCTTTGCCCGAATGGACCCCTCGCCCGGTGCGTGGGGTCCGTTTTTCGTCTCGGTGTGCCATGTCCCTGCACGCTTTACCGGGAGCTGACACAATGGGGCCATGACGTTTTCCCGTTTCCTGAGCGCGGGCACCCTTGCCCTGCTGGGGCTGCTCTGCTCGTGTGCGCCGCGCACCGCGCCAGCGGCGGCCCCGGTTCGCGCCAGCACGCCGGTCAGCAGCGTGTCGTTTTATCCGCGTGAGGCCGGGCTGGTCTGGACCTACCTCCCCGAAGGCGAGGACGCCAGCGCCACGCCCTACGTCCTGCGGGGGCTGGGACCGACCATCTTCAGCGGCGTGACCGTCACCGCCTCGCAGCTCAGCGGGCGCGGCGCCGACCAGACGTGGTACCGCCTGCACGACAGCGGCGGCGTGCGCCTGCTGGGGTTCCACAAGCCCGGCGTGACCGTTTCGCTGCGCCCCGCGTGGCAGGAATACCCCAGTGAGACTGCCTGGAAGGTCGGGCTGGTGTGGCAGGGGCAGTCGGCCATCACGGTCGCCAGCGACGACGGCAAGGTGCAGGCGCAGGGCACCCTGAAGTACCGCTACGAGGTGCAGGACCGCCGCGAGGTGAGGACCCAGGCAGGCACGTTCGACGTGTGGGTCGTCACCCGCCAGATCAGCGACGACGTGGGCGGCCTCTTTCCCGCCACCGAGCAGCTGTGGTTCGTGCCCTACGTGGGCGAGGTCCGCACCCCGGAGGGCCTGCTGCTCACCTCGCGCAATTTCGCCCCGAAAGGAGGCGTGCGATGAACGAACTTCCCGGCACGTCCAGTACACCGCTGCTGGACCAGATTCACGGCCCCGCCGACCTCAAGCGTCTGTCGCGTGAGCAGCTTCCCGCGCTGAGCCACGAGTTGCGCGAAGAAATCGTGCGGGTATGCTCGCGGGGCGGGCTACACCTCGCGTCCTCGCTGGGGGCCGTGGACATCATCACCGCGCTGCATTACGTGCTGGACTCGCCGCGTGACCGGATTCTGTTCGACGTGGGGCACCAGGCCTACGCCCACAAAATCCTGACCGGACGGCGGGGGCAGATGGCCGACATCAAGAAGGAAGGCGGCATCAGCGGCTTTACCAAGGTCTCCGAGTCCGAACACGACGCGATTACCGTCGGGCACGCCTCCACGTCCTTAGCCAACGCGCTGGGCATGGCGCTGGCCCGCGACGCGCAGGGCAAGGACTTTCACGTCGCTGCCGTCATCGGGGACGGGTCGCTGACCGGCGGGATGGCCCTCGCCGCACTGAACACCATCGGCGACATGGGGCGCAAGATGCTGATCGTCCTGAACGACAACGAAATGAGCATCTCGGAAAATGTCGGCGCCATCAACAAATTCATGCGCGGCCTACAGGTCCAGAAGTGGTTTCAGGAGAGCGAGGGCGCAGGCAAGAAGGCGGTGGAAGCCGTCAGCAAGCCGCTGGCCGACTTCATGAGCCGCGCCAAGAACTCCACCCGGCATTTTTTCGACCCCGCCAGCGTCAACCCCTTCGCCGCGATGGGCGTGCGTTACGTCGGTCCGGTGGACGGCCACAACGTGCAGGAACTGGTGTGGCTGCTCGAGCGCCTCATCGACCTTGACGGGCCGACCATCCTCCACATCGTGACGACCAAGGGCAAGGGCCTGAGCTACGCCGAGGCCGACCCGATCTACTGGCACGGTCCGGCCAAGTTCGACCCCGCGACGGGCGAGTACGTGCCGAGCAGCGCGTATTCGTGGAGCGCCGCCTTCGGGGAAGCCGTGACAGAGTGGGCGAGGACCGACCCGCGCACCTTCGTGGTCACGCCCGCCATGCGCGAGGGCAGCGGTCTGGTGGAATTCAGCCGGGTTCACCCCCACCGCTACCTCGACGTGGGTATCGCCGAGGAAGTCGCGGTGACGACGGCGGCGGGCATGGCGCTGCAAGGGCTGCGGCCCATCGTCGCCATCTACTCCACCTTCCTGCAACGCGCCTACGACCAGGTCCTGCACGACGTCGCCATCGAGAACCTGAATGTCACCTTCTGCATCGACCGTGCGGGCATCGTGGGGGCCGACGGCGCGACGCACAACGGCGTGTTCGACCTCAGCTTCCTGCGCTCCATCCCCGGCGTGCGGATTGGCCTGCCCAAAGACGCCGCCGAACTGCGGGGGATGCTCAAGTACGCGCAGACGCACGACGGCCCCTTCGCCATTCGCTACCCGCGCGGCAATGCGGCGCAGGTGCCTGCCGGAACGTGGCCCGAGATGAAGTGGGGCGAGTGGGAACGGCTGCGGGACGGCGACGACGTGGTGATTCTGGCGGGCGGCAAGGCGCTCGACTATGCCTTGAAGGCCGCCGAGGACCTCCCCGGTGTGGGCGTGGTCAATGCCCGCTTCGTCAAGCCGCTGGACGAAAAGATGCTGCGCGAGGTGGCGAGCAAAGCCCGCGCCCTGATTACGGTGGAAGACAACACCGTGGTCGGCGGCTTCGGCAGCGCGGTGCTGGAGGCCCTGAACGCCATGAACCTGCGCCCTGGCGTGCGGGTGCTCGGCATTCCCGACGAATTCCAGGAACACGCCACCACCGAGAGTGTCCATGCCCGCGCCGGAATCGACGCGCAGGCGATTCGGACGGTGCTGGCCGAACTCGGGGTGGACGTGCCGATTGAGGTGTAGGGGAAGAGGTGGAGGGAAAAGAGTGGAGGGTGGGGGGGCTTTGGCAGCGGCTGGCCCCTCCGCCTTTTTGGTGACGCACCGGGGAGAAGGGGCGGGTAGGCTCGGGCCATGCGAAAGGTGCTGATGCTCGCGGCCTTCATCCTGGGAACGGCGCAGGCGGCGGAGAGGCTGGTCGGGCCGCCGTTGCCCGGCTGTTATACGGATTCCGCTTAATTCCTGCACAGTCGGGAAAGCGCCGCCTGTGCATCCATATCGCGGAATCCGTATTTTTTCCTACTCGCATCCGCTCGGATTGAATCTGAAACTACCAGATTCAATCGGAATCCGTATTACCGCGTGAACGGCCTGTACACCGACGGCCCCCGGCAGGTCGTCACGGCGCTGTGCAACGACGCGAAGGGGGGTGCGCTGGTGCTGATGCGGGACCGGGCCAGCGGGCGGACGCTGTGGAAACGCGACGTGCAGGCCACCCCGGTCCTGACCGACGTGGGGCGGGGGCACGGGGCGGTCACGCTCTACAGCGTCATCACCGGGGCACCCACCCGCCGCGAGGACTGGCTGTTGCGCCTGAGCGACGGCGCGGTGCTGCGACGGGGCAATTTCACCACCGAGGCCATCTCCGGCGACCACGCCCTGCTCATCGACCGGGACGAAGCCCCACCGAGCGCCGCGTTTCTGACGGACGGCTCCCGGCTGACCGGCGAAGTGCGCTCTCTCGCCAGCGGCAAGACCCTGACCCGCGATTTCCCCATTCCCGCCCGCCCCGGCTGCGGTCAACCGCGTGTCATCGGCGCAGACCGGGAAGGCGGCATAGGCACCAACGTTCAGCGGTATGGCGTCCAGGGCAGGACCCTCACCGTTCCCCGGGTGGACGAGTGCGGCCAGTTCAATACGGTGTTCGACTGGGCCACCGTTCCCCTCCCGAAGCCGACCCAGACGGGGTTTTATACGGATTCCGCTTAATTCCTGCACAGTCGGGAAAGCGCCGCCTGTGCATCCATATCGCGGAATCCGTATTTTTTCCTACTCGCATCCGCTCGGATTGAATGTGAAACTACCAGATTCAATCGGAATCCGTATTAGCCCTCTGCTCTCGCCCCGCCCCGACTGTGCCCTGACTCTCGCCCCCTGAGTAAGTTCAGGGCGTAAAATCGTCCCCGTGACCCGCAAGGCCCGTCCCCCCAAACCCGCCCCACCCGAGACCGCCGCACCTGCGGGCACCGCCGCCGAGCTGTCCACGTCCGACGCGGCCCCCGCTTTTCCCCGGCTCTCGCGGCTGGAAATTCGCAACCTCGCCACCATCACGCAGCTCGACCTCGACCTCGGCGGCGGCTTTTGCGCCTTTACCGGCGAGACGGGGGCGGGCAAAAGCATCATCGTGGACGCGCTGGGGCTGCTGCTGGGCGGGCGGGCCAACCACGACCTGATTCGCAGCGGGGAAAAGGAACTGCTGGTGACCGGCTTCTGGGGCGACGGCGACGAAACCGAGGCCGACAGCGCCAGCCGACGCCTGAGCAGCGCGGGCCGGGGGGCGGCGCGGCTCTCGGGCGAGGTGGTCAGCGTGCGCGAGTTGCAGGAGTGGGCGCAGGGGCGGCTGACCATTCACTGGCAGCACTCGGCGGTCAGTCTGCTGTCGCCCGCCAACCAGCGCGGTCTGCTCGACCGCCGGGTGCCGGGGGAAGCCCAGGCGTACGCCGCGGCGCACGCGGCGTGGCGCGGGGCGGTGGGCCGACTCGAACGCCTCCAGGCCAGCCAGCGCGAACGGGCGCGGCAAATCGACCTGCTCGCCTTTCAGGTGCAGGAAATCAGCGAGGTCAGCCCCGACCCCGGCGAGGAAGAGGGCCTGAACACCGAACTTTCGCGCCTGTCCAACCTCCACACCACCCAGCAGGCGGCGGCGGGCGGCGTGGAACTCCTGAGCGACGGCGACCTGAACGCGGCGGGGCTGCTCGGTGAGGCAGTGCGGGCGCTCAACGCCGGAGCCAAGTACGACGAAACGGTGCGGCAACTGCAAAGCGACCTGCGCTCGGCACTCGAAAGCGTGCAGGCCATCGCGGGCGAGCTGCGCGACGTGGCCGAAGGCTCGGCGGCGGACCCCGAAGCACTCGACCGGGTGGAAGCCCGCCTGAGCGCCCTGAGCAAGCTGAAAAACAAGTACGGTCCCACACTGGAAGACGTGGTGGAATTCGGGGCGCGGGCCGCCGAGGAACTTGCCGCCCTGGAAGCCGACGAGCGCGACGCGGGCAGCCTGCAAGCCGACGTGGACGCCCTGCATGCCGAACTGCTCAGGGTCGGCAAGGCGCTGGACACGGCCCGCGAGCGCGAGGCCGGGCCGCTGGCGAAGTCGCTGCTGGCGGTCATTCGCGAGCTGGGGATGCCCCACGCCCGCATGGAGTTCGCCCTCTCCCCGCTGGCCGAACCCGCCGCTTCCGGCCTCAGCGACGTGCTGCTGCGCTTTTCGGCCAACCCCGGCGAGGAACTCGGGCCGCTGTCCGACGTGGCCTCGGGCGGTGAACTGTCGCGGGTGATGCTGGCGGTCAGCACGGTCCTCGGCGCCGACACCCCCAGCGTGGTCTTCGACGAGGTGGACGCGGGCATCGGGGGCGCGGCGGCCACCAAAGTGGCCGAGCAGCTCTCGCGCCTCGCCGGCGCCCGGCAGGTTCTGGTCGTCACCCACCTCGCCCAGATTGCCGCCCGCGCCCACCACCACTACAAGGTGGAAAAACGGGTGGAAGAGGGCCGCACCGTCAGCCGCGTGCGCCTGCTCACGGGCGACGAGCGCCTCGAAGAAATCGCCCGGATGCTCTCCGGCAACACCTCGGAAGCGGCGCTGAAGCACGCGCGGGAGCTGCTGGAAGGCTAAAAAACGAACGAAAAGTGGGAGAGGCGAACCGGGCCTCTCCCCTTTTCGTAGACGCGCTCAGTCCAAGTCGTCCCCGTCCCATTCGTCCCTGTCCAGGTCGTCCCCGTCCCCCAGCACCGTGATTTCCACCGTTTCCTCGGCCACCCGGTACGGCCCCTCGGAGGCGATGTAGTCGGCGGCCATCTTCAACGTTTCCTCGACCCACTGGTAGTCGTTGCTGAGTGTGGCGACCCCGATGACTTCCCAGTCGTGGGCGTCCAGACCGTCGAGCCGGGCCACCGTGAGCGGAAAACGGACCTTGAGGCGCTCGACGACAGGCCGCACCAGAGCGCGTTTTTCCTTGAGGTTGCTGACCCAGGGCATTTCCAGCCGAACGGTCAGCACCCCGACATATCCGAGCGCCACTCAGAGCATCCCGGCCAGGAAGCCCTGCATTCTCACCGTCCGGACAAGGTCCATGACCGTGTGCAAGGACGGGTCGTAGTGAACCTCGATCTGGCCTTCGTCGGGGGTCGCCTGACTGACGCCGGGCAGGGCGAGCAGCGCGGCCGCGACCCGTTCGCCCGCTTCCCTGTTCATTCCCCGGACACCCAAAAGTACGCGCGTGGCAGTTGCAGTCATGAGGTCCATTATGCGGCGGCGCTCTGTCGGAAGTCTGTTTCCGGGGGAAGGCAAAGAAAATGGACGCACTCCTCTTCAGAAATGCGTCCACTCGGTTAAAAAACGGCTCAGGCGGAACCTTTCAAAACGGGATCATACGGATTTGAACTCCACTCCGCGCATCCAGGGAAAGCGCCTGAATGCGTTGCGCTCCGTTCAAATCCGTATCTTCTACTCGCTTCGCTCGGAAAAATAGATTTCCTATAAAATCTATTTTTCGAAGTCTTCTCAGTTGCTCTTCTTCTGGTCCTGAGCGCCGCTGGCCTGGCTGCTGCTCTGGCCCGCCGTTCCCTGGTCCTTGAGGAAGCCCTCGGTCTTGGGGCTGGTGACCGGCTTTTCGTCGGTGGTGGTGGCCCCGGCGTTGGGGGCCTTCACTTCGGGAGCACCAGTCTGAACCGCGTCGCCGGGCTTGGGGGCGGGGGAGGTGTTCGCCATGCCCTGGGCAGCCGGGGCGTCAGGGGCCGGGGAACCGCCCCAGGCCGCGCCGGTGGTGCCGGCCTGGGTGCCCTGGGCCGCAGCGGGCGCCGCCGGAGCAGGAGCGGCTTTAGGCTCCTCAATGGTTTCGAGCCACGCGCTGCCGATGAGTTCGCGGGCCTGACGGCTGAAGCGGTGCAGCGACTTGGCGGCGTCGGGGTTGACGCTTTCCACAGCGTCCAGCACCGTCTTGCGGGCCGCCGGAACACGGGCCAGCACCACAGCGCCCGCACCCAGCGCCAGCAGAGTAAATGCGCTGCCGCTCAGGCCACTGCCACCCGACTCGCCGCGCAGGGCGTGCTGGCGGTGCTTGGCGTCTTTTTCCAGGCGGGCGAGGTCACGGCCCAGTTGCTTTTGCAGGGGCGCGAGCTTCTTGGTGACGGCGCGTTCGAGCTTGTCGGCGTCCCAGTCGCGGTGGGCGCGGCGCAGTTCCTTCTGGGCCTGACGGCGGGCGCGGGAGAGGCGACGGTCGGCGTCGCGGCGGCCTTCTTCCAGGGCGTCCTCGGCGTGGGCAATCCACTCACCGGCATGGTCCTGCACTTCGGAAAGCAGGGCGCTGCCCTTCTTGGTGGCCACCTTCTGAGCAGTCATCAGCGACTTGTGGGCGTCGTTGCGGGTGTCGGCCACGCGTTCCCCGGCCTCGTCGAGCAGGTCCCCCGCGCGGTGCTGGAGGCCCGAGAGCAGGGCGCTGCCCCCCTTGCGGGCGACTTTGGCGGCCTTCTGCGCCGCGCGGCGGCGCTCCTCGGCGGTGTCGCTCAGGTCGCTGACCAGGCCACGCAGCTTGGGCGCGTACTGCCGGTCATAGTCACGCTGAAGCTGCTCGGCGGCGTCCTCGGCTTCTTCGCGCAGTTGCGCGGCGCGGGCGGCGGCCATCTGTGCCAGCGTGCCGGCGCGGCCCTGCGCCTGCTCCAGCCAGTGCGGGCCTTCCTCACGCAGGGCCCCGAGCGTCTGTCCGATGGCGGGGCGCACGGTTTCCGCGTAGGTGTCCTGGGCGGTGCGGGCGGCGTCGCGGGTGCCCACCACGAGGCCCCGGCGAAGGTCACGGTTGAGGGCGAGAGCGGCGAAGGCTCCCAGGAGAATCAGGCTACGGGGGCTGACGCCGCCGGTGTTCTGGTTGGACATGTCGTACTCCTTTCGGTCCGGCCGGGTGGGTGCCTGGCCGGTCAATACCGCCATTGTGCGCCCCGCCTTCCCGTCAGAGTGTGGGGGGAATGTAATGCGGGATTCATCTTTGGCCGCAGAGTGCAGAAAAGGGGGAGGCGCAGAAAGGGACCGCCCCCACACGGTCCCCGGAAACCGGACGCAGGCTCAGGCCCAACTTCAGGCCAGGTCGTCGAGCACCGCCGCGAGGTCTTTTTTCACGCAGGTGTACATCGGCGTGTCCTGCAAGGTGTAGTTGCTCGCCTCGGTGTAGCGCAGGCGGTGAACGAGGTCCACGAATTCCTGCGGGTAGTCGGAGTCGAACGACACCACGAACTCCTGGTCGTCGATGCCGTAGGAGTAGCTGGTGTTGATGCGCACCCCCTTGAACGGCTCGGAGGCGTAGATGTGCTCGTCCATCATGCCCTGGCGGGCGTAGGGGGTCAGGTCGTACCAGGCGCGGGTCTTGATGAAGGGGTAGATGAAGAGGTACTTGCCCTGTCCCGGCAGGATTTCCAGGCCGTGCCCGCTGCCCTCGATCCGGTTGACGTACTGGCTGCGCTTTTGCATGGCGAGGTAGGTGGCGCTCTGGTGCAGGTAGCCCATCATGCGGGTGCGGTTGAGCCGGGCCTGGGCCGCCTGGAAGTCGTTCACGTCGAAGGCGATGCGCCAGAGCATGAAGTCCACATCGTTGCGGATGCCGACCAGCGAGTAGGAACGCTGAATCAGCCCCTGACGCGGTTCGGCGTCCGCGACCCAGCCCTCCACCGCCGCCCGAAACTCGGCCTTCATCTCCTCGCGCTCGGCGTGCGGCAGGCGGCGGAAGGCCGGGTCGAGCTTGTAGAAGGCGTAACTCAGAAACTGCCGCTGGGCGCGGTCGGGTTCCTTTTGCGTGACCTGCCCGCTGGGGTCGAGGTCCACCATCCGCTTGGGGCGGCCTTTGGGCGCGGCGACCGCGGGGCCAGACGGCTGCATCGGCGCAGCGGGCGCAGGCTGAGACTCGGAAGGGGCCGGGCTGACTGGACTGTGTTCAGGGGTCATTGCCCCTACTGTTTCACTGCGCCCGGTGGACATTTTGCCCCGTCCGACCGTTCAGGAAGGACCGGAAGAAGGCAACCCCCAGCCCCCGCCCCAGCCCTCCGCCATTAGCCATCTGTCTTCTGCCATCCGCCCCCTCAGGGCGTCATCTGCGTAATCGCCTTGTTCTTGCCCATTCCGGCCACGATCATGTTCATCACGCGAATCCAGGCGCGGGCCGACGCTTCCACGATGTCGGTGGCGACCCCGGTGCCACTCAGGTGCGTTTCGCCGTGCCGGACGTGAATGCTGACCTCGCCGAGCGCGTCGTCGCCCCGGGTGACCGACTGGATGCGGTAGCTCTCCAGCGTGGGATGCAGCCCCGTAATCTTGGAAATGGCCTGAAACGCCGCTTCCACCGGGCCGTCGCCGTGCGCGGTGGCGTCCACCGGGCCGTCGGGCGTGTGCAGGCGCACGAACGCGACCGGCATCATGTTCATGCCGGAAGTGATCTGGAACCCCTCCAGGCTGAAGGTCTGCGGCACGTCGCTGCGGGCGTCCACCAGGGCGCGCAGGTCCTCGGCGTAAATCTGGCCCTTGCGGTCGGCGAGGTCCTTGAAGCGCCCGAACAGGTACTGCACCTTGTCGTCGGGAATGTCCTCGTAGCCCAGGTCGGTCAGCGCCTTGCGGAAGGCGGCGCGGCCCGAGTGCTTGCCCATGACCAGCACGGCGGCCTCACGGCCCACCAGTTCGGCGTTCATGATTTCGTAGGTTTCGCGGGCCTTGATCACGCCGTCCTGATGAATGCCCGACTCGTGCGCGAAGGCGTTGTCGCCCACGATGGCCTTGTTGGGCTGCACCGGCATCCCGCTCAGGCGCGACACCAGCCGCGAAGCGCGGTACAGCTCACGGGTGCGGATGCCGGTCTCAAAGCCGTACACGTCGCGCCGGGTGTGAAACGCCATCACGATTTCTTCCAGCGAGGCGTTTCCGGCCCGCTCGCCGATGCCGTTGACGGTGCATTCGATCTGCCGCGCGCCGCCCTCCGCCGCCGCGATGGAGTTGGCGACCGCCATGCCGAGGTCGTCGTGGCAATGGCTGGACAGGATGACGTGCGCGGGCAGTTCGGCCCTGAGGTACGCAAACAGCCGGCGCATCTCCTCGGGCGTGGTGTAGCCCACCGTGTCGGGCACGTTGATGGTGGTCGCGCCCGCTTCGACGGCGGCCTTGAAGATACGGCTCAGAAAGTCCCAGTCGCTGCGGGTGGCGTCCTCGGCGCTGAATTCCACGTCGTCTACGAACGTGCGGGCCAGCGTGACCGCCTGCACCGCCCGCTCGATCACGGCGTCCGGCTCCAGATTCAGCTTCTTCTGCATGTGAATCGGGCTGGTGGCGATGAAGGTGTGGATGCGGGCGTTCTCGGCGGCCTCGACCGCTCTGGCCGCCGCCTCGATGTCGGCCCGGTTCGCCCGCGCCAGACCCGCGATGACCGGCCCCCGCACTTCGCGGGCGATGCGGCTGACGCCTTCGAGGTCACCGGGGCTGGCAATCGGGAACCCGGCCTCGATCACGTCCACGCCCAGACGGGCCAGGGTGTGCGCGATTTCCAGCTTCTGCGCGTGGTTGAGCGCCACACCGGGCGACTGCTCGCCGTCACGCAGGGTGGTGTCGAAGATGCGGATGCGTTGCTGGGACTCGGTCTGGGTCATGGGCACTCCTTGCAAATGAAAAATCCCCCCGGAAGGTCTGGGGCTTCCGGGGGGGGCTGGGATACGGGGCTGCGTCCGCCGTCACTCCACCGGAGGAAGGCTCAGAAGAAGCAGGCCGCTTGCGAACATGGCCCAACTGTAAGCGGGCAGGCGGGCATGGCGCAGGGGTTGTCTACGGGGGTTGTCTATTTTGCCTGTCCATTCCTGCCGGTCCCTTCTTGCCTGGCCCTTTCCCCTGGGCGCGGTGAGGCTGCCCGGCACGCCTACCAGATGAGAAGAAGCTGAATCAAGCGTCCGGGCACTTTCCGAGGCTGGCCCCTAAGCTGGCACGTGGTCGAAATCACGACCAGCACCCGCAGTCGAAATCCTTTCCGATTCTCAAGCGCCCTGTCTCACCTTGCCGCGCTTGCCAAGGAGAACCATGACCCTGAACACTGATCGTCTGTCCCGCCGCCTGTCCTGGAGCGGCATCCTCGCCGGCCTGGTGATGGGTGTCGTCACCACCCTCTCCATCATCGCCCTGGGCACCGTCATCACCGCGCTGACGGGCCTGTCGCTGACCGGGGTGGGCATCGCCGCCGCCATCTGGACCGCCATTGCCGCGCTGGTCGGCGCCTACGCCGCTGGCCTGACCGCCGTGCGGGCGAGTGCGCCTGCCACCCACAACAGCGACGGCCTCGCCGCCATGACCCACGAAGACGCCACCCTGACCGGTCTGGTCACGGCGGGCCTGCTGATTCTGGCGAGCACCCTGTTCGCCGTGAACAGCGCCAGCCGCCTGCTGGGAACCGCCACCAGCGTGGCCGGCAACGTGCTGGGCGCCACGGCCACTGCCGGAGCCGCCGCGGGCACCGCCGCCGCGCAGGACCCGGGCACCCAGAACGTGCTGGGCAGCATCAGCCAGGACGACATCGAGGCTCTGATCGCCGACAACAGCCCCAACCTGACCCGTGAGCAGGTCAGCGCCACCGGCAACGTCGTGAGCGGCATCGTGCGCCGGGCGCAGTACGACCTGGGCGAGCAGGACGTGACCAGCATCGCCGACTTCGCCAAGGCCCGCACCGAGTACATCAAGAAGGCCCTGAGCGGCGAGCAGTTCATCACCCGCCTCCAGCGTCAGGGCCTGACCGACGCCCAGGCGCGTGAAGTGCAGACGACGGTCAACAACACCGTCAACCGCGTGGAAACCCAGGCCCAGCGTGCCGCCCAGGTGGCCGAAGACAACGCCCGCATCGCCGCCCGCAACACCGGCCTGAGCTGGCTGCTCGGCAGCGGCCTGACCCTGCTCGCCACCGTGATGGGTGCCCGCAGCGCCGCCACCAGCCGCCGCCTGCTGGCATCGGCTCCGGTCAAGACCACCACGACCACCACCAAGAAGCGCTGATCCGCGAAGCTCCGACTTCGGAGCGCGAGCAGGCCGCCACTTCCCTGACCGGAGGTGGCGGCCTGTTTTTGCCGGGAGTTCAGGGCAGGCGTTGTGATGACGTTTCACGCCCTGCGGCACCCTCGGAACTGACCCGCCCAAGCGTGACCCTGTAACTCAGCAACTCCTTGCCGAACAGGACCGTACGCAACTGACCGCTGAATTCGCCCTCCCGCACCTCGCCGCGCAGGTTGCCCCGGTGCTGGTTGCCCTGTTCGAACAGCGAGGTGTCGAGGGTCAGCGTGTCTCCCTTCTGCTCGAAGCTGCCGCTCAGGGCGTAGGCCTTGCGGTTTTCCAGGTTGGTCAGCACGCCGCTGACCCCCTGGCCCCGGGGCTGCACCGCCAGGACCAGTCGGTACGGCACCCGCCCGGTCGGTCCCACACCGATGCCCTCGTAGGTGCCGTTGAACTGCCGTTCGAGCGGCGAGAGCGGGCTGATGTAGGCCCCGATGGCGCATCCGGTCAAGGCGGGAAGCAGCAGGGCGAGGGACGCACGCCGGAGGAGAGGGGACATGACAAGAGGCTAAATGAGGCTCATGAAGACTGGCTTATCCTCCCTTCGCGCAGCCTGTCCCCCAGCCAGCGGCCCGCGTCGTCCACGAGTTGCGCGGCGGCGGAGGACACGCCGGTCATGTTGGCAAAGCCGTGAATCATACCGGGGCCGGGGCGGTGCTCGCTGTCCACCCCGGCGGCCCGCAGCGCGTCGGCCAGGAAGGCACCCTCGTCGCGCAGGGGGTCGAACTCGGCGGTCAGCACCAGCGCGGGCGGCAGCCCCGCCAGACTCTCCGCGTTCACCGGCGAGGCGTGCGGGTGTGCGGCGTCTTCGGGCCGGGCGAGGTACATCTGCCCGAAGAACTTCATGCGCTCGGCGGTCAGAAAGTACCCGCGTGCGTTTTCCCGGCGGCTGGGGTAACGCCTAGGGTTGCCGAAGTCGGCGGCGGGGTAAATCAGCAGTTGCGCCCGCAGCGCGGGGCCGCCCTCGTCGCGGGCACGCAGCGACGCGGCGACGGCGAGGTTCGCCCCGGCACTGTCCCCGGCCACCGCCAGCCGGGAAGCGTCGGCCCCGAGGCCAGCGGCGTGTGCGGCGGCCCAGACCACGCTGGCGAAGGCGTCGTGAACGGCAGCGGGAAACTTGTGCTCGGGGGCGAGGCGGTAGGCCACGCTCAGCACCGCCGCGCCGGACGCCGCGCACAGTTCGCGGCACAGGGCGTCGTGGGTGTCGAGGTCGTAAGCCACGAACCCGCCGCCGTGGAAATACACCGTCAGCGGCCAGCCCGACGCGGGGACCTGCCCGGCGGGGTGATAGAGCCGGGCGCCGAGTGAACCGTCCGGGCCGGGCAAGGTCAGGTCGCGCACCTCGCCCAGGCTGACCGGGCGTTTGGGGCTGCGGACGGCGTTGGCCCGCACACTGGCCCGCATCTCTTCCAGACTGCCGGGTTGGGGGGCCTGCGAAAGTTGCAGCAGGACTTGGTACAGCTGGGGGTCTACAGGCATCGGGGCTCCTGGGGAAAAAAGCTGGGAGGGACCGCAGGCTGCACATATCGCCGCTTCCGGTCCCCCCAGCCAGAGTGGGCTACGCCGGGAAGTGCCCGCTGCCGGGGCCTGCCAGCGCAGACGACTCGAAAAACGCCACACGCATCTCGCGCAGCAGTTCGGCGTTCAGGGCATAGAGCGGCACGTCGGGGAGCGCCGCATCTATGCCGCAGCGGGGGCAGAGCGCGGTACTCAGGTCGTCCACCCACGCCTCGATTTCGCCGGGTGCAAAAAAGGACTCGCAGTGAAAGCAGCCGCAGCGGGGCGAGCGCCGAACCAGACGCTCATGGTCCCGGCAAAAGTGCCAGATGGCCTCCAACCGCGTGACGGCCCCTTCCGGCATTCGCTTTACGCTCCAGCCTCGCGGTCGTAGTCGCTGAAGGTCTTGCCACCCTCGGCCAGTTTCCTGAGCAGCGGCGCGGGCGTCTGGCCGTATTTTTCGAGGTCGGCGGCCACGTTCTTCAGGCCCTGCTCGCTGGCGTACTGCATCGGGCCGCCCCGGTAGGCCGGGAAGCCGTAGCCGTAGATGTAAATCACGTCAATGTCGCTCGCCCGCTGCGCGATGCCTTCTTCCAGAATCTTGGCCCCCTCGTTGACCAGCGAGTAGGCGAGGCGCCCCGTGATTTCTTCCTGGGAAATCGCGCGGGGCTGGAGGCCCTTCTCGGCGCGGTAGTCCTCGATGAGCTTCTGCACGTCGGCGTTGGGCTTGGGCTTGCGGTCCTGATCATAGTCGTAGATGCCGCCCTGCGTCTTCTGGCCCTTGCGCCCGGTTTTCACGATGCGGTCGAGCCAGCCGTCGGGTTCGCTCTCGCCGCGCACTCTGGCCTGGTGCTGCCGGATGGAATAGCCGATGTCCAGCCCGGCCATGTCGCTCATCTGGAACGGCCCCATCGGCAGGCCCAGCGCGTTCATGGCGGCGTCCACGTCCTCAGGGCGGGCACCTTCCTCCACGATTTTGCGGGCCTCGTCGCCGTAGCGGTGAACCATGCGGTTGCCCACGAAGCCGTCGCACACGCCCACCACCACGCCGACTTTCTTGATGCGTTTGGCCAGCGCGAGGCTGGTCGCCAGCACGCTGTCGCTGGTTCTGTCCGCGCGGACGATTTCCAGCAGCTTCATCACGTTGGCGGGGCTGAAAAAGTGCAGGCCGATGACCTGTTCGGGGCGGCCCGTCACGCTGGCGATTTCGTTCACGTCCAGCGTGCTGGTGTTGCTCGCCAGAATCGCGCCGGGCTTGGCCACCCTATCGAGGTTCCTGAAGATGTCCTTCTTCACGTCCATGTTCTCGAAGACGGCCTCGATGATGATGTCGGCGTCCTTCAGGTCGTCCATCTTGAGGGTGGGGGTCAGCAGGGCCATGCGCTTTTCCACGTCGTCCTGCGTCATGCGGCCCTTTTTCGCGGTGTTCTCGTAGTTCCTGCGAATGACGCCCAGGCCCCGGTCGAGCGCCTCCTGGGTGGTTTCCACGATGGTCACGGGAATGCCGACGTTCAGGAAGTTCATGGCGATGCCGCCGCCCATCGTGCCCGCGCCGATGATTCCGGCGGACTTGATGTCGGTGGTGGGCGTGTCCTTGCCCAGGCCGCGCACCTTGCCCGCTTCGCGCTCGGCGAAGAAGATGTGGCGCAGGCCGCGCGACTGCGGGCTGTTCAGCGAGTCGACGAAGCGGTCGGCTTCGGCGTCCCAGCCTTCCTGAAAGGGCTTGGTCGCGGCCATTTCCGCGAGGTCCACGATGTGCGAGGGCGAGTGCTGGCCCCGGTGGGTCTTTTTCAGGCCCTCGCGGGCGGCGGCGAACAGTTCGGGGCTGCCGCCCTCCACGCCGCGCTCGCTGATACGCGGCAGCGGGCGGGCGTCGGCGTGGGCGCGGGCAAAAGCGACGGCCCCGGCGAGCAGGTCACCGTCTACGAGTTCGTCCACCAGGCCGAGGGACTGGGCTTCGGTGGCCCGGATGGGCGTGCCGGAGAGCATCATGTCCAGCGCCTTCTGAGCGCCCACCACGCGGGGCAGGCGCTGGGTGCCGCCCGCGCCGGGAAGCACGCCCAGTTTGACTTCGGGCAGGCCAAGTTGCGCGTCTTTGGTCGCCACGCGGTAGGTGCAGCCCAGCGCCAGTTCCAGCCCGCCGCCGAGGGCCGTGCCGTGAATGGCGGCGACGGTGGGCTTGGCAAAGGCGTCCAGCTTGGCGACGGTGCCGCGCAGGTCGGGGGCCTGCTCACGCGGGAGGCCGAAGCCCTTGATGTCCGCGCCCGCCACGAAGGTGCGCCCGCCGCCGATGATGACCACGGCCCTGACACTGTCGTCGGCGGCAGCGGCGTCCAGCCCGGCCTTGAGGCCCTCGGGCACGCCGGGGCCGAAGGCGTTCACGGGGGGGTTGTTGATGGTCAGAATGAGAACGTCGCCGTCGCGGGTCTGGTCCACACGGTTGGGGGTGCCTTGGGTCATGGGTAGAGCCTCCTGTTTGTGGTGTCGGCCCATGCTTCCACGTCCGGCGGGCAAGGTCAACGTGGACGTACAGAATGAACGTGCGCGTTCACTTTCCGCCTGCCCTGCCCCCTTCCCGGCCTACTGTTTCCCGGCCTACTGTGCCGGGGTGTCGCGTCCGAGGCGAATGGTGAGTTCGCTGCCGGGCGTACCCGGCGCCGCAGGGTCCAGTTGCCCATATCCCAGGTCGCGCAGCAGCGCGGCGGCGGGCGCGGCGGGGCCGGACACGGTGGTCACGGGCCAGGGCCGGGCCTCGTTGGCCGCAGTGACATTGCGGTAACCCAGGCTCTCCAGCCGGGCCTTCAGGCGCCGGGCGCTGCCGTCGGGGGCGTCGGCGTTGAAGACCAGCACGCGCAGACCGTGGGGGTCGTTCGGGTCACGGAACTGCTCGCCCAGCAGGGCATCGAGCCGGGGCGTGTCCACGTTCCAGACCGAGGCGGCCCCCACCATGCCGAAGTTGCCGGGCACCGTGTAGGTGCTCACTTTCGGCCCCCGCTGCGCCGCGCCCAGCAGCTCGGCGATCTGGGCGCGCGTGAGGTTGGTCTTGGCGTTGGCGTCCAGGGCCGCAATCACCCGGGGCAGCTTCCAGACGTTGGCCGGGCGGCGGATTTCGGCAATCAGGGCGGTCAGGAACTGTTGCTGCCGCCCCACCCGCCCGATATCGCCCAGGTTGTCCTTGCGAAACCGCAGGAAGCCCTCGGCCTGTTCGCCGCTCAGCCGCTGGCGGCCCGGTTGCAGGTCGATGTGCAGGTTCCCGGCGTTGTCGTCGTACTTCATGCGCTGCGGCACGTCGATGGTCACGCCGCCCACCGCCTCGGTCACGGCGCGCAGGGCGTTCAGGCTCAGCAGCGCGTACCCGTCGGGGCGCACGCCGGTCAGGGCCTGCACGGTGTTCACCAGCATGTCGGGGCCACCGTGCACGTTGGCGCTGTTGATTTTGCCCGAGCCGCCGGACCACCCCACAATCGGCACCCAGCTGTCACGCGGAATACTCAGCAGCTTGACGGTGCCGTCGGGCCGCACCTGCGTCATGACGATGGTGTCGGTGCGCCCGCTGTAGTCCTCGGGCTTGGCCGGATAAGGCCAGACCCCGGCCTTGTCGTCGTAGTCCACGTCCACGCCCGCCAGCAGCACGTTCAGAGGCTTTTCACCGTGCCGGGGCAGGGCGCCGTACCGGGCCAGGGCGGGAAACGCGGGCGAAAGCAGGGCGACCAGACCGGCCAGCACAATCAGAATCAGGGCGAGAACGCGGCGCACACGGGCCAGAATAGCCCCCAGCGCGTGAGGAACCAACCGACTTTGGGATGAGGCGGGCGCGGCACGCTAGCCTGGGGCACACCCCCCATCCCCACCCATCAGGAGGCTGTTCATGTCCACCCCCACCCTGCCCCCCACCTTCCGCGCCCTGCGCATGGTCAAGGACGACGCGGGCATTCGCCCCGAGTTTCAGCAGCTCACCCTGAGCGACCTGGGCGAGGGCGACACGCTGGTGCGCGTGCAGTGCAGCTCGCTCAACTACAAGGACGGCCTGGCGGTCATGGGCCGCCCCGGAGTGCTGCGGCGTTACCCCATCATCCCCGGCATCGACCTGGCGGGCGAGGTGGTTTCGTCAGACAGTACAGAGTACCGCCCCGGCGACGGGGTCATCCTGACGGGCTGGGGCAGCGGCGAAAAGGTGGACGGCGGCTACAGCGAGTTCGCCCGTGTGCCCGCCGCCTCGCTGGTGCCGCTGCCCCCAGGCACCGACGCGGTGTGGGCGATGAGCGTGGGCACGGCGGGCTTCACGGCCATGCTCGCGGTGATGGCGCTGGAAGAAGGCGGCGTCTCCCCCTCCGGCGGCGAGGTGCTGGTCACGGGCGCGGCGGGCGGCGTGGGCAGCACGGCGGTGCGGCTCCTGGCGAAAGCGGGCTTCAGCGTCACCGCCAGCACGGGCCGCCCGGAAGAAAGCGACTACCTGCGCGGGCTGGGGGCCAGCGAGGTGATCGGACGGGGCGACCTCACCCCGAATCGCCCGCTGGAAAAGGAGCGCTGGGCCGGGGTGGTGGACACGGTGGGCGGTCAGACCCTCGCTGCCGCTGTCGCCGCGACCCGCACCCACGGCGTGGTCGCCGCCTGTGGCAACGCGGGCGGGGCCGAACTGCACACCACCGTGTTTCCCTTTATTCTGCGCGGGATCACCCTCGCCGGTATCGACTCCAACACCTGCCCGGTGCCGCGCCGCCGCGCCGCCTGGGATCGCCTCGCGCGCGACCTGCCCGCCTCGGTGCTGGCCGGGGTCACGCAGCGCCGACCCCTGAGCGACGTGCCCGCGCTGGCCGCGCAGATTCTGGCCGGGCAGGTGCGGGGCCGAACAGTAATCGACGTGGCCCGGGACTGAGGAGCCGCCGATCAGCCGGGTATCAAGGTGACACCGTTGTGACAGCGTTTCCCTATGCTGGAAGCATGAACAAGATGCTGCTTCCCTCCCTTGCGCTGTCACTCGCCTTGGCGTCTTGCAGCTCGGCCCCGACTGCCCCCGCCACCGCTGAGCAGACCGAAAGCATCACCGGTACGGTGGTCAGCGGTTCCGGCACCGGCAAGGTGGTCCTGAACGACGAGACCTTGGGACAGCTTTCCGAGGCCCAGGTGGCCGCCGACGGTGGCTTTACCCTGCTGCTGCCCGCGCCCGAGAAATTCAGCCGCCGCCTGATGACAGCCAACGAAGTCCTGGGCAGCATCGGCTGCGTGGGCACCCTGCAGTCGAGCGTGCCCGGCGCCAAGGGCTACGGCGTGGTGACGCTGGACCTCACCCGCGGCACCAAGCAGGGCAAGGCCCTCGCCGGGCAGGTCACGACGAGCGTGGCGAGCAAGTCCTTCGAGGGCCGCGCCTGGATCTACACCGACCAAGCCACCACCCTGAGCGGCGCTGTCGACTGCCAGAAACTGGTCGGCATCGGCATAGCCATCCCTGCCACCGTCAACGTCACCACCCAGCCAGGCTGGAACGCCCTCAAGGTCAGCGGCACCGGGAACCTCTTCGGCGTGAACGCCAGGGTCGAGAACGGCACCAAAGAACCTGCGGCCTGGCGCACCCTCGACGAGTTGTAATACGGGACTGAACTCTTTTTCGAAGCTGTATAAATTCTCCCCTGTACCCTTCTCCCCTGTCCCGTACGGGGGAGATTTCTTCTGCCCCTCTTTACCCCGCCTTTCCGCCCTTCTCCGCCAAAAGGCTGAAGGCGCAGTGACCCCCGGCACGCTAGCCTGCCCTCATGTGCCTGCGCCCGCCGCCCCGCCGCCAGACTGCCCGCGTTTCCCGCTGGCACCGGCTCGGGGCGGTTTTCCTCACTGGGGCGATGCTCATGGCGACGGGCGCGCAGGCCAGCCCCGCCAGCGACCTCTACGCGGCGGCGACCAAAGTGGTCCGCGAAAATTATCATGGCTGGTCCACCCGGAATTTCCGCACGCTGGAAGCCCAGTACGCCCGCAAGCTGGCCCGCGCCTGTGCGCCGCAGGGCGAAACGTGCAGCTACGACACGGGCCGGGCGGTCCTGGGCGAACTGCTGGCCGACTTCGGTGACGCCCACACCTACGTGCGCGACCCGGAGGGCGCCGCCCGCTACCGCGAGAGCGAGCAGGGGCAGGTGGTCCCGCGCACCGGGCTGCGCCTCGCCCGCGTGCAGGGCGGGCTGCTGGTCGCCTCGGTCGCCGCAGGCAGTCCCGCCGACCTGCTGGGTGTGCGCCGCCTGGACCTGATCACGCAGGTGAACGGCAAGGCGGTGGGCGGCCTGCTCGCGCCCGGTCAGGCCGCGCCCCCCGGGGACTTCGGGCCCAACGAGTTTGCCCGTATGGAACGCACCGGACAGGCGATAGACCTCACCCTGCGCCGCGCCGGGGAAGACGAACAGACCCTCAAAGTCATCGGGCTGCCTCTTCCCGCCCGTGACCGGCCCGAACCCGTGTGGGTGGGCGCCGGGGGCCGGGTCGCCGTGATCGACCTGCCCAGTTTTCTGTCGCCCGACACCGCCGCCGAGTTTCTGGCGCAGGTGCGGCAACTTCAGGCCAGCGGGGTGCGCCGCCTGATCGTGGACCTGCGCTTCAACGGGGGCGGCAATCTTCAGCAGTGCGTGGCCGCCGCCAGCATTTTCGGGCCGGTGGTCTACAACGCCAGCTACGCGGTCGGCGGATTTTCGTACAGCGGCCTGGACGGGCGCGAAGGGGCTTACCTCGACAGCGTGTTCGCCAGCCCCTCGCGCCGGGTGTGGACCGGCCCCGCCGCCGTGCTGATCGGCCCCGACACCGCCTCGTGCGCCGAGGTCTTCGCCTACTACGCGCAAAAGGGCGGCGCCCGACTGGTGGGCGAGGCGACCAAGGGCGTCGCCAACAGCGGCGTGCTGCTACGCAACCTGCCCGACGGGGGCCTGATTGCCGTGACCGTTTTCCGGGGCTACGCGACGGGCGACGTGCCTTTGCCGGCCCGCCTGACCCCGGACGTGCCCGCGCCCCTGGACATCGGCCTGCTGACCACCCAGGGGCGCGACACCGGCCTCGAAGCGGCGCTTTCCGCCCTCGGGGAGACGGCGGCGCCCACAGCGCCTTGACCGCAAAGAGGGGAAAGACCGTCTCGTCTTCCCCCTTCTCCTTTGGCTGCCTCCGGGCGCCCGGAAGTCATACGGATTCCGCTAAATTCCTGCACAGTCGGGAAAGCGCCGCCTGTGCATCCATATCGCAGAATCCGTATTTTTTCCTACTCGCATCCGCTCTGCTGCGCAGCTTTGCAAGTCGGATTGAATCTGAAACTACCAGATTCAATCGGAATCCGTATCAGGTGCCGGCCAGCAACCGCCAGATTTCGGGCGGCGCCACCCAGCCGTACCACAGGTTGGGCAGCAGCCCCAGCACCACGATTCCGATCAGGCTCAGCGCCACCGCGAAGGTGGTCGCCGGGCGCTGGCCGTGCGCGTACTCGCGGGCGGGGGTGCGGTCGGGCATGAACATCAGCATGGCGGGGCGCAGGTAGTACACCAGCGCCGCCACGCTGCTCAGCACCGCGAGCAGGCTGACGACCACGTACCCGCTCTCGAACGCCACCTGAAACGCCAGATATTTGGCGAAAAACCCCGCGAACGGCGGCAGCCCCGCCAGCGACGCGAGGCACACCGCCAGCGCTGCGGCGTAGGCCGGGTGCCGGTAGTACAGGCCGCGCAGGTCGTTGACGCTCATGCCCTCCTCGGTGCGCTGCAACGCCGCCACGATGGCCAGGGCCGCCACGGTCATCAGGGTGTAGACGAGCAGGTAGTACCCCAGCGCCGCGCCGCCCTGCGCCGTGTCCCCCAGCAGCGTCATCGCCAGGAAGCCGGTGTGCGCCACCGCCGAGTAGGCGAGCAGCCGCTTGAAGTTCTGCTGATACAGCGCCGCCGCGTTGCCGATCAGGAGGGTCAGCGCGACGAGCACCTGAAGCACCGCGTGCCAGCCCGGTCCCGCCGCGAGCGCCCCGCCGAAGACCCGCAGCATTCCGGCAAAGGCGGCCACCTTGACCACGGTGCTCAGAAACAGCGACACCAGCGTGGGCGCCCCGCTGTACACGTCGGGCGTCCATTGATGGAAAGGCACCAACGAAATCTTGAACCCGAAGCCCGCCAGCACCAGCAGCGTTCCGGCCACCAGCACCCCCAGGTTCGCCGGTTCCAGCACGCTCACCTGCTGCGCGATGCCCGCGTAGTTCAGCGTTCCGGTCGCGCCGTACAGGAAGGCCAGACCATAAATCAGAATCGCGCTGCCCACCGACCCGAGCAGAAAGTACTTCAGGCCCGATTCCTCGGCGCGGCGCGAGTCCTGAAAGGTCACCAGCACGTAACTCGCCAGGCTCATGATTTCCAGGCCGATGAGCATCACGATCAGGTCGCCCGAAAAGGCGATCAGCAGGCAGCCGGTCACCGCGTACATCAGCAGCGCGTCGAATTCGGCAAAGCTCACGCGGGCGCGGTAGGCCGTGTCCAGCGACACCAGCAGCGTCAGCAGCGCCCCGAGCAGCACTGTGCCCCCCAGCAGCAGCGCCGCCGGGTCCGCCCGCAGCGCCCCGGCAAAGGCCGAGCGCGGCACGTCGGCGCCCGCCCCCCAGAGCCAGACCAGACTGGCTCCGGAAGCGAGCAAAAAGACCACGTTGAGCGCCGTCAGGGTCCGGCGCGGCAGCCAGAAGCCCCCCAGGGTGGACACGATGGCCCCCGCCAGCACCAGCAGCAGCGGCAACATGGGGGCAAAACTCACGTCAGGCAAAACCAGATTCATTTACTGTCCCCCTAAGGACGAGAGCGCGGCCCGCACCGCCGGCTGCATCAGGTTCAGCACCGGGGCCGAGTACACCCCGAACAGCAGCGCCGCCAGCAGCGGCAGCACCAGCACCAGCCACTCGGTGCCGCGCAGGTCCGCGACCCGCACCGCGCCCAGGGGCCGCCCCTCCCAGAAGGTCCGCTGAAAAGCGGTCAGCGCGTAGGCGGCGGCGGCGATGGTGGTCAGCCCGGCCAGGAACGTCAGCCAGGGACTCACCTGATAGGCCCCCAGCAGCACCGAAAATTCCCCGACAAAGCCCGCAAAGCCTGGCACCGCGATGGACGCCAGCCACAGCGCCAGCGTCAGCCCGCCCAGCGCGCCGGCCTGGTTCATCACGCCGCCCACGCGGGTATCCAGGCTGCCGACGCGCTCCTGCAGCATCCCCACCGCCATGAACAGCGCCCCGGTGTAGAGGTTCTGGAAGGCGAGCAGGTACATCGCGCCGATGACCGCCGTTTCGTTCAGCGAAAACAGCCCCAGCGCCACGAAGCCCATGTGCGAAAGACCCGCATAGGCCAGCAGCCGCTTCCAGTTGCTCTGGTGAAAGGCGATCCAGGCGGCATACAGCGCGGTGAAGGCCGCCAGCCCCATCAGGACCGGGCGCAGCTCCAGCGAAGCGTCGGGAAACAGCGTCAGCCCGAAGACGAAGATGCCGTAGCCCCCCACCTTGTACAGCGTGCCCATCACGTCGGGAACGCCGCTTTCGTGGTTCTGTTCGTGAAAGTCGGGCAGCCAGGCGTGCAGCGGCCACAGCGGCAGCTTGACCGCCATCGCCGCCAGAAAGCCCAGGTACAGCCAGGTCTGCGCCGCACCCCTCACCGGGTGTGCCAGCAGGTCCGGCAGGGCGAAGGTGGGGCTGCCGCCGAGCCACTTGTAGCCGATGAAGCTCAGCAGCATCAGCAGCGAGCCGAGCAGCGTGTAGGCGCCGAACTTGACCAGCGCCCGCATCCGCCCTGGCCCGCCGTAGACCGCCAGCATCAGCAGCGAGGGAATCAGCGCCCACTCGAAAAACACGTAGAACAGAATCAGGTCCCGCGCCGCGAAGATGCCCAGCAGCCCGGTTTCCATCGCCAGCACCATCGCCAGCATCGGCCCCGGATTCGGCACCCGGCGGGCGGCGTACCACACGGCCATCAGGGTCATGAACGCCGTGACGAGCGCGAAGGCCAGCCCCACGCCGTTCAGTTCCACCGCGTAGGTCATCCCCAGCGGCGGCACCCAGGGCGAGACACTCAGCCCCTCGCCCCCCAGCCGCCACAGCCACAGGCCCAGGCCCAGCGTCACGGCGGCGAAAAACCCCGCGACTTCCTCGCGCCACTTGACCGGAGTGAGCAGCACCAGCAGCGCCCCCAGCAGCGGCAAAAACAGCATCAGACTCGTCATGCGGTGCCTCCGGCGGCCTCAGGAACCACGGGCCGCATCAGCTTCCCCCCCGGCCAATCATGGTCAGTGCCCAGTACCCGATAATCAGCGCCGTGCCCAGCACCATGCTCACCGCGTAGGCGCGGACATACCCGCTCTGCATGCGGGCAAACAGGCTGCCCGGCGCCCCCGCGTTGCGGGCCACCCCACTCAGCCCGGCGTCCACCCCCCGGTCCACAGCGTCCAGCCCCTGCGCGGCTGCCCGGCTCGGCGCGGCGAACAGACCGTTATACAGGTTGTCGAGGTACAGCGCCGACGTGCTGACCTGCCCCAGCGGGCCGTCGGCCAGCGCCCGGCGGCGGTGGTCCATCCAGGCCCAGCCCAGTCCCAGCAGCCCGGCCAGCACCGCCAGAGCGGTCAGCAGCCACTCGGTACTCACCGGAATGTGATGCGCGTGCTGCGGAATCGCGCGGCCCAGGTAGGTATCGAAGGCGTGCGTGCCCCCCGGCAGGAAGGTCGGAATGTTGAGCAGCCCGCCCAGGGTCGCCAGCAGCGCCAGCACGCCCAGCGGCAGTTTCATCAACCCGTCGGCCTCGTGGGGGTGGGGGACAGCGCCCCGGTATTCGCCGCGCCAGACCAGGAAATACCAGCGGCCCATGTAAAAGGCGGTCAGCAGCGCCACGCCCAGCCCGATGACGTACAACCAGGGGTTTTGCGCCCAGGCCGCCGCCAGAATCGCGTCCTTGGAGAAAAAGCCGCTCCAGATGGGAATGCCCGAAATCGCCAGCACGCCCATGAGTGCGGCGATGTGGGTAAACGGCATAAATTTCCGCATCCCGCCCATCGCCCGCACATCCTGTTCTTCGTGCAGCGCGTGAATCACGGCCCCCGCGCAGAGAAACAGCAGCGCCTTGAAAAACGCATGGGTCAGCAGGTGAAACACGCCCGCCGAGTACGCGCCCAGGCCCACCGCCATGAACATGTAGCCGAGCTGCGAGACGGTCGAGTAGGCCAGAATCTTCTTGATGTCGCTCTGGTTCAGGGCCGAGAGTGCGCCGTACAGCGCGGTCAGGCCACCGACCCAGGCCACCCAGTTCGACGCGGCGGGCGCGAGTTCGTACAGGAAGTGGCTGCGCGTAATCAGGTACACGCCCGCCGTCACCATCGTCGCCGCGTGAATCAGCGCCGAAACGGGCGTGGGGCCAGCCATCGCGTCGGGGAGCCAGGTCGTCAGCGGCAACTGACCCGACTTGCCCACCGCGCCGACGAGCAGGAACAGACACGCCAGTTCGATGGCCGACTGCGCCACGCGGGTGCCCTGCGCCTGCCCCGCGAGTTCGGGAATGCTGAGCGTGCCGTAGAGCTTGTACAGCAGGAACATGCCCAGCATGAAGCCGAGGTCGCCGATACGGTTCATGATGAACGCTTTGCGGGCGGCGTCGGAGTTGGCGCGGCCTTCTCGCGTGCTTGCTTCCAGGGTGCGCGGGTCGGACGCTTCCGAGTGCCGCCCCGAATGCCAGAAGCCGATGAGCAGGAACGACGCCACGCCCACCCCTTCCCAGCCCACGAACATCAGCGGGTAGGAGTCGGCCAGCACCAGAATCAGCATCATGGACACGAACAGGTTCAGGAACGCGAAAAAGCGCGTGAACTTGGCGTCGTGACTCATGTAACTGAGGGAATAGACGTGAATCAGGAAGCCGATGCCCGTGATGATCAGGGTCATCAGGCTGGAAAGCTGGTCGAGGTAAAAGCCGACGTTGAGGTTGGCACCGAGCGCCATGTTCGGCAGCCAGGGCCACAGCGACTCGTGGTCGGGCGTGCCGTCCAGCCCGAGGGAGCGGGTGACCGCCACCACGAAACTCAGCAGCACCATCAGGGAGGCGAGGTAGCCGCCCGTTTTACCGGGGAAGGCTTTGGGGAAGCACATCAGCAGCGCGAAGCCGACGAGCGGCAGCAGGGGAAGCAAATACAGAGGCATCATTCCCACTCAGCCTTTGAGTTGCGCGAGGTCGTCCACGTTGGTGGTTTCGCGCTTGCGGAAGATAGCGACGATGATCGCCAGGCCAATCGCCACTTCGGCGGCGGCCAGCGTCATCACGATAAACACGGCGGTCTGCCCCATCAGGTCGCCCCACGAGCGGGCAAACGCGACCAGGGCAATGTTGGCGGCATTGAGCATCAGTTCCACCGAGAGAAAAATCAGGATGGCCGTGCGGCGGGTCATCACTCCGATGAGGCCCAGCGCGAACAGGATGCCCGAGAGCGCGAGGTAATACGAGGTCGGCACCATCTCAGGCACGCTCCTTGAGGGGTTCGCTGCTCAGCGCCGCCGCTTTCCCTTCGCGCCAGGCCCGCCCGGCAGCGGGGGCCAGTTCGTTTGCGGCTTCGTCGGTCACGCCGTCGGGCTGGGGTACGGGCCGCTGCACCAGGGCCACCGAACCGACGATGGCGACCAGAAGCAGGATGCTCACGGCTTCAAAGGGCAGCAGGAAGCGGGTGAGCAGCGTTTCGCCCACCGCGCCCGCCGAGCCGCCGCGCAGCGCCTGCACGCTTTCGGCCAGCGGACGGGGGTCCTGATAGGTCAGCGCCAGCGCCACGAAACCGCCCGCGAGCAGCAGCGCGGCGATGGCCCCCAGCGGCCCGACAAAGGGCAGCGGGTCTTTGGCGGTCAAGGGCTGGTTGGCCCCCAGCAGCATGATGACGAAGAGAAACAGCACCATGATGGCCCCGGCGTACACGATCACCTGGGTCGCCGCCAGAAACGACGCGCTCATGGACGCGAACAGCCCCGCCACGCTGATGAGGGTGCCGACCAGTCCCAGCGCCGCGTGAACCGCGTTCCTCGCCGCGATGGTCAGGATGCCCCCAGCAATGGCGAGTGCGCCCAGCAGGATAAAAGCCAGCATCATGGGTAGTCCACTCCTTCCAGTTCGGCGCGGGGGCCGCCTTCCACCTGAAAGCCCAGCCGCACGGGTTTGCCCGACCCCAGAGCCTCGCGGCGCTGCGGGCGACTGCCGGTCACGCCGACCAGCATGTCTTCCTTGCCGTACACGAAGTCACGCGAGCGGTAATCGGCCATCTCGAACTCGTTGCCCAGCACCACCGCGCCCGTCGGACAGGCTTCCTCGCACAGGCCGCAGAAGATGCAGCGCAGCATGTTGATTTCGTAGACCTTGGCGTAGCGCTCGCCGGGGCTGACGGGGTTATGCGGGTCGTTCTCGGCGGCTTCCACGTAGATGGCGTAGGCGGGGCAGGCGGCGGCGCACAGCGAGCAGCCGATGCACTTTTCCAGTCCCAGCTCGCCGGGGCGTGCAGCGGGGTGACGGGTCAGCACATGGCGGCCCCGGAAGCGCGGCTGCAAGGTGGCCCGCTCCTCGGGATAACTGACGGTCAGGGGCTTTTGAAACAGCTTGCCGAGGGTCACGCCCATGCCTTTGGCGATGTCAAGGACACCCATGGTGGCCTCCTTTGGCGGTGCAGAGGGCGGAGAGCGGAGAGCAGAGGAAAGAAACCATCAGTCGCCCCCCAGTGTGCGGCCCGGCACCCGTTTGTCCCCTTGGCGCAGGGCGGGCGCGTTCCACAGGCCGCGCACCGCGTCGCTGGCGGCAAACAGAATCAGCAGCAAGAGCAGGCTGACCGCGCCGAGTAGCCACAGCCGGGGAATGCCGAGCAGCCCTTCAGGAGGCACGAAGGCGAGAACCGCCGCCACCGCCACGGTGTTGAGCAGCGCGAGCGGCAGCGTCAGTTTCCAGCCCAGGCGCATGAGCTGGTCGTAGCGCAGGCGGGGCAGCGTGGCGCGGACCCAGATGAACAGGAACATGAAAAAAGCGATTTTGGCGATCAGCCACACCAGCGGCCACGAGCTGATGCCGGGAATCACCCCTTCCAGAAAGCCCGGCCCCCGGTAGCCGCCGAAAAACAGCGTGCTCATCAGCGCCGAGGCGGTCATGATGTTGACGTACTCGGCCATCTGAAACAGCGCCCACTTGATGGACGAATACTCGGTGAGGTAGCCCGCCACGAGTTCCTGCTCGGCTTCGGGCAGGTCGAAGGGGGTGCGGTTGACTTCGGCGAAGCTGCTGACCAGAAACAGCGCGAAGGCGAACACCTGAAACAGAATCAGCCAGCCGTGGCCCTGGGCGCCCGCCTGCCACTCCACGATGTCGAGGAAGTTGGTGCTGCCCACCAGCATCAGCAGGCCCAGAATGCTCAGGCCCATGCCGAGTTCGTAGGAAATCATCTGCGCCGAGGACCGCAGCGACCCCAGCATCGGGTACTTGGACCCTGACGCCCAGCCACCGAGAAAGATGCCGTACACCCCCATGGAGGTCAGCGCCAGCAGCGCCAGCACCCCCGCGTCGAGGTTGTACACCCAGGGGTCGGTGCCGAACAGACTGCCGGGCGGCCCCGCCGGAATCCCCCCGAACGCGGTCAGCGCCATGCCGATGGCCAGAATCGGCGCGAGGGTATACACCAGCTTGTCGGCCAGAGTGACGGTCACGTCCTCCTTGAAAATGCTCTTGATGGCGTCGGCCAGCGGTTGCAGCAGTCCGAGCGGCCCCACCCGGTTGGGTCCGGGGCGCAGCTGAATGCGGCCCAGCAAGCGGCGCTCGATGAGGGTCATGTAAGCGAAGGCCGTGAGCAGCGCGAGTGCGACCAGCACCGCCTTGAGCAGCGTCACGAGCAGCGCGGAAAGCCAGTCGGGCATCAGTCGTCACCTCCGGGTTGGACGGGCTGGGGAACGTACATCGGCAGCGCCCACTTTTCCTCCACGAGTTGCCGGGTGCGCTCGACCCAGGTTTCGCCTTCCCGCGTCACCGGGCGCATCCGGGGTTTCCAGAGCTGCGGCGTGTACGGCACCCCTGCGGGCGCGGCGGCGCGGGTCACGTTCAGGTTCAGCGCTCCCCGCTCCGGCAACCCGTCCACCCGCACGCCCAGCCGCTCGTGCAAGGCCGCCTGCGCCGACTTCAGCCCGCGCACCCCGGGCCGCACGCCCAGCGCCCCCGCCAGCGCGGTGAGAGTGCGAATCAGGTCGGCCCCCTCGCCCGCTTCCAGCGCCGCTTGCTCCAGTGCCAGGAACCGGCCTTCGAGGTTGACCGTCGTGCCGCGCTTTTCATAGTTCGTCACGGCAGGCAGCACCACGTCGGCCCGTTTCGCCGTTTCGGTCAGGTGGGTGTCGTGGACGACGGTAAAGCCGCGCGGCAGGCCCAGCCCCTGCCCCACCGGGTCCAGGCGGCTGAGGAAGGCGGCAGGCGCGTCACCCAGGCCCGCGTACCCGGCGGCTCCGTCACGTGGCAGCAGCCCCAGCGCGGCCAGCCCGGCGCTGTTGGCCCCCGCCGGAATCGCCAGCACCTTCGCCCCGGTGCGGCTCGCCAGTTCGCTGACCTGCGCGGCCAGCGCCTCCGTTCCGCTGCCCAGCACGTCGGCGCCGAGGATGACCACCGGCTGCTTGGCGCCTTCCAGCAACGCCAGCGCCGCGCGCAATTCGTCGGTGTCGGGCCGCAGCAGCCGGGCGACGGCGTTGTGACCGTTGGACGCGGCCCGAATCCCGGCGTGACGCCAGAGGCCCGACTCGCGCCCGATGACCGCCAGCTTTTCCGGCGTGCGGGCGGGACGCTCCGTGAGGCGCAGGTCGGCAATCGCCGTGCCGTGGTCGAACTCGGTGGGCAAAATGCCGCCGCGCAGGGCTTCGAGAATGCGCAACTCCACCACCGGCGCTTCTTCGCCCAGGTCGGCCCCGATGACCACCACCGCGTCGGCCTGGGCCACGTCGGTCAGCGTGGCGGTGGGCGCGGTGAGCTGCGCGGCGTAGCGCGGCCAATGGTCCACGTTGCCCGTCCCGAGCTGCGCGGCCAGCCGTTCGAGCGCCACGCCTTCTTCCAGGGTGGAATCGGCGGCGACGAACAGACCGAGGTGCGAGGGGTGAACGCCGGCCAGCCCACGGTTCATGGCCGCCATCGCCTCGTCCCAGTCGGCCTCGCGCAGCTTGCCGTCCTCCCGAATCAGCGGGCGGGTCAGGCGGCCTTCGCTGGCAAAGGAGTGCCCGAAGCGCCCGGCGTCACAAATCCACATCTCGTTCACGTCGCGGTTTTCGCGGCCCACGATGCGCTCCAGGCGTCCGTTGCGGGCGTCCACGGTAATCGCGCACCCGACGGGGCAGAGCGTGCAGGTGGTCGGCGTGTGGTCGTACTCCCAGTTGCGGCCCCGGAAGCGGGCCACGTTGTCGAGCAAGGCCCCCACCGGGCAGATGTCGGTGATGTTGCCCGAAAAGCCGGTGGGCAGCCCGCCTTCCTGGGTGTCGATGAAGGTGTGCCCGCCACGCTCGATAAAGTCGAGCACTTCCTGGCCCGGCACTTCCTCGAAGTAACGCACGCAGCGTTTGCAGTGAATGCAGCGCTCCTGGTCGAGAATCACGAAGTCCGAGAGCGGGTAGTGCTTGTCGGCGTGGCGGCGGTCGAAGCCGAAGCGACTCGCGCCGTAGCCGTACTCGAAGGCGCGGTCTTGCAACTCGCACGCGCCGCCCTTGTCGCAGGTGGGGCAGTCGAGCGGGTGGTTGATGAGCGTAAATTCCATCATGCCCGCCTGCGACTTGGCGACCACTTCACTCGTCGCGGCGGTCTTGATGTGCATCCCTTCGGTGGCCTGCATGGTGCAAGACGCCATCGGCTTGGGGAAGTAGAAAATCTTGACTTCGCCGTTCTCGTCCTTTTCCAGTTCGCCGTCCTTGCCCTTGCGCGGCGTTCCGGCCTCGACCAGACACATGCGGCACGCCCCGACGGGCGAGAGGTACGAGTGGGCGCAGAAATACGGCACGTCCCGCCCGGCGGCGAACACGGCGTCGATGCCGGAGGTGCCCGCCGGGAGGTCGAGGGGGATTCCGTCTACGGTAACTTTCACAGGGCCTCCCGTTGGTCGGCGCAAATGGCTGAAGGCTGAGGGCCAAAGGCCAAAGACGCTTCAGCCGCCGCGCTCTGCCCCCCGCCATCTGCCATCTGCCATCCGCCTTCTGCTCTCTGCCGCTTCATGCGTCCCTCCAGCGCCCCGCCAGCGTCCGGCGCACTTCACCGCGTTCGGCGGCGTCGTACTCCTCGCGGAAGAGCTTGATGCTGCTCAGCACCGGCCCCATGCAGGCGTCGGCCAGCGCGCAAAACGAGCGCCCGCCGATGTTGTCGGCCATGTCCAGAATCAATGCCGTGTCACCGGGTTGCCCGTGCCCGCGCACCAGTTTTTCGTACATCTTGACCATCCAGCCCGAAATTCCTTCGCGGCAGGGGGTGCATTTGCCGCACGACTCGTGCCCGTAAAAGCGCACCGCGTTCCAGGTCGTGTCCACGATGGACACCGACTCGGGAATCAGGGTCACGCCCCCGGTGCCCAGGGAGCTGCCCGCCGCCGCCAGCGATTCGTAGTCCATCGGGGTGTCCAAAATGGCCTCGGACCACTTCAGGAGCTGGCAGGAAATCCCGCCCGGAATAATCGCCTTGACGGGTTCGGCGGGGCCGCCCGCCCAGTCGTAGATCAGCTCACGAAACGGCGTGCCCAGCGGCAGTTCGTACACGCCGGGCCGAGCGACGGGGCCGGAAATCTGAAACAGCTTCATGCCCTTGCTGCGCTCGGTGCCCATGCCCGCGTGCCACTCGGCCCCGTACTTGAGGATGTGGGTCGCGGCGCAGAAGGTCTCGACGTTGTTGATGGTGGTCGGCAGGCCGTACAGCCCGGCGGCGGCGGGAAACGGCGGCTTGAGGCGGGGATTGGCCCGCAGGCCCTCCAGCGAGTTCATCAGCGCGGTTTCCTCCCCGCAGATGTACGCGCCCGCGCCCCGGTGAACCTGAATGTCGAAGTCGAAGCCGCTGCCGAGGATATTTTCCCCCAGCAGCCCCGCCGCCCTCGCTTCGTGAATGGCGGCCCAGAGGCGCTCGGCGGCCAGCACGTACTCGCCGCGAATGTAGACATAGCCCTGAGCCGCCCGCATCGCGTACCCGCCAATCATCATCCCTTCGATGAGCTGGTGGGGGTCTTCCGACATCAGGTAGCGGTCTTTGAAGGTGCCCGGCTCGGACTCGTCGGCGTTGCAGATGACGTAATGCGGTTTGCCGTCGTTCAGCGGCATGAATGACCACTTCAGCCCGGTGGCGAAGCCCGCACCGCCGCGTCCGCGCAGGCCGGACTTCTTGACTTCCTCGATGACGGCGTCGGGGCCGAGGGCAAAGGCCCGCTGCACGCCCTGGTAGCCCCCGCCCCGGCGGTAGGCGTCCAGCGTCCAGCTTTGTGGCTGCCCCACCTGCGCGTACAGCGTGGGCGCGAAGCGGTGGTCGAGCGCACTGGTAATCGGCTTTTCGGCAGTGGGCGCGGTTCCGGTGGGCGCGGTCATGGGGCGCCTCCACCGGAAGCGGCGAGCGGCGTCAGGTCACGCACCGAGCCGCCGACGGTCACGCCTTTCGCGGTACTTTGCCGTCCGCCCTCACCGATGGGCACCGGCACCGGGTGGTCGGTGGCGGGTTTGTGGTCCGTCCGCAGCGCCGCCAGCAGTTCGGCCAGCCGCGCCGGGCCGACGCGCTCGTAAAAGCCCTCGTCGTTCAGCTGCACGACGGGCGCGGTGCCGCAGCTCCCCAGGCATTCGACCTTCTGCACGCTGAAGCGTCCGTCGGGCGTTACCTCGCCGGGCTGCACGTCCAGCCGCGTGACCAGTTCGTCCCACAGCGCATCGGACCCGGCGAGCGCACACATCAGCGTGCTGCACACCTGAAGGTGATACTTGCCGGTCGGCACCGTGTGGTAGGTCGAGTAAAAGCTCATCACACTTCGGACCTCGGTGGCGGTGGTGCCGCACAGCCCAGCGATTTCGGCCATGCGCGGCGCCGACACGAAGCCCTCGGCGTCCTGCACCTCACGCAGCAGCGGCATCAGCGCCGAGCGTTTGCCCTGCGGCGTGTCGGGGTAGCGCGAAAAGATGTCGGCGACCAACTCTTGTTTGTCTGCGAAGTAACTCAAAGTGGCCTCGCTCCTTGATTTGAAAGGCACTGAGCTGACGGAAATCCGCTCACCGGTCCACATCCCCCAGCACCGGGTCGATGGTCGCCAGAATGGTGATCAGGTCGGCAAACTGCACGCCCACGCAGGCGTATTCCAGGGCTTGCAGGTTGACGAAACTCGGCGCACGAATCTTGACGCGGTAGGGCATCGAACCGCCGTCCGAAATCACGTAGTAGCCGACCTCGCCGCGTGCGGACTCGATAGGCACATACGTCTCGCCCAGCGGCGGGTGAAAGCCTTCCGTGACCAGCTTGAAGTGGTGAATGACCGCTTCCATGCTGGTTTCGAGTTCGTGGCGCGGCGGCAGGCTGATTTTGCGGTTGGGGTCTTTGACCGGCCCCGGCCTGAGCTTTTTCAGCGCCTGACGAATGATTTTGATGCTTTCGCCGAATTCCAGCAGGCGCATGTTGAAGCGGGCGAGGCTGTCGCCGTCCTGACTGGTGACCACGTTGAAGTCGTAGTCCTCGAAGCCGCAGTAGGGGTTGGCCTTGCGGTTGTCGAGCGGCACGCCCGAGGCCCGCAGGTTCGGCCCGGTCAGCCCCAGGTCGAGGGCGGCGTCCGCCGGAATGACCCCCACCCCTTTGGCCCGGTCCAGAAAAATCGGGTTGGCGGCGAAGAGGGTGGTGTACTCCTCCGCGCCGCGCTCCATTTGCACCAGGAATTTCTCGACGCGCGCAGGCCAGTCGTCGGGAATGTCGCGGGCCAGCCCCCCCACCCGGAAGTACCCCTGGTTCATGCGGTAGCCGCACACCGACTCGAACAGGTCCTGGCACGTTTCCTTCTCGCGGAAGGCATAGAAGAACGGCGTCAGCGCCCCGAGGTCGAGCAGGCCGGTCCCCACGAACACGAGGTGGCTGTGGATGCGCCCGAGTTCGTGCAGAATCACCCGGACCACGTTCGCCCGCTCGGGCACCTCGGCCCCCAGCAGTTTTTCCACGCTCAGCACGTAGGCCAGTTCGTGCGAGAACGAATGCAGGTAGTCGGTGCGCGGCGCGTAGGTGACGTTCTGCTGGTAGGTGCGGTGCTCCATCGTCTTCTCGAAGCCGGTGTGCAGGTAGCCCATGTGCGGCTCGACGCGGGTCACGTACTCGCCGTCCATGTCCACCACCAGCCGCAGCACGCCGTGGGTGGAGGGGTGCTGCGGGCCGACGTTGAGCGACATCATTTCGGTGTGCAGCAGGGTGCCCTCTGCGGGCTGAAGTTCCGCCGTCATTTCGGTCCCCCTTCCGGCATCAGCGGCGGCACGATGTCTTCACGCCTCCGCTCGCCCCGGCGCAGCTCACCCCGGTAGCCGGTCAGTCCGCGCTGCTGCCCGCTCAGGCCCGCACGGAAGGCGGCGGGGTCGAGGAAACGCCCGTCACGAAACAGCGTCGGCGTCTCGCCCAGCGGAAAATCCTTGCGCAGCGGGTGGCCTTCGAGGTCGTCGGGCGTCAGGACTTTCCGCAGGTCGGGGTGCCCGGTGAACTCGACGCCCAGCAGGTCGTACACCTCGCGCTCCAGGTAGTTGGCGGCCTTCCACACGGAAAAGAGGCTGTCCACCTCCTGACCTTCCGCCAGCCACACCCGCAGGAACAGGCGGCGGTGGTCGCCGGGGTGCGCGACGCTGTAGAGCACCGCGAGTGGCGCGGGCCGGGGAGTGGGATAGCGCGTGTAGTCCACCCCCACGATGTCGAGCAGCATGAACCCGCGTGCCCGGAGCTGCCGCGCGGTGTCGAGCAGGCGCCCCGCCTCGACCGTGGCGGTGGGTTCCAGTCCCCCCTCGGCCTGCAAGCCCAGTTCGCCCAGCAGCGGGGTCACGTCGCGGCTCTCGGCCAAGCGGCGGGTCGAGCGGGCCGCCAGGTCTTTCAGGCTCGCTTCGGGTTTGCTCTCAGGCCCGGTCATCGCAGCTCCCGGGTCCAGGCGTCCACCATCGGGAGTTGCTGCCCGAGCTGGTCGAACGCCTCACCGCGCACTTTCTTCTGAAGCTGCATCACGGCGTAGATCAGGGCTTCGGGGCGGGGCGGGCAGCCGGGCACGAAGATGTCCACCGGCACCACGCTATCCACGTTCTGCACGATGGCGTAGTTGTTGAACATGCCGCCCGAACTCGCGCACGCGCCCATGCTGATGACCCATTTGGGGTCGGGCATCTGGTCGTAGACGCGGCGCATGACCGGGGCCATCTTCTTGCTCAGGCGCCCCGCCACAATCATCACGTCGGCCTGCCGGGGAGACGCCCGGAACACCTCGGACCCGAAGCGGCTCATGTCGTTGCGGGCGTTGGTGCTGCTCATCATCTCGATGGCGCAGCACGCCAGCCCGAAGGTCGCGGGCCACAGGCTGTTGGAGCGGCCCCACGCCACCAGCTTTTCCAGACTGGAAAACAGCACGCCCTCGGACTCCAGCTCCTGCCAGTCGCGGTCGATGAGTTCCTTCAGCGGCATGGGGGGGCCTCCGGCGTGGGTTGATGGTTGATGGTTGATGGTCGATGGAGGCTGATTTCCCTATCAACCATCAACCATCGACTATCTACATTTTTCACGCCCATTCCAGCACCTTCTTTTTCAGCACGTAGACGTAGCCCACGAGCAGCAGCAGCACGAAGGTGATGGCCTCGAAAAAGGCGAACTGCGGCAGTTTCTGGTAAGCCACCGCCAGCGGGTAAAAGAACGCCGTTTCGATGTCGAAGACGATAAACAGCATGGCGACGAGGTAGAAATGCACCGGAAAGCGCTGCCCCGTGCCCACGCCGCCGCGCTCGGGGTCGTTGCCGGACTCGTAGGCCATCAACTTGGCGCGGGTGGCCTTCTTGGGACCGAGCAGGCCGCTGACCACCACGGCCAGGATGCCGATACCCAGCCCGACCAGCAGCATAATCAGGAAATTGGCGTACTGTACGATGCTTTTCCCTCCTCCTGACCCCGGCCCCCGGACGGGTGTTCGTGGGCTTGTGAAAAGAGGCACGAGGCACCGCAAAAAAAGAGGGGCGGGTGAAGTCAGCTTGATTTGTAGAACACCTCTGTTTTAGCACGGCGGCGGGGGAACTGGGCCGGAAGGGGAACTGGGCCGGAAGGCGCGGCCACGACAACGCCGCCGACCAGCGAAGGCCAGCGGCGGCAGTGAAAGCCGTACGAACTCTGTTTTTCAAAGCCGCGTCAGAAAAACCGGCTCACGTCGCGCACCACCACGAACAGGGTCAGCAGCATCACGAAGGCGAAGCCCCCGAAGTTGATGGCCTGCTCCTGCTGAAAGCTCAGCGGGCGGCCCCGGAGTGCCCCCACCAGCACGAGCAGAATGCGCCCGCCGTCCAGCCCCGGAATCGGCAGGAGGTTGAAGAAGGCGAGCGAGAGGTTGAGCAGGGTCGCCACCTGCACCAGTGCCCAGGGACTCAGGGCGGCGGCGCGGCTGATGACTTCGGCCGTCCCGATGGGGCCGCTCACGTTCTGGTCCTGCGAGATGTCGAGGGTGAAGAACTTCTTGAACAGGCCGGTAAAGGCCCCCACGAGCTGCGGCACCGCCCGCACGGTGGTGTCCACCGAGGTGGCGAACGCCTGCCCCACACCGACGCGGCGCACGTCGGGGCCGTAGCGGATGCCGAGCAGTTGCCGCTTTCCGTTCACGGTGGGCTGCCAGTCGAAAGCGACCTGACGCTGCTGCACCTGTCCGCCCGCTGCGGCCCGCTCCACGGTGAAGGTGTGGCGCCCGGCCTGCCGCAGCGCGTCGCGCACGCCCTCGTAGCCGGCCACGTCCTGACCGCTGACCCGGCGGGTTTCGGGCAGGTCCTGACCGTCGATGGCGACAATCACGTCGCCCGCCCGGAGGCCCAGCGTCTGCGCCCGTGACCCCGCCTCCACACTCTCGATGCGGGCGCGGTCCAGGGCCGGAACCCCCTGCGCGGCGAAGGTGGTCGTCATCAGCGCCAGCGCGAGCAGCAGGTTGGTCAGCGGCCCGGCGAGCAGCACCGCCACTTTGCCCCAGGCCGGCAGGGCCGCAAAGCCCCGCGTGGGCTGGCGCAACTTGCCCTGCGCGTCCTCCTCGGGCGCCATACCGTCGATTTCCACGTAACCGCCGAGTGGAAGGAGAGAAACGCGCCACTCGGTGCCTTTCCAGTGTTTCCTGAACAGCACCGGCCCCATGCCCACCGAAAACGAGTTGACCTTGACGCCCTGAACGCGGGCGAGCGCGTAGTGCGCCAGTTCGTGCAGAAAGACCGAAACCCCGAAGATGATGGCGGTCCACACCAGCCCCAGCGGAGTCAGCGCCGCCGCGATGCCCTGCACGACGTTCATGCCCGCACCCCCGCGCCGCACAGTTCCTGCGCCCGCGCCCGCGCCCAGGTGTCGGTCTGGCTCAGGCTGTCCCAGGTCAGGGCGCCGCCCGGGGTTTCGTCCAGGACTCGCTCGATCAGCCGGGGAATGTCCGTGAAGCCGATTCGCCCGTTCAGGAAGGCATCTACCGCCACCTCGTCCGCCGCGTTGAGCGCCACCGGCAGCAGCCCGCCCGCCTCGCCCGCACGGTAGGCGAGTGCCAGGCAGGGAAAACGCTCCAGGTCCGGCGCCCGGAACTCCCAGGTGCCCAGCAGCGGCCAGCCCAGGTGCGTTCCGACCTCTCCCCCACGCCGCGCCCCGCGCACGTCGCCGGGGGTGCGCATTCCGGTGGGCGCGGCGTCGATGGCGTAGGCAATCGGCAGGCGCATGTCTGCCGGGCCGAACTGGGCTTTGAGGCTGCCGTCGCGCAGGCGCACCGCCGCGTGAACGATGCTCTGCGGGTGAACGACCACGCCCACCTGCGAGAGCGGCAACCCGTAGAGGCTGGCGCACTCCATCACTTCCAGCCCCTTGTTCATCAGGGTGGCCGAGTCGATGGTGACTTTGGGTCCCATGCTCCACGAGGGATGCTTCAGCGCCTGTTCGGGCGTCACGCGGCTCAGGTCGGCGGGACCGTCGCGAAACGGCCCGCCCGACGCCGTGAGAATCAGCTCGGCCACGTCGCCGATGTCCTCACCGGTGAGGCACTGGTAGACCCCGGTGTGCTCGGAATCCACCGGAACCACCCGGCCGCCGCCCGCTGCCGCCGCGTCCCACATCAGCCAGCCTGCCGTGACCATCGCTTCCTTCGTCGCCAGCGCCACTGCCTGCCCGGCTTCCAGCGCGGCGCGGGTGGGGGGCAACCCGATCAGGCCGCTCATGGCGTTGACGACCACGTCGGCCCGCGCTACCGCCGCCTCGGACGGGTCGGCAATCACGCGAACGCCGCTCAGCCGCTCTCTGGCCTGCGCCAGCACGGAGGCGTCCACGCTGACCAGGTCGGGCCGGAACTCGCGCACCTGCTCGGCCAGCAGTTCCAGGTTGCGCCCGGCGGCCAACGTCCCCACCGCGTACCCGCGTTGCCGCGCCACCTCCAGCGTCTGTGTGCCAATGCTGCCTGTACTGCCCAGAACGGTGAGTCTCACGCCCGACATGCTACGTGGGGCCGGGGGGCGGGTCTGTGGGACAAAGGGGAAAGCTTGCCCGTCTTCCCTGCCCGCCCGCATTCGTATCCATCTGCATTCCGCATTCCATATAAAAAGTTATTTCCTCCCTTGCACAGAGAAGGCCAGCTCGCTTCGGCTGGCCCTCGTGGGTACGACCCTGAACACCCTTGCAAAGCGGTGTCGCTCAGAGCCGCGTCAATTCGTGAAAGCGCTGATGTTGAGAAACAGGTAGGTGGCCGGAACCGCGAACATCAGGCTGTCGAGGCGGTCGAGAAAGCCGCCGTGCCCCGGCAGGCTGTTGCCGCTGTCTTTGGTCCGCAGGGCGCGTTTGATCAGGCTTTCCGAGAGGTCCCCGAGTTGCGAGGCGCTCGCCACCAGAATCGAGTACAGGAACGCCTCCAGCGGGGTCCAGATGCCTGCCGACTGGCTGACCACCAGCACGACCACGAAACTGAACACCAGCCCGCCCACAGCGCCTTCCACCGTCTTGCCGGGGCTGACCTCGGGTGCCAGTTTGCGACGCCCGAAAAAGTGCCCGGCGAAAAACCCACCGATGTCGGCGGCGAAGGTCGCCAGCAGTGGCAGAGTGAAATACAGTAGGCCCTGTTCCCCGTCGGGCGAGTAGCGCAGCAGCAGGAAATAGCCCAGCAACCAGGGAATGTAGAGCAGCCCGAACAGCGAGTACACCACGCGTTCCAGCGGGCGCTCGCCGGGGCGAATCACTTCCAGCACCAGCAGGGCGCCCACGGCGATGGTGAGCACCACTTCGCGCCACGACCCGCCGGGCCAGGGGGTGAACTGCGTGAACAGCGGCAGGCTCGCCACGATCAGCGCCGTTCCGAAGATCGCCACGCTCAGGCGCCGCACGTCGAGGTCGTTGCGGTCGAGCATCCGGAAATACTCGTGCAGGCCGAAAAACGACACCGCGATCAGCGCGGGCAGCATCGCCCACCAGCCGATCCAGACGACGGCGCTCACGATCACGAAGCCGACCACACTGGTGAGCACGCGGGTGCTCAGGGTTTCCAAGGCTGCCCCCCCTCCGGGCACCGGGGCCGCGCCATCAACCTAGGATTTCCTGCTCTTTCTTCTGGAAGACCGAGTCCACCTTGGCGACGAACTCGTCGGTGATCTTCTGCACGTCGGCTTCGCCACGCTTGATCTCGTCTTCGCCCAGGCCCTCGACCTTCTTGACCTCGTCGAGCGCGTGCTTGCGCAGGTTGCGCACGGCGATGCGGGCGTCCTCGGCGTAGTTCTTGGCGTTTTTCACGAGGTCCTTGCGGCGCTCCTCGGTGAGCATCGGCAGGGAAATGAAGATGGTGTCGCCCTTGTTGTTAGGGTTCAGGCCCAGGTCCGAGTCACGGATGGCCTTTTCGATGGGGTTGAGTGCGCCCCGGTCCCAGGGCGTAATCACCAGCGTGCGGGCGTCGGGCGTGGTGATGCTGGCGACCTGATCGATGGGCATCTGCGAGCCGTAGTAGTCCACCACGATCTTTTTCAGGATGCCGGGGTTGGCGCGGCCCGTGCGGAGTACGCTGAGGTTGTTCTCGAAGGCCTCAATCGCCTTGTTCATCTTTTCGCGGGCGTCGGCCTGGATGGATTTCATGTCTGCCATGACGGATTCTCCTTGGGGGTTGAGATGGAAATCAGCCGGATTCTAAAGCAGCCAGCCCCGAGGCTCAGCTCTGACTCTGAATCAGCGTGCCGACGCGCTCGCCCCGGAACAGCCGGGCGAGGTTGCCTTCCTCGAAGATGTCGAACACCACGATGGGCAGCCCCTTGTCCATGCACAGGGTCAGCGCGGTGGCGTCCATGACTTCCAGCCGACGCTCGACCACGTCCATGTGGGTGAGCTGGTCGTACTTTTTGGCGTCCGGGTTCTTGCGCGGGTCGGAGTCGTACACGCCGTCCACCGCGTTTTTCGCCATCAAGACCACGTCGGCGCCGATTTCCAGGGCGCGGAGGGTCGAGGTCGTGTCGGTGGTGAAAAAGGGCGCGCCGTTGCCGCCACCGAAAATCACCACGCGGCCTTTTTCGAGGTGGCGCATGGCGCGGCGGCGGATGTACGGCTCGGCCACCTGCTGCATGTGAATCGCGCTCATGATGCGGGTCGGTTTGCCGGCGGCTTCCATTGCGTCTTGCAGCGCCATCGCGTTCATGACGGTGCCCAGCATCCCGATGTAGTCGGCGGTGGCGGGGTCCATGCCCTGGCCGTTGCGGGCGCCGCGCCACAGGTTGCCGCCGCCGATCACCACCGCCAGTTCGACGTCGGTGCCGTCCAGCGCCCCGATGATGCGCCGCGCCAGCCCCGCCGTCGTTTCGGGGCTGATGCCGAAACCGTTCTCGCCGGCCAGAAATTCACCCGACAGCTTGAGCAGAACTCGTTTGAACATACCTTGTCCTCTCCTTTGCGGCCTTCTGTGCCCGCCACTGCTGCGGCCTGCCCGCCTCAGCAAAACTCCGGCCAGCCCCGCAGGGGGAGCCGCCGGAGCTGCCAGGCACGCGGCCCGAAAAAAGGGGGAACCGTGTCCCCCTCCTTTCTTACGCGCCGATTTCGAAACGGATGAACTTGCTGACCGAAGCGTCGCCCAGGTACTTGGCGACGGTCAGGGAGTTGTCCTTGACGAAGGTCTGCTCGGGGAGCACGCGCTCCTGGTAGAACTTGCCGATCTGACCTTCGACGATCTTCTCGACGATCTGCTGGGGCTTGCCTTCGGCGAGGGCCTTGTTGGTCAGGATTTCGCGCTCTTTTTCGATGTCGCCCGACTCCACTTCTTCGCGGGTCAGGAACTGCGGGCGCTCGGCGGCCACGTGCAGCGCCACGTCCTTGGCCTTGGCTTCGTCACCGCCCGCGAGATCGACCAGCACGCCGATCTTGCCGTTGGAGTGGACGTAGCCCGCCACGTTGCCGCCTTCGAGGTAAGCCACGCGGTTCAGGACGATGTTTTCACCGATCTTGCCGGCGGTCGCGGCCACCATGTCGCCCACGGTTTCGCCGTCCACGGTGAAGTTCTTGAACTCTTCCACGTCGCTGGTCTTGGCCTGGAGGGCGGCCTGCGCGAGCTTCTCGACGGTGGCCTGGAAGTCGCTGTTGCGGGCCACGAAGTCGGTTTCGCTGTTCACTTCGACGATGGCGGCGCGGTTGCCTTCCACGGCGAAGCGCACGATGCCTTCCTTGGCTTCGCGGTCACCCTTTTTCACGGCCTTGGCGATGCCGCGCTCGCGCAGCAGGGCGATGGCCTTGTCCTCGTTGCCCTCGGCGTCGGCCAGGGCCTTTTTCACGTCCATCATGCCCGCGCCGGTCATTTCGCGCAGCTTCTTGATCGATTCCATCATGGTGCGTTCCTCCTGAAGTTGGACTTGAGCGACTTATAAAGGGGGGGCGTTCGCCCGGTGTCAGACGCGCCCCCCGGATCAGGTCAGATTCAGCTGCGGCCCTGGCTGCTGGTGAGCTGGACGTTTTCGCCCTCGTCACCGGCTTCGGCGGCCTGGGCTTCGTCGCTCTGCTCTTCCACGCTGCCCGCGCTCACGTCTTCCTGACCGCCACGCGCTTCGACCAGCAGGTCGCCGACGCGGTGGGTGATCAGCTGGATGGAGCGGATGGCGTCGTCGTTGCCGGGCACGATGTAGTCGATCACGTCGGGGTCACTGTCGGTGTCGGCCAGCGCGATGACGGGAATGCCCAGCTTGTTGGCTTCCTGCACGGCGATGACTTCCTTGGTAGGGTCGACGACGAAGATGGCGTCGGGCAGGCGGTTCATCTTGCGGATGCCGCCCACGAAGCGCAGCAGGCGCTCGCGCTCGGAGGCCAGCTGGATGCGCTCGGCCTTGGGACGGTCGTTGATGCGCTCGGACTCGAACAGGTCGTCGAGTTCGTTGAGGCGGTCGATGCGGGTGCGCATGGTCTTGAAGTTGGTGAGCATGCCGCCCAGCCAGCGGCTGGTCACGTAGGGCATCCCGGTGCGGCGCGCTTCGAGTTCCACGATTTCCTGCGCCTGCTTCTTGGTGCCGACGAACAGGATGACGCCGCCGCGCTCGGCGAGGTCCTTGATGTAGTCGAAGCTGCGGTCCACCTGCTTGAGGGTCTTTTGCAGGTCGATGATGAAAATGCCGTTGCGCTCGGCGAAGATGAACTTCTTGAACTTGGGGTTCCAGCGCTTGGTCTCGTGGCCGAAGTGAACTCCGGCTTCGAGAAGCTGCTTCATGCTGATGTACGACATGCTCGCTCCTGAACGTTAGGTGGGAAAAGTTTGCCTTTCGCCGTGCCAACCCCCCACACACTTCGGGGTCAGGCCGCGTGCGACGTTCCAGCGCACGGGGCGGGTCACGGGGGGCACCCAAACGGAAATTGTAGCAGATTCCTGCCGAGTTGCGGATGCCTGCCGAGTTGCGTGCCAGGTGCAACCTGGGCGCCTTTCCCCCCGGCTGTGTTCCCCCCCGGCTGTGTTCCCCCCGGCTGGGTGTTCTGGGGGGAAGTTTGCTCCTGTGCCCCCCACAACGGCTAGACTTCGGCTCCCGTTCGAGCCTGAAGCGTAGCCGTAACCCTGCCCACCTCTTCCCCCTTCACCCTCTCCCCTTCACTCTTCCCCCTGTCCCCTCTGCCCCTGGAGTCCCCCATGCCCACCTCCGCCTTCAGCATCGGTACGTCCGGCCAAGCCTCGCCTTTTAGCCGGGGACTGGTGGCCGAGTCGCTGATGAACGCGGGCACCACGACGGAGCAAGCGATTTCGCTGGCGCGGCGCATCGAGCAGGAGCTGCGGGCAGGGCGGCGCACGCTGTTTTCACCCCTTGAGGTGCAGCGGCTGATGGCCGAGGTGACGCGGGAAACGATGGGCGAGGACGTTGCCGAGCAGGTGATGAAGCAGACCCCGGCCTTCGTGGACATCATGGTGCGGGCCAAGCGCGGCGACCTGCCGTTTAGCCGGGGGGTGCTGGCCCGCACGTTGGAAGACGCCGGTCTGAGCGGGCGCGAAGCCTACTCGGTGGCGAGCGCGGTGGACCTCGAACTGCGGCGGTGCGGCCTGCGGGAAATCGGGGTGCAGGAACTCGACGACCTGACCGAGCACACCCTGGCCAAGATCCACGGCGAGCACCTGCGCCTGACCTACCGCTACCTGCAACAGAACCGGGGCAAGCTGGGGGTGGTCAGCGAGGAAGACCGCATGCCCGCGCCCTTTTCCAAGGGGTTGCTGGTGCAGTCGCTGCTCGCTGCCGGAGTCGCGCCCGACGTGGCCCGCAAGGTGGCGCGGGTCACGCAGCGCGACCTGCGCGGCTCGGAAGACCGGGTGGTGCGCCGCAGCCAGATTCGGGAAAAGGTGGAGGCACTGCTGCGCGACGAGGTGGGGCCGGATGTCAGCGCCCGTTACCGCCTGCTGCGGGTGATTCGCACCCCGCCGAGGCCCCTGATCGTCCTGCTCGGCGGGGTCAGCGGCACCGGCAAGAGCCTGCTGGCCGCCGAAATCGCTTACCGCCTGGGCATTTCGCGGGTGGTCAGCACCGATTCGATTCGGGAGGTGATGCGGGCGATGGTGCCTCCCGCGCTGCTGCCCACCCTGCACGCCAGCACCTTCAACGCCTGGGAAGCGCTGGTGCCGCCCGGCCAGACGATGCCGCCGCATCCCACGCGGGAAGAGTTGCTGGCGGGCTTTCGCGACCAGGTGCAGCAGGTCAGCGTGGGTCTGAGCGCGGTGGTGGGCCGCTCGATTCAGGAGGGCACCAGTCTGGTGCTCGAGGGCGTGCATCTGGTGCCGGGCTACCTCGAACCCGCCGCGTTTCAGGGGGCGCTGCTGGTGCCGATGCTGGTGGGCCTGCCGGACGCCGAGGAGCACCGCAGGCACTTCGAATCGCGCGACACCGAGACGGCGGCGAGCCGCCCGCTGCACCGCTACATGCGCTACTTCGACGAAATCCGCATCATGCACGACGAACTCGGGCAACTCGCCCAGCAGTACGGCGTGCCGATGCTCGACAGCCAGACGCTCGACGAGAGCGCGGACCGGGCGGTCGAGGTGGTGCTGCGTCAGGTGATGGTCTCGCTGACCCCCGAGGAACGCGAAGCCGCACTGGGCGAGGACATAGCCGCGCAACTGCTGCCCTGAGTGCCGCAGCCCCCCCTACCGGGAGCTTCAAGCGGAATCGGTTAAGAGCCTCGCCGCGTTCTCATCTGCCTTCATCTGTGGCCCCTAGCCTGAATCATGACCCGAATGACTTTTCGCTCCGCCCTCCTGTTCGCTTTGCTGCTGGCTCCGGCTGCGGCCACCTCCGTGCAGGACCCCTGGCCGACCTCGGAAGTGCTGACGCGGCTGTTCGTGGTTCGCCCGGCAGACGGCGCCCGGCTGGTGCGCGAGCTGGGGTTGACCCCCGCGCAGGCCGCCGAACTGCGGCGCATGGCGGGCAGCGAACGCCGCTACGGACAGGCCGGGCGGCAGGTGCTGGGCCGCGCCGAGGCGCAACACCTCAACGTCAAACTCGCCGAGATGCGCACCGAAAAGGACCGCAAGACCCGGCTGGCCCTCGCCGCCCGCTACCCCGCCTTCCGCGACTGGGTGCGCGGCTGGTGGGCAGGCGAGGTGAGCCGCAGCAGGCAGTGACCCTATCTAGACGCGCCGGCCCGGACGCGACGGTTGAACGCAGTACAGTAAACCCATGAGCGCTGCAATCGTGATCGTAATTCTTAGCCACGGGGGACACCGAGGCTAAGCGTTGTCGAGCCGGTTTCAGTCGCACCCCCCGCCCAAACCAAGGAGGCGGGGGGTTTTCAGTAGCCAGGAGGAACGTTGTGGAGCAGACAGGCAAGCAAGGCCAGCAGGACTGGCAACGCGGCGAGATGACCGGTGCCAAGGCGCTGTGGGCCACCCTGGCAGGACACGGCATCAGCACAGTGTTCGGCTATCCCGGCGGGGCCATCATGCCGGTGTACGACGCGCTGACCTTTTACCCGGAAGTGCGGCACGTCCTGGGACGGCACGAACAGGGCGCCATCCACGCCGCCGAGGGCTGGGCCAAGGCGACGGGCGAACTCGGCGTGTGTATCGCCACCTCCGGCCCCGGCGCGACCAACCTGGTCACGGGGCTGGCCGACGCCATGCTCGACAGCGTGCCGCTGCTGGCGATCACCGGCAACGTGGCGCAGCACCTGATGGGCACCGACGCCTTTCAGGAGGCCGACATCACCGGCATCACCATGCCCGTGACCAAGCACAACTACGTGGTGCGCGACGTGGAGGAGTTGCCCCGCGTGCTGGCCGAGGCCATTCGCATCGCCCGCTCGGGGCGGCCCGGGCCGGTGCTGGTGGACATCCCCAAGGACGTGCAGCTCGCCGCCTTCGCGGGCGACATTCCCACGCCCCACGCCCGCCCGCAGGCCCCCGACCCCAGCCCGGAAAGCATTGAGGCGGCCAGGGAGCTGCTCCGGAACGCGAAAAAGCCGGTGCTCGTGGCGGGCGGCGGTTCGCTCGACGCCTCGGAGGAAATCACGGCGCTGGCGCACGCCTGGGGCCTGCCGGTCATCACCACCCTGATGGGGCTGGGCGTCTACCCCGCGTCCGACCCGCGCTGGCTGGGGATGCCGGGGATGCACGGCTCGGTGGCGGCCAACCGCGCCATTTCCGAATGTGACGTGTTGCTCGCGGTCGGGATGCGCTTCGATGACCGGGTGACGGGCCGGGTCAGCGGCTTCGCGCCGCACGCCAAAATCATTCACGTCGAACTCGACGCCGCCGAAATCGGCAAAATCGTGCGCACCCACCTGCCCGTGCGCAGCGACGCGAAAACCGCCGCCCGCCTGCTGACGCAGGGCGCGCAGAAGCTGGAGCTGAGCGAGTGGCTGACGCAGATTGAGGAGTGGAAAGGCCGCACCGTGCCCCCGCAGCACTGGGGCGCGGCCTACGCGGTGGGGCAGGTCACGGCCCGGCTGCGTCCCGACGACATTCTGTCGAGCGACGTGGGGCAGCACCAGATGCTCGCCGCGCAGCTCGCCCGCTTCGAAAAGCCCCGCAAGTGGCTCAACTCCGGCGGGCTGGGCACCATGGGCTTCGGCTTTCCGGCGGCCATCGGCGCGGCGCTCGCCCGGCCCGACGTGGTCAGCATGGTGGTCGCGGGCGACGGCGGTTTTCAGATGACGGCGCAGGAACTCGCCACGCTGAAGATGTACGACATCCGCAACGTCAAAATCTGCATCGTCAACAACTCGTACCTCGGCATGGTGCGGCAGTGGCAGGAACTGTTTCACGAGAAGCGCTATTCCGAAGTCTGGCTGGGCGACTCCAACCCCGATTTCCTGAAGCTGGCGGGCGCCTACGACGTGCCGGGCTACCGGGCGAGCAGCGCCGAGGAACTGCCCGCCGCCATCGACGCGTGGCTGCGTGACCCCAAATCCGCCCTGCTGGAAGTCGTGGTGCCGCACGAACACGGCGTGTTCCCGATGGTTCCGGCGGGCGCGGCGCTGAGCGAGATGATGGAAACAGAGCCGGTGCGCACAGACATCAGCGCGGAGGCCGCCGAGGTCAACGAAGCCGCCTGGCAGGAGATGACCGAGCAGGAAGCCGAGGAGATGAATCAGGCATGACCGATTTCACCCAGTACGACACCCGTGACCACCTGCTGAGCATTCTGGTGCTCGACGAACCCCGCGTGTTGACCCGCATCACCGCGCTGTTCGGACGCCGGGGCTACAACATCAAGAGCCTGTCGGTGGGCCAGACCGAACACCCTGGCGTGTCGCGCATGACCATCGTGGTTCACGGTGACCGGGGCGTGGTGCAGCAGGCCACGCACCAGCTCGCCAAGCTGCACGACGTGGTCAAGGTCGTGGACCACAGCCTGGAAAAGTTCGTGGACCGCGAACTGGTCATGGTCAAGGTCGCCATCACGCCCGAGTCGCGGGTGGAGGTGCGCCAGATTGCCGAAGATTTCCGCGCCCGCATCGTGGACGTGGGCCGGCACGCCCTGACCTTCGAGGTGACGGGCGACGAGGGCAAAATCACCGCCTTCATCGAGCAGATGCGCCCCTTCGGGATTCTGGAAACCATGCGGACCGGGCGCATTGCCCTGACGCGCGGCAGCAACGCCGACATCCCGAGCCAGGTGTTCCACGGCGGCGAAAGCGAAACGCTGCGGCCCATGACCCAGGGCGTCGAGGCGCGGGAAGAGCGGGCACGGCGGGTGCCGAACCTGTTTTAGACTGACCCATGACCTCCGCCCTCAAAAAGCTGACCGAGGCCGAGTACCTCCGCACCGAGGAAAGCAGCCCGTTCAAGCGGGAGTACGTGGACGGCTTCGTTTATCCGCTGCACGCTCAGGCGGGCACCAAGGGAAAGCATGGCGTCATCGTGTCCAACTTGGTCGCTCTTTTGCATCATCCGGCACGTCGGAAAGGCTGCCAAATCTACGCCAGCGACCTGCGTGTCCGACTTCACGGGGGCCTGCGTTACTACTATCCCGACGTTCTGGTGACCTGCGAGAACGTGCCCGACGACGCCCTTTACGCCGAAGCGCCCTGCCTGCTGGTCGAAGTCCTCAGTGAGAGCACCCGCGCCACCGACCTGGGCGACAAGGTTCGCGCCTATCAGGAGTTGCCCAGTCTGCAAGGCTATCTGCTCATAGACACCGAGCACCGCGCCGTGCGGCTCCACAGGCGGGAAGCGGGCGGAGACTGGAGCGAACACTACTGGGAAGGGCAGGGCGAAGTGGAGTTGCCCTGTGTCGGCGTACAGCTTTCGCTCGACGACCTTTATGAAGGCACGCGGGTGCCCCCCCTCCCCTAGCCTGACCCACCCACCATTCTCACCGAATACAGGAGAATCCCCCCATGAGCGCAAAAATGTACTACGACAAGGACGTTGACACCTCCATCCTGGAAGGCAAGCTGGTCGCCATCATCGGCTACGGCAGCCAGGCCCACGCCCACGCCCAGAACCTGCGCGACTCGGGCTTCAACGTGGTGGTCGGCCTGCGCGAAGGCAGCGCCAGCCGCGCCAAGGCGGAGCAGGCGGGCCTGCGTGTCGCCAGCATCGAGGACGCCACCAAAGAAGCCGACGTGGTCATGCTGCTGATTCCCGACGAGCAGCAGCCCGCCACCTACGAAAAGAGCATCGCCCCCCACCTGACGGCAGGCAAGGCGCTCGCCTTCGGTCACGGCTTCAACGTGCATTTCGGGCGCATCAAGCCCCCCCAGGATGTGGACGTGTTCCTGGTCGCGCCCAAAGGCCCCGGCCACATGCTGCGCCGCGTCTATACCGACGGCGCGGGGATGCCCGGCATCTTTGCCGTGCAGCAGGACGCCAGCGGCAAGGCGCGTGACATCGCGCTGGCCTACGCACGCGGCATCGGCTGCGCCCGCGCGGGCGTGCTGGAAACGACCTTCAAGGAAGAAACCGAAACCGACCTCTTCGGCGAGCAGAGCGTGCTGTGCGGCGGCGTGACCCACCTGATTCAGGCGGGCTTCGAGACGCTGGTCGAGGCTGGCTACCAGCCCGAAATCGCCTACTTCGAGACGCTGCACGAAGTCAAGCTGATCGTTGACCTGATCTACGAAAAGGGCTTCGAGGGCATGCGCCACTCCATTTCCAACACCGCCGAGTTCGGGGACTACGTGACCGGCCCGCGCATCATCACCGCCGAGACGAAGGCCGAGATGGGCCGCGTGCTGAAAGACATTCAGGACGGCACCTTCGCCAAGCGCTTTATTCAGGATGCCGAGAGCGGCTTCCCCTACATGGAGGAGCAGCGCGGCAAGATGCGCGGCCACACCGTCGAGAAGGTCGGCAAGGAACTGCGTGACCAGATGCCCTTCATCAACAAGAAGGCGCTGGAAGTTTAAGCGGTCTTCCGCCTGCCGCTCCCTGGTGATGCGGGGGGCGGTTTTTTGCTTTAGTGAAAGCTTCGGCTTCAGCTTTCGGCCCCAACCCCAAACCCCTATCCCCAGGGGGGACAGGGGCTTTTACGCTGGCGCTATGCACATGGCGGTGAGTTCGCTGTACGGGCAGTGTTTTTCAGTTGCACGGGGACTGGACGCCACTGTTTTTCCGATTCGTGTGCGGCCCGTGCGCTTCGCGCCCGACGGCCCTGGAATTCTGCGTTTCCTAATCTTTTGAACCCTCTCCCCTCGTGGGAGAGGGCCTCGCGTAGCGAGGGGTGATACGGATTCCGCTTAATTCCTGCACAGTCGGGAAAGCGCCGCCTGTGCATCCATATCGCGGAATCCGTATTTTTTCCTACTCGCATCCGCTCGGATTGAATCTGAAACTACCAGATTCAATCGGAATCCCTATGAGGGGGCGTCCAGACCCGTCAAATGCTCTAAACCCCCGTCGCCGCTATCGCCCCCAGGAGCGCCAGGGGAGCCGTCTCGGCCCGCAGAATGCGCGGCCCCAGCGTAATAGCTTCGGCGCCGCGCCCCCGCAGCAGGGCCACTTCCGACTCCGAAAAGCCGCCTTCCGGCCCGCTGAGCAGCGTGAGGGGGGTTTGCCAGTCCAGCAGGTCGGTCACTCTGGCGGCGCTGCCGGGGTGGGCCAGGAGGCCCCGTCCTTCCCAGGTCAACTGGCCCAGCGGCACCGGCTCCAGCACCTCCGGAATCACGCGGCGTTCGGACTGCCGGGCCGCCTCGGACGCGATGCGCCGCAGCCGCACCAGCTTCTGCGCCCCGATGTCGCGGGCTTCGGCGTGGGCGGTGACGAGCAGTTGAATGTGTGAAACGCCCAGCTCGGTGGCCGCCCGCACCACGTCGGCCAGTTTGTCGCCCTTGAGCAGCGCAATCGCCAGCGTGATGGGTTGCGGTGTCTCGGCCCCGCGTGAGTGGGCCTCCGCCCCAGTGTCCAGGTGCAGCAGCGCGTGCCCCGCGTCCACTTCGGTCAGCACCGCGACGGCTTCGGCCCCGCGCCCGTCGAAGACCTGCAGGCGTTCACCGGGGCGCAGCCGCAGCACCTGCAAGTGCCGGGTTTCCTGCGGCCCCAGGCGCATCTCCGGGGCAATCTCGCTCACCTGAAGGCGGCGCACGGCTCAGTGTTCCCGGCGAGCCGTGACCAGCACCCACTCGCCGTCGGTGCGCACCTGCACGTCCTCAAAGCCTTCGCGGGCCAGCGCCGCCTGCACCAGTTCCAGTTTGCTCGTCAGGATTCCGGTCAGCACGAGCGGCGCTCCCGGCACCGTCACGGCGGCGTATTCGCCCGCCAGCAGGTCGTGCAGCTCGGCGTAGAGGTTGGCGACCAGCACGTCGTAGGCTTCCCCGAACAGCTCGGCGTCGTCGTCCAGGCCCCCATTTGCCAGGCCTAGCGTGCCTTCCTCGAAGCGGATGCCGGAGGTCAGCCCGTTGTCCCGCGCATTGTCCCGCGCAATCGGAATGGTGATGGGGTCGATGTCCACCCCCAGCGTGTAGGCCGCGCCGAGTTTGGCCGCCGCCATCGCCAGCACGCCGCTGCCGGTGCCCACGTCCAGCACCCGCTTGCCGCCCAGGTCGAGGTCGCCCAGCGCCTCCACCGCCATGCGGGTGGTCGCGTGGTGGCCGGTGCCGAAGGCCATACCGGGTTCGATGACCAGCGGAATCTGTCCGGCGGGCACCTCGTCCCGCTGCCAGGGGGCCACGATGGTGACGCGCCCCGCCTGCACGGGCCGGAGGTTCTTCTTGAACTCGGCCTGCCAGTCCTGCTCGGTTTCCTCGTGCCACTCGCCGTCCGCGACCTCGGCAGGCAGCGTCACGCGCTCGTCGAAATAGACGCGAATGCCGGGGCCGCGCTCCTCCAGGCCCGTCGCGCCCGCTTCCCAGAGCAGGTCGAGGTGGGCTTCACGGGTGTCGAAGGTGCCGGGGAGCAGGTAAACGAGCATGGCAAGAAGTGTAGCGGGCGGGCCGCCGCCGACCCTGCGGCAGACATCTGCCCCGGCACAGGGGAGGTACGCACCTATACTCGCCCCCATGCAACTTGCCATCGTCGGAGTCGGAAAACTGGGGCTGTCGCTGCTGACGGGAGTGATTGCCAGAGGGGTCATGCCCCCCCAGGACATCGGGATTCTGGACACCAACGCGGCGCGGACGAGCGACATCGCCGCGCAGACCGGCGTGCGGGTCCTTACGCCGGGCGACCTCGGGCAGGCCGGGCGCATCGTGGTGAGCGTGCAGCCGCGCGTGTTTCCCGAAATCGCGCCCTGGCTGGCGCAGGAAAACGCGGGCTACATCTCCACGATGGCCGGGGTCAGCGCCGGGACCATCGGGCGGCGGCTGGGCACCCGGCGCGTGGTGCGGGTGATGCCCAACCTCGCCGCCACCATCGGGCGTTCGCAGACCGCTGTCACCGGGCCGCGTGAGGCGCACGACGCCGGAGACATCGACTTCGCCCGGCAACTGTTCGGGGCCGTGGGGCAGGTGTACGAGCTTCCCGAGCACCTGTTCAACGCCTTTACCGGCATGAGCGCGTCGGGACCGGCCTACGTCGCCGTCGTCGCCGAAGCCCTCGCCGACGGAGCCGTGCGCATGGGCCTGCCGCGCCCCCTCGCCAACGAACTCGCGGCGCGGCTGCTCTCCTCCACCGGCGAACTGCTGCTGGAACGGGCGCATCCGGGCATGCTCAAGGACGAGGTGGCGAGTCCGGGCGGCACCACGATTGCCGGACTGGAAGAACTGGAAGCGGCAGGCGTGCGCGGCGGCGTAATGAAAGCCGTGATTGCCGCGACGCGGCGGGGGACGGAGCTGGGGAAAGACCAGGAAGATTGAGGAGGGCAGAGAGTAGAGAGTAGAGGGTTGGGGGGAGAAACCACGCTTCTCAACCCTCTACCCTCTACCCTTCACTCTCACCACAGCGCGATGTGCCCGTCCGTCCGGCTCTCCGTGCCGCCTTCCAGCACGCCCGTTTCGGGGTCGCGGCGAATCATCTGCCCGCGTCCGAACGCGCCGGAGTCGAGCTGCACGCGCACGTCATGGCCGCGTGAGGCCAGCGCACGGGTGAGCTGCTCGCCCAGACCGTGCTCGACCTCCACGGTACGGCCCTGGAGCCACTGCCAGCGCGGGGCGTCGAGCGCCTGCTGCGGGTTCATGCCGTAGCGCACGGTGTTGACGACGACCTGAAGGTGGCCCTGCGGCTGCATGAAGCCTCCCATGACGCCGAACGGCCCGACCGGGGTGCCGTCGGCGCGGCCCAGAAAGCCGGGGATGATGGTGTGGTAAGGCCGCTTGCCCGGCGCGAGGGCGTTGGGGTGCGCGGGGTCGGTGTGGAAGTTGTGGCCCCGGTTGTGCAGACCGATGCCGGTGCCGGGCACCACCACGCCGGAGCCGAAGCCCATGTAGTTGCTCTGAATCATGCTGACCATGCCGCCCTCGTCGTCTGCCGCCGCGAGGTAGACGGTGCCGCCGGTGCTGGGGGCGCGGGTGGCGGGGTCGTGGGCCTCGTCGCCGAGGTGGGCGCGGTGGCGCTCGGTGTTGGCCGCGCCCAGCAGCCCCGCCACGTCCACGGGCACGTGGCGGGGGTCGGCCACATAGCTGTGGGCGTCGTGAAAGCCGCGTTTCATCGCCTCGATTTGCAGGTGCAGCCCGGCGGGGTCGTCACGGCGTTCGGGCAGCCGCCCGGCGTCCAGCACGTTCAGCGCCACCAGCGCGGCGATGCCCTGGCCGTTGGGCGGAATCTCGTAGACGCGGTGGTCCAGCCAGTCGGTGTGAATCGGCGTGACCCACTCCGACCGGTGCGCCGCGAGGTCACTGCCGCGCAGCAGCCCGCCGCTCACCCCGGCATGGGCGTCTATCTGCCCGGCAAGTTCGCCCTCGTAAAAGGCCGCGCCGCCCGTCTGCGCGATGAGTTCCAGGGTGCGGGCGTGGGCCTCGCTGCGCCACAGGGCACCGGGACGCGGAACGAAGCCTTCCGGCGCGAAGGTGCGGAACCATTCCTCGAAGACAGGAAGGTTCAGCGCCCGGTAACTGCGAGTCGCCCGCGCCCAGTTCACGGCCAGCACCGGCGAGAGCGGAAAGCCTTCGCGGGCGTAGCGGATGGCCGGGGCGAGGAGTTGCGCGAAGTCCAGCCGCCCGAAGCGCTGGTGCAGGTCGGCCCAGCCGCGCACCGCGCCGGGCACGGTCACGGGGAGCCAGCCGTGCTTGGGCATTTCGCCCCCCGGCAGGGCACCGAGGTGCAGGCCCGCCGGAGCCGCGCCGCTGGCGTTCAGGCCGTGCAGCTCGCCGCCCGCCCACACCAGCGCGAAGGCGTCCCCGCCGATGCCGTTGCTGGTCGGCTCGACCACCGTCAGCGCCGCCGCCGTCGCAATCGCCGCGTCTACCGCGTTGCCGCCCGCTTGCAGGATGCTCAGGCCCGCCTGCGCGGCGAGCGGCTGACTGGTGGCGACCATGCCGCGCCGGGCATAGGCAGGGCGGCGAACGACGGGAAACTCCGGGCTGTGGGTCATGCGCCGCAGAATATCGCCCGCAGGGGAAGGGCCGGGCGACACGGAAAGACCGGAGCGGCTGTCACCCTCCGGTCTTTTCTCTGTGTCTTTTTGGTCTGATAGGGCTTGCGCGTCACCGGGAACTTCTTACTTGGTCTGCGCCACCCGTTCCAGGTCCCCGGCCAGAATCGGCTTGCTCTGCGCCCCGACGGCGGTGGCGGCCAGCGCCCCGGCCGCGTTGGCGACCCGCGCCGCCTGCGCCAGCGGCAGCCCGCTGAGCACCGCGTGGGCAAACGCCGCCGTGAAGGTGTCGCCCGCCCCGGTGGAGTCCACCACCGTCCCTTCGGGCGGCACGGCGTCCACCAGTTCGGTTTCCTCGGGGGTCCAGACCACGCTGCCCATCTTGCCGACCTTGACGGCGACGCGCTCCACGCCCGCCTCGGCGAGTTTGGCGAGGCCTGCGCTGAGGCTGCGGGTGCCGGTCAGGGCGAGCAGCTCGTGCTGGTTGAGGGTGAGGTAGTCGGCCCCGCGCACCTCGGCCACCAGTCCGGTGCCGACCTTTTCCACCGCGCCGGTCCCGAGGTCGATAAAGACAGGGACAGGCTTTTTCGCGGTGCGGGCGATTTCGATGGCCCCCCGCGCATACTCGCGCTGCGGTCCCTCGGTCAGGCTGTAGGCGCTGATGATGAGGGCGTCGGCGCTTTCCACGTCCCGCTTCTTGAGCTTGGCGGGGTCGAGTTGCCGGTTGGCGGCCCCGTCGCTGATCATGGCCCGCTGCCCGCCGGGGGTCTGCATCACCGTGATGGTGCTGGTGAGGTGCTCGGGGTCTTTCTGAATGGCGCCCAGACTCACGCCGCTCGCCTTGATTTCGGCCAGCGCATACTCGGCGAAGGGGTCGTTACCCACGCGGGCCGCCAGCGTGACGGTGTGCCCCAGGCGCGCCAGCGTCACGCTGATGGTGCCGCCCGAGCCGCCCGGCTGCATGGTGGAGCGTTTGGGGGTCACCTCCCTGCCGGGCGCAGGCAAGCGGTCGAGATGGTACAGATGGTCAACAGTCACGTCGCCGATGACGTAGAACTTCACAGCAAAAACCTCCGGTGCACTTCCAACCCGCACGCGGCGGGAGAGTCTTCTTTTGAGGGCCGACCTGACAGGCAAGCTCTGCGGGCAAAGAAAAACGGAACCCCGCTCAGGCGGACGGCGCCCGCAAAAGCTCTGGTTGGCCGTTGAGAATCAGACGGGCTTACCGTACCACGCCCAGCGCGACGGCGACGGCCCGCAGTCCACTCAACGGCACGTCCTCGGCCCGGACATCGGGGCGCAGGCCGAGGCTTGCGAGCGCCGCGTCAATCGCCTCGCCTCCGTGCCCCATCATCCGCAGGTTGTTGCGTAGGGTCTTGCGGCGGTACCTCAGCGCGTTGTCCACGAACGACACGAACGCCGGGTCCGGCTGCGCCCGCGTGCGGTCGAAATCCAGCCGCACCACACTGCTCGTGACGTCAGGTGCCGGGAAAAAGGCGCCCTTGGGCACGTCGCGCACGTGTTTGACACTGCCGTAGAGGGACGTGACCGCACTCAGGAACCCGTAGTTGTCCTGCCCCGGTTTCGCGGCCAGCCGCTGCGCGACTTCCTTTTGCACCAGCACGGTGGCCGACACCACGCCGGGGGCCTGCATGAAACGGGTCAGCAGCAGCCCGGTGATGTAGTAGGGCAGGTTGGCAATCACGCGGGTTCCGGCGGGCAGGGCCGCGTAGTCGAAGTCCAGGGCGTCACCCCAGACCACGTTCACGTCCAGCCCGGCCAGCGTCTCGGCCAGCACGGGCCGCAGCCGCTCGTCCTTTTCCAGCGCCGTGACCCGTGCGCCCCGGCTCGCCACCTCACGGGTCAGCACGCCCAGGCCGGGGCCGATTTCCAGCACGTTTTCCCCCGGCGCGGCGCCCCCCGCCTCGGCAATCGAGCGCAGGATGTTGCCGTCGATCAGGAAGTTCTGCCCGAGGCTCTTGGTGGGCTTCAGGCCATGCGCGGCGAGCAGTTCGCGCACGCGGGCCGGAGAGTACAGCGGCGCGGTGTCGGAAGCGGGGGCAGCGGACGTGGGAGCGGGGGCGGGCGGTTCGTTGGTCATAGGGTCGGGTCCATAGGGTAGCGGGTCCAGAGGTTGACGGGTCAGGAGGTGGGCAGGTCACGGGGCTGGCCCACCCTTCCCGCCTGAGCACGGGAAGAGGAAGGGGGGAAGGGCCGAGGGAAAGTCAAGGCGGCGCGGCAGACAGCGCGGGCCGGGATTCGGCCTCTAAAATACACGGCATGACCGATTCAGCCCGTCCGGGCAGCGAAGTGGCTCTGCCCGGCGAGTCCGGCGTGCCCGACTGGAAGACGTTTGCCCGCAGCGGCGAGTGGCGGCGTGCCCAGGCCGCCGCCACCCTGACGAACGCCGACCCCGACGTGGTGGCGGCCCTGAGCGCCCTGAGCGCCCTGCAAGGCGACGTGCGGGCACGGAAATACCCGGCGGCCCGGCGCGGCCTGAGCGCCTACGCCGCCGCCCTGAGCGAACTGGACACCCGCGCCCAGGGCGAGGCGGCGCTGCTGCGCTCGCTGGCGGCGCCGGAAGTGCTGACCCCGGCGGTGGACGCCCTGGACCGCGCCAGCGGCGAGGCCGACCCCGGCGAGTTGCAGGCCAAGCTCGCGCCCGCGCACGCCCACGCGCTGACCCGCGCCGAGGCCATGAACGCGCTCGGCGTGCTGCACGCGCTGCGGGGCGAAGGCGAGGCCGCCCGCGCCCGTTTCGAGGAAGCGCTCGCCCACGACGCCGAGCACTACCGCGCCCGCATGAACGTGGGCAACCTCGACCTGGAAGCCGGGCAGCTGCCCGAAGCCGAGGCCGCCTACCGCGAGGTGCTCAAACTCGCCCCCGAGTACGACGGCGCCCACCACAACCTCGGGGTGGCGCTGCGGCGACAGGGCAAGCTGTACGAGTCGGTCGGGTCCATTCGCAAGGCGCAGCGCCTGGGCGTGCGTGGTGCCCAGGCCGCCGCCAAGGAGGACATGCAGGAGCAGCTGCGTCTCAACCCCCGGCTGCGCTGGATTCGTGCGGGCGTGTTCGTCGGCGTGGCCCTGCTGCTGGGGCTGCTGGCGTGGCTGGGCCGGGGCGGGACGTGAAGGGCCGGGGCAGGGCGTGAGCGAGGCGGTCCTCTCCCCCGCTGACGTGCGGGCGCTGGACGCCGAGCTGGACCGGGCCGGACTGCTCGAACTGGCGATGGAAGAAGCGGGCCGGGCGGTGGCCGACGCCGCGCACGCCTGCGCCCCGGCAGGCCGAATCCTCCTGCTCGCCGGAAACGGGGCCAACGGCGGCGACGCGCTGGTGGCGGCCCGGCATCTGCTGGCGCTGGGGCGCGAGGTGCGGGTGCTGGCGCTGCCGTCCAAGCATCCCCTGACCCGCCGCAATCGCAGGCGACTGGGCAAAGTGGGCGTTGCCGCCACGCCGCTGACCCCTGCCCATCTGCGACGTGAACTGCGGGACGCCGCGCTGGTGGTGGACGGGCTGCTGGGCACGGGGTTGACCCCGCCGCTGCGTCCGGCGCTGGCCGAAGTGGTGGCCGGGGTGAACGCCGCCAGCGTCCCCGTGCTCGCCATTGACCTGCCCACCGGCCTGGACGCCCTGAGCAGCGAAGTGACGGGCGAACCCCTGCGCGCCGACTGGACGGTCACGCTGTCGGGGTTCAAGCCCGCGCTGCTGTTCGGCCCGGCGGCGCACCTCGCCGGAGAGGTCACGCTGGCCGACCTGCGTCTGCCCCCCGGCTGGGCGGGTCGGCACGCGCTGGCGACCCGCCCCACGCCCGCCGAGGTCGCGCCGCTGCTGCCCGTGCGATACGCCGACGCGCACAAGGGCACAGCGGGGCGGGTGTGGGTGTTGGGCGGGCACCCCGGCACGGCAGGCGCGGCGGCTCTGGCCGGGGTCGGGGCGCTGCGGGCCGGGGCCGGACTGGTCACGGTCCACTCGGCGGCAGAGGTGCCGCTGGTCATGCCCGAACTGATGATTCGGCGGCACACCGACCTGCACGGCTTTTTGCAGGCGACGGACGAACGCCCGGACGCCCTGTGCGTGGGCATGGGCCTGGGACCGGACGCGCCCGCGCTGGCCCGGCAGGTGCTCGGCTGGCGGCTTCCCACTGTGCTCGACGCCGACGCCCTGCAACCCGAACTCGCGGGCGCGGGCCACGACGCCTGCCTCTGGACACCCCACCCCGGCGAGGCGGCGCGGCTGCTGGGCGTTTCTACCCCGGACGTGACCCGTGACCCCATCGCGGCAGCAAAGGCACTCCAGGAGCGTTTCGGCGGCGTGGTCGTCCTCAAAGGTGGCCCCTCCACCATTGCGCACGCGGGCGGCATCTGGGTCAGTCGGGGCGGGCATCCCGGCATGGCGAGCGCAGGCATGGGCGACACGCTTTCGGGCCTGCTGGCGGCGCTGCTCGGGCAGGGGCTGAGTGCGCCGGACGCCGCGCTCGCCGGGGTCACGCTGCACGCCCGTGCCGGGGAACTCGCCGGGGCGAAACATGGCTACGGGCTGACGGCGACGGACGTGAGCGCAGAACTCGGGGCGGCGTGGCTGACACTACTCCGAAAAATAGATCGCGCATCCAATCCATTTTTCAAAGTGGTATGATACGGATTCCGATTGAATCTGGTAGTTTCAGATTCAATCCGACTTGCAAAGCTGCGCAGCAGAGCGAATGCGAGTAGGAAAAAATACGGTTTTAAGGAGATGGACGGGCATCCGGCGCCTTTCCGGATGTTCGAGAATCGGATTAAAACCGTATGAGACTGCGCCGACACGCCCCGGCCTGAAGCCGCGACCCGTGAGCCTTACAGTCTCGGAGCCGCCCAGCGGTCAGACTGACCCATGCCACACCTCTACCCCTCACTCCCGCACCGGCCACGCCCTTCCCTGTCACGTCTTCGCCTGGCGCTGGCCCTCGGGGCGGCCCTGCTGGGTTCGCCGGTGACTGCGCAGAACGCTCCGGCGGTGAAGTTCGTTCCCTACGCCAGCGGGCTGAAAAGTGTCACGACCATCACCCCGGCGGGCGACGGCTCGGGGCGGCTGTACGTGACGTTGCAGGCGGGGCAGGTGCGGGTCATCGACCGCGGCAAGCTGCGGCCTGAGCCGTTTCTCGATGTCAGCCGCCTGACCAGCGCGGGCGGTGAGCGCGGCCTGCTGGGCCTGACCTTCGACCCCCGCTACAAGCAAAACCGCCGCCTCTACATCCACTACACCGACCGGAGCGGCGACACGGTGCTGGCCCGTTACCTCGCCAGCGCGGACTTCTCGCGGGCCGACCCGGCGAGTGGGCGCGTTCTCTTTACTGCCAAGCAGCCCTATGCCAATCACAACGGCGGGCAAATCGAGTTCGGCCCTGACGGCTTTCTCTACCTGGGCCTGGGCGACGGGGGCAGCGGCGGCGACCCGCAGAACAACGGGCAGAACCTGTCCTCGCCGCTGGGCAAGCTGCTGCGGTTCGACGTCAGCGGCGACCGCGCCAAACCTGCGGCGGGCAACCCGTTTGTCAACCGCTCCGGCGCCAACCCCAACATCTGGGCGTATGGCCTGCGCAATCCGTGGCGCTTTTCCTTCGACCGCACGACCGGCGACCTGGTCATCGCCGACGTGGGCCAGAACACCTTCGAGGAAGTCAACCGCCAGCCCCGTGCCAGCAAGGGCGGCGAAAACTACGGCTGGCGCCTGCGCGAAGGCCGGGCATGCTACGAACCCGCCCAGGGCTGCCCCTCTCAGGGCCTGACCGGGCCGGTGCTGACCTACGGCCGCAGCGAAGGGCAAAGTGTCACGGGCGGCTACGTGTACCGGGGAAACGCCATTCCCGCGCTTAAGGGTCGATATGTCTTCGGGGACTTCGGCAGCGGCAACGTCTGGGCCGCTCGCATGACCGGCGGCACCTGGAGCAAGGCCCTGCTGGGCACCGTCAAAGGCCCTTCCGCCTTCGGGCAGGACGAAGCGGGCGAGCTGTACGTGGCCGAGTATTTCACTGGCCGCATTCTGAAGCTGGGACGCTGATACGGTTTTAATCCGATTCCCGAACATCCGGAAAGGAGCCGGATGCCCGTCCATCTCCTTAAAACCGTATTTCTTCCATGCGCTCCGCGCAAAATTGCGCCCGGACATGTCCGGGACTCAATTTGAAACCGTATGATACGGATTCCGATTGAATCTGGTAGTTTCAGATTCAATCCGAATTGCAAAGCTGCGCAGCAGAGCGGATGCGAGTAGGAAAAAATACGGATTCTGCGATATGGATGCACAGGCGGCGCTTTCCCGACTGTGCAGGAATTAAGCGGAATCCGTATGAGTCGCACGGGACGGCTTCCCTTCCAAGACAGGTCGGAACACCGCCGACCTGTTTTTCCATCGTCGCTCTCCTGGAGTAGGGGTCGCCCCAGCTCACCCAAAGTACCCCAGCACCTCAATCAGCAGCCGGGCGTACTCATCGGGCTTGATGCCGCGCTTGTCGATTTTCACCGAGGGCGGGAAGGTCACCACTTCGGTCTTGTGCGGGAACTTCTTCAGGCCCGGCGCGTCGTAGTCCAGCGCCTTGTAGGCGAAGGTGATTTGCAGTTGCGTCATCGTCTCGCCGATGCCCAGCACGCGTTTGGCGAGGGCCGTCAGCCGCAGCTTGGCGAGGTCGATGAAGTTCTGCACTTCCGGGGTGGGCGGGCCGTATTTCTTGCGCAGGTCGCGCTCGACGCGGGAGATGGCCTGGAGGGTGCGGGCGTCGCTGAGGCGGCCATAGGTGGCGATGCGCTCGCCCTCGTCGGGCTGCCCGTCGGCGTCCACAAAGTACTCGGGCGTCAGGCGGGCGTTCACCGGCAGGTCGATGGACACGCTCGGCGCGGCCTCCACCTTCTCGCCCTTGAGCTTGGCGACAGCTTCGGCCAGCAGCTCGGTGTACACGTCAATGCTCACCGCCTGCACGTGCCCGTGCTGCTCCTCGCCCAGGATGTTGCCCACGCCGCGAATTTCCATGTCCTTTTCGGCCAGCAGGTGCCCGCTGCCGAGGTCTTGCAAATCCGCGATGGCCCACAGCCGCCGCTGCGCGTTCTCGGTCAGGCGTGGGGGGTAAAAGAGGTAGGCGTAAGCGGTCTGCGAACGCCGTCCCACACGGCCCCGAAGCTGATAGAGCTGCGCGAGGCCCAGGCGGTCACTGCGCTCGATCAGGATGGTGTTGGCCTCGGGGATGTCCAGGCCCGTTTCCACAATCGTGGTCGCCAGCAGCACGTCGAACGCGCCCTGCTCGAAGCCCAGCATGATTTCTTCGAGTTCTTCCTCGTTCATGCGCCCGTGCGCCACGCCGATGCGGGCTTCCGGCACCAGATTGCGCAGGTACAGGCTGCGTGCGCCGATGCTCGCCACGCGGTCGTGGATGTAAAAGACTTTGCCGCCACGCTCGATTTCCGACACGATGGCGTCACGCACGGTCATGGGGTCGAAGGGCGCGAGGATGGTCTGGATGGGTTTGCGGCCCTTGGGCGGCGTCTGGATGCTGCTCATGTCGCGCAGGCCCACCATGCTCATGTACAGCGTGCGCGGAATCGGCGTGGCCGACAGGGCCAGCGTATCCACCGCCTTTTCGTCGCCCTGCATGGTCAGTTTGCCGTCCACCATCTCGGGCAGGCCGCGCAGTTGCCGCAACTTTTCCTTCTGGCCCACACCGAAGCGGTGCTCCTCGTCCACGATAATCAGGCCGAGGTCTTTGAACTCGATGTCGCCCGAGAGCAGGCGGTGCGTGCCGATGAGGATGTCCACCTTGCCCGCTTTCAGGTCGGCCAGAATCTGCCGCGACTGGGCGGGCGTGGTAAAGCGCGATAAGCCCTCCACGCGCACCGGCAGCCCCTTCATGCGCTCGACGAAGGTGGAGGTGTGCTGCTCGGCCAGCAGCGTGGTCGGCACCAGAATGGCGACCTGTTTGCCGTGCCCGACGACGCGGTGCGCGGCCCGCAGCGCGACTTCGGTTTTGCCGAACCCCACGTCGCCCGAAATCAGGCGGTCGGCGGGGTTGGGTTTTTCGAGGTCGCGCATGGTTTCCTTGAGCGCCCGCACCTGGTCGGCGGTGAGTTCAAAGGCGAAGTTTTTCTCGACCTGCTCGTCCCACTCGGGCTGCGGGGCAAAGGTGTTGCCGGGCGTGACCTGCCGGGCGGCGTACTGCACCAGCAGTTTGGCGGCCACCGCTTCGGCGTTCTTGCGGGCCTTTTCCTTGGCCTTGCTCCAGTCCTTTTTGTCGAAGCTCGACAGTTGCGGCGGGTCGTCGGTGGTGCCGGGGTGACGGCGCAGCACGGGCAGTTGCTCGATGGGCACGCTCAGGCGCGAGCCGCCCCGGTACTCGATGTTGAGGTAATCGCGGGTGACGCCCAGCACCTTGCGCGTTTCCAGGCCCAGAAACTGCCCGATGCCGTGTTCGGGGTGAATCAGGAAGTCGCCCACGCTCAGGCCCAGCGCGTCGGTGACAGGCCGCCCCGCCATCTTCTTGCCGCGCAGGGCACTGCCGCCCTGAAACCCGTAAATCAGGTCTTCGGTGATGACCACCGTCTTGTGTTCGGGGATGACAAAGCCGCCCTCGCCCGCCGAGCGCAGGAAGCCCAGTTCGCCGGGGGCCAGACGCGGAATGCCGAGCCAGGGAATCTCCTGCGAATTCAGCAGTTTGTCGGCCAGATACGCCGCCGTGCGGTCGTGGCGCACCAGAATAAAGACGCGGTAGCCGCTCCCGCGCCACTCGGCAATGTCGCGCTCCAAATCCGAGAGGCGGGCGCGGTAAAAGGGCAGCGTTTGCAGGCCGGTGTGCAGGTCGGGGAGTTCCAGCGGCGAACGCCCGAAGCTGGTGACGGTGCGCCCCGCGAGTTTGGGCCAGAGCGTGTCGGTCAGCACCCCCAGCGCGGAAGCGTAGAACTCGGGCGAGTCCAGAAAGACGTGCCCCGGCAAAAGCTCCAGCCGCGTGGCGTCCCACCTGGTTTCGGTGAGGTAGTCATTGGTGGGTTCCAGGGTAAAGCTCTGGATTTTCTCGCCGCCCACGCCGCCCACGGGCAACTGGCGCAGGGTGTCCAGTTCGTCGCCAAAGAACTCGGCCCGAATCCACACGCCTTCTTCCGCGTCGGCGGGCAACCCCACACCGGGCGCGAGGCGCAATTCCAGCGTGTCGCCCTTGATTTCAAAGCCCGGTTCTTCCCCCCGCTCGTAGCCGAATTTTTCCAGCCGTTCCAGCAGCGCCTCACGCGGGTAGCTGGCCCCCACCTTCAGGCTCAGGGCATGGTCTTCGGGGTGGCGGGGGAACAAATCCAGCGCCGTGTTCACGTCCAGCACCACATGCTCGGCCCGCGTTTCCCAGTCGCGCAGGCCAGGGTTTACGCTGACCGGCACGCCAAACGCCCCCGCCGTGGCGTAGCTGGGCAGGCGGTCGGGGGTGGTCAGCAGGACGGCGGGGCCAGGGTAGGCGGCAAACAGCGCGGCGCGGGCGATTTGCGGGAGCAGCAGCAGGTTGCCGTAGGGCGCGGGGTCGAGCAATTTGGTGAGGTTGGGCGTGGAGGCGGAAGGCACCTGGGGATTTTACGCCTGTGGGGGAATAGGCATGGGTGCTTACTTCCAGTGCAGATAACGGCTGCGGTGATACTCCAGATGCGCCGGGTTCAGGTGATGCTGCGGGTGAACCTGCAAGTGGCCGGGAAGACCGAGAAGTTGCAGGTCATCCCCGATGCCGAAAGCCCCGAAATCGAACAGGACGTGATGGTTGGGGCAGAGGCACAACAGATTGTCGGCGGTGTCCGGGCCATGATGCGGCGCCCCGAGCGGGCGGATGTGGGCCGCCTCCGCGTAGGCTCCCGCCGCCGTTTCCAGTCGCTCGCCGCAAACCTGACAGCGGTGGTCGTACATGGCTTTGACCGCGCGGGCAGCGGCGGTATCGCGCACAATTCGCTGAATCAGAGTCGGCTTCCGCTCCGGCCCCTGCCCCGGTTGGGCAGACTCCAGCTTGACCAGCCGGAAACGCCAGATGCGAAAGCCCGACCTTCCCAGTTCGCGCCAGTGGTCGTCTACCCGGTACAGCCCGGCGTATTCGTAGCCTCCACGTTTGAGCTTGCGAGCTACACGAACAGGCAAACCGTCGCGGTGGCTGACCGCCAGAGCGAGGTTGCCGCGCACGAGCTGCTGATGCTTGACTTGTCGGCCCGTCACCGGGTCACGTCCGCCTTCGCCGGTGTAGACGATGACTACGCCCTCGTCGTGGTCGTCCTCGTAGCCGCCCGACAGCACGATGGAGTCGGCCCCTTCCACCGCCGAGCCGCTGATGCCTGCCTGGGTGGGGAGGTGCACGCCCGCGTCACGCAGTTCCTGCCGGTTGACGAATGTCGCACCCTCTCCAACGCCGGGAACCGCGCCGAAATGCCGTGCCATGTCGCCATTGTTTCACTCTCGGCCCGGCCCCCTCACGTGGCCCCCTCACGTCCCGTCAGGCCCGCTGCGGCATTCTGTGAGGCCATGAAACAGCGTCCCTTCCTCGCGGCCCTGACCCTGCTGCTGACCGCCTGTGGACAGCTTGACACCCAGCCCGCCGGTCTGCCCGACCGCGACGTTGCCCTGGGCCAGCAGCTCAGCACCGAAGTCAGCGAGCCGTGGCGCGGGCGCTGGGAGGTCAGCCGGGTTCCCGAGTGGCTCGAAGTGTCGGGCGCAGACGGCGCCAAAAGTGGAGAGGGGGCCGTGCGGCTGACCGTCACTGCCCGCCGCCACGCCGCCACGCCGGTGGCCGCCGACCAGCCGCAGCTCAGGGGCGAAATCGAGGTGAACTGGACCGGCGAGAACGAGCAGCGGGGCACCGCCCGCTGGACCGTGACCGCCGACCAGTACCGCCTGACCGGGCGCGTGACCGAACGCCCCTCGGTGGCCGGGCAGGACCTGCGCCCGGGCCAGCCGTCCGCCCCAGCCCCGCAGCGCGAGGTGCGCGGACTCATCGTGACCTACCGCAGTGCGGCGAGCCGGGACGCGGCGGTTTCGCCCGCGCTGAGTGCTCAGGCGGCCCTCCCCGCCGAGGCGCGGCAGGCGCGGGCCACCCTGGACGCGCTCGGGGTGCCCGCTTCCGCACGGCAGGCCCTGAGCGAGCGCAGCGTGGTGCTGCGGGTAAGCGGCGCGGCGGCGGCCCAGGCCCAGAGCGTGCTCTCTGCCGACCCCGCCGTGCTCTCGGTCACGCCCAACGTGGTCCTGCACGCGCTGGCGACGCCCGCCGCGTCCTCCCCCGCGTCCCCGGTCGTGCCCACCGACCAGTACGCGCCTTTCCAGTGGGCCTACCCGCTGATGGGCTACGGCGCGGTGTGGCGAGACATGGAAGCGGGCGGCTACGCCAAACCCGTCACGGTGGCGGTGGCCGACTCGGGCGTGCGCTACGACCACCCCGACCTCGACGGGCGGCTGTGGACCCCGCAGGAAGGTGCCCTCGACGTGCTGACCGGCACCGACAACGGCGACGGCGACGGCCCCGACAGCGACCCCACCGACCCGAGCTTCGCCGGGCGCAGGTCCGAGAGCCACGGCACCCACGTCACCGGTATCGTCGTGGCCCGCTGGGGTCAGAATGCGCCGGGTTGCGCGGGGTGCAGCCCCACGGGTGTGGTCGGCGCCAGCTACAGGGCGCCGGTCAAGGTGCTGCCCATCCGGGTGCTCGACGCTCAGGGCCGCACCGACATCGCCGACGTGGTGGCCGCCGTGCGCTACGCCGCCGGGCTGCCGGTCACGCTGGCGGGCAAAACCTACACCGCCCCCCACCCGGCGCAGGTGCTCAACCTGAGTCTGGGCGGCGAAGGCATCGCCCCCGCCGAGGCGCAGCCGATGTGCGACGCGATTGCCCAGGCCCGTGAGCGTGGCGTGCTGACCTTCGCGGCGGCGGGCAACTCCGGCACCGACCAGCCGTACTACCCGGCGGCCTGCCCGGCAGCGGTGGCGGTGAGCAGCGTCACGCTGACGGCGGCAGGCACCCCCACCCACGCGAGCTACAGCAACCACTATGCCCAGGTGCAGCTCAGTGCGCCGGGCGGCAGCTCGGTGGCGGCGCCCACCTATTACTCGGGCGGCACCTTCGGCGGTCAGCCGTTTCCCGACGACATCGTGTCCACCGGCTGGGACTACACCAAGAACCAGCCCAACTACGTCGTCATGGCGGGCACCTCGCAGGCCACGCCACAGGTGGCCGCCGTCGCTGCGCTGCTGCTCAGCAAGGGCGTGACCAGCGGGCCGCAGGACACCCTCGCCCGGCTGGTCGCCACCAGCACCGACCTCGGCCCGGCTGGGCGCGACGAGTTCTACGGCTCCGGCATGGTCAACGCGGCGGCGGCCCTCGGCGCTCCGGCGGTCAGCGACGCGCTGGGGGTCCTGCTCGACGACGGTCAGGGCCACGTCTACCGCCCGGCCATGAATGCCCTCGGCGGCTTTACCGCTTACCTCGGTGAAGGCAGCTACCGCGTCCGCGCAGGCCGCGACCAGGACGCCAACGGTCTGTACGGCGAAACGCACGAGCCGCACTCGCAGCCGGCGCAGGCGTCCCTCTCTCCCCAGCAGCCGCAGCAGGACGTGGGAGAATTGAACATCGTGCCCTGAACCGGGAGCACCCGGCCTTCAGCCTGCCGTGCGCTCTCCCAGCCAGTCCAGAATCAGCTGGCGCACCTCGTCACGCGGCTCGTCGTTGAGCAGTTCGTGGTAGCCGCCCTCAACAATCCGCAGGGTCTTGTCCGGCGCAGGAATCGTCTCGAAAAAGCGCCGGGTGCCGCGCACGTCGGTCAGGCGGTCCTGGTCGCCGTGCAGCAGCAGCGTGGGCAGGCGCCAGCGCGGATAGTCGGCCCACAGCTCGCCGCTGAGCCTGAGCATGGTCCAGGCGGTGCGGGCGCTGACCTTGCCGTGATAGATGCTCTCGTCGGCTTCGTAGGCGCTCACCTCGTCGCTCAGGCGGGACAGGCCGGACGTGCCCAGGTCGGTCACGGGCAGCGCGGGGGCGAGGCGGGCCAGCAGCGGGGCCAGACGCTTGGTCAGCGGCGGCTGCCCTTCCCCGATCAGCAGGGCGGGGCTGCTCAGAATCACCCCGCTCAGGCCACGCGGGTCACGGGCCACACTCGCCGCCGTAATCAGCCCGCCGAGGCTGTGGCCGAAGGCGTAGACGGGAAGGGGCTGACCACGCAGGGCTTCACGTGCCCGGAAGTGGTCGTCCAGCAGCGCCGCCGTGTCCACCAGTCCGCGTGCGCCGGGCGAGTCGCCGTGTCCGCGCTGGTCGTAGGCGTACACCGTGTACCCGGCCCGCACCAGTTCCGGCACCAGCGCGTGATACCGGTCCACGTAGCGCCGGGCGTACTCCCCCAGACCGTGCGTGAGCAGCACGGCGGCGCGGGGAGCCGCAGCAGTCCAGACGTAACCCGTGACCGGCGCCTGCGGGATATTCCACGTTTCGCTCTGCATTCCGGCAGTGTAGCGAGTGTAGCGGGCGTTCGCGTTCGCCCGGTACTCTCAGCCCGGTACTCTCAGCCCGGCATCCGCACATCGGCGGGCAGCAGGCAGCATGGTCGGGCAGCATCGGCGGACAGCATAAAGGCGGCTTGGCCGTTTTCTGAGGTGCCGTGAGGACAGGCGCCCTCACACTGGGCTTATGGCAGACATTGCACGCAAGGCTTCGGCCCACTGGGAAGGCGACCTCAAGTCCGGCAACGGCACTGTGAGCACCGAAAGCGGGGTGCTGTCGCAGGCGCAGTATTCCTTCCGGACCCGCTTCGAAAACGGCCAGGGCACCAACCCCGAGGAACTGCTCGCCAGCGCCCATGCCGGGTGCTTCACCATGCAGCTCTCGGCGCTGATTTCCGCGCACGGCCACGAGATTCAGGCGCTCGACACCGACGCCACCTGCGAGATGGTCAAGGACGGCGCGGGCTTCAAAATCAGCCGCATGCACCTCACCGTGCGCGGCAAGCTGACCGGCTCCGACCAGGCCGACTTCGAGGCGCACGTCAAGGACGCCGCCGAGAAATGCCCCCTGAGCCGCATCATGCAGGGCAACGTGGAAGTCACCCACGAAGCGATTCTGGAAGGCTGATACGGATTCCGATTGAATCTGGCAGTTTCAGATTCAATCCGACTTGCAAAGCTGCGCAGCAGAGCGGATGCGAGTAGGAAAAAATACGGATTCTGCGATATGGATGCACAGGCGGCGCTTTCCCGACTGTGCAGGAATTAAGCGGAATCCGTATGACGCCTCAAGGAGCGCAGCGCCCCGGCTTAGGCTGGGGCGTTGTTCGTTGGCCGCACGGCAAACCGGCCCCCGGAGTGGGAACCGTTCTTCAGGAAGGAGGAAAACCCGGTGGCCGTCGCCCGCTTCGCGCTTGCCCCTGGTCTCCTGGGCACAGGCTTGGGCGCTGCGGCGTGAAAATGTGCGGCCCAAGAATGGGGGAACTGAAATGTAGGGCAGGTCACGTCCCGGTAGACCGGGTTCAGTCGTGGGGGACAACCGAGAACAGCGTCTGCCGAAATCCCAGTGTTGGGGTAAAGTAAGCAGGCATGGACAAGCACATCAAGGTGCCCGAACAGGGCGAAAAGATCACGATGCAGAACGGCAAGCTGACCGTTCCCAACCACCCCATCATTCCCTTCGTGGAAGGCGACGGCACCGGCCCCGACATCTGGCGGGCCAGCGTGCGGGTCTTCGACGCGGCGGTGGAACAGGCCTACGGCAGCGAGCGCAAGCTGGAGTGGATGGAAGTCTACGCCGGTGAAAAGGCGCTGGAGGTCTACGGCGAGAACCAGTGGCTGCCCGAAAGCACCCTGGTGGCCTTCCGCGAGTACCTGTTCGGCATCAAGGGACCGCTGACCACCCCGGTCGGCACCGGCATCCGCTCCATCAACGTGGCGCTGCGTCAGGAACTCGACCTGTACGCCTGCGTGCGTCCGGTGCAGTACTTCGACGGCGTGCCCAGCCCCGTCAAGCGCCCCCAGGACGTGAACATGGTGATCTTCCGTGAAAACACCGAAGACATCTACGCCGGGATCGAGTGGAAGGCCGGGACCGACGAGGCCGAGAAGGTGCGCGGCTTCCTGACCCGCGAAATGAAGGTCACCAAGATTCGTTTCCCCGAGACCTCCTCCTTCGGGGTCAAGCCCGTCAGCAAGGAAGGCACCGAGCGCCTGGTCCGCGCCGCCATCCAGTTCGCCATCGACAACGGGCGCAAGAGTGTGAGCCTGGTCCACAAGGGCAACATCATGAAGTTCACCGAGGGCGGCTTCCGCGACTGGGGCTATGAACTCGCCAAGCGCGAATTCGGCGCGGTGGAAATCGACGGCGGCCCCTGGTGCCAGCTTCCGAACGGCATCGTGATCAAGGACGTGATCGCGGATAACTTCCTCCAGCAGATCCTGCTGCGTCCCACCGAGTACGACGTGATCGCCACCCTGAACCTCAACGGCGACTATGTCTCCGACGCGCTCGCTGCGCAGGTCGGCGGCATCGGCATCGCCCCCGGCGCGAACATCAACTACGTGACCGGGCACGCCATCTTCGAGGCGACCCACGGCACCGCGCCCAAGTACGCGGGCAAGGACGTCATCAACCCCTCCAGCGTGATTCTCAGCGGTGAGATGATGCTGCGTTACATGGGCTGGACCGAAGCCGCCGACCTGATTCTGAAGGGTCTGGACGCCACCATCCAGCAGAAAGTCGTGACCTACGACTTCGCACGTGGCATGGAAGGTGCGGCCGAGGTCAAGACCAGCGAGTTCGCCGACAAGATTATCGAGCACATCCGCAACGCCTGAAAACGGCGTAAGAACAAGGGCTGGGGCCGCTGCTCCAGCTCTTTTTCTTTTGGCTTCTGCCCGTCGGTCTTCCAGGTCGTCACCCCTGGCGAGCGCCGTTCGCCCTATGGTGGGCTGGGCTGGGACGCGTTCCCCGCCTGTGCCGCCCTACCGCCCGAAGTCGCCGCGCCCTCCGAGGACTTACCCATGAACCGCCTTTATCTCCCCCTCGCCTTTGCCCTCGGTTATCTCCTGTCCTGGTTCGTCTGGGGCGTCCCGCTGCCCGCACTGCTGGCGCTGTGGCTGGGCGGCGCGGCGCTGTGGACGTTCGCGCCCAGACGGGGGCAAGGCGGCTGGACGTTCTCGCGCTCGTTTTTTACCGTGGCGCTGCTGGGGCTGGTGCTGTGGCTGGGCGGCGCGGGCGTGGTGGGGCTGCGAATGGTGCTTTCGCCTGACAACCCGCTGCCGCTGAGCCTCTGGGCGCTGTTGCCGACGCTGCTGCTCGGCGGAGCGGTCATCGCCGCAGCCCTGGCGCTGATCACGCAAATGGTCGGACGGGCGCGGCGGGAAAAGGGTCAACCCGTGCTGGTGCCCTGGCTGTGGCTGGCGGGCTGCGTGGCTTTCGCGCTGCTGCCAGCGGTGCGGGTGGACTGTCGTGGGCTGGGCAACGACAGTTTTCTCTCGTCCTCGTCGGGCTTTTCGGGCGCAGCGGGCAGGAACTACTGGGGCAATCACCCCGAACGCATCACCGGGCGGGCGCAGCTTCCTGCCGACCTCGGCGGGCTGGAAGTGAGGGGCGGCGCAGCTTTCTGCACGCGGGACGCGGCGGGGCGCTCACGGGTCCTTAGCTTCCGGGCCAGCCAACCGCAACTCTTGGTCAGGCTCTCGGAGTATGACGGGGCGCGGCGCAATTTCTACGCGCTGTTTTCTGTCGGTGGGCACCAGCAACTCACGCCCTGGAAGGCCGGAAAATGGGTGTCCATCGGGCCTGCCGACCTCACCGATTATCCGGCGTGGCGCGGGGTGAGCGTGGTGAAGGGGTGGCCTGCGGGCATTCCCACACGCTGAAAGGAGCCGCGACCCCCTCCCCAACCTAACGGGCGTTTGTTAGACTGCGGCCACACATGACAGCAACCGACGGCGCTTCGGCGCAAGCTCAACCTGTTTGGCAACGCGAACTACAGCGCCTCCGGGCCGACCAGCAACAAGTCCGCGCTGGCGGTGGCCCCAAGGCCCAGCAGCGCCAGCATGACAAGAACCGCCTGACCGCCCGCGAACGCATCGCGCGGCTGACCGACCCCGGCACCCCTTTCGACGAGCTGATGACCTTCGCCGGGTACGGCATGTACGAGGACGTGGGCGGCTGCCCCAGCGGGGGCACCGTGGCGGGCATCGGCACCATCGGGGGTCGCCCCTGGATGATTGTCGCCAACGACGCCACCGTGAAAGCGGGCGCGTTTTTCCCCATCACCGCCAAAAAGGTCATCCGGGCGCAGACGATTGCGCTGGAAAACCACCTGCCCGTGGTGTATCTGGTGGACTCGGCGGGCGTGTACCTGCCCATGCAGGACGAGATTTTCCCTGACCAGGACGACTTCGGGCGGGTCTTTTACCTCAACGCCCGCATGTCGGCGCGGGGCATTCCGCAGATTGCCGCGATTATGGGCAACTGTGTGGCGGGCGGCGCGTACCTCCCGGTGATGTGCGACACCCTCATCATGACCGAGGGCAGCGGCCTGTATCTGGCTGGCCCCGCGCTGGTCAAGGCCGCGATTGGGCAGGTCGTGGAGTCCGAGGAGCTGGGCGGCGCGAGCATGCACGCCTCCATTGCGGGCACGGTGGACTACAAGGAAAAGGACGACGAGGCCGCCATTGCCCGCATCCGCGCCCTGGCCGACCTGTACGCCCAGGGCGACCCCGCCCCGTTCGCCCGCCGCCGCAAGGAAACGCGCCCCGCCCCCGAGCGGGATTTGACCGAGTTGGTCGGCTTCGACGGCTCCAAGACCTACGACGTGCGCGACCTCATCACCAGCATCGTGGACGGGGGCGAGTTCAACGAATTCAAGCCCGAATACGGCGAGACGCTGGTCTGCGGCTTTGCGCGAATGGGCGGCTACCCGGTGGCGTTCGTGGCGAATCAGCGCACCGTCATCAAGAAGAAATTGAAGTCGGGCGGCGAACCCGGCCTGCGCACCCGCATCGAGGTCGGCGGCGTCATCTACGGCGACAGCGCGGACAAGGCCGCCCGCTTCATCCTCGACGCGAACCAGGCGGGCGTGCCGCTGGTGTTCCTGAGCGACGTGACGGGCTTCATGGTGGGCCGCGACAGTGAGCAAGAAGGCATCATCCGGCGCGGGGCCAAGCTGGTGAATGCCGTGAGCAACAGTGTCGTGCCCAAAATCACCATCATCACGGGCGGCAGTTTCGGGGCCGGAAACTACGCCATGAACGGCAAAGCCTACGGCCCGCGTTTCATCTTCGCGTGGCCCAGCGCCAAATACGCCGTGATGAGCGGCAACGCGGCGGCCAAGACGTTGCTGGACATTCAACTGGCAGCCCTGAAACGCGCTGGTCACGACCCCGACGACGAGGAGTTGCAGCGCCTTTACGACGAGGTGAAATCCAAATACGACACCGAACTCGACCCCCGCTACGCCGCCGCCCGCCTGTGGGTGGACGAAATCATCGAACCGCAAGACACCCGCGAGCGGCTGATTCGGGCGCTGGAAGCCTGTGCCCAGAACCCGAAGCAGGAAGAATTCCGGGTGGGCGTGTTTCAAGTATGACTGAGCCGATGCCACCGCTGCTCCGCGAACTGTCCGAGAAGCTGGATGCTTTGGACATCGAAACTGCTTTTGAAGCTGAAGTGCTTTTTGCCATTGTCAGGGGTGGCCCCTCGCTGCCTGATGATGGCGTAGAAGTTGTCCTGGATACGCTGGAGCTTGGGCCGAGAGCTATAGCTGTGCGAGCGATGCACTTTGCACCGATTGACCCGCGTGAGTTACCAGATATGGGAAAGGTGCCAGAGCTTCTGGCCGAAGTGCGCGACGAGTGCGTTTTTGCTCGCAGTGTTCTCAGCAGCGACGAGGACGGCACCCTCAATCTGATGATTGACGCCTCCTTCCTGCTGTCCGACCTACGTCCGGCACAAATCCAAACCTTGCTCACGGGCCTGACCCTTTTCGCCGAGGAAGTCCTACTTACCATCGGCACTCTCTATTACAGCGACGAACCGATTATTGACAAGGAGAAGAACTAAGATGCAAAACCCCAACCTCACCCCCCTGAACGACGACCAGCGCACCATCATTTCCAGCCTCAAGACCTTCCTGAAAAACAAGGTGGAACCCGGAGCCGCCGAACGCGACCAGACGGGCGAATTTCCCTTCGACATCGTGAAGGAACTGGGCGAAATGGGCATCATGGGGGCGCAGACCCCCGAGGAGTACGGCGGCGCGGGCCTGGACACGGCGACCTTTGCCCAGATCATCGAGGAAATCGCGGCGGTGGACGGCTCGCTGTGCCTGACGGTGGCTTCCCACAACAGCCTGTGCCAGGGCCACATCCTGATTGGCGGCACCGAGGAGCAGAAACGGAAGTACCTGCCTGCCCTCGCCAGCGCCGAGAAACTGGGCGCGTGGGGCCTGACCGAACCCGGCAGCGGCTCGGACAGCGGCGGGATGCTCAGCAACGCCAAAGAGCAGCCCGACGGCTCTTGGATTCTGAACGGCTCCAAGAACTTCATCACCCAGGGCAGCGTGGCGGGCACCTACGTGGTGCTGGCCCGCACCGACCCCGCCCGCGAAGGCAAGGGCAAGAACGACGGCATCAGCGCCTTCGTGTTCAACCGCGACGAGGTAAAGGGCTTTAGCATTGGCCGCAAGGAAGACAAACTGGGCCTGCGCTCGTCCGACACCGCCCAACTGATCTTCGAGGACATTCACCTGCCCGCCGACGCCCTGCTGGGCGAACGCGGCAACGCCTTCAAGGACGTGATGAAGGTGCTGGACGGCGGGCGCGTGGGCATTGCCGCGATGGGCCTGGGCCTGGGGCGCGGCGCTTACGAGTACGCCGCCCGCTACACGCTGGAGCGCAAACAGTTCGGCAAACCGATTGCCTACAACCAGAACATCGCCTTCCGCCTGGCCGACATGGACACCAAACTGGAAGCCGCCCGGTTGCTGATTCGCAAGGCCGCCGACCTCAAGGACGCGGGCCAGAACTTCACCGTGTCCGTCGCCCGCGCCAAGCTGTACGCCACCACCGTGGGCGTGGAAGCCTGCGACGAGGCCATTCAGATGCTCGGCGGCTACGGCTACATCAAGGAATACCCCGTCGAGCGCATGTGGCGCGACAACCGCCTGACCCGCATCGGCGAAGGCACGGACGAGGTGCAGCGGCTGGTGATTAGCCGGGACGTGATTCGGCGGTTTGAGCAGGAATAAAATCGGCCTCATACGGATTCCGATTGAATCTGGTAGTTTCAGATTCAATCCGAGCGGATGCGAGTAGGAAAAAATACGGATTCTGCGATATGGATGCACAGGCGGCGCTTTCCCGACTGTGCAGGAATTAAGCGGAATCCGTATCATGAGCCGAGTCATCTTCATGTGCGGCCCCGCCGGTTCGGGGAAATCCACCTACGCCCGGCAACTGGAAGCCCAGGGGATGACCCGGCTTTCCACCGACGTAGTGGCGTGGGAACGGGGCATCAAGACCATGCCGCTGCCGCCGGAAATCCGCGCCGCAATCCAGGCCGAACTGCAAACGCGTCTGCTGACGCTAGTGCGGGAAGGGCGGGACGTGGTGCTGGACTTCTCCTTCCACTCGCGGCAGATGCGCGACGAGTACCGGGCGCTGCTGGCCCCGCTGGGTATTGTGCCGGGAACAATTTATCTGGCGACGCCCCGCAAAACGGTGCTGGAGCGTGTGCGCGCGCGGCAGGGCGGGCATTCTGATGACTTCAGGCTGACAGAGGAACTGGCCGCCCAGTATTTTGACGGCTTTGAGGTGCCGACGCGGAAGGAAGGGCCGCTGATGATTGTTGGGGAGTAAATCCGTCCGCTCAATCCTCTAGCTCGTCGTCCTCATCGTCGTCGTGCAGGCCCCGAAAAACGTCATATTCGTAGGGAATCCCGTCCAGACCAACGTTGTAAGCCCGTTTAGCAATGGCCTGAAAGCGGTCATGCGGCAAGGCGTCGTCCGGCAGCTTCTTGGCCCGCTTCAGCAAGCCTTCCCAGACCTTCTCGGTGCTGCTGTAGTTGTTGTCGGGCCAGCCGCCGTAAGTGCCCAGGCAGTCCATCGCCGCCTCCACGTACCGCAGTTCGGCGTCCAGGGCGTCTAGCGGGGCAGCGACCTTTACATAGTCGGCCAGCGCATTTTTCGCTCCACTGACGCGGAAAGTAGCAGTGCGCTCTGGCGTTCCAAAGGCTTTCTTCAGTTCGCTCTCCAGCTTGGCCCGCAGTTCGCTGTTGTCGCCTTGCAGCTTGGCAGTGAGCAGGCGCTTATTGGCGGCGCTGGCTCTATACAGGTCTTCCAGCAGGGCGCGGAGTTCGGGGGCGTCCATGTCCGCGAGGGTACGGCGCAGGCCAGTGAGGGTGAGGGGCATAGCTCAGTTAATGGCCTGCAACACGCCGCACAGTTCGCGCCCGCCGCTGCCGCCTGCGGGGTCGGTCTGGTAGTCGTCGGCCCCGGCATGGATGACGACGCTGCGGCCCAGAATGCTGGTCTGGCCGCTCATCTTCAGGCGGTTGGTGTCAAAGTTGAGTTTCCCCTTGCCGTCTTCCCCGACCTCGATCATCGGCAGGTCGCCGCCGTGACCCCTGTCGTTGGTCGTATGCGGCGAGTCGTGGTTTTTGCTCGCGCCGGGGTCGAAGTGGCCGCCCGCCGCGCCAAAGGGGATGATTTTGCCCTCGGCGTCGGGGCCGGATTCACACCTGGGATGTTCGTGGATATGCAGGGCGTGCGGCCCCGGCTGGAGGCCGCTGACCTCCACGCTGGCGCGGGTGCCGATGGGTTCGGGGCGGAAGGTGGCCTGGCCCACGACCTGGCCCTCGGCATTTTTCAGCTCGGCGCGGACGGTGGGTTGGCCGAGGTCGGCGCAGGCGGACAGCGACAGGCCCAGGGCCAGCAGCGGCACAACGGTCAGGATTCGGAACATGGGGGCGGCCTCCTCGGCAACAGAGCGAATGGCGAACAGTTCGCCTCCCATTCAAACACGCCCCGCCCCCACCCGCACCTTCTCGCAAGGGCAGCGCAAGCCGCCGCTGGTCAAAGCAGCCCTGAAGACCCGCAGAAAAATGTGCATTTCATGACTTACTTTTGCTAGAAAGTTCACATGGTTTTGAGAAAACCCGCTTCGTCACAGCTTTTTATCTGAATGAGAGATGAGGACAGAATCCTCATGGCTTGAGGGAAAACTTAATTTCTAATAAGCCATGCCCAAAAGCAAAGCGTGGCTCGCCCTCACCCCCGCCCTGCTGCTGAGTCTGGTGGCCTGCGGTCAACAGAAGCTGCCGGACTTTTCCGCCCACCCAGGCGGCCAGGCCGTCGGAGACGCCACGACCGAAACAGGTCAGCCTGCGGGCACGCCGCCGAGCCCCATAGCGGCCCAGGGGGTGCCCGGCAGCTCCTTTGCTCAGCAGGTCTTCGATCTGACGAATGCGGCGCGGGCCCAGGCGCGGAGCTGCGGGACGGTCGCCTACGCCGCCGCGCCCGCCCTGACCTACAACAGCTTGCTGGAACGGGCCGCGCAGGACCACGCCGCCGACCTGGCGAGCAGAAACTACTTCAGCCATACCAGCCTCGACGGACGCAGCTTCTCGCAGCGCATCACGGCGGCGGGGTACTCCTGGCGCACGGCGGGAGAAAACATCGCCGCCGGGCAGCCCACCCCTGAGGCCGTGGTGCAGGGCTGGCTGCAAAGCCCCGGCCACTGCGCCAACATCATGAACCCGGCGTTCAAGGACATCGGCGTGGGCTACGGCACCAGCGCCGCGAGCACCTACCGGCATTACTGGGTGCAGAACTTCGGCGCAGGCTGGTAAGGATAGGAGCAGGCCGGGGAGCGGAGGACAGCGTGCCTCCGCTCCCCGGCCTGCTTGAGGGACATTCGGGGCTGGGCTTTCCTCCACACATCCGAGGAAAGCGCCCGAATGTGCTCGGCTTCTCAGCTTTGCAATACGGGTTTGAACTATACTACGCGCATCCAGGAAAAGCGCCTGAATGCGCTCCGCTTCGCTCAAACCCGTATCTTCTTCTGCTCGCCCCGCTCGGAAAAATAGATTTTATGGGAAATCTATTTTTCAAAGTGATATAATACGGATTCCGCTTAATTCCTGCACAGTCGGGAAAGCGCCGCCTGTGCATCCATATCGCGTAACCCGTATTTTTTCCTACTCGCATCCGCTCGGATTGAATCTGAAACTACCAGATTCAATCGGAATCCGTATAAGTCCGCGTCGCCCAGCCCCGTACTTTCTTCTCCTCCCCGCGCTGAAAGCGGGCTAGAGCATTTGACAAAAAGACGTTACGTCTTTTTGGCGAGCGGAGCGAGTGCAAAACACTCAGCAGGGCGGAGAATGGAGTGATGCGGGGTGCCGTTCCGCGCATCACGTAATTCGGAGAACTGCTCTAGGGAGCGCTTCTATCGGCCCTGCGCCGCTTCGCTCTGCTCGGAAAAACATTTTGGATCCCCAAACTCTTTTTCGAAGCCGTATCAGAACGGTGGAGCCACCGGCGTTTCCCCGTTGCGGACCTGAAAGGCCATGCGGTCCGGGCCGAAGATATGGCTGCCGCCCGTGGTTCCCAGCGGCGTGCCGCGCTCGACCCGTTGCCCGACTTCGACCAGGGTGTCCTGAAGGCCGAAATAACCCGTGATGACGTTGTTGCCGTGGTCGAGCAGAATCACCCAGCCCAGCGCCGCGTAGTACGCCGAGGCGATGACGTGACCGGTCTGCGCGGCCACCGCCCGGTCTCCTGCCGGCCCGCTGATGACCGCCCACTGCGCCCCCGAGGTGCCGTAGGGCGCCGCCACCTTGCCGCCCGGCAGCGGAAACCCGAGGTCGTGGCTGCTGCTCGCGGGCAGCGGGGCCAGCTCGGCCGCCAGTTGCCGTTCCTGCTGCTCGGCCTGTGCCCGCTGCGCCTGCAGGTCGCGCTGCTCGCGGGCCACGGCCTGCTCACGGACCTTCTGGGCGGCCTGGGCCTGCTGCTGCGCCTGCCGGGCGGCGCGGGCCTGCACTTCGGCGCGGGCAGCGGCGGCGGCCTGCGCCGAGGCCTGGGCACGGGCCGCTGCTTCGGCCTGGGCTGCCGCTCTGGCCTGCGCCTGGGCACGCGCCTGCGCTTCGGCACGGGCCTGGGCCTGCGCTCTGGCCTGGGCCTCAGCACGTGCTCTGGCTTCAGCGCGGGCACGGGCTTCGGCGGCGGCGCGGGCCTGGGCCAGAGCCTTCTGGCGGGCGGCTTCGGCGGCTTCGCGGGCCTTGCGCTCCTGCTCGGCGCGAATGCGGGCCAGGCGCTCGGCCTCCTTGCGGGCGCGTTCCTGGGCCTCACGAATGCGGCGGGCCTCGGCCTCACGGCGCTGGCGCTCCTCTTCCAGGCGGCGGCGGCGCTCCTCTTCCAGACGGGTACGTTCCCGGACCACGCCCCCCACCAGCGCGTCGATGGTCTGGGCGGTCAGCGCCTGCTGCGCCTGGGTGCGCACCGCCACCGCCTGCTGCCCCTGCTGGGATTGCCGCAGTTCGGTCAGAAGCCCGGCCTGACGGGTACGGCGGTCACGCAGCTCGGCCAGTTTGGTCTGCTGCTCGCCTTGCAATTCCCGCAGCGCGTCGGTCTGCTGGCGCTGACGGAGCTGCTGGGTGGTCAGCTCGGCGGCGGCCTCGCGCAGCCGGGTCATCACCTCCACGTTGCGTTGCCCGGCCATGTTGGCGTAGTCCAGCCGAATCAGCATGTCCGACACGCTGCTCGACTGCGAGAGCAGCCGCATGTACTGGGTGTCACGGGCGCGGTAGAGCGCCTTCATGACGGCGCGGGCGTCGATTTTGAGGGCCTCGACCTGCGAACGGGTCACGCGAATCTGGGCCTCGGTTTCACGCAGGGCGCGGGTGGCCGCCGACACCCGGGACAGCACGTCGGCCAGCTCGTTTTCCAGGGTCGTGACCTCGCTGGTCAGGGCGTCGAGTCGGTCGAGGGCCTCGCGCTGCCGGGCGCTGAGCTGCCGCAGCCGGGCACGGACTTCGGTCAGTTGCCGCTTTTGCTGCGCGCTCAGGCGGCGCTGCTCGATGAGCTGGCGCTGAAGCTGCTCCAGGCGGCGGCTGGTCAGTTCGGTGCCCCCGGCGAGGTTGGCGGGCGCGTTCTGCGCGCGGGCCAGCCCCTCCAGCGGCCCGGCCACGGCCCCCAGCAGCGCCGCCGTGAGCAGTGCCCCGGCGGGCCAGGACACCCGCCAGCCTCCGCGCGGCGAGCTTTTCACTCCAGCTCCCGCAGGTAGCGGCGGGTCGCGAAGAGGCTGCCGATCAGCCCGAGCAGCACGCCCAGCAGTCCGACCCCGATCAGCAGCGGCCACAGCACGTCCCAGTCGGTCACCACCGGAAAAATCGGGGCAAAGAGCGCCAGCCGCTCGGCCAGCACCCGGTAGCCCCACGCGAGGGCCATCACCGCCAGCACCGCCGCCACGCCGCCGACCAGCAGCCCCTCGATCAGGTGCGGCATCCGGATAAAGGACCGGGTGGCGCCCAGCAGCCGCATCACGCTGATTTCGTCGCGCCGGGCGAACATGGCGACGCGCACCGCGTTGAGAATGCTCAGCAGGGTGCCCACCAGCAGCAGCGCGACCATGCCGTAGCCCACCGCCCGCACCGCCGTGAGTGCGCGCACCGCCGAGTCCACGTAGTTTTCGCCGTACTCCACGCTTTCCACGCCGGGCAGGGCCTCGACCGCCGCCGCCACCCGGCGCGAGTCTTCCAGCTTGCCCACCCGCAGCCGCAGCGTGTCGGGAAAAGGGTTGCCGGTCAGCGCGGTGGCCTCACGGGTGTAGGGATAATCGCGGGTCATTTCCTTGAGCACTTCCTCGCTGCTCACCAGCCGCGCCTGCAAGACCTGCGGGTAGGCCCGAGTGACCTCCAGCAGCGCCTGTTCGTCGGCGGCGGGGGTCAGGTAGGCGGCCACTTCCACCTGCGATTCCAGCCGTTCCAGCGTGCGGTTGACATTCAGCGTCAGCAGCAGCACCCCGCCCAGGGTCAGCAGGGTCAGGGTCATGGTGGTCAGGGTGGACAGGGTGGCGGTCAGGTTGGCCCGCATGGCGAGCAACGCCTGACGGAGATGGTAGTTCACAGGGCGTAGCCCCCCAGATGTTCGTCGCGCACCAGTTTGCCCCGGCGCAGGGTGAGGGTGCGGGAGCGGTAGGTTTCGACGAGGTCGCGGGCGTGGGTCGCCACCACCACCGTCGTGCCGCGCAGATGCACGCCCTGAAGCACCCGCAGCACCTCGCGGCTGTGGTCGGGGTCGAGGTTGCCGGTGGGTTCGTCGGCCAGGAGCAGCGGCGGGTCCGACACGATGGCGCGGGCGATGGCGACGCGCTGCTGCTCGCCCAGCGAAAGCTGCATGGGCAGGGCGTGGGTCTTGTGTTCCAGCCCCACCGTTCGCAGCGCCGCCGACACCCGGCCCGGCCACTCGCGCTGCGGCACGCCGATGACCCGCAGCGCGAAGGCCACGTTGTCGTAGGCGTTGAGGTGCCCCAGCAGCAGGTTGTCCTGAAAGACGGTGCCCATGCGGCGGCGCAGCAGCGGGGTGCGGCGGCCCCGGTAGTGCGAAAGCGGTTGCCCCGCCACCCGCACTTCGCCCCGGGTGGGCAGCGCCCGCTTGAGAATCAGGTTCATGAAACTGCTTTTGCCCGCCCCCGAGTGCCCGACAAGGTAGACGAACTCTCCCTTGCCGATCTTGACCGTCAGGTTATCCAGGGCCAGGGTCCGGGTGGCGGGGTATTCCAGCGTGACCTGCTCGAACTCGATCACCCGGCGCTCCGGACTGGTTGCCACGCCTGAGAGCCGCACGCCACAGCCTCCCAGGCCAGGGGTTCCCACGCCAGGCCAGACGGAGAACCGGAGAGCAGAGGACAGGGGAGCGGCAAAAGTGATGGTGGCAACATGCTCGCGTGCCAGCATAGCCCACCCCCCCGGGGCAACCATGAAGGGCAAATGGGGGCGCTTCTCATGTCGGCCAGGGCGCGACTGCGCTGGGGCGAGGGGCTGGGGGCGAGGGCAGATGGGCGGCACTCAAACAGACTTCATGCCGCTGTCAGGCGCCGGGCCTATGCTGGAAAGATGAACCGCAACCGCATTGCTCTGGTGGCTGGCACCCTCGCCGTGACCGCCGCTGTCGCCGCCGCACAGATGAGCGGCTACACCACCCAGACGCTCGCCAGCACGCCCGAGGGCAAGAGCCTGGTGCAGGTGCTCAACGACCTCAATCGCTACTACCTCTACCCCGTGGACCAGGAAAAGGTGCTGCGCGGCGCGATCACCGGCGCCCTCGCCAGCCTGGAAGACGAATTCACCTACTACACCGAACCCGAGGACAACGCCGTGTCGCAGCAGGACCTCTCGGGGTCGTTCGGGGGCATCGGGGTCACGCTGCTTTCGGCCAACAGCGACGGCACCGGCGGCAAGGTGGACAACGTCTACAAGGACAACCCCGCCTTCAAGGGCGGCGTGCAGATCGGTGACGTGTTTCTCAAGATCGGTGACAAGGACGTGAGCACCGCCAAACTCACCGACATCGTCAAACTGGTGCGCGGCCCGGTCGGGTCCGAGGTGGACGTGACCTTCGCCCGCGCGGGCAAGCCCTACACCGTCAAGCTCACCCGCCAGAAGGTCACCATCATCAGCGTCGAAAAGACCGTCCTGCCCGGCAACGTCGGTTACGTGGCACTGAACACCTTCTACAACGAGCAGGCGAGTGCGCAGTTTCGCGCCGCGATTGCCGACATGAAAAAGCGCGGCGTGCAGAAGCTGATTCTGGACCTGCGCGACAACGGCGGCGGCCTGCTGACTGCCGGGGTGGACGTGGCCGACCAGTTCCTGCAAAGCGGCCCCATCGTCAGCCTGCGCGAGCGCGACGCCCAGCCCGAGGTGTACGGCAGCGCCCGCAAACAGGCCAGCGATTACACGGGCAAACTGGTGGTGCTGGTCAACAAAAACAGCGCCAGCGCCAGCGAAGTGGTCGGCGGCGCCCTGCAGGACAGCAAGCGGGCCACCATCATCGGCGAGCAGACCTTCGGCAAGGGCGTGGCGCAGATTCCGATCACGCTGCCCGACGGCGGCAAGGTCGCCATCGTCAACAGCGCCTGGGTCACGCCCGCAGGCCGCGAAATTCAGAAAAAGGGCATCACCCCCGACATCATCGTGAAGGACACCCGTTTCCCGGTCCCGCTGAACTTCAGCGGCAGCGGCGTGGCGCCCGGCACCACCGTCACCCTCACGGTCGGCGGGCAGCCGGTCAAGGTCACCGCCGACAAGGACGGCAAATTCACCTACGTGGGCGAAATCAAGCGCCGGGACCGCAGCGCCGTGCAGGGCGAAGCGGTGGTGGACGTGGAACAGGACGCCATTCTGAAAAAGGCGCTGGAAACGCTGAAGTAAGCCTGGATTGGGAACAGACAGAACGAAAGAGCCGCCCGCAAGTCACATGCGGGCGGCTTTTCCGTTGTCCCTTTGCCCCTGCCCTCAGCCGATGACTTTTCTCACCGTCGCTTCCAGTTGCGGCGGGTACATCACCGCGAACTGCCCGCGCTGCCCCTCCCACACCCGGTCGAAATCGGCAAAGCCCAGCGCCACGTAGCCGAGCAGGGGGTCCATCAGGTAGACCAGCCGCGCCGCGTCGTCGTAGCCCACGACCACGCGCCAGTGGGGAATCACCTTGCCCGGCTGCGGAATGTGCGACTGGAGGGCGATCAGGGGAAGGCCGTGCTTGATGGCGGCCCGCACGGTCTGGAGGCTGCCGCCCGAATACAGCCGCGCCCCCAGGCCGACCTGCGGCGCAAAGTCCACGATGGCCTGCGCGGTCATGTACGAGCGGTCGCTGGCGCGGGTCTGACGGCTGATCTCCTGCTGGCTCAGGCTCAGGCCATAGTACCCCAGCACCTGCGCGATGCTGGCCGGACCGCAGGCGTTGTAGGTCTGCCGGACCAGCGGAACCCCGTCCAGAACGTAGCCGCTGACCGGGACCGCCAGCGCCGGAGAAACGCTCAGGGCAAGGGTGAGTAGAAGGGAAACAAGGAGACGCACGGGGAAGGATTGTGCTGCGCCGGGCGTCACAAGACCCTTTCAGGGGCGGAGGGCAGAGGGGGAAGGGGGAAGGGTTGTGACACTTCACCCTCTCCCCTTCCCCCTCCACGACCTCATACGGATTCCGATTGAATCTGGTAGTTTCAGATTCAATCCGAGCGGATGCGAGTAGGAAAAAATACGGATTCTGCGATATGGATGCACAGGCGGCGCCTTCCCAACTGTACAGGCCCGACTGTGCAGGAATTAAGCGGAATCCGTATCACACCCGCGTGAGGTCCTTGGGCAGCGGCAGGAACTCGATTTCCGGGTGCTGCTCGGCGGTGTATTCGAGGTCGTACTTGGAGCGGAACAGCATCACCGGGCGGCCCTGGTCGTCTTCCACATGGCGGGCAAAGCGGGCCACGTTCGTCGGGTCGCCCGCCAGCCAGCGCACGAGCTGATAACTGGTCACGTTCATCTCGACTTCCACGCCGTATTCCTCGCTGAGGCGGGCCTGGAACACCTCGAACTGCAGCGGCCCCACCGCGCCCAGATACGGGTCACGCGCCCCGTCGGTGGGGTAAAAGACCTGCACCACGCCTTCTTCGGCGAGCTGGGTCAGGCCCTTCATGAACGCCTTGCGCTTGCCCACGTCCCTCAGGGCGATGGTGGCGAAGGTTTCGGGCGTAAAGCGCGGGAAGCTGGGCAGCGTCACCTTGCCGTCCACGCTGACCACGTCGCCAATCTGGAACACGCCGGGGTTCACGAGGCCCACGATGTCGCCGGGGAAGGCTTCTTCGACCTTTTCACGGTCCTGCGCGAACAGCGTATGCGCCTGCGAGAGCCGCAGCTTGCGCCCGGTGCGGGTGTGAATCACGTCCATGCCCCGGTCGAACTCGCCCGACATCACCCGCATGTAGGCGGTGCGGTCACGGTGCTGCTTGCTCATGTTGGCCTGCAACTTGAAGATGAAGCCCGCGAATCCGGCGGTGGGTTCGCGCTCACCGAGGTTGGTCTCGACAGCACCGGGCGGCGGCGCGAGGTCCACGAAGTTGCTCAGGAAGTGCTCCACCCCGAAGTTGTTCATGGCCGAGCCGAAGAACACCGGGGTCAGTTCGCCATTCAGGAACTGCTCCTGGTCGAATTCCGCCATCGCGCCCTGAATCAGTTCCACGTCCTCGCGCAGCTTGGCGGCGAGGTCTTGGCCCACCAGCGCGTCGAGTTGCGGGTCGTCCAGGCCAGCGGTCTGCACCGGGGCGCGGTGTTTGCCGCCCGACGTGCGCTCGAAGGCGAGTACCTGCCCGGTCTGGAGGTCGTACACGCCCTTGAAATCGGGGCCGTCGCCAATCGGCCAGGTCAGCGGCACGGCGGTGATTTTCAGCGTTTCTTCGACCTGTGCGATGAGTTCAAAGGGATCCTGCGCGGGCCTGTCCATCTTGTTCACGAAGGTCAGAATCGGAATGCCCCGGTTGCGGCACACGGCGAACAGTTTTTCGGTCTGCGCCTGCACGCCACGCGCCGCGTCGAGCACCATCAGCGCGGAGTCGGCGGCGGTGAGCGTGCGGTAGGTGTCCTCACTGAAGTCCTGGTGTCCGGGGGTGTCGAGCAGGTTGATGTGGCGGCCCCGGTACTCGAAGGTCAGCGCCGAACTCGAAATCGAAATCCCGCGCTGCTGCTCGATGCTCATCCAGTCGGACTTGGTGTGCGAGCGGCCTTCCTTGGCGGTCACCGACCCGGCTTCCTGAATCGCGCCTCCGTAGAGCAGCAGCTTTTCGGTGATGGTGGTTTTGCCCGCGTCGGGGTGGGAGATGATGGCAAAAGTCCGGCGGCGATTAATTTCGCGCTCCAGGGCGGCGGGGTTGTGTTCTTGGGCAGTCATGGGTACTCCGGCAGGCCGACAGTGGGGGCCTGAAAAATTGTCAACTCTGGAAACGGCGTCCTCGACCTGCGCTCAGGGTGGCGGAAGGAGAACGGTCATGCCGGACATGATACCCGCTGCACACGCCGGGCAGGCAACTTCCGCCCAGCGCGTGGGGCCAGCAGGACGGGCGCTTTGGCAGGCCAGGGGACGGTCACGTTTTGCCCGGTCCACCTATACTTCGCGGCGATGAGCCTGTTCTCCTGTCCGCCGCTGCCTGACGCCAGCAGCACCGCGCCCAAGATTGCGGTGCTGTGTCACACCGGGGCGGGCGGCTCCGGTGTGGTCGCCACCGAACTCGGCCTGAAGGTGGCCGCCGCCGGGCACGAGGTCCACTTCGTCGGCGCCGCCATGCCGTTTCGCCTCACCGGGTGTCAGGGCCTGCGCGGGCCGTACTTTCACCAGGTCGGGGGCTTCGCCTACGCGCTGTTCGAGCAGCCGTTTCCCGAACTCAGCGCCGCCAACACGCTCAGCGAAGTGATTCTGGAACACGGCGTGGACCTCACCCACGCGCACTACGCCATTCCGCACGCCAGCGCCGCTCTGCACGCCCGGTCCATCACCGGCAAGACGCGGGTGATGACCACGCTGCACGGCACCGACGTGACGCTGGTGGGCACCGAACCGGCCTTTCGCCACACCACCCGCCACGCCATCGAGCGCAGCGACCACGTGACGGCGGTGTCGCACTCGCTCGCCGCCGAAACGCGCGCGGTGTTCGGGGTGGACCGCGACATCGAAGTGATTCACAACTTCGTGGACAGCGACCGCTTCCGCCGCATCACCGACCCCGGCGTGCGTGCCCGTTTCGCGCACCCCGAAGAAGCCCTCATCGTCCACGTCAGCAACTTCCGGCCCATCAAGCGGGTCGAGGACGTGGTGCAGGTGTTCGCCCGCATCGCTTCCGAGATTCCGGCGCGGCTGCTGATGATCGGTGACGGCCCCGAACGTGCCCGCGCCTTCGAACTCGCCCGCGAACTCGGGGTCATCGGGCGCACGCAGTTTCTGGGGTCGTTTCCCGACGTGCAGACGGTGCTGGGCATCAGCGACCTGTTTTTGCTGACCAGTTCGCACGAAAGTTTCGGCCTCGCCGCGCTCGAAGCGATGAGCTGCGAGGTGCCGGTGGTGGCGTCGAACGCCGGAGGGATTCCCGAAGTCGTCGAGCACGGCGTCAACGGCTTTCTGTCACAGGTGGGCGACGTGGACGACATGGCACACGGCGCCCTGAAGATTCTGCGCGACCCGGAACTGTACCGGCAGATGGGACAGGCGGCGCGGCGCACGGCGACCGAGCGCTTTCATCCGCGCCTGATCGTGCCGCAGTACCTCGCGGCATACCGGAAAACGGTGGAAGGCTGAGAAACGGCGGGGGGCTGAGCCGTCACGGAGCCTTTTCCCTTTAGCCCTCCACCTTTAGACCGACGCCCTGCGCCCGCCTTCTCCCTACCCTGTCCCGCATGATGGTGTCCATGACTGCGCGTGAAGAACTGCGGGAGGTGAAAAAAGAAGGACTGCTGGGCGACCTGCTCGACCGGCACACCTGGGGCACGGCGGCGTACGTGCTGCTGGCGTTTCCGGCGGGGCTGCTGGCGGCGACGCTGCTGACCGGCGGCGTGGTCGTGGGCGTGCTGACGCTGCCGGTGCTGCTCGGCGCGGCGCTGCTGCTGGGGTCGCTGTGGCTGGTGGGGGGGCTGGCGGACGTGCAGCGCGGGTTGGCGCGGCTGCTGGGGGTCACGTTTGCGCGTCCGGCGCTGCCGCCCACCTACACGGGGGTGCTGCCCTGGCTGCGCGGCGTGCTGAGCGAGGGGGCCACCTACCGCGCCCTGCTGTTTCACGTGGTGCAGCTTCCCCTGGCCGCGCTGAGCTGGGCGGTGCTCGGCGGCCTGCTGGCCCTCACGGCAGCGGGCCTGAGCAGTCCGCTGTGGCTGGGGCAGCCCGGCACCCCGCTCGCCTGGAAGGGAGCCGCAGTGCAGGCGGGGCCGCTGGCGCAGGCGGGCGGCGTCCTGCTGGGGCTGGGCGGCCTGCTGCTCACGGGGGGCGTGCTCAACCTGATGGGCCGGGTGTGGTCACGGCTGGCGCGGGCGCTGCTCGCCCCCGACGGCGACGAGGCGGCGCGGCGCGAGGTGCTGGCACTGCGGCGGGCGGCGGGCCGGGTGGCGCTGGGCGACGACCTGGGCGCGACGCTGCACGAACTCACCCGGCAGGCGTGCGCGGCAAGCACGGCGCGGGGAGCAGCCCTCCTGACCCCGGCGGGAACGGTGCAGGCGTGGAGTGGCCTGACGCTAGCGGAGCTGGCCTCTCCCCCACCCGTCCCCGGCGAGGTGCGCGTGTGGGTGGACGGAAACCGCACCCTGGCGGACCTGCCGGTGACGCTGCCCGCCGGGGTCAGCGGCGGCACGCTGCGGGCCGTCTACCCGGCGGGCCTGCGTCCGGGGGCCGACGAACTGGCCTTTCTGGTTTCGATGGCCGACCACGCCGGAACCGCGCTGCACGCCGCCGAACTCATCGAGCGGGCCTCCCGGCGGGCGGGCGAGGAGGAACGCGCCCGGCTCGCCCGCGAGCTGCACGACAGCGTGGCGCAGGCGCTCTACGGCATCACCCTGGGGGCCAAGACCGCCCGCGCCGCCCTGGAACGCGACCCCAGCGAAGCGGGACAGGCCCGCACCCAGGCGAGCCTGGACTACACCATCCGGCTGGCCGAGGGCGGGGTCAGCGAAATGAAGGCCCTGCTGTTTTCGCTGCGCCCCGACGCGCTGGAAGAAGGCGGACTGGTGGCGGCGCTCACCCAGCACGCGCACGCCCTGGAAGCGCGGCACGGGCTGACCGTCCACGCCGACCTCGGCAGCGAGCCGCACCTCACGCCCGACGCGCAGGCCGCCGCCTACCGCGTGGCACAGGAGGCGCTGCATAACGTGGTCAAGCACGCCCGCGCCGCTCAGGTGTGGCTGACGCTGCGTGAGAACGGCGGCGCCGTCACCCTCACCGTCCGCGACGACGGGCGCGGCTTCGACCCGCAGGCGCAGGGGCGCGGCACCCTGGGCCAGCGGTCCATGCGCGAGCGGGCGGCGGGCGCGGGCGGCACACTGACGGTGGACAGCGCGGCGGGAACGGGAACGACGGTCACGCTCACCCTACCTGCGGCGCCGAGCGCAGCGCCGGGCATAGGAGACAGCGAGTGAACTCGCGGCCTCTGCTGCCCGTTCTGGCGCGGATGGCGCTGGGGCTGGGGCTGGCGGTTCTCGGTGGGGGCCTGGTGTGGCAGGGCGTGACCCTGAAACCCGTGCCGGGCCTCGCCGCCGCCATCACGCCCTTCAGCGTGCCCCTGGACGGCAAATTGCCGCTGGACCTCGCGACCTCGGCCAGCCTGCGTTTCGGAAGTGACCGGGCGAACCTGACGCTCTCGCCGCTGCCGGGGGGCGGTCCCGACCTGCTGCGCGGCGCGGCCCGGCACCGTGCCCAGAACCCGCTGAGCGTGGACACCCGCCGCCTGGGACACGACGTGACCTTTCGCGCCTGGCTGGGTGTTCCGGCCCTGGGTGGGTATGACGGGGTCGTGCGGACCGCGCCGCTGCCCTTTCAGCATGAGGTGAAAGCGGCGCTGACCCCTGACCTGCCCCTCAGCCTGAACACCGACACGGTGGGCGGCAACCAGACCCTGGACCTGCGCACCCTGCGCCTGCGGTCGGTCACGGCGCGCAGCGAGGGCGGCGACCTCGACCTGACGCTTCCGGCGCGGCCCGGCGGCCCCTACGCGGTGGTCACGCGCTCGGGGCACGTGTCGCTGCGGGCGGCCCCCGGCGCGAGTCCCGAAGCGGTGCGGGTCAATTCGCGCACCGGCGACCTCACCCTGAATCTGGCGGGCGCGAAGCTGGACGCGCTGGGAGCGGGCAACCTGTCCGGCAACGTTTTTCTGACCCTGCCGCAAAGCGTGAGCCGCGCCACCGTGACCACCATCGGCGGCGACGTGGCCGTGACCGCCCTGCCCGGCAGCCGGGGCAACCTCGACATCCGGACCCAGAGCGGCACCGTCACCCTGCGTGTGCCGCCCGGCCTGCGCGTGCGCGTGCGCTTCACGGGCCGCGACACCCTGCTGTTGCCGAAGGGGACCCCGCCCGGCGCCGCCCCCGCCCTCGACATCTTCGTGGACTCCCCCGGCGACCAGTTCGTCCTGAAAACGGAAGATGAAAGTACTGAAGAATAATTTCACAAGCCCATCTGCCATCTGCCATCTGCCATCTGCCATCTGCCATCTGCCATCTGCCATCTGCCATCTGCCCCCCCAAAGGAGACCCCATGACCACCCCCCATGTCCGCGTTCTGCTTGTTGACGACCACGCCGTCGTGCGCCAGGGCCTGCGCCTGTTTCTGGGCCTGGACGAAGGCATCGAGGTCGTGGGCGAGGCCGCCAACGGCGAAGAAGCCCTGCACGAAGCCGAGCGGCTGCGCCCCGAAGTCGTGGTGATGGACCTGATGATGCCCGTGATGGACGGCATCGCCGCCACCCGCGAACTGCGCCGCCGCCTGCCCGACACCGAGGTGATCGCGCTGACCTCCACCCTGGAGGAGCACAAGGTCAACGGCGCGATTGAAGCCGGGGCCATCTCGTACATGCTCAAGGACGCCAGCAGCGACACCCTGGCCGACGCCATCCACGCGGCGGCGCGCGGCGAAGTGCGGCTGCACCCCGAAGCGGCGCGGCGGCTGGTGCGCGACTTCCGTTCGCCGGAGATGCGCGAGAGCCTGACGCCGAAAGAAACCATCGTGCTGCAACTGCTCGCGCGGGGACAGAGCAACCGTGACATCGCCGCCGAGCAGGGCGTGAGCGAGGCCACCGTCAAGACCCACGTTTCGCGCCTGCTGGGCAAACTGGGCCTGGACAGCCGCACCCAGGCGGCGCTCTACGCCCTCAAACACGGCATTGCCAGTCTGGAGGGCGTGGAGCTGTGAACGAACGAGTGCGGCTGGTCCTGACCACGCTGGGCGTGGCTTTTCTGGGGAATCTGGCGCGAGCTGCCGTTTCGCCTGAAGGAGCGGGGCTGGCGCTGACCTTCGGGAGCTTTTTGCTGCTGCCACTGCTGCCCGTGCTGGCGCTGGCCTTGCAACAGCGTCATCCCGGCGTGCGCTGGGGCGCGGGACTGGCGGCGGCGCTGGCCTCGGCGCTGTGCAGTTTTGTCCTGCTCGACCCGCAACACAACCAGGACGCCAACATCGGGCTGGGCCTGTACGTCACCTTCGGCTGGGTGCCTGTGCTGGGCGGCGCGGCGTTGCTGGGCGGACTCCTGGGGCGACTGGCCCTCCCCCACGCCCCCACCGACCCTCCCCTGCCCCCGCTGGCCTGGCGCGGGTGGGGCTGGCCGCTGGTGCTGCCACTGCTGGGCGCAGCGCTGAATCTGTGGGCCGAGTGGCGGCTGAGCCAGCGCGTTCAGGCCGAGTTTTCGCACGACCACATCCCCGCGCCCGACCTCCTGGCGCTGCTGGCAGCAACCTTGCCGCTGCTCTTGCTGCTGCTGGCGGTGTCGGCCCTGCCTCTGACCCTGCTGCGAAACGCGGCGCAGCGACGGGGACAGGCCCAGCCCTTCCTGGCATGGTGGTGGGTCACGCTGGGGCTGCTGACGCTGGCGCAAGTCTGGTGGACGGCGTGGCCGAGGCTGGCGGGATAGGCTCCCTCACCGCTTCACCCTCTCCCTGTTTGACCTACCCACCGAGTAGCGTGACCGCCCCCGGCAGCACCCGCGCCCGCACCTGCTCGGCCCGGCCATACAGGTCGCCGTCGAGGTGCAGGAACATCGGCTGCGTCCAGTGCAGTTCGACGACCTGCCCAGTGCCGTGATGCACGCGGGGATGCCCCAGGTGCTTTCCCGGCAGCACCCGGCCCATCAGTTCCGCCACCTGCAACCGGTTCAGCGGTCCGCTGCACACCGCGTTCAGTCGCCCGTCGCCCACGTCCGACGCCGGGCTGATATGAAAGCCGCCGCCGTAGCGCGTGCCGTTCATGACGGCGGCGAGCGCACTCGGCCCCTGGTAGAGCATCTGTCCGTCGGTCCGCACGGTCAGCCCGGCAAGCGGCAGGTGCCGGAGAGACGCCGCCGCCCCCCAGACGTAGCGCCAGAAGCCGGGCAGCCGCTCCGGGGCACGCAGGTAAGCGTGTGTCACCTGCGCGTCGAAGCCGGTGCCCAGGCCGTTGAGCAGCAGCTTGCTCAGCCCCGCGTGGTCTCCGCGCACCACCTCGGCTTCCAGCGCGTCCACCTGCCGGGGCCGACCCCCCAGGCGGCTTAGCGCCTCGGCAAACTGCCCCGGTTTCAGCCCCAGCATTCCGGCAAAGTCGTTGCCGCTGCCGAGCGGAACGAGGGCCAGCGGGCGCCCGGTGCCGACCAGCGCGGGCAGCAGCGCCCCCACCGTACCGTCGCCGCCCACCGCCATCACCGGCTGCGCGGACGGCAGGGCCTGAAGGCGGGCCAGCGCCTCGGCCCCGCTCGGCGCCTCAATGAGCTGATAGGCCACGCCCCGCGCCTCCAGTTCGCCGCGCAGCCGGGGCCACTCGCGCCCGGCCAGACCTCTTCCCGCCCGGGCATTGAGAACGACGGCAAACGGCAAGGGCGGCGAAGCGATTGTCACAGTCCGGTCAGCATAAAGCAGCCACGGGGAAAGGCACCCCGGGTTCCTCCCCCGAAGTGCCTTTCCGCAAAGCGCCTTTCCCCTAAGTGCGCCGCTCTCCGCTTCAGTCGGCCCAGTCCGCCGGACGCTCCGTCAGCCCGAAGTGCCAGGCAATGGCCGCCGCGATTCGCCCCGCCGCCTGCCCGTCGCCGTAGGGGTTGCGGGCCGAGCGCATCCGGGCGAGTTCGGCATCGTTCCCCAGGAGAGCCAGCAGCACGGCTTCCAGTTGCGCGGGGTCGTTGCCCGCCAGCTTCAGCACGCCCGCTTCCACACCCTCGGGCCGCTCGGTCACGTTGCGCAGCACCGCCACCGGCACGCCCAGCGCCGCGCCTTCTTCCTGGAGGCCTCCCGAATCGGTGGCGAGCAGCCGCGACGCCGCCATCAGCGGGGCCATGTCGGAGTAGTCCAGCGGGTCCACCAGTTCGAAGTTGGGCACGCCGCCCAGCACGGGCCGCACCGCTTCCTGCACGGCGGGCGAGAGGTGGACGGGATAGATGAAGTGGTGGTCGGGAAAGGCCGCCGCCACCCGCCCGAGCGCCTGCGCCATCTCGCGCATCATCGGCTGGTTTTCGCGGCGGTGCATGGTGACGGTCACGAGCGGCTGCCCCGCATCACGCCGTGAGCGCCACTCGGGACGCAGCGGCACCCGCCCGGCAACCTCGCGCACGGCGTCCACGGCGGTCTGCCCGGTCACGAAAATGCCCGTGTCCGGCTTGCCCTCGCGCCGCAGGTTCTCGCGGCTGGCCTGCGTGGGCGCAAAGTCCAGCGCCGACAGCACCCCGGTCAGGCGACGGTTGGCTTCCTCGGGAAACGGCTCACGCAGGTTGCCCGAGCGCAGGCCCGCTTCCACGTGGCCGACCGGAATGCCCTCGTAAAAGGCCGACAGTGCCACGCAAAACGAGGTCGAGGTGTCGCCGTGAACCAGCACCATGTCGGCTTCCATCTCGCGCAGCACCCGGCCCGCCTGCGGCACGATGCGGGCGGTCAGGTCGGCCAGCGTCTGGCGCTCGGTCATCACGTTCAGGTCGCGGTCAGGCGTCAGGTCGAACACGCCCAGCGCCGCGTCGAGCATCTGCCGCTGCTGCCCGGTGGACAGAATCAGCGGCGTCAGCCCCGGCGTGCGTTCCAGGGCGCGGTAGACGGGGGCCATCTTGGTGGCCTCGGGACGGGTGCCGAAGGCGAGGACGATGCGGCGGTCAGGTTGGGACATTGGGGACACTCCTGGAAGGCAAGTTTAGTTGAGTTCGGCGGCCCGTTCCCGCTCGTGCGCCCGCACGCGCCTGAGCGCCACGAAGGTCAGGCACAGCCCGATGGTCAGCGCGGCCACGAGAACCACGAAGGGGGGCACGCCCTGAAGCAGCATCCCCACGACGCCGCACAGCAGCGCGACCCCCCACAGAATCACGGCGGTGCGGCGGGCCGAGGCGGTGCGGGCCAGCACGCGGTGGTGAATGTGGGTCTTGTCGGGGTGGCCCAGCGGGTTGCGGATGCCCCGGCGCAGTCGCCCGATCACGACCTGGGTGGTGTCCATGACCGGCAGCGCCAGCACGATCAGCGGCACCAGCAGGCTCGCCCCCGCGCTCACCTTGAGGGTCCCGAGCAGACTCACGGCGGCCAGGGTAAATCCGATCAGGTACGATCCCCCACCCAGGATGATGCGGCTGGGGTTGAAGTTGTAGCGCAGGTAGCCCAGGCACGCGCCCGCCAGCCCGGCGAGCAGCACCACCGCCGCCGCGCGGTCCGGGAACTGCGCCGCCGTGATCAGGAGCACCATGCTGACGATAAAGCCCAGGCCGCCCACCACGCCGTCCACGCCGTCCATCAGGTTGACCGCGTTGGTCAGGCCCACGATCCACAGAATGGTCAGCACGGTGCTCAGCGGGTCGTTGACCGCGTCGGGCAGGGTCGGCAAAAAGGGAATGGCGTTGAAATCCATCTTCAGGCCGTTGACCATCAAGAGCACGGCCACCAACACCTGCACCAGCAGGCGCGAAGCGGGGGACAGGTCCACCCGGTCGTCGACAAATCCCAGAAACATCATGATGGTGGCGCCCAGCATGATGGCGAGCACCTGAATGTTGACCAGCTCCACCGAGATGGGCCGAATCGCCCACGCCACGATGATGCTCAGCATAAAGCCCGCGAAGATGCCCAGCCCGCCCGCGTTGGGCAGGGGTTCCTTGTTCAGGCGCCGGGCGTTGGGTTGGTCGGCCCAGCCCGCCTGCACCGCAAATTCACGCAGCCGGGGAATAAACAGCCACGTAAAGACGAGCGCCGTAACGAACGTGACCAGGACGCTGAAGAAACCGGCCCCGAAAGGGTCGGCGATGCCGAGTTGCGCCGCGAGCGCCCGCAGAGAATCCATAAGCTGACGAGAGTCTAAAGGCTGGGGGTGAGAAGGAGCGTCCGACGAAAGATGCAGATGGCGGATGGCAAATGGCAGATGGCGGATGGCTGGCCTGAGCATAAGCCGCCATCCTCTCTCCCCTACTTCGTTCCGTAGATGCGGTCCCCGGCGTCGCCCAGGCCCGGCACGATGTAGCCGTGGTCGTTGAGGTGGCTGTCTACTGCGGCGGTCACGATGTCCACGTCGGGGTGAACCTCCTCCACGGTGCGGATGCCCTCGGGCGCGGCGAGGATGGTCATCAGCTTGATGGACTGCGCCCCGGCGTCCTTGAGGTTCTGGATGGCGGCGTTGGCGCTGCCGCCCGTCGCCAGCATCGGGTCGGTCAGGAACACGCGGCGCTCGGCGATGTCGGCGGGCAGCTTGGAGTAGTACGCCACCGGCTCCAGGCTCTGCGGGTCGCGGTACATGCCGATGTGCCCCACCTTGGCCGCCGGAACGAGCGTCACGATGGAGTCGGTCATGATCAGGCCCGCCCGCAAAATCGCCACCAGCGCCAGCTTCTTGCCGCTGAGCATGGGAAACTCGCCTTCCTCGATGGGCGTGGCGAAGCGCACCGGCACGACTTCGAGGTCGCGCATCGCTTCGTAGGCGAGCAGCAGACTCAGTTCGCTCGCCAGTTCACGGAATTCCTTGACCCCGGTCCGCGCGTCACGCATCAGCGAGAGCTTGTGCTGTACCAGGGGATGTTCGACGACAGTGACCATGAGGCACACGATAGCGGCAGAGGGTGGAGGGTGGAGGGTGGAGGGTGGAGGGTGGAGGGTGGAGGGTGGAGGGTGGAGGGTGGAGGGTGGAGGATAGGTAATTTTTCCGGCCTGCTCCTGTCAAGGTTCTTCGTCCTGACTTTGGTTGTGCTTCGCGCCCAGGTAGTCTCCCGGAAGCCGCGCCAGCACATGCCGCGCCCTCGGTACCTTCTTCTCGCGCTGGGCGTCGAACTCGTAGGGTTCGTTCATCAGGAACCAGTACAGGTCGTGCAGGGTCGTCATGGCGACGTAGGCGCGGTAGCGGGTCAGGGTGGCCGGGGTCTGGTCGGGCAGGAAGGTTAGGGCGGCCATGAGGCTCTCGTCGGCGGGCAGCAGGTCGAGGGTGCCGGTCTTGAGCAGCGCGAGGTCCCGCAGCGGATCGTCGAGGGCCGACTTGGTCCAGTCGATAATCAGGACTTCGCCCGTGTCGCGGTTCATCAGGATGTTGTCGTGCCACAGGTCGAGGTGGCAAAAGGCGGCGGGCTGGTCGAGCAGGCCCTGATCGAGCGGCGTCTCCACGGCGCCAAACAGGTCGCCCAGGCCATACCCCGAGAGCGAAGACCGGAAGCGCCGCAGCCGCTCCTGTACGCGGCGCAGGTCCACCCGGCCCTCACGCTCGCGGTGCAGCACGCCGAGCTGCTCACGCAGCGCGGGAAGGGCGCGGGGCACCTCGGCGCGGGTCAGCGGACGCCCGGCAAAGCGCCGCAGCACCAGGGCCTCGATGCCGTCGGCCTCAGTCGCGTCGATGACCCACTCGCCCAGTCCGGCGCGGCGCATGTTGGCGGCCTCGGTGCAGTGTTCGCCCTGGTGGTTGCGGTAGACCTTGACCACCGCCTGACCGTCGGCGGTGGAGTACACGCGGCTCTGCATGCCGCTGTCCATCGGCGTCAGGGGGCCGTAGCGGGCTTCGAGCACCGGAAAGTGCGCGGGAACCGCCGAGGAGAAGTTCGAGCCTCGCACACCGAACGTCAGGAGGCGGCAGCCTTCTCCAGCGCTTTTTGTAGGGCGTTCACCACGCGGGGGTCAAAGCCCTTGCCCGCCTGGGCCTGCACCCGTTCGAGGTCGCCGGTGCGCACGTAGGCGTTGGCGACGGCCAGAATCCGGGCATACAGGGGGATGTCCTCGCCGGAGAGCTTGTCAGGCTCCCCCTGACCGTCCCAGCGCTCGTGGTGGTGCCGAATCGCCTTTTGCGCCTCGGAGAGATGCGGGACGTTTTGCAGAAAGTTGGCGCCGACGAGCGCATGCCCCTGCTCGCCGTGAATCTTGCCCAGGTCGTGCAGCGTGGCCGCGAACCACAGCTCCTCCTGCTCACGCGACGACAGGCCCATCGCCCGGCCGATTTTCATGCTGGCGTCGGCCACCGCCGCCGAGTGTCCCAGCCCGTCGAAGTCCTGGCTCTCGATGGCCTCCACCACCGCCCCCGACACCTGCCGGGCGGCCTGCTGCCAGTCGTCGCGGGCGTCGAGCATGCCCAGAATGGGCGCCACCGCCGTCGCCCAGCGCGCCACCGCTTCCTGCTGCGTGGGCGAAATGGGGTCAGCGTTGGTCCGGTCGAGCACCAGCGCCCCCAGCGTGCGCCCCCGGTCACTGACCGGCACGACCAGCGAAAGCGCCACGTCACGCATTCCCGCCGCGTCGAGCACCTTGTGCAGTTCGGGGGCGTTGGCTTCGTACAGTTCGCTGCTGCCGTCGGAGAGCACGCGCGGGCGCATGGCGGCCCAGGGACCGCTCATCGCCGTGCCGATCAGGGTGCGCGGGTAACCGAACACCGCCGCCACCTTGTCCTGGCCCCGGCGCACCACCGCGTAGCCGTTGATGTGGCCGCCAAGCAGCGTGGCGGCGTAGGCGAGCGCGTTTTCCAGCACCCCCTCGGCGGTGGGCCGCGACAGCAGTTCCGCGAGCACCCGTGTCGGGTCCAGCGTCTCGCCGACGTTGGAGCCCGTCACGCTGGTGCGGCGAGTGTCGGGGGCAGAAGGGGTGGGGGCTTTGCGTCGGAACACGGTAGCCGCAGTATAGCGGCGTTACCCTGGGAGCCGCATGCCTCCCCTTTCCCCCCGGTCCACCCCCCCCGCGCCCGCCCCGCGCACCGCCCCCGCCGTCACTGCGCCGGTCCAGCAGGCCTACGAGCGCTATGGCCGTCAGGCCGGGCAGTGGATCAGCCAGTACCAGGCCAAGGGCGGGCAGGTGTTTTGCGGCCCCGGCTGCCATTTTTGCTGCGACATGCCCATTCGCGTTTCACTGGCCGAAGCCCTGATTACGGCGCAGGCCCTGACCCCGGTGCAGGCCCAGGCCTTCGAGAAGCACGCCCGCGCGGTGGGCCAAAATGCCCGCACCGCCCGCGACGAGGAAGAATTCGTGCAGCGCCACCGCATCGAGATCAGCTTTTGCCCGCTGCTCGACCGTGCCACCGGAGCCTGCACCCAGTACGAGGCCCGCCCGACCCGTTGCCGCGACACCTTCAGCGCCTTTCCTGCGCACTTTTGCGCCTGCGGCACCTGGGAAAGCATGACCCGGCGCGAGCAGGCCGAGTACCGCCGCGAGGTCGCCCGCACGCCCGGCACCGACGGCGAAGTGCATTTCATCGCGCCGCTCGAACACCTCAGCGAGCCGGTCTGGGCGGCGGCCAGCAAGGCGATGCGCCGGGCCTGGGGGCTGGAGGTCTGGGGCGACTTCTGGACCCTGACCACTCTGGCGCGTGACCCGCAGTTCATGGCCCGGATCGAGGCGAAGGACGGACGCGGCGCATGGAGCCACGCCAGGGGGCGGGGGCTGGCGCATCCGGTGACGCTGGAAATCGGCTGATACGGATTCCGCTTCATTCCTGCACAGTCGGGAAAGCGCCGCCTGTGCATCCATATCGCAGAATCCGTATTTTTTCCTACTCGCATCCGCTCTGCTGCGCAGCTTTGCAAGTCGGATTGAATCTGAAACTACCAGATTCAATCGGAATCCGTATGGGGCCAAGAAATATCCCCGGCCACTTCGCCCTTGTCATTCCCCAAATTAGGTGCGAGCTAACTTATACCCCTCGACATAGACCTGAAGCATATTCATTCCCTCCCACAAGGCCTGCCACCCTGGCAGGCCATCGCTTTTTCGGTTCATATGTCCTCCCAACCTTCCCAATGCCAAAATGACGTCCTGCACAGTCTTCAGTTGCCGTTTCAAAACCTTGCTCAGCACCTGAAGTTCGACGGCACTCAACCCAGCGCTCTGAGCTGGATCATTTGGGCGTTCTCGTGAATCCTCGCGTAGCGCGAGTAACCTTGTGGCCACCACACTCATCATCGAAATCATGGCTTTGAGACGCTGACCCGCTTCCAACTGGAGCCGCTCTGCTCCCAGGCCCGTCTTCAACCCTTTATGAAACTCTTCCACCAGCCAACGGGCCTGGTACTGAAGCGCCACTTCGTGCGCTTCCTCAAAGGTCTCAATGTCGGCATCCGTGAGCAGCATCCATTCCAACGGTTCTTTCACGTCATCCGAAGGCTTTTCTGCCACACGAACAATGCTGACCCGTATCCCTTCCTGACGAGGTTTACCTTGACCACCCGCCATTGGTGTCGGCCAAAGGTACGCACGAACAACACTCACTTCAACGTGTGCAGCACGTGCTTTCTGACCTTTTCTCCCTCGAAGGTCTATGGTGTAACTTCCAAGCGGCGAGGCAGCCCTGGCTGCCTCAAAGACATGCCCAATGCACTCCCGTGTGCGGGCATTCGGATCAAGAAGCCGCCGGTTTTGGGCTGCCCTGACAACGAAACCCTGTCCTTGAGCGATGACGCCACGCATAAAGACCTCAATATCTGCCCCTCTGTCACAGACTCTGACCCATCGAACGTCTTGGTCGTCCGGCCCTTTTCCGATGCGTTCAGTTGCTCTTGTCCACAACGCACTTTCCTTGTTTTCCCGCTGGCGTCGCTCAGCGTCGCTCTCTGACGCTGTGGGTGCGGGTTGCCGGAGGTAATACTCCTGATCGAGTATGCCCAGAACCTGAACGGGAAGCCGTTGCCCACTTTGCTGATGGGGTTTTTGCCATTTCACAGCAAGTGTCGTGTGGAGGGTAAACCCCTGCCGAACCGGGGATCTGAGATCCCCGGTCCGCCCAAGGCCGGGAGTCTCCTGATGTCGTGACCAGATGAATTCGCTGCTGTCTTCAAGCAGCAAGAAGGTTCCTGCCTGCCCCAGTGCTGCGCGTACATGGTTGCGGTGAGGTGTTTGAAGGCGCTCAGGGGTTGCCTCCTTGCGTGACATGAAGGTATACGCCGCTTTGACATCTGCTCTACGGTCAAAAAGCTTGGGGATGGACTTCCCGGATCGGGAAGCCATCCCCTGCGCAATGCGTACTGCTCGTTGATTTCTACGCCGATCTCCAAGATCCACAGCACCAAAGTGCTTCAGTGCCCATTGCTCTGCCTGTAGCGGGTGAAAGGTCGTCACCTACATAGACTGCCTCAATTTGGGGAATGACAAGCACTTCGCCGGGGAGTTCTTTCAACACTCTACGCTCTGCTCTTTACCCTCGACCTCAGAGAATGTCGTCGCGGATGCAGGCCTTGAAGTGGTCGGGGGCCACCTCGCGCAGTTCGGGCACGATGTTGGCGCAGTCGGCGATCGCGTAGCGGCAGCGGGTGCGGAACACGCAGCCCGAGGGCGGGTTGATGGGGCTGGGAATGTCGCCTTCGAGAATGATGCGCTGGCGCTTGATGGTCGGGTCGGGAATGGGCGAGGCCGACAGCAGCGCCTCGGTGTAGGGGTGCTTGGGGTTGCGGTTGAGTTCGCGGCTGGGCGCGATTTCCATGATGCGGCCCAGGTACATCACGATCATGCGGTCGCAGATGTACTCCACGACGTGCAGGTCGTGTGCGATGAACAGCACGGTCAGGCCGAGTTCTTCCTGCAGGTCCTGAATCAGGTTGACGACCTGCGCCTGAATGGACACGTCGAGCGCCGACACCGGCTCGTCAGCGACGATGAAGCTGGGGTCCACCGCCAGGGCACGCGCAATGCCGATGCGCTGGCGCTGACCGCCCGAGAACTCGTGGGGGTAGCGGCCCATGTGCTCGGGGCGCAGGCCCACGCGCTGCAGCAGTTCGGCAATGCGGTCCACGCGCTGCTTGCCGGGGTGCAACTTATGAATCTGCATCGCTTCGCCGATGATGTCGCTGACCGTCATGCGCGGGTTGAGCGAGGCGAAGGGGTCCTGGAAAATAATCTGCATCTGGCGGCGGTAATCGCGCATCTGAGGCTTGGACAGCCTGGTGATGTCGGTGCCGTCGAAAATCACCTGCCCGCCCGTCGGTTCGATCAGGCGCAGCAGGGCGCGTCCGGCGGTGGTCTTGCCCGAACCGGACTCACCGATCAGGCCGACCACTTCGCCCTTGCCGACGGTGAACGTCACGTCGTTGACGGCCTTGACGTTGGCGACCACACGCGACATCAGGCCGCCGCGAATGGGGAAGTACTTTTGCAGGTTGTTGACTTCCAGCAGGTTCTGGCGGGAAGCCGCGACAGGCACGGTCTGGGGGCCGGAGTTCAGAAGGGGGCCAGTGGTCATGCGTTCACCTCGCCGCCCGGGCCGATGTGCTGCACGGCATGGGCGCGGTCAGGGCTGGCGGCTTCGAATTCGCGCCAGCGGATGCAGCGGGCCATGTGACCGCCGCCGGTGTCTTCCAGCGCAGGCACGCCCTGCGAGCACTGCGGCAGCGCGAACTTGCAACGCGGCTCGAAGGTGCAGCCGGGGGGCAGAGTCAGCGGGTTGGGCACGTTGCCGGGAATGGCTTCCAGGCGCTTCTTGGGCTGCCCCGGAACGTGGGCGTGTTCTTCCTCGCTGGGGCGGGGAATCGAGTTGAGCAGGCCCATGGTGTAGGGGTGACGGGGCGCCTTGAAAATCTCGATCACGTCGCCTTCCTCGACCACGCGCCCGCCGTACATCACCACCACGCGGTCGGCCATTTCCGCCACCACGCCGAGGTTGTGGGTGATGAACAGGATGCTCATGCCCACTTCTTTTTGCAGGTTGCGCATCAGGTCCAGAATCTGCGCCTGAATGGTCACGTCGAGCGCGGTGGTCGGCTCGTCGGCAATCAGAAGTGCGGGCTTGCATGAGAGCGCCATGGCGATCATCACGCGCTGACGCATCCCGCCCGACATCTGGTGGGGGTACTCGTGGACGCGCTTTTCGGGCGCAGGAATGCCCACGAAGCGCAGCATGTCGGTCGCCACGTCCATCGCTTCCTTGCGCGTCTTGCCCTGGTGCAGCATCACGGCCTCGGCAATCTGGTCGCCCACCGTGTACACCGGGTTGAGGCTGGTCATCGGCTCCTGAAAGATCATGGAGATGTCGTTGCCGCGAATCTTGCGCATCTCGGCTTCGGACACGTTGACCAGATTCTTCTGCACGCCGTCCTTGCCGGTGAACAGAATCTCACCGCCCGCAATCTGGCCGGGGGGCATGGGAATCAGACGCATGACAGTCAGGCTGGTCACACTCTTGCCGGAGCCGGACTCGCCCACCACGGCGAGCGTTTCGCCTTTCTTGATGTGGAAGGTCACGCCGTCCACACTCCGGACGACGCCGTCGTCGGTGTTGAAATAGGTCTTGAGGTTGTTGACGGCGAGTAGGACCTCGCCCGAATGTTGCTGGGTCATTTCTTTCCCCTGTTGTGCATGAAAGGCATGATAACGGTTTCCGACTCAGCGGCGCTTGCGCGGGTCGAAAGCGTCGCGCAGGCCGTCGCCCACGAGCTGCCAGCACAGCACCGTAAACACGATGAAAAAGCCGGGAATCAGAACCCAGGGCCGGTCGGTAAAGGACGAAAACCCGCCTTCCTGCGCTTTGTTCAGCAGGCTGCCCCAGCTCGCGTACGGCTCCACCGCGCCGATCCCGAGGAAGCTCAGGCCCGACTCAGTCAGGATGCTGGCCGGAATGGCAATCGAGAGGTTGACGATAAACAGCGTGGTCATGCTCGGTAGCATGTGCCGGAACATGACGCGCCCGTTGGACGCACCCAACGCCGAAGCCGCCATGACGTGGTCCTTTTCGCGTTCGGCGAGCAGCTGACCGCGCACCGTGCGGGCCACGCCACCCCAGTTGATGAAGGCCAGCATCCCCAGCACGATGTAAAGGCGCACCAGTGGGTTGACGTTCGGCGGAAACAGGGCCACCAGCAGGATAATCAGGAAGAGGTCGGGAATCGACGCCAGCACCTCGACCAGACGCATAATCACGTTGTCGACCCAGCCCCCGAAGAAAGCGGCCAGCGAACCCATAATGGCGCCGATGATGTACGAGATGAACACCGCCGCCACCCCGATGGTCAGGCTGATCTGTGAGGCGTACATGATGCGGGTGAAAAAGTCGCGGCCGAGGTTGTCGCCGCCCATCAGGTAGACCTTGCACTCGGCGTTTTCGGTACCGAACAGGTGGCGGTCCATCGGGATGATGCCGAACAGTTTGTACGGATCTCCCTTGGCGAAGAACCTGACCGGGCACTTCTCGTCGCTGGGCTTGTATTCGTTGACGAAGGTGTCGAGATTGAGCTGCTGGGTGTAGCGGTACACGAAGGGACCGCTCACCTCGCCCGCCGGGTCACGCCAGTGGATGGGCGTGGGCGGGTGATTGGGCACCAGGTTGTCCGTGGAGTAGCTGCTCAGGCTGTCTTGCGCCAGAAAGGGCGCAAACAGGGCGCTGAGGTAGAGCAGGATCAGCCCCAGCGCCCCCCACTGGGCCAGGCGGTTGCGGCGAAACTGCTTCCACGCCACCTGCCACTGGGACTGGGCATGGTTGGTCTTTTCGGTCTGGGTTGAAGTCACAGTCGTCATGGCAGCCTCACGCGTACTTGATACGTGGGTCCACCACGGCGAGAAGGATGTCGCTCAGGGCGTTGCCGATCAGCAGCAGAAACAGGGTCACCATGTTAAAGCCCGCAATCAGGTACAGGTCCTGGGTGGTGATCGCGTTGAGCAGCATGGGCGTGATCCCCGGGTAGGCGAACACCACTTCCACGAAGCCTGCACCGCTGATCAGACCCGGCAGCAACCCGCCGATTCCGGCGACGAAAGGCAAAATGGCGTTACGCAGGGCGTGCTTGTAGATGACCCGGTTGTGCGACAGGCCCTTGCTGCGGGCGGTCCGCACGTAATCGGCATTGAGCTGGTCGAGCATCAGGCCGCGCAGCACACGGGTAAAACCCGCCAGACTGATCAGCGTCAGCACCAGCGCCGGCAGCAGCATATGCGACAGGTAGTCCCAGAACTTGCCGAATGCCGAAAGCGAATCGTGGTTGTCGCTGTACATGCCGTTGAGGGGGATGTCCCACCCGGTCGCAAAACGCACCTGGAGAACCAGGAAGATGACGATCAGCGCCAGAAAGAAGCTCGGGAACCCTAACAGGAAATACAGAATGACGCTGCTGAGCTTGTCGCCGAACGAGTACTGCCGCACCGCGCCGTACACGCCGAGCGCGATGGCGATGGGGTAGAACAGCACGAGATTGAGCAGCACCAGCCAGATGGAATTGAGGATACGCGGGAAGGCGATGTCGGCCACCGGCTGCTGGTAGGCGAAGGACAGCCCCAGATTGCCGGTCAGCATGTTGCCCAGCCAGATGAAGTACTGCTGCCACACGGGCTTGTCGAGACCAAACTGCTTGGTCAGCGCCGCAACCTGCGCCGAGGTGTCCACCGGGCTGAGCTTGAGCGGGGTCAGGAAGTCACCCGGCGCCGCCTGGATAATGAAAAAGATCAGGGCACTCGACAGCAGCAACACCGGGATGCTGGCGAGAATCCGCTTGATGATGAAGGGAAGCATAAGACAACGTCTCCTTGAAAGCAGCAAAAAAGGGGAAACCCGCGGATGGGCGGACTTCCCCTGGGCCTCACGGCCCCAGGCTTACTTGATGTAGGTCAGCACGTTCAGGCGGCTGCCGTAGTAGGCGTCCCACAGGTTGCGGGGCATCTCGCCACCGAGGCGGCTGTTGAAGCTGACGTGGTAGTTGCTGCCCGCCAGGTAGACGAAGGGCTGCAGTTCGGCCATCGCCTTGGACAGCTGCTCGCCGATGGCGCGGCGCTTGGTGTCGTCCAGGGTCTGCTGGCCCTGGTTGAACAGCTTGGTGATCAGCTGTTCCTGGCTGGTAAGGCAGGCCCCGTTGGTGGGGTTGTTGTAGGCGTGCAGGCTGCCACCGCAGGTCACAGTGTTGGAGGAGTAGGGCCAGTAGTTCGTGCCGCCGGAGAAGCCCAGCAGGATCGAATCGAACTTGCGGTTCTCGCCCTTTTCGTACATCAGGTCAACGAGGTTGTTGAAGTCGATGGGGTTGAAGTTGATCTTGACCCCGACCTTCTTGGCCTCGTCGGCGAAGATGCGGCCCTGCTGCTCACGCACGGTGTTGCCCGAGTTGGTGTTGAGCGTGAATTCCAGGCGGCGGCCCTGCGCGTCGACCAGCCAGCCGTCCTTGTCCTTCTTGGTAAAGCCCATCTGCGCCAGCAGCTTGCGGGCCTGATCGAGGTCATAGGAGTACTTGGGGGTCGAGGCGTAGGTGTAGTTCTTGAAGATGGGGTAGACGCTGGAGTACACCTCGGTGCCCAGGCCGCCCAGGGTCAGCTGCACCATCGCCTTGCGGTTGGCGATGTGGCTCATGGCGCGGCGGAAGCGCACGTCACGGAAGATCTTCTGCTTGAAGGGGTCACCGCTCTTGTTCCAGTTCCAGACCACCCAGGTGCTCGTCGCCTGCGGCCCGACGTTGGCGAACAGTTCGGCCTTGAGGTTGCCGCCGTCGATGGCGCGCTTGATCTGGGCGAGGTCGTCGGCGTTGCGGGGCCCGAAGGTGTCGATCTGACCGGCGAGGTAAGCGGCGAGGGCGGCGTTCTGGTTCTCGATCACGCGGAAGGAGAGGCGGTCGAGGTAGGGCAGGGCCTTACCCGCGCTGTCCTTGTTCCACTCGCCGAAACGGGTGTTCTTCTTCAGGACCACGCGCTGACCGGCCTGGAAGCTTTCCAGGGTCCAGGCGCCGGGCACGACGATGTTGCTGCCCGGGGTGTTCAGCGGCCACAGCTTGGTCACGGCAGCGGCCCCGCCCGAGCGGTAGGCCTTGCCGAACACGTGGTCGGGCCAGGGGGTATAGCTCATCTTGCTGTAGGCCGAGACGTCCACCGTGGGGAAGTCGAACTGCAGGGTGTAGGTGTCGAGCTTCTTGACCGTCACCGGCTTCTTGTTGATGAAAAAGGAGTCGTAGCTGTTGGAGCCGACCTTGTCATCCTTGTGGATCGCCAGGGTGCTGACCCAGTCGTCGGCGGTGATCGCCTGACCGTCGCTGAACTTCATCCCCTGGCGAATCTTGACGACAAAGCGCTTGCCGTTGTTGCTCACGGTGGGCATGGACGCCGCCATGACAGGAATGAACTTGTCGTTGCGGGGGTCCTGGGTAAACAGGTAAGCACCCAGGTTGAAGTAGGAGTTGGGCAGGCTTTCCGCTTCCTTGCTCACGAAGGGGTTCAGGGTCTTGAAGTCCGAGAGCGTGTAGGTGCGCAGTTCGCCACCGGTCTTGGCACTGGCGGCGGGGTCGGCGCTCCAGGCCTGCGGGTAGACGAAATCGGCCTGAGCGGCAGCGTTGCCCAGCGTCAGGGCAAGCGCAAGAGTCAGAATTTTCTTCATGGAACCTCCAAATGATTCTGGAAAAGACCAACGTCCCCATCGCGGGTCGTTGGTGTAAGGGTTCAGGGATTTCCAGCGCGGTCAATATATGGACTGCCTTACAGGAGGTCAAGTCCACGTCATCCATTTCACATCAAAGAGAGAAATCTTACATTTGCCAGGTTGCCCATTACACCTGATAAGCCCTGACGCCGGGGAAGGAGGCCGGGAGGCCCGGCTGGCCGATGCCGGCAGATTTCGGCAGCACAGACGCGCTATCCTCCTCTTTATGTCTCTGGCAGAACCACCCGCCAAAACCCATCCCGATTTCGACCTGGAAACCGACCACCTCGGCGGCACGGTGTCGGCCATGATTCGCCAGATCGAACTCTGGGAAGACCGCGACCGCAACACGGGCGCCGACCTCGAAACCTCGGTGACGATGGCCGACACCGCCGAGGAACACGCCGCCATGCTGAGCGTACATGTCCACCAGCCGTATTTCGGCAGCCTGAAGGTGCGCGTCGGTGGGCGCGAGCAGACCCTCTATATCGGCAAGCACGCCTTTCGCGACGTGGGCGGGCCACACCACGTCATGAGCTGGGACAGCGAGGTGGGCAGCCTGTTTTATTCCGAGGCGCTCGAGTGGACGCCCAAGCGCGGCAGCAAGGGCCAGATTCGGCGGCGGCGGCAACTCGACGTGGCGAAAAAGAAGCTGCTGCGCGTGACCGACCTCTACGACGACGAACAGGGTGGCGACACCGGCGGGCGCGAGGAAGTGCTGCTGCGCCGATTGAAAGAGCAGAGCACCGCCGGAATGCGCGACGTGGTGGAAACGCTCCAGCCCGAGCAGAACGAGGCGATGCGCCACCCCGCCGGAACGCCGGTCATCATCCAGGGGGCCGCCGGGTCGGGCAAGACGACCATCGGCTTTCACCGTCTGGCCTGGATGACCAGTGCCGAGCGCGGGGTGCATCAGGCGCGTGCCGAAGCCTGCATGGTGCTGATGCCCAACCGGGTGCTGGCCGCCTACGCCGCCCGGATTCTGCCGGAACTGGGGATTTCCGGCGTCAGCGTGACCACGCCCGAAGCCTGGGCGACGGGGCTGCTGGGGCTGGAAAAACTGGAAATCACCGACCGCACGCTTTCGCTGCTGCTGACCGACACCGACAACGCACGGCGGGCGCTGGCGTGGCGGCGGGCCAAGCTGCTCGGCGACGCCCGGATGCTCGACGTGGTGCGCACCCACCTCTGGAACAAGTTCGGCGCGGCCATCACGGGCCAGAGTTTGCAGGAAAACATCGAGGTGGCGGGGCGCGGGCTGCTCGCCTTCAGTCTGACGGAAAGCGACCTCGCTGGGCTGCTGCACGACGTGTTCGCGCAGGATCCGCTGGACGGCTACCGGGCCGGATTCCGGCGGCTGGTGGAGCAGGAAGCGGTGAGCCGCCTGCGGGTGCCCGACGAGGAAGAAGCCAGCGTGCGCCGTCAACTCAGCAAACCCCTGACCACGCTGCTGGGGCGCATTTTTGCCTCCACGACGCCCGTGACCGAGGCCCGCCGCCTGCTGGCCGACGCGGGCGCCCTGGCCGCGAGTGGCCTGCTGAGCGACAAGGAAATCCGGCTGCTGCTCGCCGACCCGCTGAGCGGCATTCCCACCCCGCGCCGGGCGCACGCCGACGTGACCGAACTGCCGGTCATGCTGGCGGTGCAGGCGTTTACCGGGGGCATCGGGCGGGCGGTGGGGCGCACGCTGGAACCCTTCGACCATGTGGTGCTCGACGAGGCGCAGGACTACTCGCCGCTGCTGTACGCGCTGCTCGCCCGCGCCTCGCGCCCGGGGCACGTGACCGCGCTGGGCGACCTGAACCAGGGGATGCACGGCTACAAGGGGCCGAGCAAGTGGCAGGACGTGCAGGACCAGTTGCCGGGGGCGCAGGTGCTCACGCTCTCGCGCACCTACCGCAGTACGCGCCAGATTACGGCGCTGGGGGCGCGGATTGCCGAAACCTACAACCGCGCCGCGCAGGTGCAGGGCGTAGACCGCGACGGGGCCGAGGTGCAGCGCTACGAGGGAGGTGACGAGCGGGCGCTGATTGCCCAGGCGGTCAAGGACGCGCAGGCCGCCGGACACACCAACATCGCCATCGTGACGCGGCGCGGCTCGGACGCCGACCGCCTGAGCGCCGAACTGCGCGACTTCGACACCGACGCCCAGCCGATTACCACCCAGGAACACCGCTTTAGGGGCGGGCTGGTCATCTTGCCCGTCAGCCTCGCCAAAGGGCTGGAATTCAGCGCCGCCATCGTGACCGGGGCGAATCAGGCGACCTACGACGAAAGCACCGAGTACGAGCGGCGGCTGCTGTACGTCGCCGCCAGCCGCGCCCTGCACTGGCTGGGGCTGGTGAGCGGGGGGGCGGAGTTGCACCCGCTGGTGCGCTGAGAGGGGTTGATGGATGATGGTTCCGCTTCGCTGATGGAGGATGGAGAAAGAGGGGCTTGAGCGAGGTCATACGGATTCCGCTTAATTCCTGCACAGTCGGGAAAGCGCCGCCTGTGCATCCATATCGCGTAACCCGTATTTTTTCCTACTCGCATCCGCTCTGCTGCGCAGCTTTGCAAGTCGGATTGAATCTGAAACGACCAGATTCAATCGGAATCCGTATCAGTTCGCGAAGGGAAAGCCCTGCTGGCTGCCGGGGTGGAGGGTCAAAGAACGCGGCCCTGTTCTGCCCTCCGCCCCGACCGTCCTTTTCCATCAGCGTAAGCGAACCCATCATCCATCATCTCTGCCCCCGTGCTATCCTCAAATCCCGGAAGCCGCCGCGCTCCGGCCTTTTTTTTGGTGCGCGGCCACTTTGCTTTGCTTAGACCCTTAGACCCTCGACCCTTAGACATTTCCGGAGGGAAATCCATGAAATACATCTTCGTGACCGGCGGCGTCGTCAGCAGCCTCGGCAAAGGCGTGGCGAGTGCGTCCCTGGGCGCCTTGCTGCGGGCGCGTGGCTACAAAGTCACCGCCGTCAAAATCGACCCTTACATCAACATCGACGCGGGCACCATGCGGCCCTACGAGCACGGCGAATGCTTCGTGACGGCGAGCGGGGCCGAGACCGACCTCGACATCGGCAACTACGAGCGCTTTCTCGACCTCGACATTCCGCCGGGCAGCAACATCACCACCGGGCAGGTCTATCAGGAGGTCATCCGCAAGGAACGCGCCGGGGATTACCTGTCGCAGACCGTGCAGGTCATTCCGCACGTCACCGACGAAATCAAGCGCCGGATTCGGGCGGCGGGCGAGTCGGCGGGCGCGGAAATCGTGCTGATCGAGGTCGGCGGCACGGTGGGCGACATCGAGTCGCTGCCCTTCCTGGAAGCCATTCGGCAGTTCAAGTTCGACGAGGGCGACGAAAACGTGCTGTTCCTGCACCTGACGCTGGTGCCGTACCTCGGAACGTCGAACGAGTTCAAGACCAAGCCCACCCAGCACAGTGTCGCCGCGCTGCGCTCCTACGGCATCAGCCCCGACATCGTGATGGTCCGCAGCAAGGACAAGCTGCCCGCCGACATCATCCGCAAAATCGCGGCGTTTACCAGCGTGCGCGAAAACCGCGTGTTTTCCAGCTTCGACGTGGAGCACGTGTATCAGGTGCCGCTGGCGCTGGAGGAGCAGGGGCTGGGCAAGGCCGTCGAAGACCTGCTGGGCCTGGAGCGCACCCACCCCCGCCTGGGCGTGTGGGCCGACGCGGTCAAGACCATCAAGCAGCCGGGGCAAGAGGTCACCATCGCCATCGCGGGCAAGTACACCGCCATGCCCGACGCCTACCTCTCGCTGATGGAATCGCTGACGCACGCGGGCATTGCCAACGACGCCCGCGTGAACATCAAATGGGTCAACGCCGAGGAACTGGCCGAGGCGGGCGAGGGCGAACTCGAAGCGCAATTTGCCGACGTGGACGGCATTCTGGTGCCGGGCGGCTTCGGGATTCGCGGCATCGAGGGCAAGGTCAAGGCCGCCGAGTACGCCCGCACGCGCGGCGTGCCCTACCTGGGCATCTGCCTGGGGATGCAGATTGCGGTCATCGAATATGCCCGCCACGTCGCCGGAATCGAGGACGCCAACTCTGCCGAGTTCGACGAGTACGCCAAGAACAAGGTCATCGACCTGATGCCCGAACAGCTCGAAGTCGAGGGCATGGGCGGGACCATGCGCCTGGGCGACTGGCCGATGGAATTGCAGGGCGGCACCAAAATCGCCGAGCTGTACGGCGTTCCGCAGGGCGGCACCGTCAAGGAGCGCCACCGCCACCGCTACGAGGTCAACCCCGCTTACACCGACCAACTTAAAGCGGCGGGCCTGACCATCTCCGGCGTGACCCCCGGCGTGGAGGGACGCGGCGCGGGTCTGGTCGAGAGCGTGGAAATCGCGGGCCACCCGTTCTTCGTGGCGCTGCAAGCCCACCCCGAATTCAAGAGCCGTCCGATGCGGCCCAGCCCGCCTTTTGCGGGGTTTGTGAAGGCGGCGCTGGAGAGGCAGCAGGCTGAGGGTTGAGAGCGGAGAGTAGAGGGTAAAAAAGGGGCGGAGGCTCTGGCAACAGCTGGAGCCTTCTGCCTTTTGCCTTTCGCCATCTGCCATCAGCCATCCGCCTCCCGCCCTCCGCGTATCCTGCCCCCATGCGTCTTCCCCGCCGTTTTCCCCTGCTGGCCGCCTTTGCCGCTGGCGTCTGGTATCTCCGCAGCGTCTACCGTTTCCGCGACCCGGTGCGCCTTCCGGCCACCCAGGACGCGGGGGCCATCCTCTCGCCCGCCGACGGGCTGGTGTCGTTCGTGCGCCGTATCGAGGGGGGCCGGGCAGACGGGCTGAGCGTGGCCGAACTGCTCGGCACGCCCCAGCAGGAGGGCTGGCTGCTGGGCATTTTCACGGGGCCGCTGGACGTGCATTTCACCTATGCCCCGGCTGAGGGCACCGTGCTCAGCGCAGGTCGCAAGCCGGGAGCGCGGGCCGCCGTGCCCGTGAGCGACGCCGCCCAGCTTCTGGCGGGCCGGGCGGTGGACCTGCTCGGCAGCGCCGCCGTGCGCGGCAACGAGCGCTACAGCTACGCCGTGCAGGGCGAAGGCGGGCAGGTGGTGACGGTGGGCCTGATCGCCCCCGGCGCGGGCCTGAACGCCACCACCTATCTGGACGAGGGCCAGACCGTGCGCCAGGGCAACAAGGCCGCGTTTCTAGCCGAAGGTGGGCTGGTGCTGCTCGCCCTGCCGGACACCGTGACCCCCCAGGTCAGCGTGGGCGAGCGCGTGCGCGGGGCCGAGACGGTGGTGGCGGGGCAGGCCGTCTAGAGCAGTTCTCCGAATGACGTGATGCACGGAACAGCGCCCCGCATCACTCCATTCTCTCCTGCGGAGCTGTACCAGTCTGCTGCGCAGCTTTGCAAGTCCGCCCTGCTCAGTGTTTTGCACTCGCTCTCTGCGAGCTGTCCCAGTCCGCTCGCCAAAAAGACGTTGCGTCTTTTTGTCAAATGCTCTAAACGTCAGACCGTCAAAAGGTCGAACTGCTGGGAAAAGGCGTGTTTATCGCCCTGAGAGCAGGGTAAAGGTCAGCACTTCCGCGTCCGGCAGATGCAGGGGCGAGGCGTCGGGGAGGCTGACCCTCACCCGCCCGCCCGCGAGCTGAGCGGCAGCGTTCAGGAGGGGCGCGTCGGCGGCGGGGTCGAGGGTGCCCCACAGGTGCATGGCCCCGCCTTTCCCTTCCGCTCGCCACAGGCCCGCGCCCACCGGGTCATGGCCCGCGTAGGCCAGCAGCAGCGCGAAGTCGCGGCGACCTTCCAGCCGGGCGGCGAAGTGTTGAGCCAGCAGCCCGGCCCAGTCGAGCGCCTCGTAACTCTCGGCCAGCACTGCCGCCCACGTTGCCAGTTGCAGCCGCGACACCTGCTCCACGGCAATGTGTTCGGTTGCCGTCTTCCCGGCCCGCCACTCGCCCACCCGCAGCCCGCCCACATCCTGCCCGTCCCAGGTGTAGGGCGAGAGCACCAGCGGCGGCGCGCCGTGCCCAGTGAAGAAGGTGTGCAGTTCGGCCTCTGCCGCTTCTGTCGGGGCCTGCGCGACATACGCGGCGTTGAGCGCCAGCACATTCACCCCCGGCGTCTGCAATACGGGGCCGGAGCCGAGGTCACGGCGCTCGGCAGCGAGGGGCCGGAAGTACGCGAGCAGTTCAGACAAAGGCATAGGGCAGAGAGTACCTTCACCCTCTGCCCTGTTCCCTCCCCCCTCCACTCAGTCCGGCCCACTCAATCCGGCAGGTTGACCGCCCGCGCCGCGTCCAGCCAGCCTTCGTCACGCAGGAAGGCGCGGAAGTCGGCCAGCAGCGCCGCCGCTTCGGGCTGCTGCGCGGCGGGTAGGGTGCGCTGCCACGCCTCGCCGGTCAGCTTGGTGTAGGCCAGCAGGGGGGCCGGAGCGCCGAGATGCTCGTCGAGGGCCGCCAGCAGCTCGGCGTGCCGCGCCGCGTCGACGGAAGGCCGGGCCTGGAGATACGCCTGGACAGCCTGGGAGAGCGGCATGGGGGCCAGCGGATGCGCGGGCGTGAGGGCAGGCTGAGGGTCGCGAAAAATCATGCTCCGCAGTCTGGGGCGCGCGTGTCAGCACAGGCTCAGGGGGAGGTCAGCGGCGGGTCAGCCCACACGGCGGCGGTTTTCCAGCAGCATCGCGTCGCCCAGCGAGTAGAAGCGGTAGCCCCGCGCCAGCGCCTCGTCGTAGGCGGCGCGGATACGGTCTTCACCCGCGAAGGCGGCGACGAGCAGCAGCAGCGTGCTGCCGGGCAGGTGCAGGTTGGTGATGAGCAAGTCCGGCACCTGCACGGGCATTTCCGGCGTGATGAAGATGCGCGTCTCCCCGGCTCCGGGCCGCACCTGTTCGCCGTCCCAGGCGCTTTCGAGCGTGCGGACGGTGGTCGTGCCGACTGCCACCACCCTTCGCCCCTCGGCCCTGGCGCGGGTGATGGCGGCGGCGGTTTCGGCGCTCACCTCGTAGCGTTCGGCGTGCATGACGTGGTCGGCCACCGACCCCTGAATCGGCTTGAAGGTGCCCGCCCCCACATGCAGCGTGACGGTGGCCCGCTCCACGCCCATTTCACTCAGGCGGGCGAGCAGTTCGGGCGTGAAGTGCAGTCCGGCGGTGGGGGCCGCCACGCTGCCGGGCGTCCTCGCGTAGACGGTCTGGTAACGCTCGCGCCACGTCTCGTCGCTCTCGCCCGCATCGATGTAGGGCGGCAGCGGCAGGCGGCCAATCTCGTCCAGATGGGGCTTGATGTCGTGGTCGAAGCGCAGCAGGCGGGCACCGTCGTCCAGCACACCCACCACTTCGGCGCGGTGGTCGCCCAGAAACAGTTCGTTTCCGGCGCGGCGGGCGGGCCTCAGGTAGGCGCTCCAGACGTTCGCGCCCTGGTCGAATTCCTCACGCAGCAGCAGCACCTCGACCGTGCCGCCGCCGAAGCCGTTCACGACAGGTTTGCGGGCCAGCACGCGGGCCGGAATCACCCGCGACTCGTTGAACACCAGCAGGTCGCCGGGGCGCAGCAGGTCGGGCAACTCGCGGAAGACGCGGTGCTGCACCTCGTCGCCCACCACCATCAGGCGCGAGGTGTCACGCGGCTCGGCCCCGGTCTGGGCGATGCGGGATTCGGGCAGGTCGAAGTGCAGCCGCACCAGCACCTCGTCGGCAGTCGCAGGGGCAGCCATTCAGCCTTCGCCCGCCGCTTCCTTGTTCTTCTGGCGGGCCGGCATCAAGGCACCCTCGATGTCGGGCAGATGAAAAAAGCGGTCGGCGGCGTCAATCAGGTTCTGGCTGGTGTGTTCGCGGAAGGCGATGACCTCCACCCGTTTGCCGCGCTCCTGCAAGACCTCCACGATGTCGGTGAAGTCGCCGTCGCCGCTGCCCAGCACGATGATGTCGAGGTGATCCATCAGCCGGAACATGTCGGCCACGATGCCCATGTCCCAGTTGCCGCTGTAGATCGGCTTGCCGTCGTCGGTGACGTGGTGCAGCGTCAGGTTCATGCGCCGCACCTTGTAGCCCAGGGTCGAGAGCTTGTAGATGAACGGGCGCGAGGTCGCTTCGCCTTCACGCTCCACGGTGTAGCTGATGGCGTGGACGAGTTCGCGCTCGGCGGTGGCACAGTTCAGAATCGTTTCGAAGTTGACGGTGCGTTCCAGCAGGTCGCGGGCCGAGTGGTAGAGATTCTGCGTGTCGATGAACACCCCGACGCGGGGGCGATGAACCACGTACTGCATTGGGTTTCTCCTGTTGTGGTGAGACCGAAAGAGGGAAAGCGAAAAAGGCAAGGTGGGCCAAACCTGGAGGCCAGGACCGAAAAAGGGGGCCGCTGGCCCGCCGCCCAGCATAGGCCCGGCGCGGGAGGTTGTGAAGGGCCGGGCCGCAGTCGAGACGACCCGGCTGCCCCGCCCGGCCCGGCTGCGTTACCCTGGCCGCATGACCAGCCCGACCGCCCAGGACGCCCTTGCTCAGGCCCAGGCCGCCTACGCCGAACTCAAGGCGCGTGGCCTGAAACTCAACCTTCAGCGCGGCCAGCCCGCCGACGCCGACTTCGACCTCAGCAACCCGATGCTGGGCATCCTCGGTGAGGGGGACACCCACTTCGACGGCCTCGACCTGCGCAACTACCCCGGCGGCATCGGCGGCCTGCCCTCGGCGCGGGCGATGTTCGGGGCCTACCTCGACCTCAAGCCCGAAAACGTGCTGGTGTGGAACAACTCCAGCCTGGAACTTCAGGGGCTGGTGCTGGGTTTTGCGCTGCTGCACGGCGTGCGCGGCTCTGAAGGTGGGTGGGTTCACCAGAAACCCAAGATGATCGTGACCGTGCCCGGCTACGACCGCCACTTCCTGCTGCTTCAGACGATGGGCTTCGAACTGCTGACGGTGGATATGCAGTCCGACGGCCCCGACGTGGACGCCGTAGAAAAGCTGGTGGCGAGCGACCCCTCGGTCAAGGGCATCCTGTTCGTGCCGACCTATTCCAACCCCGGCGGCGAGACGGTCAGCGAGGAAAAAGCCCGCAGGCTCGCTGGTCTGAAGGCGGCGGCCCCCGATTTCACCATCTTCGCCGACGACGCCTACCGCGCCCACCACCTCTTCGAGGAGCGCGACACGCCCGTCAACTTCGTGGCGCTGTGCCGGGACGCCGGGCACCCCGACCGCGCCTTCGTGTTCGCTTCGACCTCCAAAATCACCTTCGCGGGCGCGGGCCTGGGCTTCGTCGGCAGCAGCGAAGACAACATCGGGTGGCTCGGCAAGTACCTCAACGCCCAGAGCATCGGTCCCAACAAGGTCGAGCAGGCGCGGCACGTCAAGTTCCTGCAAGCCTACGAAGGCGGGCTGGAAGGGCTGATGCGCGACCACGCCAAACTCATCGCCCCCAAGTTTCAGGCGGTCTACGACGCCTTGAGCGCCGAACTCGGGGAAGGCGGCGGCGGCTACGCGACGTGGCGCACGCCGCGCGGCGGGTATTTCATCAGCCTCGACACGGTGGACCCGGTGGCGGACCGCGTGGTGCAGCTGGCCGACGAAGCGGGCATCAGCCTGACCCCGGCGGGCGCGACCTACCCCGGCGGCAAAGACCCCCACAACGCCAACATCCGCCTCGCGCCCACCCGGCCCCCGCTGGAAGAGGTCGAAGTCGCCATGCGCGGCGTCGCCACCTGCGTGAAACTGGCGGCAGAGGAGTACCGCGCCGGACAGAGGTAAGAGGGGAGGGGACTCTTCTTATTGACAACGTGCAAAGTTGGTCTCAAGCCTGCTGTGCCGACTGGCTCTGAGCCATAGGCCATGAGCCATGAAGAGGCTGTTCAGAGCTCATGGCCCATAGCTCATGGCAAGGGGAACATGGTTTCTCAGCAGGTGATACGGATTCACCTCGGGTGCGGCGGAATCTAAGCTGCTGAACGCACGTAGCGCTCTAGGTGCAGCATCAGGTTGTGGGCCGCAACCGCACGGCACGTGCGGGCTACGACGGCCTGGAAGGAATTCAGCTGCACCTCACCCAGAGAGCAGCATCTCGCTAACCTGGAAAAGACCGATTCTATGCGCTTTCTTAGTTTCCCCAGCACCGGTGGCCATGCCACCGGTGTCTTCGCGTTCTCCCGTGACTTGGCGTACACGCCACTCCCGACGTAGCCTTTGTCCCCAAGCGTGCGGCTGCGTTCGTATTCAGAGAGCAGCTCACGGGCCACGCCCTGCTCGGATTCGTTGGCAGCGACAATGGCAAACTTCGTGAAGTAGCCCTGCGTGTCGACGACGCCGTGAAGCTTGTAGCCCATCACCCAGCCCATACTCCCTGGGCCTATTTTTGCTTCTGACTGCTGTCTGGGCCGCTTCATTCGGGCACCCTGAGCAATGGGGAGGGGTTTACTGTCGATAATGAGGATGTCTGCATCTTTCGGGCTGAGGGACAGCCCGAAAGATGCGATGAGATGCCTGGCTGCGAGTAAATGGCGGTGGTAGCGACTGCGTTCGGGGAGGTGTGGGAAGAGGTCGGCGTAAAGCTGACGAACGAGGGCGAACCAGGTCTCGCTGTTCTTCTGACCAAGAAGGTCGCCCACGAGGGCGATAGTGATCAGTTCAGAAGGAGTGGCCTGACGGTTGCGGGCCATGGGAAGCTGGTAGCTTCCCATGGCGCTGAGCAGTTGGAGATGGTCGTCGACAAGGACGTAGGCCAGTGTGAAGAGGTCGGGCAGGCTAAAATATTCCAGAAGCTGGCTGGTTCGCATAACCCCAGCTTCGCTTTTTTCGCCCCTTCTTGCGCCGCACCCGAGGTGATTCCGCTTAATTCCTGCACAGTCGGGAAGGCGCCGCCTGTGCATCCATATCGCGAAATCCGTATCTTTTCCTACTCCTTTCAGTCGGATTGAATCCAGAAATCTGCTGGATTCAATCGGAATCCGTATTACACCCCCTGAATCACCGCCAGCTGCTTCGTCACGTCCCTCATCACGTCCTGCACCGAGGCGACGCCGCAGGTCAGCAGGCGGGCATATTCGTCCACCGTGATCGGCCCGAGTTCGGCTCCGCCCTGCACCTCGATCAAGAGGCCGGTGTCGGTGGCAATCACGTTGAGGTCGGCGCGGGCCACCTTGTCTTCCTCGTAGTCGAGGTCCACGCGCAGTTCGTCGCCGATCAGACCCACGCTGATGGCCCCGACGTTGTGCACAATCGGCCACTCGCTGAGCTGTCCGGAGTTGATGAGGCGGTCACAAAAGTCGTGCAGCGCGGCATGTCCGGCCAGCACGCTGGCCACGCGGGTGCCGCCGTCGGCCACCAGCACGTCGCAGTCCACGTAGAGGGTCTGATTTTTGAAAGGGCGCAGGTCCATGCTGGAGCGCAGCGCCCGCCCGAGAAGCCGCTGAATCTCGTGGCGGCGGCCATTTTGCAGGCTGCGTTCGCGTGCCTGGCGGTCGGTGGTCGAGCGCGGCAGCATGGAGTACTCGGCGGTCAGCCAGCCTTCCTTTTTGCCGCGCATGTGGGGGGCAGGCTTGTCGTCGAGGGTGACGGTCGCCAGGATTTCGGTGCGGCCCATTTTGAGGTGGGCGCTGCCGGGAGCGTGGGGGTTGACGCCGCGCTGCACCGACACCGGGCGCGGGGTCAGGGCGTCTCGGCCCTCACGGACGGGAAGTTTGGAAAGGGTCATGTCGTCGTGAACTCGATTCTGGGAGAGGAGGAAGGGGAGGCCGCGTCTGCCCCACTGTTCTGGGCCAGCAGGGTGCTCAGCAGGGGCCGCAGGGCAACAGGGTCGCCGGTGGTCAGGTAAGTCACCGCGCCCGGCCCCGAAGTTTCGCGCAGCAGCCCGGCCCGCGCCAGCACGTTGCGGGTGTGCCGGGCCACCGCCGCGCCGCTGTCTACCAGGGCAAAGGTGTCGCCGAATTCGGCACGGATGCTGCCCGCCAGAAAAGGGTAATGGGTGCAGCCCAGAACGAGCTGGTCGGCCCCGGCCCCAGCCAGTGGGGTCAGAATCTCGCGCAGCACGGCGCGGGTGTCCGGGCTGTCGGCCTTGCCCGCCTCGACCAGCGGGACCAGGGCGGTGCTGACCGCCTGCATCACCCGCACGCCCGCTGGCTCGGCCCACTGCCGAATCACGTCGGCGAGCAGGGTGCCGCGCAGGGTGCCGGGGGTCGCCAGTACGCCCACCACGCCGCTTTTGGTGGCGGTCACCGCCGGTTTGACTGCCGGAACCAGGCCGATAATCGGCAACTCGAACCGTTCGCGCAGGTGCGACAGGCTGAAGGCCGAGGCCGTGTTGCAGGCCACCACCACGGCCCCCACCCCCCGGCGGTGCAGTTCGGACACGGCGCGGTCGGTCAGGTCACGGATGTCCTCGTCGCTGCGGGCACCGTAGGGCATGTGGGCGAGGTCGGCGAGGTACAGAAAGTCCTCGCCGGGCAGGGCGCGGCGCAACTCGGCCAGGACGCTCAGCCCACCCACGCCGCTGTCGAAGACGCCGATGGGAAGGGCGGGGTGGGGGGCGGGGGCGGAACTCACGGGGGGCATGATAGCGGGCGGGGGGGAGAAGCGGTTTGGTTGGAAGGGGTTAGAAGCTGAGGCTCCGGCTCTCTACCCCTCCCCTCTCTCCCCTTCCCCCTCCGCCTGCCGGTCCAGGCTTTCCACCGCCTGCACCGCCACCGCCGCCACCTGAATGAGTTCTTCGCGGTAGGCGCTGAGGTCGGGGAGGTTGCCGACGTGGTGTTCGAGCGCGGCGTTGTTGACCTCGCCCACTTCTTCGCCCAGCACCATCAGCCACAGTTCGGGGGGAAAGTTCTGGACCCCCCATTTGGCGTGCTGGCGCTCCCGTTCCCGCGCGACTTCGGCCAGGACAGAGGCGGTGCGGGCGGTCAAGCGAGGGCCTCGCGGAAGGTCTGGCCCAGCGCCCGCATGCCCTGCGTGATCTGCTCGGGGGTCGCGCTGCTGTAGCTCAGGCGCATGGTGTTCTGGCCGCCGCCGAGGGCGAAAAAGGGCTGGCCGGGCACGTAGGCCACCTTGTTCTCGACGGCGCGGGGCAAGAGGGCCACCGTATCCACCCCCTGCGGCAACGTCACCCACAGGAACATGCCGCCCTCGGGCCGGGTGTACGCCACGCCCGCCGGAAACTGCTCGTCCATCTGGCGGAGCATGTGGGCGCCGCGCTCGCGGTAGGCAGCCCCCACCGTTTCGATTTGCGCCGGAAGCAGCGGCAAAAGCTCCGTCATCATCATCTGGTTGAGGGTCGGGGTGTGCAGGTCGGCCCCCTGCTTGGCCTGAATCAGCTTGGCGACGATGGGAGAAGCGGCCTCGATCCAGGCGTCGCGCAGCCCCGGCACCAGCGTCTTGGAAAAACTGGAGCAGTACACGACGTGGTTGCGGTCCACGTCGCCCGCGAGTTCCAGACCGAGTGCGTAGAGGCTCGGCAGGGCTTCACCCGTAAAGCGCAGTTCGCCGTAGGGGTCGTCCTCGATGAGCAGGACGCCATGCTGCGCGGTGAGTTCCACCAGACGGCGGCGGCGCTCCAGGCTCAGGGTGCGCCCGGTGGGGTTCTGGAAGTTGGGAATGGCATAGAGCAGCTTGGCCTTGGTGGTCTGAAGGAGGCGTTCGAGCGCGTCCACGTCGATGCCGCCCTCGTCGGTGGGCACCTGCGCGTACTGCGGCAGGTACGGCTGGAAGGATTGCAGCGCCCCCAGGTAGGTCGGCGCCTCGACCAGCACGGTGTCGCCCTCGTTGATCAGGATTTTGCCGAGCAGGTCCAGCCCCTGCTGGCTGCCGGTCACGATCTGGACATTCTGCGCGGGAATGCCGTGCCGCTCAGCTATCCACTCGCGCAGCGGCGGGTGGCCCTCGGTGGTGGAGTATTGCAGCGCGGCGGGGCCGTATTTGTTCAGCGCGGTTTCGGCGGCCTGCCGCACGGCGTCCAGCGGAAACAGTTCGGGCGCGGGCAGGCCCCCGGCAAAGGAAATCACGTCGGGCTGCTGGGTAATCTTGAGGATTTCGCGGATGGCGCTGGCGGTCATGGTCTGGGCGCGGCGCGAAATCAGGGCGGACAGGTCAGGCAGGGCAGAGGAAGTGGACATGGCCGCATGTTATACGGATTCCGCTTAATTCCTGCACAGTCGGGAAAGCGCCGCCTGTGCATCCATATCGCAGAATCCGTATTTTTTCCTACTCGCATCCGCTCGGATTGAATCTGAAACTACCAGATTCAATCGGAATCCGTATTAAGCGTGTTTCCTGGCCCCCTCTCCCCTGTTCCGCTCAGGTTGACAGGACAGGTGCCCGAGCGAGCGGGTAAAGTGGGTCCGTCACAAAAGGAGGCACCCTATGCTCGTTACCGGTAAAGACATTCTGGTTCCCGCCCGCAAAGGCAAGTACGCCGTCGGTGCGTTCAACACCAACAACATGGAAATCACCCAGGCGATCATCCACACCGCCGAGCGTCTGCGTTCGCCCGTCATCGTGCAGATGAGCGAAGGGGCGATCAAGTACGGCGGGCAGGACCTCGCCAACATCGTCATCGACATCGCCACCCGCGCTACCGTGCCTGTCGCACTGCACCTCGACCACGGCAGCAGTTACGAGTCGGCACTGAAGGCCATCAAGATGGGCTTTACCTCGGTGATGATCGACGCCTCGCACCACCCCTTCGACGAAAACGTGCATGAAACGGGGCGCGTGGTCGAGGCCGCTCACGCGATGGGCATCAGCGTGGAAGCCGAACTCGGACGCCTCGGCGGAATCGAGGAGCATATCGTCGTGGACGAGAAGGACGCCTTCCTGACCGACCCCGAAGAAGCCGTCAAGTTCGTCGAACTGACGGACGTGGACTACCTCGCCATCGCCATCGGCACCAGCCACGGCGCGTACAAGGGCAAGGGGCGTCCCTTTATCGACCAGGCCCGCATCAAGAAGATCGGCGAACTGCTGAGCATTCCCCTCGTCGCGCACGGCTCCAGCGGCGTGCCTGCCGAAATCGTGCAGCGCCTGCGCGACTCGGGCGGCGAAATCGGGGACGCGGCGGGCATCGCCGACGAAGACCTCACCGAAGCGGCGGGCTACGGCATCGCCAAGGTGAACGTGGACACGGATTTGCGCCTCGCCAGCACCGTCGGCATCCGCGAAGTGCTCAAGGCCAACCCCAAGGAATTCGACCCCCGCAAGGTCTTCGGCCCCGCCCGCGACCTGATGAGCAAAATCGTCGAGCACAAGATGAAGGTGCTCGGCAGCGTCGGCAAAGCGTAATACGGATTCCGCTTAATTCCTGCACAGTCGGGAAAGCGCCGCCTGTGCATCCATATCGCGTAACCCGTATTTTTTCCTACTCGCATCCGCTCTGCTGCGCAGCTTTGCAAGTCGGATTGAATCTGAAACTACCAGATTCAATCGGAACCCGTATAAGACGCAGAGGGTAAAGGGTGGAGGGTACAGGGGTCAGTCCCTATACCCTCCACCCTTCACCCTATACTTTCCCCCAATGTCGGAAGAAATCGTCGTCAAGCAGACCATGCCCATGCGCGGGCGGCCCGAAGTGCTGTACCGCCTCGCCCTGGATCCGCGCCGCCGCGCCGCCTGGGACTCCAATCTGGTCAGCGCGGCCTACAGCAGCGAGGGTCAGAAGCTCGCGCAAAACGCCCTGGTGGACTTCAAATTCGTGCGGCGACTCCTGGGGCTGAAGTTTCAGGCCAGATACGGGCAACTGGTGGCCTCGCAGCGCGGCGGCTGGGAAGCGGTCAGACCTTTTGGCCCGCTGGAAAAGTTCTCGCAGCAGTGGAACTTCAAGCCGATGCCCGGCGGCACCGAAGTCACGCTGACGGTCAAGGGCACGGTGCGCTACCGCTGGATTCGCACGCAGATGGAGCGCATCCTGCACAACCTGACCATCAGCACCCTGATGGACCTGCAACGCCAGATCGACGCGCCCACCGCGCAACTGGTCGAAGACATGGGCCGCGAAATGGCCGAGAAGCAAAAAGCCGAGGAGAAAGCTGCCAAGGCCGCTGCGAAGGCTGCCCGCAAAAAGAAGTAGACTGACAGAATGTCGCCCCTCAGCCTGCTCCCACTTCTGGGGGCGGCTTTTTTGCTGTCGCCTGCTTCCCCTGCCGGAGAATTCAACATGACCCAAACCGCCCGTCCCCTGCGGCAACTCGAACAGTACCTTCAGCCCCAGACCGGCGAACGCGCCCGCCTGAGCTTCGATGGGCAAACCACCCGACTTGAACGCGAGGGACGGACAGCGGCACAGACTCCGCCTCCTTTCGACGAAGCCGCCGAGCGCGAAAAGCTGCGCGCGCAGATGGAGCAGAGCGCCAGCGCTCCCGAATTCAGGATGTGGCGCGAAATGCTGATAGGACGGCTGGGGTCACGCGAAGCCGCCCGGCAGGAATTTTTGCGTCTGGGCCTGCCGCAAAAGCTCTGGGACGAACTGGACACCTTCGACCGGCGCATGGGCCGCACGCTGAGTGACGCGCCCAATGTCGTGCCCGAAAGCTACAGTTCGGCCCTGGTCACGGCGGAGGAAGTGCAGAACTCGCCCCTGTGGAACCCGCCCGCCGAACTGCGCCGCCGCTTTGCGAGCATCTGGGCCGCTGAAATTAACATTGTGCCGCCTGGGGCCGAGGTGGGCCTGTGGGAAAGGTCGCTGGAACTGGCGAGGGAAGGCTTTCTTCGGATATCACCGCGCCGCGCTGACGGCTCTTTGTGGCTGACGCCGGGGCTGGAGCCGCACCGCGCCGAACTGCGGGGGCTGGAGCGGCCCGTGGTGCGGCCCTATCCCACGGCGGGCCAGCCTGCCGCCTGGGACAGCAAATTCGGCGGCGTGCCCTACCGTCCCGTCGGCAGCGCGTGGCCCCTGGACGTGCACGGCGCACCGCTGCCTTTTCTGGCGCAGATCAATCTGGCGCAGGCCAACGCGGGGGGCCATCTGCCCGACTTGCCCCGGCGCGGGCTGCTGCAATTTTTCGTCAGCCACGCCGGAGAGCGGGTGCTGTACTGGCCCGACCCCGTGCAGGACGAGGCCGCGCTGACCCGCGAGGTGCCCGAATTGGAGGACTATCAGGAAGAGATGTTCAGCCCGCCCGAACAGGCGATGGGCTTCGTGCCCGACAGCGAACTCCCGTCCAGTCTGGATGACCGCCTGGGCTTCGCGCGGTCCGCAGACGAAACGGACCAGCAGGGCGAGGACAACGCCAACCTGCGTCCCAACGGCCACCGCCTGCGCGGATATCCGATGGTCATCAACACCTTTCACCCCGCCGCCGAGAACGTGCAACTGCTCTTTCAGTTCGACGGTGACGATTATGGCGGGCAGTTGTTCGGAGACAGCGGCGGCATGGGCGGCTGGGCAGGCTTTTTCATTCGCCCGGACGACCTCGGCAATCTGGACTTCTCGCGGGTGTGGGCGGAACTGGACGCCTTCTGAGCGGGGCGGGCCGCCCTGCTACAGTTTGTGCATGACAACACAAAATCTGGAGGCGGGCGCTCAGCCGCGCTGGAAAGTGATCGGGCCGGGGCTGCTGGTGGCCGCCACGGGCGTAGGGGCCGCCGACCTCGTCGCTACGCTGGTGGCGGGCAGCAAGTACGGCTACGCGCTGCTCTGGACGGTGCTGCTGGGCTGCCTGCTCAAGATCGTGCTGGTCGAAGGGGCGGGGCGCTACTCGCTGGCGACGGGCAAGACCATCTTCGAGGGCTGGCAGTCGCTGGGGCGCTGGGCCACCGTCTATTTCGGCATCTACATCGTTCTCTGGGGCTTCGTGTACGGGGCCGCCGCCATGTCGGGCACCGGGATTCCGCTGCACGCCCTGATGCCGGGCCTCAGCGTGGAAACGTGGGGCATCCTCTCGGCGCTGCTGGGGCTGGCGCTGGTGTGGTTCGGGCGCTACGAAGTGTTCGAGAAATTCATGGCGCTGCTGGTCGGGCTGATGTTCGTGGCGATGGTCGGCGCGGCCATCATGACCCTGCCCAACCTGGGCGACATCCTGCGCGGGCTGGTGCCGAGCATTCCCGAAGGCAGCGTCATCAACGTGCTCAGCCTCGCCGGGGGCGTGGGCGGCACCATCACCCTGGCGGCCTACGGCTACTGGCTGCGCGAAAAAGGCTGGATCACCCCGCGCTTCATGAACGTGATGAGGCTCGACAACAATGTGGCCTACATCGTGACGGGCCTGTTCGTCCTCTCGACGCTGATTGTGGGCGCCGAGCTGCTGTACTCGGCCAAAATCGCTGTCGAGAGCGGCGAAAAGGGCCTGCTCGACCTTTCCGACATCCTGGGGCAGCGCTACGGCGGCTGGGCCAAGTACGTGTTTCTGGTCGGATTCGCCGCCGCCGCGTACTCCTCGCTGCTGGGCGTGTGGAACGGCGTGTCGCTGATGTTCGCCGACTTCGTGGGCAAGCTGCGCGGCCTGTCCTCGGGCCACCCCGACACCCGCGTGGGCGGCAAGTATTATACGGATTCCGATTGAATCCAGCAGATTTCTGGATTCAATCCGACTGAAAGGAGTAGGAAAAGATACGGATTTCGCGATATGGATGCACAGGCGGTGTAGTTCCGACTGTGCAGGAATTTAGCGGAATCCGTATTACAAGTGGTACATCCTGTGGCTGACCTTCCCGCCTATGCTGCTGATGTTCCTGGGCAAGCCGGTAGGCCTGATTCTGGCTTACGGCGTGCTGGGGGCGCTGTTCATGCCCTTTCTCGCCATCACGCTGCTGTTTATCCTCAACAGTGACCGCGTGCCCGCCGAGTGGCGCAACAAACCCGGCACCAACGTAATGCTGGGTCTGTGCGCGGTGATTTTCAGTTATCTGGCCCTGACCGAACTCGTTAAGCAAGTGGGCAAGGTGCTGGGCGGCAGCTGATACGGATTCCGATTGAATCTGAAACGACCAGATTCAATCCGACTTGCAAAGCTGCGCAGCAGAGCGGATGCGAGTAGGAAAAATACGGATTCCGCGATATGGATGCACAGGCGGCGCCTTCCCAACTGTATAGGCCCGACTGTGCAGGAATGAAGCGGAATCCGTATGAGCACAGCCTCCCGAGCCGGGCCACCCTGAGCCGAACCAATCGAAGAGACTCCCCTGAGGCAGGTCGCCCGGGGGAGTTCTGTTTTCTCGAACAGAACGCGCAGGAAGCCATACGGCGCGGGGGAGCTGGCGGCGCTGTCCCGAGTCTCCGATCCCGTACGGGAGGCCCGCGCCCCAAGCGCCGGGCATCGGCGGCTATCATGCCCGCAACTCGGGCCGAGGCGGGCGGAACCGCTTCCACGCCCCAGGAGGTCACTATGAACATCGGCATGATCGGGCTGGGCAAGATGGGCGGGAACATGGTGCTGCGTCTCCTCCAAGGCGGGCAACAGGTGGTCGGCTACGACCGCAGCGAAGAAGCGCTGGCGAATATCGAGTCGCACGGGGCCACCGCCACACGCGATATGGACGCCTTTATCGCGGCGTTGGGCGAACCGGGAAACCGTGCCGTGTGGGTGATGGTACCTGCGGGCGAAATCACCCAGAGCGTGATCGACGACCTCGCGGGCCGCCTTGCGCCCGGCGACATCATCATCGACGGCGGTAACTCCAACTTCCACGACACGCAGCGCCGGGGCGAGGCGCTGGCGGCCAGGGGCCTGCACTTCGTGGACGTGGGCACCTCGGGCGGCGTGTGGGGCCTCAAGGAAGGCTACGCCATGATGATTGGCGGCCCTGAAGAAGCCGTCGAGCGACTGCGCCCCGTATTCGAGACTCTGGCACCCGCCAAGGACCGGGGCTGGGGCCGCATGGGACCGAGCGGGTCGGGTCACTACGTGAAGATGGTCCACAACGGCATCGAGTACGGCATGATGCAGGCCTACGCCGAGGGCTTCGAGCTGATGCAGGCGCACAAGGACTTCAACCTGGACATGGCCCAGATTGCCGAGCTGTGGCGGCACGGCAGCGTGGTCAGAAGCTGGCTGCTCGACCTGACTGCCGAGGCCCTGAAGAACTCGGCGGACTTCAACGCCCTCTCGGACTACGTGGCCGACTCGGGCGAAGGGCGCTGGACCATCATCGACTCCATCGAACTCGGGGTGCCCACCCCGGTGATTACGCTCGCCACCCAGATGCGCTTTCGCAGCCAGCAGGACGTGAGCTACCAGGGCCAGATGCTCTCGGCCATGCGCCGCGCCTTCGGGGGGCACGCGGTCAAGACCATCGAAACGCCCAAGCAAGAAGGCCTGGTGCCCGAAGTGCAGGCGGGCGAACACCCCAGCGCCGCCGCACCCGAGAACATCCCCGCTGCGGCTACCGCCCAGGCCAGCCCCCAGAGCGCCGCGCAGCAACTCGGTGAAACCGGCCAGAACCGGGTGACGGGTGACCAGAAAGGCAACGAATGACCACCAGAAAGACCCCAAAGACCCCCCGCAAGGCGGCTGAACCGAAGGCGGCCAAAGCTGCGGCGCCCGCCTCCAAACCCAGGAAATCGCGCCAGCGCGTGCCCAAAAGCACCGACGCCGGGGCCGACGGGCAAAATCCCTTCCGCGCTGCCATGCGCCGCACCCGCGCCCCTGAACCCGCCACGCTGGTGATTTTCGGCGTGACCGGCGACCTCGCCCGGCGCAAGCTGCTGCCCGCCGTGTTCGGGCTGTGGCAAGACGGACTGCTCGGCAGCGCCTTCAACATCGTCGGGGTGGGCCGTCAGGAAATGACCGACGAACAGTTTGGGGACTACGCACTGGAGGCCCTGAAAACGAGCAAGGAAACCGACGCGCCGCAACCCGGCAGCCTCGAAAAGTTCCGCGAACTGCTCTACTACGAGTACGGCGAGTTCAGCGAAGACGAGGTGTACCACAAGGTCCAGACCGAACTCGACCGCGCCGAGAGTACCCACGGCGGACGCAAGAACGCGCTGTTCTACCTCTCCACGCCGCCCAGCCTCTTCGAACCCATCAGCAACGGCCTGGGGCGGGTGGGGCTACAAGAAGAGAAGGACGGCTGGCGCAGGCTCGTCATCGAAAAACCCTTCGGGCGTGACCTCGCCAGCGCCCGCGAACTCAACGACGCCATTCACCGCGTCTGGGACGAGTCGCAGGTCTACCGCATCGACCATTACCTCGGCAAGGAGACGGTGCAGAACCTGATGGCGATTCGCTTCGGCAACGCCATTTTCGAGCCGTTGTGGAACCGGGGCTACGTGGACCACGTGCAAATCACCGCGTCCGAGGATCTGGGCCTGGAAGGCCGCGCCGGGTACTACGAGGAAGCGGGCGTGGTGCGCGACATGCTGCAAAACCACCTGATGCAGCTGTTTTCCCTGACCGCGATGGAAGCGCCCTCGGCGTTCGAGGCCGACGCCATCCGTGACGAGAAGGTCAAGGTGCTGCGGGCGGTGAAGCCCATTCCGGCGGAGCGCGTGCCCGAAGTCGCCGTGCGCGGGCAGTACGGCCCCGGCACGATGGCCGGCGAGAAGGTGCCGGGCTACAAGCAGGAACCCGATGTCAAGCGCGGCAGCCGCACGCCCACCTACGTCGCGCTGAAGCTGGAAGTGGACAACTGGCGCTGGCAGGGCGTGCCGTTTTTCCTGCGCACCGGCAAGCGGCTGCCCAAGAAAGTCACCGAAATCGCGGTGGTGTTCAAGCGCCCGCCGCTGGGCCTGTTTCCGGGCGGGCTGGAGCGCAACGTGCTGGCCTTCCGCATTCAGCCCGACGAAGGCGTGAGCCTCAAGTTCTCCTCCAAGTCGCCGGGGCAGGAAATGGTGCTGCGCGAAGTGGTGATGGATTTCCGCTACGACGCCTTCGGCGCGCAACTCGAAAGCCCGTATTCCCGCCTGCTGCTCGACGCGATGCTGGGCGACGCCACCCTCTTTCCCCGCGAGGACGAGGTGGACCACGCCTGGCAAATCGTTTCGGGCATCCTCGAAGCCTGGGAAGGCGAGGACGCCCCCGCGCCCAAATTCCCCAACTATCCGGCGGGAACCTGGGGGCCAGACGAGGCCGACGACCTGATCGGGGCCGGGCGGCGCTGGAGGCGACTGTGAGGGGTGCGAAGAGGAAAGGGTGGAGGGTAGAGGGTAAACAGCACCTTTCCCTCCTCCCTTTACCCTCCACTCTCCCCGCGTACCGGAGGCCCGCATGCTAGGCCCCGTTCCCACCACCGTCCGGGGGGCGCAGGGGGCGCTCGACGAGCTGTGGGCGCAGACGCAGGTGGAGACGCGGGCCTACACCGGCAACATCGTGGCGCTGACCATCCGCAAGCACCGTCAGCGGGTCGAGGAGGCGCTGGCTGGGCTGGAAGGCCGCTACGCCGGGCGGCAGATTATCGGCGTGATGGACGGCGGGGGTGACCTGAAGGTCGAGGCGGCCCTGGTCGCGCAGCCCGGCGGCCTGTATGTCGAGCGCCTGACGCTGGACGCCGACCCCGAGCAGCTTCAGGGGGCGATTTTGCCGCTGCTACGTCCCGCCACCGTCAACCATGTCTGGTGGGGGGCCGACAGCAAGCCGGCGGGGGCGCTGCTGACCGAGCTGACCGAACTCGCCGACCAGGTCATCGCCGACAGCCTGACGCTGGACATTCCCCCGGCGCGGCACTACGCCCTGGCCGACCTGGGCTGGAGCCGCTCGGCCAGCTGGCGCGAGGCCCTGGCGCAACTGTTCGACGCCCCCGACGCCGCCCGGCAACTGCCGCACGTCCGTGAGCTGACGGTGCGCTACTCCGGCGTCAACGACCTCCCGGCGCGGCTGTACGCGGGCTTCGTCGCCTCCTGCCTGGGCTGGGCCGACCTGCGGGGCCTGACCCTGAGGGCGGGCCACTGCGGGCGCGAAAACGGCGACCTGTGCGGCGCAGAGCTGCGCGGAGAAGGCCCGGACGGTCAGCCCGTGCGCTTTGCCCTCGACGCCGAGGCGACGCTGGACGTGGCCCGCGCCGTGGCCGAGTGGGGGGGCCGCACGCGCCACTCCGAGGTCAACGTGCCGCCCATGAGTCTGGCCGATGGGCTGGCGCACCTGATGGCCCGCCCCGAACGCGGCGAGGTGTTCGAGCGGGCGTGGAGGTTGGCGAAAGAGACGCTGTAATACGGATTCCGCTTCATTCCTGCACAGTCGGGCCTGTACAGTTGGGAAGGCGCCGCCTGTGCATCCATATCGCGGAATCCGTATTTTTTCCTACTCGCATCCGCTCTGCTGCGCAGCTTTGCAAGTCGGATTGAATCTGAAACGACCAGATTCAATCGGAATCCGTATAAGGCATCGGGCAGAAAAAGGCTAGTCTGGACGCCCCCCTCCCAACCTCTGCAAGCAGCTCATACGAGTCCCCCACAAGGGGGGAGGGGCCAAAAAAAGCCCCAAAACTCTTTTCCCCCAGCGTCGGCAGAGGCAGTGCACTCTGCCGAACGCTTTTCATTTGGAACCTTCCCAGCCGACAGCCCGTATGGTGCCCTGTCGGCCCGTCGTCTTTTCGCCCCTTTCACGGAGGTTTCATGCGTTTTTCCTCTCCCCTGTTTCTGACGGCCCTGCTGCTGCTCGGCGTTCCTGCTGCGGCTCAGGTTGCCCCTGCCACGACGACCACCACGCCTCCTACGACCACGCCTGCTGCGGCCCGCCCTGCGCTCCCGGCAGGCGTCCGGTTCGTGACCGAGGTCGAAGGCATCCGCGAATACCGTCTGAACAACGGTCTGAAGGTGCTGCTGTTTCCCGACCCCTCGCAGACGACGTTTACCCTGAACACCACTTACCTCGTCGGCAGTCGGCACGAGAGCTACGGCGAAACCGGCATGGCGCACCTGCTCGAACACCTGGTGTTCAAGGGCACGCCGACCAGCGGCAACCTGATGGAGCAGCTCAGCAAGCGCGGCGCGAGCTTCAACGGCACCACGAGCGATGACCGCACCAACTATTTCGAGACGCTGACGAATACAGACGACAACCTCGAATGGGCGATTCGGATGGAAGCCGACCGCATGGTGAACTCGCGCATCAGCGCAGACGACCTGAAGACCGAGATGACGGTGGTGCGCAACGAGTTCGAGGCCGGTGAAAACAACCCCGTCGGGCTGCTGTACAAACAGGTGCGCTCGGTGGCCTTCGACTGGCACAACTACGGCAACACCGCCATCGGCAACCGCAGCGACGTGGAAAACGTGCCGATTAAAAACCTTCAGGCCTTCTACAAGACCTACTATCAGCCGGACAACGCGGTGGTCACACTGGCGGGCAACTTCGACGAGGCGCAGGCCCTGGCCCTGATGGCCGACAGCTACGGCAAGGTTCGCCGCCCCTGGCGCACGCTACCCCGGCAATACACCGAGGAAAACCCGCAGGACGGCGAACGCAGCCTGACCGTGCGCCGCGTGGGGGACGCGCAGTACCTGCTGGCGGCCTACCACGTTCCCAGCATCCGGCACCCCGATTCGGCGGCGCTGCAGGTGCTCGACCAGATGCTGAGCGACGAACCCGGCGGGCGGCTGTATCAGGCGCTGGTGCAAAGCGGGCAGGCGACGGGCGCAGGGGCCATCTCCCAGCCCGGCAGCGACCCCGGACTGGCGATGTACATCGCGGTGCTGGGCAAGACGGACGACGCGGCCAGGGCACAGGCCACCCTGCTCGCCACCCTGGAAAACGCCGCCAGGACGCCTTTCACCGAGGAAGAGGTCGCCCGCGTCCGCACCCGCGTGCTGAGTGCCTACGAGCAGGCGCTCGCCAAGCCCGAGGCGGTGGGCGTGGCCCTGTCCGAAGCGATTGCGGCGGGCGACTGGCGGCTGTTTTTCCAGCAACGCGACGCCCTGGAAAAGGTCACGCCCGCCGACGTGCAGCGGGTGGCCGCGCAGTACCTCAAGCCGACCAACCGCACGCTGGGAGTGTTTATCCCCACCGAGCAGCCCGACCGGGTGGCCGTGCCCGCTGCGCCGAGTGCCGCCGAAATGCTCAAGAACTTTCAGGGCCGCGCCGCGCAAAGTGCCGGGGAAACGATTGCGCCCGAACCCGACGCCCTCGAAGCCCGCGTGCTGCGCGAGACGGTGGCGGGGGCCAGGGTCGCCATGCTGCCCAAAAAGACGCGCGGCGAGCGGGTCGAACTGGTGCTGAGCCTCGATTTCGGCAATCCGGAGACGGTCCGGACCGGGGGCGACGCCGCCGGATTCGTGGGCGAACTGCTGCTGCGCGGCAGCCAGACGCTGACCCGTCAGCAACTGCGCGACCGCCTCGAAGCCGCCAAAACGCAGCTCAGCGTCAGCGCGAGTGCCAGCGGCGCCGACCTGACGCTGAGCACCGACCGCACGCACCTGCCCGAAGCCCTGGCGCTGCTGCGGCAGGTGCTGCGCGAACCCGTCTTTCCGCAGGCCGACTTCGACGAGCTGAAAAAGGCCGCGCTCGACGGGCTGGAAGCGGGCCGCAACGACCCGCAGGCGGTGGCCGGGCGGGCGCTCTCCCGCGCGTTTATGCCGCAGGGAGCAGAGCGCGGCGACCTCGCCTACGTGCCCACGCTGGACGAGGGCCTGGAAGATGTCCGCGCCGTCACGCTCGCGCAGGTGCGCGACTACTATGCGAAGGTCTGGAACGGGGCGAACGCGCAACTCGGCGTGGTGGGCGACTTCGACCCGCAGACCATCCGGGCGGCGCTGCCCACGCTGCTCGGCGGTTTCGAGAGCGCAGTCAATTACGAGCGCGTGCGGCTGCCGCTGACCACTCCGGCGGCGCAGGACCTCGTGCTGAACGTGCCCGACAAGGCCAACGCGGTGTATGTCGCCCAGCTCAACTTCCCGCTGCGCGACGACCACCCCGACGCCGCCGCGCTCGACGTCGCCATGCGGATGTTCGGGGCGGGCACCGACTCGCGCCTCTTTACCCGGCTGCGGCAAAAAGACGGCCTGAGCTATACCGTGGGCGGCAACGTGAGCACCAGCAGCGAGGACGAGCAGGGCAGCTTCGTCAGCTACGCCATCTTCAACCCGGCCAACACCGACAAGGTCAGCGCCGGAATGCGCGAAGAACACGCCCGCGCCCTGGGGGAAGGCTTCAGCGCGCAGGAAGTCGCGGCCGCGCAGTCGGCGCTGCTTCAGGAGTTGCGCCTGGGCCGCAGTGACGACGCGGCGCTGGCGGGCGCCCTCGCTTCGCAGGCGTACCTGGGCCGCACCTACGCCTTCAGCAAGGAGTACGAAGCGCGGGTCAGGGCCGTGACCCCGCAAACCGCGCAGGCCGCGCTGCGCAAATACGTGGACCCGGCCAAACTGGTGACCGTGCGGGCGGGCACGTTCAAATAAAGTTCGGGCAGCAACAAGGGGCACAGGCCAGTGAGCGCTGTGCCCCTTTTGCTGCCGCCGGGCGGCGCAGCTTATACGGATTCCGCTAAATTCCTGCACAGTCGGGAAAGCGCCGCCTGTGCATCCATATCGCGGAATCCGTATTTTTTTCTACTCCTTTCAGTCGGATTGAATCCAGAAATCTGCTGGATTCAATCGGAATCCGTATTAGCCCTGCCCTGCGCTCCCGTGCCGGTTGCTCTCGGGCACGTTGCGCACCAGCACCACGCCCAGCAGGAAAAACAGCGCCGCGCTGCCGAACACGAGCACGTAGCCGAAGTTTTCGCCCTGACGGTTGCCCCAGTCGAGCAGGCCGCCCATCGGCAGGTTGACGAACTGCGGCGCGACGAAGGCGACGTGCCAGATGCCCATGTCGCGGGCGTAGCTGCTCTTGCTCGGCATGGCGTCGGCGCCCAGCGCCCAGTCCACGCTGGTAAAGGCCCCGAAGCCCAGGCCGAAGCAGAACGCCAGCACGAGTGCCACGGCAAAACTCGGCGCGGCGAGCAGCAGCAGGGCCATGACGGTCATGACCGTCCCCGCGAAATAAATCACCGGTTTGCGCCCGATGCGGTCACTCAGCCGCCCGCCCAGCACCGCCGAGATGATGGAGGCGACCACGATGCACGCCAGCATCAGCGAACTGCTCATCACCGGGTCTTTTTGCCGCAGCACGTCGCCCGCGTAGTACTGCAAAAAGGGCTGCACGCTGTACTGTCCCAGCGCAAACAGCACCCGCGTGATGAACACCCACCTGAACGGCGCGTGGGCGAACAGTTCACGCCAGGACATCACCTGGCCCGGCGCGGTGGGGGCCACCTGTTCCGCCCGTTCCACCACGCCCCGGAGGGTGACCACCGCTGCGCCCAGCAGCAGCAGCCCCATCAGCACGAAGGGCAGGCTGACCCCGTAGTGGCTGCCGATGGCGATGCCCGCCGCCGCGCCCAGCAGTTGCCCCAGCGCCTGCAAGGTCCCCATCGCCCCGCTGTAGCGCCCGCGCTGCTCCGGCGGCACGAGCTGGGGAATCAGGGCCGAGTACGGCGCGGTGGCGTAGTTGTTGCCCAGTTGCACCAGCACGAAGCCCAGCACGTAGATCCAGAACCCCGCGCTTCCGGCGAGCAGCGCCACCGCCGCGCCCATCACGGTCAGGCCCGCGAGGTTGACCCCCACGCCCAGGCGCAGGTAGGGCAGCCGCCGCCCGGTCCGGTCCGAGTGCGCCCCGACCAGCGGCGGCACGACCAGGGCAATCGCCGCGCCGATGGCATTGAGCAGCCCCAGGTAGGTGCCCTTGTTGCCTTCGCCCATAAAGCCCACCACATGCGCGGGCATGTAGATGGTGAGCAGCATCAGCCACAAAAAGGCCGTGCCGAACCAGAACGCCGACAGCACCCAGGGACTGGGCAACGGGGAAGCGGGCAAGGCAGCGGCAGGCCGCGAAGGGGTGGGAAGTGTCATGTGACGAACAGTGTACGGAGTCGCGTGTGGCCTGTGCTTATGCCCGGCGGTCTTCTGCCCCACCCCACTGGCACTCCACATGCGCGGGCTGGCGCCGGAAGCCGAGGCGGTCGTTCAGCGCCAGCATGGGCGCATTGTTGCTCGCGTTGCTCGTCCAGATTTCGCGGATGCCGTGCTGCTGGGCCTGCACCATGCCGCGCAGTTTGAGCGCCAGTCCCAGCCCCCGGCGCCGCCACGCCCGCCGCGTCCCCGTCAGGCCGATGTTCAGCCGCGCCGGGTCGCTGGAGTCACGCCACAACTCCGACAGGGCGACGACTTCACTGCCTTCCGTGACCGCCAGCCAGATGTTCTCGGGAACGAGTCTGGGCTGGGAACGGTGCTTGACGAACTCCTCGAACGGGGTGTGGGTGGCGGGCGCGGTTCTGGGCACGTCCAGCCGCGCCTCGGTCTGACAGGCGTAGTACGCCAGCCACGCCGCTTCCTCACCCAGTTCCGTTTGCAGGTCGGCAAAGGTGGCGGCCCGCACCCCTTCCGGCAGCCGCATCTCGGCCTCCCACTGCGCCGCGTCGAATCCGTCCAGCCGCAGCACGTTGTCGAAAAAGCGCATCACTTCGCGGAAGCCCTGGCGCTCCAGCATGGGCAGCGCGTCGGCCTCGGTTTCTTTCGCGCCTGCCAGCACTTCCCGTGCTCCGCGTCCTTGCCAGTGCCGCTGCGCCGTCCCGAACAGCGCCGCGCCGATGCCCCGCCGCCTGAACTCGGGCAACACCGCCAGTTCGAGGTGGTAGCGGTCCGGGTGAAACATCCAGGGGGCCTGCCACAGCCGCGCCGTGCCGACGGGCCGCCCGCCCACTTCGGCCAGCCAGTCCTGAACGTGCGGCTGGAGGGGGTTGTCCCGCAACCCTGCCAGAAAATGCTCGGTTTCTTCCAGGGTCTTGGCGTGGTCGGGATAAACGGCATTGTAGATGTCGAGCGCGGCGGCGAGGTCGGCGGGGGTAGCGGGTCGGATGGTGGTCATGATTCCTCCTTCAAAGTGAGTTCGTAGCGCGTGCGGGTGGCGGTGCGCCGGAAGCCCAACTGCTCGTTCATCCCCAGCATCGCTCTGTTGGGCGAGTCGTTGAACGTCTTGATTTCGCCGCCGCCCGCCGCGTGAAGTGCCCGCATCGCCGCCACCTTGAGCGCTTTGGCTATTCCGCGCCCCCGGTCCTCGCGCCGCACGCCCGTCATGCCGATGTAGGCGTAGTTTCCTGCCGCATTCCAGCCGATGGTGCTGTAGCCGACATACGGCCCGGTCAGCGGGTCGTTTCGCGTGGGGTCCACCGCCACGAAGGACAGCTCGGGCCGCAGCGAGGGGTCGTCCAGTTCGTCCTTCACCCATTGCTCGAAGGAGCGCCTGGTGAGGGTGAGGCCCATCGGCACGTCCTGAAACAGCAGCCAGTCGAGTTCGTACAGCAAGCGGTTGCGCCGGGGGTCGCCTGCCAGTTCGGGGAGCGATTTGAGCCGGACGCCGCCCGCCTCCACCCTCGCCATCAGGGCGTCGAAGGCGTGCAGGTCGGCATCCCGCGTGTGGAGGCTGGATTCGTAGCGTTCCCATTTTGCCGCAAAGCCCCGCTTTCTCAGGAATTCCACGCCCGCCGCGTCGTGGGGCAGGTCGCTGAGCATCGTGCGGATTTCCCTGGACCCGCGCCCGCGCACCCGCCGCACAAGCTCGTCGTAAAGAGCGGTGCCGACGCCTTGCCCGCGTGCGTCCGGGTGGACATGCAGCCCGCCCCAGTAGCGCCAGTCCTCGTGCGAAAAGCTGTCGTGCCCGATGCCGCCGACGCCCACCACGCGCCCGCCCTGCTCGGCCACCACCTGCGTCTGAAAAAAGTCGGGGTCGCGGCTCTCAAACTCGTGCCGCACCCCCTCGGCGGTCACAGGCCAACTCGGGTCGGCGGCGCTGCGTACCTGGGCAATCGCTGCGGCGTCGGCGGGATAAACGGGGTCGCGCAGGGCGAAGGGGGTCATGGGCCTATGCTGGCAGCTTGCCGTGTGGGATGGGATAGGTCAGATGGCGGAGGTTGGACGCAACTCTGGCTGGATAGAGGGGCTTTCAAGCACTCCCTGGAAAGGCTGCGGCAGGGCTGAGAAGCACGTTTTCTCCGTCTTTTTCCATCATCCATCAGCGAAGCGGAACCATCAACCATCAACCATCACCCATCATCTATCCTCCTTCTCATGTCCCCCGCTCACCCCCTGGCCGCGCCGCTGCTGGCGGGAAATCGTCGCGCTCTGGCCAAGGCGATTACGCTGGTCGAGTCCCACCGCCCCGAACACGAGCGCGAAGCCCAGGCCCTGCTGACCGAACTGCTGCCCCACGCGGGCCACTCGCTGCGCGTGGGGCTGACCGGGGTGCCGGGGGTGGGCAAAAGCACGCTGATCGAGGCGCTGGGGATGTTTCTGGCGGAGGCGGGCCATAAAGTTGCAGTGCTGGCGGTGGACCCGTCGAGCAAGCGCACCGGGGGCAGCATCATGGGCGACAAGACGCGGATGCCGCAGCTCACCGTGCATCCGAACGCCTTTATTCGCCCCAGTCCCTCGGGCGGCACGCTCGGCGGCGTGGCCCGGCGCACCCGCGAGACGATCACGCTGTGCGAGGCAGCGGGCTACGACGTGCTGCTGGTCGAAACGGTGGGCGTGGGCCAGAGCGAAACGCAGGTGGCGGGCATGACCGACCTGTTCGTGCTGCTCACGCTGCACGGCGCGGGCGACGAATTGCAGGGCATCAAGCGCGGCATCATGGAAATGAGCGACCTGTGCGTGGTCAACAAGGCCGACACCGACCCCCGCGCGGCCATTCGCGCCCAGACCGAGTTGCGCTCGGCCCTCACCCTGCTGACCCCCCACGACGCGCCCTGGCGCCCCGCCGCGCTGCGGGCCTCGGCGGTGACGGGTGAGGGCATTCCCGAACTGTGGGCCAAGATTCAGGAGTACGCGGCCACCGTGGACCTCGCCGCCAAGCGCCGCGCCCAGACCGCCGTGTGGTTCGACGATCTGCTGCGCGAGGCCGTGTGGCGGGCCTTTCTCGCCGGACACGACCCCGCCCGGCTGCGCGAGTTGCGGGCGCAGGTGGAGCGCGGAGAGAAGGCGGCGGTGGCGGCGGTGGGCGAGGTCATGGCCCACCCGACGGCCCAACCGACGTAGACCACCCGGCGCTTCCCGGCCTGCCGCCCGCTATCTTCGCCCTATGTCTGAAACCATGAAGGCCATGCTGGTCGAGCGCACCGGCACCCCGGACGTGATGCAGCTGCGCGACGTGCCCCGCCCCGCCCCCCGCGCCGGTCAGGTGCTGCTCCGGGTGGAAGCGGTGGGCGTCAACTTCGCCGACGTGCTCAACGTGGCGGGCCAGTACCTCACCGCGCCCAAGCTGCCGCACATTCCCGGCATGGAACTGGCGGGCACCGTGGAAGCCCTCGGCGAAGGCGTGAGCGGCGTACAGGTCGGCCAGCGCGTCGCGGCGCTCGGCGGCACGGGGGGCCTGGCCGAGTACGCGGCGGTCCCGGCGGCGGGGCTGGTGCCGGTGCCCGACTCGTTTACTCCCGCGCAGGCGGCGGCGTTTCCGGTGTCGTACATGACCGCCTACCACGCACTGAAAACCCTGGGACGCGGCGAAGCGGGCGAGTGGGTGCTGGTGCAGGCGGCGGCGGGGGCACTGGGCACGGCGTCGGTGCAACTGGCGGTGGCCCTGGGCATGAAGGTGATTGCGCTCGCCAGCACCGAGGAAAAACTGCAAATTGCCCGTGACCTCGGCGCCGACGTGACGATCTTGCAGGACGACCCCGAGCGTGTGCAGAAGGTCCGCGAGGCGGCGGGCGGCCAGGGCGTGCCGCTGCTCCTCGAAGCCGTCGGCGGCGCCCGCTTCGAGGAAAGCCTGAAGATGGTCGCGCCCCTGGGCCGCATCGTCTTTATCGGCAACGCCAGCCGCGAGGAAGTGAGCCTCAACCCCGCCGCCCTGATGAAGCGCAATATCAGCGTGACCGGCCTGTGGCTGACCTCGCTGATGACCGACCCCCGGATTTCGGCGGCGGCGGCGCAGGGCCTCACGCCGCTCATCGCCAGCGGCAAGGTCGTCCCGCAGGTCGGCCCCACCTACGCCCTGGCCGACAGCCCCCGCGCCTTTCAGGACATGCTCGACCGCAAGACGACGGGCAAAGTGATTATCGAGCCGCAGCGGTAAGCCAACCGTTCAAACGACAGGGGAGAGACGACCAAATCGGTGCCTCTCCCCTGGTTTTGTCTGTTTCATACGGATTCCGCTTAATTCCTGCACAGTCGGGAAAGCGCCGCCTGTGCATCCATATCGCGGAATCCGTATTTTTTCCTACTCCCATCCGCTCTGCTGCGCAGCTTTGCAAGTCGGATTGAATCTGAAACGACCAGATTCAATCGGAATCCGTATCAGCGCACGAACGGAATCAGCGAGCGCGTCCAGGGCATCGCCAGCAGGATGCTCAAGAGGGCCAGCCCGCTCCACAGGGCGGCGGCGCGGTACTTGCCCTGGTCGGTGGCGGCCTTGCGGCTCTGGGAACTGGCGACGGTGGCGAACACGGCAGACAGCAGCCCCAGACCGAGGTGCTCCCACTGGAAGCTGGGGCGGCTGCCCGCAAAGACCGGAATGTTGCTCATGCCCATGATGGCGAACAGCGCCAGCCCCAGAACGACTTGCAGGTGCAGCGTGCCCATGAACATGGCGACGGGGCGGCGCTCTGCCGGGGTAAAGGGACGGGTGCCGCCCAGACCGGGAATATTTTGCAGCAGCGCCCAGATGCCGCTGAGCAGCACCAGCCAGCGGTTGAGGTTGTGGATGCCGAGAAGAATCGCGTACAACGAAGCCATGGTCACAGCTTACCTTACGGTCAGCTGTGCGGGCGAGATGGGCGCTGCCGGGTTTTCTTCATGCCGCCCGGCCAGCCATGCCAGCGCCGCCCACGGCAGCAACAGGGGAGGCCAGGCCAGAATCAGCGGCGTGTCGGCGGGGGCGTCGGGCAGAAGGATATAGAGAACCAGGGAAAGAACCATCCAGACCGGAGCGCCCAATGCCAGCAGTCGCCAGCGCCGCGCTGCCGTATCACGGGCGGGGAGCCGCCACGCCAGCGCGGGCAAAGTCAGTTGAAGGAGCCATGGAAAAGGGGCACAGCCGCTGGGTGCCGGCAACAGGCCAGGCAGGGCCACCCACACCAGCAGCGCCGGTGCCAGCCCGCCCCATCAGGGCAACCGCCGCTGCACCAGCAGCCCGACCAGCCCCAGGGCGATGACCAGTTGCCCCGCTGCCGGCAGCCACGCGCCTATCCAGCGGTGCAGCGGCACGTTTTGTGGCTCGTAAGACCAGAAGGGACTCAACCCCGGCAAAAAGAGCGTGGCGAGCGAGGGTACGGCGGCCCCCACCATGACCAGCCATACGGCCCAGTTCATGCCTGCATCCCATGGCGAATATTTTGCCGGGAAGGGCGGGAGGTCTGCCACAGCGCCCAGGCCAGCACCGCCCAGGGCAATAAAGTCAGTGACAACCACAGTTCCAGGTCGCCGACGTCTTCCGGTGAAGCAACGGGCAAGTTCCATCCGGCCAGGGCAGGGAGAAAGAGCAGCAGCCCCAACCACAGCGGACTGAGCGCAAACACCAGCCAGGGCCAGCGCGGGTGTCCCTGCCTCCAGGCAAAGAATGCTCCAAGGAGCAGCGGAGTGAAGCTCCACAGCCAGAACACAGCGTCCCCCGCTGGCCCAAGCGACGCCGTTCTCTGCATCAGATTGGTCATGGACGCCCCAAAGAGAACACCCAGCAGCGCCAGGAGGACCCCGAGCACCGCCGCCGTCCGCGTGGGCCAGCTTCCGAGTTGCCACAGCCCTGCCGCGATGCACAGCTGCCCTGCCGCCGGAAGACCGAAACTGAAGGCGAAATTGAGATTCGGGAAGGTTCCGCTCCAGGGAAAGCCCAGGAGCGAGTCAGCCACCGACAGAACCGCTGGGACGAGCGACCCGAGCAGCAACCAGGGCACGGCCCGCCGCATTTTGGAAGTATGGGCATTCATGCCCGCATTAAAGATGCTTTATCGGCAAAGTGTCAAACCTTTACAGCACGTCGTCCGTCGTGCCGCGCTTGCGCAGGTTGTTCTGGTCTTTGCGGCGGCGCAGTGCCCTTTTCACCAGCGGCGCAAGCGGGCTGAGCGGCAGTTCGTAGGCCGGATACCACACGCGCTGCTCGCTGAATTTCAGTTTCATCTTGAACACGCCGTAGGAGTGCTTGCTTTCGTCCAGCACGCGGGGAATGCCCCAGAAGTCGAAGAACTCGTAGCCGCGCTGCTGGGCGTCGAGCATCGCGTTCCAGTAGAAGGCGTCGGGAGCCTTGGAGTCCTTGAGCGGCTTGCCGTCTTCGCCCACGCGGTCGTCGCGCACGCTGCCGCCGAAGAGGTAATAGGTGCCTTTGCCCATCGCCACGAAAAAGCCGCCCGCCAGTGCCTTGCCCTGGTAGCGCGAGAGAACGAGGTAGGCTTCGCCGCCGTAGCTGTTCGCCTCGCGCAGCATGGTTTCGTAGTACTCACGGGGAAAGGCCCCCAGCTTGGCCCGCTCGTTGGTGGCGGTAAAGATTTCCCAGAAGGCCTCGAAATCGTCGTCGCGCCCCGCCACCACGCCGAGTTTCTGGGCGGTGCGGACGTTGCGCCGGGCCATCGAGTGCAGGCCGGAAAACAGCTCGTCCTCGCTGCGGCGCAGGTCGGCCACGATGGTGTGTTCGGGCTGCTCGGTTTCGGCGCGGGTCAATGGCCCAAACGCGGCGGGAAGATTCTGGCCCTCGTCGTTTTCGCCCGCCAGATAAGGGTACGGCGGCTCGATTTTCAGCAGCACGTCGGTGGGTTTGGCGACCCCGCGCACCGCCTGGGCAAAGGCGGGAAGCAGTTCGAGCGACTCGATGGCGGGGCCACGCGGCGCGTAGAGGGTGCTCAGCCCCGGCACCAGCCGCTTGCGAATCAGTTGCACCGCGCCCACCGTGCGCTCGCCGTCCTTGATCAGGTAGCGCATGGGCACCTGCCCCAGCACCCGCCGCGCCTCGCCGTAGCCCCAGCCCTGCAGGGCCGAAGTGATGGGCATTCGGCTCACCACTTCGTCGTAGGCGTGGGGGTCGGTGATGGCTTGCAAGGTCAGGCGCACGGGGGGGATTGTATCAGGGCGCTCCGGGGAGGCCCGGTCCTGGCCCGCGCCGCCCTCTTTCCCTTCCTCCCCACTTGCGTCTATCCTCTCTTTCATGACCTTGCCCGTCACGGCACAGAACTGGTGGTGGCCCGCTTAGCCGGGTGACTTTCCCCTGTGCCTGACCGCAGGCCGCGCCCGGACCCGTTTCCCGGCGCGGCCTTTTTTTGTCGCTTCTCGCTCCAACCGGAGGTTTTCCATGTCCATTCCGAACTCCCCCCGCCCCCGCATCCTGACCGGCGACCGCCCCACCGGAGCCTTGCATCTTGGGCACCTTGCCGGGTCGCTGCAAAACCGCGTGCGCCTGCAACACGACTACGACACCTTCATTCTGCTGGCCGACGTGCAGGCACTCACCGACAACTTCGACCAGCCGCAGAAGGTCCGGGAAAACGTGCTGGAAGTCGCGCTGGACTACCTCGCCGCCGGGTTGGAGCCGGACAAGGTGACCTGCGTGGTGCAGTCTGCCGTGCCCGAACTGGCCGAGCTGACGGTGTATTTCCTGAATCTGGTGACGGTGTCGCACCTGCGCCAGAACCCCACCGTCAAGACCGAAATCGCCCAGAAGGGCTACGGCGAGGCCATTCCCGCCGGGTTTTTCGTGTATCCGGTGTCGCAGGCTGCCGACATCGCCGCGTTCCGGGCGCAACTGGTGCCGGTCGGTGACGACCAACTACCGATGATCGAGCAGACCCGCGAAATTGTGCGGCGGTTCGGTGCGCTCTACGCCCCTGTGCTGGTCGAGCCGAAAGAAATGCTCAGCCCGGTGCCGCGCCTGCCGGGACTGGACGGGCAGGCCAAGATGAGCAAGTCGCTGGGCAACGCGATTTTGCTGAAGGACTCGGCGGACGAGGTGGCCCGCAAGGTGATGGGCATGTACACCGACCCCGGGCACTTGCGGGCGAGCGACCCTGGCCGGGTGGAGGGCAATCCGGTGTTTACCTTTCTGGACGCCTTCGACCCCGACCCGGCGCGGGTGCAGGCCCTCAAAGACCACTACCGCGCGGGCGGGCTGGGCGACGTGAAGGTCAAAAAGCACTTGATTGACGTGCTGGACACGGTTCTTTCCCCCATCCGCGAGCGCAGGGCGGAATATGGCCGTGACCCCGACACCGTTCTCCGCTTCGTCACGGAGGGCACGGCGCGGGGCCGGGAGGTGGCCGCCCAGACCCTGAGCGACGTGCGGCGGGCGATGGGGCTGTTCGGGCACTGATACGGATTCCGATTGAATCCAGCAGATTTCTGGATTCAATCCGACTGAAAGGAGTAGGAAAAAATACGGATTCTGCGATATGGATGCACAGGCGGCGCTTTCCCGACTGTGCAGGAATTAAGCGGAATCCGTATGAGAACCGGGCCGCCGGGATTCCTCCCCCAGCCTTGGGGCCTTGTACAGGAGGCCGGATCAGCCGTCGTACTTGCTCAGCACCTGCTCGGTGCGGGCGTTCTTGACCCGGTTGACCAGGCGCTCGTACTCGTGCTTGTCGCGCAGGCTCTTGCTCAGGGTCAGGGTGCTGGCGGTCAGGAACAGCGTGCCCATGTACAGGTAGCCGCGAATCCACCAGTTCACCGGCAGGTAGTAGATGCCGACGATCATCAGGGTGAGGCTGATTCCGAAGGCAATCCAGATGAAGCTGAGCCACGCGGGAGAGTCGCCGAGCACGTCAGGGTTGGTGTACTGCGTCATGAACACACCTCCGGGAGAGAACTGTGGAACTTGACGCGAAGTGTAGGCGGCGGCGGACGAATGTCCCGCAACCTGGGAACGGAGTCTAAAAAACTCTGGGTCAGCAGGGGACTTATGGCCGGGTCGCCTCCACGTACTCGAACTGCGCCCCTAACGCTTCCAGATGCGCGAAAAACTGCGGGTAGCTTTTGCGGACATGGTGCGCTCCGGTAATCCGAACGGGGGCCTCGGCCCGCAGCCCCAGCAGGGTCAGCAGCATGATCATGCGGTGGTCGCCGTGCCCGTCGGCGGTGACGCCGCCCGCCAGTTGCCCACCGCCCGTCACGCTGAGGCTGTCCTGGGTTTCGCTCGCCTTCAGGCCCAGGCGCTCCAGTTCGCGGCGGGTATCGCTGATGCGGTCGCACTCCTTCAGGCGCAGGGTGGCGACATTTTCCCAGGTCGTTTCGCCCGTGGCGAAGGCGGCGGCGGCGGTGAGTGCCTGCACCGCGTCGGTGAACAGGTCGCCGTCGCGCCGCACGGCCCGCAGCGGGCGGCCCCCGCGCACGGTCAGGGTGTCGCCCTCCCGCACGATGTCGGCCCCCATCTCGCGCAGCACGTTCACGGCTTCCTTTTCGCCCTGCAGGTCGTGTTCGCGCAGGTTGGACAGCCGCACCTCGCCGGGCAAGATGGCCGCCGCCGCCAGAATCGCCGCCGAGCCGGGGTAGTCGCCGGGCACCAGCACCCGTCCGGGGCGGTAGCTCTGCCCGCCGGGAATGGAAATGCGGCTGAGGTCGTCACTGGCCCGCGCCTGCACGCCGAAGGCCGCCAGCGTGTCGAGGGTTTGCCTCAGCGGCGCGTGGCTCTTGATGTCTCCCGTCAGCCGCAGTTCCAGCCCTTGCGACAGCAGCGGCCCCAGGAACATCAGCGCGGAGGCGTACTGGCTGCTGCGCTCGGCGCTGACCTCGACCATTCCGCCGCGCACCGGGCCGGAAATGCCGATGGGCAGGCGTCCTTCCACGCTGCTCACCTTCGCGCCCAGCCGCTCCAGCGCCGCCAGCAGGTCGCCCTGGGGCCGCTTGCCCAGCGAGTCGGGGTAGTCGGTGACGAACGTGGTGCCGATGGTCAGGGCCGCCACGCCCATCAGAAAGCGGGCCACCGCGCCCGCGTTGCCGGGGTTGAGGGTCACGCCGGGCCGGGGACGTGCTCCGAAACCGCGTATGACGGCATCGTCACCCACCCGTTGCACGCCTGCCCCCCAGTCGCGCAGGCAGCGCAGCATGGCCTCGGCGTCCTCGCTGGTCGCCGCGCCCACCACGCGGGTTTCGCCCTCGGCCAGCGCCGCCGCCAGCAGGTAGCGGGTGGTGTAGTTCTTGCTCGGCTGCGCCCGCAGTTCGCCGCGCAGCGCCCGCGCCGGGTGAACGATGACATCGAAGGTGGCGGGGAGACGGTCGGTCATGGGGGCAGGGTAAAGGGAGCGGCGGCGAAACGTGGCCGGGCTGTCTGTGCGGGAAGGCTGTTTTCAGCGCGCCGGAGGCTCGGCAGTCACCCTGCGCGGGTCCGGCACTTCGCATTCCGGCCCTGCCCCGTAGCCCAGAGGCGCGAGGTTGTCGCCGCAGCGGGCGACGTAGGCCCGCGCATAACTTTCGGCAAAGCCTTCCACCGCCGGGCGGTAGTACTCGCCGTACACCGCGCCCTGCGCCCCGATGCCGCCGTGCCCGTACTCCAGCACCGAGGCGTCCAGGCAGTGCCCGACCTCGTGCGCCAGCAGCAGCGTGCGCTGCCGGGGGGTGCCCTTCAGAAAGTAGTCAAGGTCCAGCATGACCAGGCAGCCGTGCCCCACCGGAACGGTGCAGCCCACCAGTTTGGCCGAGCACACGCCGAACTCCTGGCGCGACACCAGCCGCACCGCGCCCTGGGTGTCGCCCACCCGAAAGTTCCAGCCGTCGGCGCTCAGCACGCGGGGCGAGCAGGCCGGGAGCAGCGCGAGAAGCGGCGCGGCGAGGGCGAGGGGAGGAAGGCGGAGAGGCATAGGTACAGTGTCGCACCCCCGTCCTCGCCCGTCGGCGGATGCGCCGGGCGGGGCGACGGGGCTACTCTGACCCCATGAAAGCCTTCGCGCCCGGACAACGCTGGACCTACCGCACCCGCCCCGGCGAGGAGACTTCGACCCTGATGGTGCTGGGGCGAGACCAGAGCGCGGCGGGGCAGGTGGCTGTCAGTGTCCGCATCGAGGACATCGTCCTGCGCCCGCCCATCGGCGGCATCATCACGGAGCTGATGCACGCGCCCATCGAGGAAACGGCGCTCCGGCAGAGCGTGACCGAGCTGCTTCAGGAGGGCCTGCCCCTGCCCAGCGACCTCGGCAGCTACGAAACGTGGCGGCTGGAATTTGAAAAGGGCGGCGCCGGGGCCTTCGACCTGCCGCTGGCCGACACCCTCGACCTGATTGACCGCGCTGCCGAGCATCAGCCGCCGTCCTTGCAACACCCGCTGTTTCGCAAGACCAACGTGCAAATCATCGCGCCCTTCGAGGAGGAGGAAACGCCCGCAGGTCACAGCCAGGGCCGGGGCGGACAGGCTTAAAGCAGTTCTCCAAATGGAGGCGTCTGTGGAAGGGCACCCCAGACGCCTCCATTTTCCGTCCTGCTTATACGGATTCCGCTTAATTCCTGCACAGTCGGGAAAGCGCCGCCTGTGCATCCATATCGCGGAATCCGTATTTTTTCCTACTCGCATCCGCTCGGATTGAATCTGAAACTACCAGATTCAATCGGAATCCGTATTATTGTTTTGCACTCGCTTCGCTCGCCAAAACGCTGTGCCATCTTTCTGTCAAATGCTCTCATCTGCGGCGAGCAGCTCCGGCGACCCGACCTGCACCCGGTTGCGCCCAGCAGTCTTGGCGGCGTAGAGCGCCCGGTCCGCCACCAGAAAGCAGTCCTCCAGGGAACCTGAGCCGCGCCGGGTCACGCCGATGGAAACGGTCAGCGGCTGGCCCCCCAGGGCAGGAAACGCGGTCTGCTCCACCGCCTGCCGCAGCCGCTCGGCCAGCAGCTCAGGCGCAGCGGTCCCCGGCGCCCGGAAAATGACTGCGAATTCCTCGCCGCCGTAGCGGTAAGCCTGGTCGTGACCGCGCAGGCGGCTGCGCAGGAGCTTGCCCAGCTGGGTCAGCACCTCGTCGCCCGCCGCGTGACCGAACGTGTCGTTGACCTTCTTGAAGTGGTCGATGTCGATCAGGCACAGCAGGTCCGCCTCGTCCATCTGCGCGAGGTCGCGGTCGAACTGCCGGCGGTTGGGCAGCGCCGAAAGCACGTCCCGGTGCGCCTGCCGCTCATAGGTCGCGATGAGAGAGAGCAGCCTGTAGCGGTTACGCTGAATGCCCAGACTGACCAGAAAGCCCGCGTAGGTCATGACCAGCAGCGGCAGGTAGACGGTGAGCAGGGCCGCCGGATCGCCCCGCAGGACCGGAATCAGAATGCCGTTGGGCATGAACACCAGCAGCAGGCGCCACCACAGCGAGCGCCAGTCCAGTCTGGGCGCGGACAGGTCGACCGAGCGGTGCAGCAGGCCGCCCAGCAACACCACCCCCACGGCGCTGAACACCGCACTCCAGACTCCGACCCCACCCAGATGAAAGCGGTAGAGCAGCAGCGGAATCAGGGCCAGCAGCCCCGCCCACACGCCCTTGCGGAGGGCCAGGTAGGCGATAGGCACCGCCCGCATGTCGATGATGACGCCCGGCGCCACCTCCGCCGGATAGAGCATCAGGGCAATCGCCATCACTGCCAGCAGCAACAGCCGCGGCACATGAACGGCCGTGGCGTTGATGTCTTCCGCACTCTTGTACGTCAGACTCAGCAGATACATCATGGTGGTCAACAGACAGAAATTGATGATGAGGGTCAGCAGCATGCGGCAAGCTCCTTGCTTCGGAACGGGACGACGGGATGAGGAACTCTACAAATGACCCTCTTTCGGAACTCGCACCGGGGGCGCCGCTCGGGTCTTCATGTTCGTGTCGGCCCGGTGTTCGCCCCCTGCCCCGAATCCCTCCGCAAGCCCCCACCTTACAGTCCCCAAACCCGCCTCCCGCCTACAATGGGGGATGTGCGTCTCTCGGCCCTGTCCACCCTGAATTACCGGAATCTCGCGCCTGGGACGCTGGATTTTCCGGAAGGCGTGACCGGGATTTATGGGGAGAACGGAGCCGGCAAGACCAACCTGCTCGAGGCCGCCTACCTCGCGCTGACCGGGCAGACCGACGCGCCCCGCATCGAGCAACTGATTCAGGCGGGCGAGCAGGAAGCCTACGTGCGGGCCGACTTGCAGCAGGGCGGCAGCCTCAGCATTCAGGAAGTCGGGCTGGGGCGCGGGCGGCGGCAGCTCAAGGTGGACGGCGTGCGGGTGAGGACCGGCGACCTGCCGCGCGGCGGGGCGGTGTGGATTCGCCCGGAAGACAGCGAACTGGTGTTCGGGCCGCCCTCGGGGCGCCGGGCGTACCTCGACTCGCTGCTTTCGCGCCTGAGTGCCCGCTACGGCGAGCAACTGTCACGCTACGAGCGCACCGTGTCGCAGCGCAACGCGGCCCTGCGCGGCGGCGAGGAGTGGGCCATGCATGTCTGGGACGACGTGCTGCTCAAGCTCGGCACCGAAATCATGCTGTTTCGCCGCCGGGCGCTGACGCGGCTCGACGAACTCGCCCGCGAAGCCAACGCGCAGCTCGGCAGCCGCAAACCCCTGGCCCTGACCCTGACCGAAAGCACCTCGCCCGAAACCTACGCCGCCGACCTACGGGGCCGCCGCGCCGAGGAACTCGCACGCGGCTCCACCGTGACCGGTCCGCACCGGGACGACCTGCTGCTGACCCTGGGCGACTTTCCGGCGAGCGACTACGCCAGTCGGGGCGAAGGCCGTACGGTGGCCCTCGCGCTGCGCCGCGCCGAACTCGAACTGCTGCGCGAAAAGTTCGGCGAGGACCCGGTGCTGCTGCTCGACGACTTCACCGCCGAACTCGACCCGCACCGCCGCCAGTACCTGCTCGACCTCGCCGCCAGCGTGCCCCAGGCCATCGTGACCGGCACCGAACTCGCCCCCGGCGCGGCCCTGACCCTGCGGGCGCAGGCAGGACGGTTCACGCCGGTGGAGAGGGCAGAGGGTGAAGGGTCGAGAGGAGAGGGCAGCGCATGACCCCCGCCCTTCACCCTCCCCCCTCCCCCCTCAACTCTCTGCCATCTGCCATCCGCCATCTGCCCTCCCCCCCCGGAGACCTCCCATGACCCGGCGCAGAAGCGGTCCCCTCGACATGTCCACCCTGATGGGCGCGACACTGGGCAAAGGCAAACTCGGCTTCGGCGTGCAGCGGGCGCGGGCGCTGCTGCTGTGGCCGCAGGCCGTCGGCCCTGAGATTGCCCGGATGACCCGGCCCCGCTCGGTGCAGGGCGGCACGCTGTTCGTGGAAGTGCGCGACAGCGCGGCGGCGCACCACCTGACGATGCAGCGCCACCACTTCCTCAAGCGGCTCAACGAGCTGCTGGGCGAGGGGCAGGAACTGAACGACCTGCGGTTTTCGGTCGGTCACATCCGCCCCCCGCCCGACGCCCCCCGCGCCGCGCCGCTGCCCGCGCCGGACCGCGCCCGCGCCCGCAAGCTGGTGCAGGAGGTCACGGACCCGGACCTCAAACAGGCGGCCCTGAAAGCGGCGGAGGCCGTGACCCGCGCCCGGCGCTGGCGCGAGGAACAGGGCTGGCGCGAGTGCCCGGTGTGCGGCGAACCGACCAAGGCCCAGCCCTGCCGCGACTGCGCCCTGACGCTGGACGACCCGCTGGTGCGCCGGGCCTCGCGGCTGCTGCTGCGTGACCCTGAGCAGCTCGGCGGCGTGCGCGAGAGGCTGGGCGACAGCGGCGCGAACGGAGCCAGGCACCTGGCGCTGCGGCACCTCGAAGACCAGCTCGACGTGCTGGCCCTCGAATGCGCCCGCAGCGGCGGCGACGAGGGCTACGTGGTGTTTCTGAAGGCGCAGGCCGAGGTGTACCTGTGTCTCAAACTCGGCAAGGCGAGAACGTCGCTGCGCCGACCCGACCGCCAGCATCTTCCCGAAAAGGCGCGGCAGGTGCTGAGTGCGGGGACAGGGTCATGAGCCGCATCGAAGCGCGCAAGCTGCGCCACATCGACGCCTGTCTGCTGCCCGAAAGCCAGTACCAGAAGGTGAAAACCGGCCTGGAGGCCGTGCCCTGGCCCTACCGCGCCCTGCCGGAGGGCAATCTGGACGACATCAAGCTCGACACCGTGTTTCTGGGGCGCCGCCTCCAGGCTCCGGTCCTCATCGGCGCGATGACGGGCGGGGCCGAGAAAGCGCGTTTCATCAACCGCAACCTCGCCACCGCCGCCAAAACCCTCGGCCTGGGCATGATGCTCGGCTCTCAGCGGGTGATGCTGGAACACCCGGACACCTGGGAGTCGTTCAACGTGCGCGAGGTGGCCCCCGACGTCCTGCTCATCGGCAACCTCGGCGCGGCGCAGTTCATGCTCGGCTACGGCGCAGACCACGCCCGCCGCGCGGTGGACGGGGTCATGGCCGACGCGCTCGCCATTCACCTCAACCCCCTTCAGGAAGCCATGCAGCGCGGCGGCGACACCCGCTGGCAGGGCGTGGCGTACCGATTGAAACAGGTGGCGCGGGCGCTGGACTTCCCGGTCATTGTCAAGGAAGTCGGGCACGGGCTGGACGTTCAGACGCTGCAAGCCTTATCGGACGGCCCCTTTGCCGCCTACGACGTGGCGGGCGCGGGCGGCACCAGCTGGGCACGGGTGGAGCAACTCGTCGAACACGGGCGGGTGCGCACGCCCGACCTGTGCGAACTCGGCGTGCCCACTGCGCAGGCGCTGAGGCAAGCGCGGGAAACGCTGCCACAGGCGCAACTCATCGCCTCGGGCGGCATCCGCACCGGCCTGGACGCCGCCCGCGCCCTGTCGCTGGGGGCCGAGGTGGTGGCGGTGGCGCGGCCCCTGCTCGAACCCGCGCTGGAGAGCAGCGAAGCGGTCGAGGCGTGGCTGCGCGACTTCATTCACGAGTTGCGGGTGGCGCTGTTCGTGGGCGGTCACAAGGACTTGAAGGCGCTGCGAAAGCCGGGTTGATACGGATTCCGCTTAATTCCTGCACAGTCGGGAAAGCGCCGCCTGTGCATCCATATCGCAGAATCCGTATTTTTTCCTACTTGCATCCGCTCGGATTGAATCTGAAACGACCAGATTCAATCGGAATCCGTATGACTCATGAGTTGCATTTATGCAGCCTGCCCAGTTTTTGCCGACAGCAACGTCAGTTCAGCAGCATCCAGGCGGTAAAGGGCCGCAAGGAGCGTGCGGCGGACGACGTGCGGCATGAGGACGAGGCGGACTTCTTCCCCCGCTTCACTCAGGGTCAGGCACCAGGCCGGGCATTGCCCCCCTGTCATCCCTGCCCTGAATTGCTGGTAGAGGGCCAGAGAAATGCTAAGCCACACGAGAAAGATCCAATTGTCGATGCCCGTCTCCGTTCGGAGACGGGTTTCCTTTAGTCCAAAGTCATGCTTGGCCGATTTGAAGAAAGACTCGATGAGCCACCGTCTTTTGTGGCGTCTGGTCAGTGTTCGCGCCGTTCCCGGTTGCGTGTCAAGCACGTAGAAACGCTTCATCTTGTCGTTACGCGGCAGGTCTACCCAGGACACATAGAGGGGCACCCCCGGTAAACCGGCCAGTTCAACACATTCGCCGCGCCCTGCCTCCTTGAGTTGACGACCATCAGCCAAGAGGAGGTTAGACCGGCCACCGATACTGATGTGCTCAAACCCCCACCAACGCAGCAAATCCAGTGCATCTGCGCTGTAGAAGCCCGAATCCATCACCAGGAACTGAGGGAGATCTCCCCAGAGATAGGGGTGAAAGCGCCGGATGAGCTTCAGGGCCAACTGGATCGGTGTTTCTTCCTGTGCTGGGTCATAGATGGCGTGGCCCATCGGAAAGCTGAGCTTTCCGATGCTGACGTGGATGACGACGAGATGGAGACCGAACACACCGTTGTAGGTTCGCGTGTACGGGAGGCTCTTTCCCGTTTTCTCGATGCTGGTCAGGTCCACCCGAATCACCAACCAGGGTTTTTGACCACGCAGACGGTCATAAGCAGCACGGAGAGCCTTCACTTGGAAGCGCAGACGCGCTTTTTCCAGTGGTTGGGTGTTCATTGTATTGAGCAGTCGGCTGACAGTGCTGGGTGAGCAGGTCTTGACCTGACGGAGTTGCTTGCGACTTCCCCCTTCGAGAAACATGCTCAAGGTGCCCTCGAACGTGCGCCATTTCGTCGGGGTCAATTCGGCCTCCAGGGCGCGGTAGAATTCCTGTACGTCTGGGAGCGAGTTTTTCTTTTTGGTCACGCAAGACAGAAAAGCACGTCCCAGACGTGCTTATTGGGACTATTCACTCAATGCAACTCATGAGTATGAGGCTTCGGACGAAGGGGAAGCGCCCGAACATTTGACGGAAGAAGGCCCGCGCGCCCCTCTCCCCTACGCCAGCCGCCGCTCGACCCGGCCTCCCACGCCCGTCAGCAGCTCATATTCGATGACCTCGCCCCAGCGGGCCACCTCCGTCGCGGTCAGGTCGCCTTCGCCCCACAGCTCGGCCCAGTCGCCGGGCTGCACGTCCAGCCCGGTCACGTCCACCATGAACTGGTCCATGCAGATGCGCCCCAGCACCGGGCGGCGCTCTCCGCCGATAAGGACTTCGGCCTTCAGCGTGGCGTTCCGGGGGTAGCCGTCGGCGTAGCCCATGCCGACCACCGCGACCTCGGTTTCGCGCTCCGCCCGCCACAGGGCGCCGTAACTGACCGTTTCGCCGGGATACACGGTGTGGTGCTGGTTGACCCGTGCCCGCACGGTCATCACCGGGCGCAGCGGGCAGACGCGGCGCAGGTGCTCCGGCACGTAGCCGTAGGCCGCCAGCCCTGGCCGGGCCAGACTCATGCCCTCTATCTGCCCGAAGCTGAGGACGCCGCCCCCGTTGGCGCAGTGGGCCAGGGCCGGGGGCAGCGCGTCCAGCACGGCGCGGAAGCGGCCCAGCTGGGTCCGGGCAAAGGTCAAATCGGGTTCGTCCGCCGTGGCGAAATGGGTGTAAATACCTTCGAGTTGCCCGCGTCCGGCCAGCGCCCGCCCCACCGCCACCGCGTCGGCGGGCCGCGCCCCCAGGCGGTTCATGCCGGTGTCCACCTTCAGGTGCGCCTGCGCGTGGGCAGGCAGGGCGTCCACCTCGGCCAGCGTGCCCACCGGCAACCGCACGCCGAGGTCGGCCAGCGGCCCCACCTCCTCCGGCGCAGGCGGCGTGAGCAGCAGCACCGGCCTGCCCAGGTTCAGCCGCGCCAGCGTTTCGGCCTCGGCGGGGGTCGCCACCGCCAGCCCCCACACGTCCGGGTGCGCCGCCGCCCGCCGCGCGACAACCTCCATGCCGTGCCCGTAGGCGTCCGCCTTGACGGGCAGCAGCAGCCGGGTGCCGCTGCGCTGTGCGAGGGTGCTCAGGTTGTGGTCAAGGGCAGCGGCAGAGATGTGGGCGACAGCGCGGGACAGCATGGGGGGCAGGATAGGCCCGGAGGGGAAGGGCTGTCGAATCAGCGCGAACAGGGAGACGCTGCCCCAAACGCTCGCCGCACGTCACGCACGACCCACCTTTCCCACTCCAGCGCCCATGAAGAACTCGCCAGACGCCGGACGACTTGCCCGGCACCGTTGTAATAGAGGCGCAGGGTGTCGCTTTGCCCCCAGATATCGTTGCGTTCGATGAGAACGAAGTTGACCCGGCCCTGACCGTCCAGATAGGCGGAGAGCTTGACGAACGAGTCGTCACTGCCGCCCGATTCCACATATTTGCGTGGAACACCGCGCCCGTCGGTCCAGAGGGTCCGTTCGGAATTTCGGGCGGGACCGCAGTAACCGAAATCCTTGTGACTCGCCCTGAATTTACCCGCCGCAACTGCCGCATTCACCGCCTGATAGTTCTGCCGAATCCCTGGAATCGGGTCCGCCGCCGCCCCCTGTGCCTGGGCCAGAGCCAGCAGCGCCACTGTGAAAGCCACTCGTCTCATCTTTTACCCCCAGAAAAAAGCGGCCAGCCCGCAAGCCAGCCGCCCCCTGACCGCCCTCACTTCCTGAGCAGTTCCAGCACTTCCCGCGCACTTTGCATGATCGGCGTGCCGGGGCCGAAGATGCCCGCCGCGCCCGCTTCGCGCAGGGCCGGGTAGTCCTGCTGGGGAATCACGCCGCCGACGACCACCAGAATGTCGTCCGCGCCCTCGGCCCTCAGCGCCTGAATGAGCTGCGGCACCAGCGTCTTGTGGCCCGCCGCCTGACTGGAAACGCCGACCACGTGCACGTCGTTTTCGACGGCCTGCCGCGCCGCTTCCTCGGGGGTCTGGAACAGCGGACCCACGTCCACGTCGAAGCCCAGGTCGGCAAAGCCGGTGGCAATGACTTTGGCGCCCCGGTCGTGCCCGTCCTGCCCCATCTTGACGACCAGAATGCGCGGGCGGCGGCCCTCGGCTTCGGCAAAGGCGTCGATGTCGCGTTGCAGGGCCGAGAAGTCCTCGTCGCCCTCGTAGCCCGCCGCGTAGACGCCACTCAGCGTCCGCACCTCGGCCTGATGGCGGCCCCAGACTTTTTCCAGCGCGTCACTGACTTCGCCCAGCGTGCAGCGCACCCGCATGGCCTCCACACTCAGCGCCAGCAGGTTGCCCGTGCTGCTGCGGGCGGCTTCGGTGAGGGCGGTCAGGGCCTTTTGCACCGCTGCCGTGTCGCGCTCCGCCCTGACCCTGTTCAGGCGGGCAATCTGCGACTCGCGCACGGCGGCGTTGTCGATGTCGAGCACGTCCACCGGGGTGTCCTGCGTGGGGCGGTACTTGTTGACGCCCACAATCACGTCCTCGCCCCGGTCGATGCGGGCCTGTTTGCGGGCCGCCGACTCCTCGATACGGAGTTTGGGCACGCCTGACTCGATGGCCTTTGCCATGCCGCCCAGCTGCTCCACCTCGCGCATCAGTTCGCGGGCCTTGTCTGCGAGGTCGTGGGTCAGCCGCTCCATCAGGTACGAGCCGCCCCAGGGGTCGATGACGTGGGGAATGCCGGTTTCTTCCTGAATGATGAGCTGCGTGTTCCGCGCAATCCGGGCGGAAAAGTCGGTGGGCAGTCCGATGGCCTCGTCGAAGGAGTTGGTGTGCAGGCTCTGCGTGCCGCCGAACACCGCCGCCATCGCCTCCACCGCCGTGCGGATGACGTTGTTGTAGGGGTCCTGCTCGGTCAGCGACCAGCCCGAAGTCTGGCAGTGGGTCCGCAGGGCGCGGCTCATGGGGTTTTTGGGCTGAAACTGGCTCATCAGCTCGTCCCACAGCAGCCGGGCGGCGCGGAGCTTGGCGACCTCGGTGTAGAAATTCATGCCGATGGCGAAGAAGAAGCTCAGCCGGGGCGCGAAGGTGTCCACGTCCAGCCCCTTGCCCAGCGCGGCGCGGACATATTCCAGGCCGTCGGAGAGGGTGTAGGCGAGTTCGAGCGCGGCGTTGGCCCCGGCTTCCTGGAGGTGGTAGCCGGAAATCGAAATCGAGTTGAAACGCGGCATATGTTGCGCGGTGTACTCGATGATGTCGGCAATAATCCGCATGGACGGCTCGGGCGGATAGATGTAGGTGTTGCGCACCATGAACTCTTTGAGAATGTCGTTCTGGATGGTGCCGGACAGCTCGTCGAGCCGCGCGCCCTGCTCCAGCCCCGCCACGATGTACCCGGCCAGGATGGGCAGCACCGCGCCGTTCATGGTCATGGAGACGGACATCTCGCTGAGCGGAATGTCGTCGAACAGGATTTTCATGTCCTCGACGGAATCGATCGCCACGCCCGCCTTGCCCACGTCGCCCACCACGCGGGGGTGGTCGGAGTCGTAGCCCCGGTGGGTGGCGAGGTCGAAGGCCACCGACAGGCCCTTTTGCCCCGCCGCTAGGTTGCGGCGGTAAAAGGCGTTGGACTCCTCGGCGGTGGAAAAGCCCGCGTATTGCCGAATCGTCCAGGGCCGGGCCGCGTACATGGTGGCGCGGGGGCCGCGGGTGTAGGGCGGCAGGCCGGGCAGGGTGTCGGTGTTCAGCCCCGCCGTGTCGGCGCGAGTGTAGAGCGGTTTGAGGGTCAGGCCCTCGGGGGTTTCGCGGCTGAGCGTCTCCGGCTCGGCCCCTTTCAGGTCCTTGCGGGCGACGGCTTTCCACGCGCTCAGGTCGGTCATGGGTGGTGTCCTCCGTTGCCGCTATTTTGGCACGCACGGACCGAACGGACGTTTGGCAGGAAACAGGGCCGCAGGGCAACGAACCGCCCCCGGCTACACGGACCAGGGGCGGAAAAGGGAAAAACTCGGGCGTCAGTTCGCGCCGATCAGACCGTAATGCCCGTCCTTGCGGCGGTAGACCACGCCGGTCTGCCCCTGCATATCCTGAAAGACGTAGAAGTCGTGGCCCAGGGCTTCCATCTGCACCACGGCGTCCTCGGCGGACATGGGCCGCAGCTCGAAGCGCTTCTGGCGAACGATTTCGGGATGAAACTCGGTCACGTCGTCCATATCCCCACCATTTGCCACCGCCGCCTCGGCGGGACCGGGCAGGGGTTCGGGGCGGCCCTCCTGACGCTGCTTCATGTAGCGGGTCTTGAATTTGCGGAGCTGGCGCTCAAGCACGTCACTGGCCTTGTCGATCGCCGCGTACATGTCCGCGTGGTGCTCCTCGGCGCGGATGATGCCGTGGGGCACGTTGAGCTGCACCTCCACGCGGTTGCGCCGCTCGTTGTTGCGAACGTCGCGCACCGTCAGGGTCACGCGGGCGTCGGTGATCTGGTCGTTGTACCGGTCTAGGCGCGAGAGCTTTTCCTGGACGTACTCGCGCATGGCTTCGGTGACTTCGACGTTGCGGCCAGAGAGCTGATAGATCTGCACGGTTCACGCTCCTTCACACCGGAACACCTCGGGGGAAAGACCTGACGAACTCTGATGTTCCGGTGCCCGCACTCTAGCCCGCGTGTCAGCCTGCCGTCAGGGAAAAGCCTTACAGCGCGGCGAGGGGGCAGACGCTATGCTGGAGAACGGCCCGGAAAAACATTTGACCGCCCCGCGCTGCTCTACACTGGAGCCGACCATGAAGGTGGACCGTCAGGAACAGGACGAAGCCCGGCGCACGCGCATCGCTCGGGCGGCCTTCGAACTCTTCGCCCGCACCGGGCTGGACAGCGTGAGCGCCCAGGACATCGCCCGGGCGGCGTTCGTCAGCCGGACCAACCTCTACCGTTACTTTCCCAGCAAGACCCATATGCTGCTCGCGCACTTCGAGCGCACGGTGGGCGAAACGCGGGCCGAGGCGCTGCGCCGCCTGAGCAGTGGCGCGGCCCCGCAGGCCGTGTGGCAACTGGTCACGGCCCGCATGGCCGACCTCGGCGTGCGTTACCAGCACCTCGTGGGCGCGGTGGGGCAGGCGGTGCTGGGCCGCAGCCGACCCGGTGAGGGCGCGGCGGGCGGCCCCCTGGCGCAGGAGTGGCAGACGGCGCAAACACTGGTGAGCCTGGTCGAGCCGGTGCTCAGCGCCATGCGGCAACAGGGCAAGCTGCGGCCCGACGCCGACACCCGCTTTCTGGCGGCGCTGCTGGTGGACGCCTGCCTGATGTCGCTGCTGCACGGCGGGCACCGCAACCAGCGCGAGGTGCTGCTCGACTGGCAGGACCGCTTCCTGCTGCTGATGCAGGGGGCGCTGCAACCCAAACCGGGCACGGGTGCCCTGCCACCTCTGGACCCGCAGGGCGACGACCCTCCCGGCAACTCGCACGAATCAGAAAAATAGATTTCCCATCAGGTCTATTTTTTAGTTTCGAGGAAACGCTTTCGATCACCTCGAGATGCGCTAAGTATAATTAAGAGATGTAGAAGCATCGGCCTGCTACTCGAGAAGCATGGCGGCCTCATGCGGGGGTGACCTTGAGCTGGCCTTCATCGTTTAGCATGGGGGCCGATGAGTGTCGGCACTTCCGCTTCCCCAACGCCCCGCGTGGCGGTGGTCATTCCGGCCTACAACGAACAGGAGACGGTGGGCAACGTGGTCCGGGCCGCCCTGACCCTGACGCCCGAGGTGGTGGTGGCCTCCGACGGCAGCGCCGACGCCACCGCGCAGGTGGCCCGCACCGCCGGGGCCAAAGTGGTCGAGCTGCTGGAAAACGCGGGCAAGGGTCCGGCGCTGGCCGCCGCCCTTCAGGCCACCGACGCCGAATATGTGGTGATGCTCGACGCCGACCTTCAGGGCCTGACCCGCGAGCACCTCGACGTGCTGCTGCGCCCGGTGCTGGACGGCTCGCTGGACATGACCATCGGCGTGTTCGCGGGAGGCAGCTTCGCGTCGGACTTCGGCAACAAGATGACCCCGCAGCTCAGCGGGCAGCGGGCCTGCCGCCGCGACTGGCTGCTGGGCGTGCCCCGGCTCGCCACCGAGCGTTGGCCCGAACCGGCCATCACCTCGCACCTCAAGGCCACCGACGCCCGCTGGGCCTACGTGGAACTCCCGCAGCTCGCGCAGGTGCTCAAGGAAACCAAACGCGGCTTCTGGAGCGGACTGGGCGCCCGCAGCAAGATGTACGGACACCTGCTGACCTTCTGGGTCCGCAAACGCCGGGGGGAATAGGTCTGTCCCGGCGGGAAGCAGTTTCAGAGAATTGTTCTAGGGTAGGTCCATGAAGCTGACCGACGACCGGGGCGAAAACGTCACTCTCGACATCTCCCGCGACGAACTGACGGTGCTGGCGGGCGGCCTGCTCACCGCGCTCGACCTGCTCAGCCGCGCCGACGCCGCCGAGGACTTGCGGCTGCACCTGGAGGCCGAATTTCATGGGCGGGTGGGGGTCAGCCGCGCCTCGGCCACCGCGCTGCTGACCGAACTGGTGGGCATCATTCAGGCCGGGGAAGAATCGGCCCGCGCCTGAAAGACCATCACTTCGCTGGCCTCGGTCAGCGGGCCGCCCTGAAAACTGCCCGTCACACGCGGCGTTTCAAAGCCCGCGCAGCGCAGCAGCCATTCCATCTCGAAGCGGCTGAAATACCGCTGGGTCAGCGTGTGGTGGGCGCGGCGCAGGGTGCCGTCCGGCGCGGCAGTGTCGGCAAAATACTCGGTGGTGATGAGCTGCCGGGGCGCGTCGTGGCGCTGCAATAAAAAGAGGTCGGTGCGTGAGCCGTCCGGCGCGTGAAAGGTCTCGCCTTCGTGCCGCAGCGTGTTCATGGCCCCGAAACGTGGCACGTACAGGTCAAAGACGAACTGCCCGCCAGCTGCGAGATGGGCGCGGATGTTTTGCAGCGCCGCCAGCTGCTCGGCGGGGGTGTACAGGTGCATCAGGGCATTGAACGGCGCGACAATCAGGCCGAAGCGTTCGTCGCTGCGAAACGTCTGGACGCTGCCTTCCACGATGTCGAGGGTGACGCCTTCCCGCGCCGCCCGCGCCTGCGCCCTGGCCCGCATTTCGCCGCTCGGCTCGACGCCCAGCACCCGCACGCCGCGCCGCGTCAGAAAGGACGTGACCCGCCCGCTGCCCGCGCCGATTTCCAGCACCCGCCCCCCGACACGCTCGGCCAGCCCCGCGTAGAAGTGCAGGTCGTCGCGGTAACTGTCGTACTGCTGGTCGTAGATGGACGCGAGGTCGTCGTAGTTCATGGCTTTCGAGTTTAAAACTCTCAGCCGTAGAGCCGCAAAAACTCCGCCCGCGTCAGCACACTCAGTTGCGGGGCTTTGGCGTTCGGGTCGTTGCCGTAGGCAAGGCGCAGCACGTTGGCCCAGCGGCGCAGGCGGCGGGCGTCGGCGGGCGGCAGGTCGTGGTTTTCGAAGCCCAGCAGCCCCAGCAGCGGCGACACCGCCGAGAGGCAAAAGACATACTGCACGTCCGCGTATTCGGGCCGGGTCTGAAGTTCGCGGGCCACCACCCGGAAATCCTCGCGCCGGGCCTGCCGCACCGAGGCGCGGGGGCCGAGGTCCACCAGAATGGGGTTGTTGACGTGAAATTCCAGCGCCGCTGCTCCATGCGGGATGGGGGTACTGTCCGCCAGCCGCGCCCCGCTCAGCGGAAACGGCACGCGGGCGATGCGAAAGAGGTTGTCGGCCCGCCCGCCCGCAAACCGAATGCCGCCGAGGCGGTCGAACACCGCGTCCAGCGCCAGAAACCCGCGCCGCTTGAGGCCCGGCCAGCCCTGCGGCCCCGCGCCGTCCAGTTCGTCCAGCGTCACCGAGCGGTAGCCCCGCGCCTTCAGGTCGGTCAGCAGCCCCGGCAGCAGCGGCCCCGTGACCCGCGCCCCCGGCCCCGCGTCGTGCAGGACGACCACCGCGCCGGGCACGAGCAGCGCCGCCAGACGTTCGCGCACCGTTTCGGGACTGGACGCCGGGTGCCAGTCGCGCCCCTCGATGCTCCAGTGTGCCCCGCGCACCCCGGCCAGCCGCTGCCCCAGCCACGTCCCCAGCGTGTAGGCCCCGTGCGGCGGACGGTGAAGACGGACAGGCCGCCCGGTCACTTCCGACAGCCCGCGCACGGCCCGCAGCGGGTCGAGCGCCGCGCCCCAGGGCGTGCGAATCCAGGCGTGGACGTGCTTTTCGGCGTGTGCCTCGACCTGATGCCCCTCTCCCAGCATCCGCCGAATCAGGTCGGGGTGTGCCCGCGCCCGGCCCGCGATGACGAAGAAGGTGGCGTGCATTCCCGCTTCCCGCAAGGCGTCCAGCACGGCAGGCGTGGTGACCGGGTCGGGGCCGTCGTCGAAGGTGAGCGCCACCTCGCGCCGCGCCCGTTTGCCCTCGTGCACCAGGCCGAGGTTGCCGACCTGCACCAGCAGATACGGCAGGCCGATGTACAGCCCAGCGGCCAGCAGCGCACGCTTCAGACCGCGTTTCATGCGTTCCCCAGGCGCCCGAGGATAGCCCCGGCCACCCGGTCCGCCGCGTCGGGAATGCCCACCGCCCGCGCTCCGGCACTCAGGCGGGCGTGTTCGGCGGGGTCGAGGGCACGCAGCACCAGGGGCCGGATGTCGTGCCGCTTTCTGGCCCACAGCCCCGCCCCGTGCCGTTCCAGAAAGTCGGCGTTGTACTCCTCCTGTCCGGGAATGGGCCGGTAGACGACCATCGGCACGCCCAGCGCCGTCGCCTCGGCCACCGTCAGCCCGCCCGCCTTGCCCACCACGAGGTCGGAGGCCGCCATCAAGCGGGGCAGGTCGCGCCGGAAGCCGAGGTGGTGAACCGTCGCCCCGCCGATGGTCTCGGCCCCCTCCCCCTGACGCGAGGCGGGCACCAGCACCTGCACGGCGCGGCCCAGGTTGCCGAGTTCGCGCAGCAGCTCCTGCGGCTGGTAGTGCCCGCGCCCGCCGCCCGAGAGCAGCAGCAGCGGCAGCTCGGGGCGCAGGCCCAGTTCGGCGGCGAGTTCACGGCGCAGCGTCTCACGGTTCAGGTTCAGCACCTCGCGGAAGGCCGGGGAAATGGGAATGCCCGTCACCTCCACCTGCTCGGGCCGCACGCCGCGTTCCAGCATCTGCCGCCGCGTTTCTTCCGAGGCGACCATGAGAAGGTCGGTGTCACGCCGCGCCCAGTGGAGGTGTGCGCGGTAGTCGGTGACGATGAGCGTGTTCAGAAAGCGCTGCCCGGTTCGCGCCCGCAGGGTGTCGCACACGGCGGCGGGCGCCCAGAAGCTGTTGATGACGACCTCGGGCCGCAGCTGGCGCAGTTCGTCCTTGAAAGCACCCATGCCCAGCCAGGTGAACATGCGGCTGATGACGTTCCAGGGCTGGTCCTGGTCGGTCAGCCAGTAAAAACCCCGGTACAGCCAGGGGGCGTACCGCAGCTCGAATTCGTAGAGGTCCACCGTGAAACTGCGCTCGAAGGCGCTGAGGTACTCCACCGAATCGTGTTCCGCGCCCGTCAGCTCCACGCCGCGCTCGGCGAAGGCCTGCTTGACCGCCCGCTGCGCCTGGTCGTGCCCCGCACCCAGCGACACCGACATGAACAGGGCACGCAGGGTGCGTTTCACGTTCGCCTCAGCAGCCACAGGCCACCCAGCGCAAAGACGACGTTGGCGAGCCACACCCCGACTTCGGGCAGTCCCGGCAGCATTCCCGCCAGGGTCAGCCCCACGCTGAACAGCAGGTAATACGCCACCGCGATGACGAGCGCCACCCCCAGACTCACCCCCAGCGTGCGCCCGAAGCGCAGGGCGAAGGGCAACGCGGCCAGCACCAGCACCAGATTGGCGAAGGGGAGCGCCAGCTTGCGGCCCAGATTGACCCGTGCCGCTTGCCGCTCGGCGGCGGGGACATCGGGGGCGGTCAGTTTGGTGACGAGTTCGGGCCAGCCTTCCGCGTCGGCCCCGATGGCGTCGGCGTACTGCGCCAGTGTCTGTTTGCGCGAGAGGCCCGTGTCGAGGTTGAGGGGCGAGGCCGCGTCGGGGGCCATCTGCACCAGCGGAAAGACGCTCTGCACGGCCTCACGGAAGGCGGCGGGGTCGTTGTCGGGCACCTGAGCCAGCGCAGCGGCGGCGGCGTAGTCCACCCGGTAGACCTGATACCCGGTCAGCGACAGCTGGTTGTTCTCGAATTTGCCCGCGTCGGCCAGCACAATCATGCCCTGACGAAAGTTGTCCTTCTGCCACTGCTCGACCCGGACGCCCTGCATCTGGCGGGTTTTCGTGTCATAGCCCTGCATGGAGAGGGTCAGGCCCTGGCCCAAGTCCACCGTCTTGCCGACGAGTTGCGACAGGCCCGCGCCGGTCAGGGCGTCCCAGTACAGCCCGCGCGTTTCCACGTTGGCGCGGGGAGCGACCCAGAGGCTCAGCCACACGCTGAGGAGAGTGACCAGCAGCCCGATGACCGCCGCCGGGCGCGTCACCTGCCCCAGCCCGATGCCCCCGGCCTGCACCGCCACGAGTTCGCGCTCGGTGTTCATGCGCCCGAAGGCCACCACCGTCATCAGCACCACCGCCATCGGCAGCACCTTGACCAGCGTGTCGGGCAGCTGATACCCAATCCAGCGGGCGATGAGAGCCACCGGCACCCCGCTGAGCCACTGGCTGGACACGAAAAAGTACCCGAAGCTGAGAATGGCCGTAAACAGCAGCGTGCCCGCCAGCAGCGGCGGCAGCAGCTCCCGGGTGGCGTAGCGGGTCAGGCGCGTCATGGGCGGGGGGTTCCGGGGCGGGGCGGGAAGGGGAAAAGCACGGGAAAAGTCTAAGGGTCTAAGGGTCCAAGGGTCTAAGGGCAAAGCTTAGACCCTTGGACTCTTAGACCTTTAGAGCATTTGACAAAAAGACGCAACGTCTTTTTGGCGAGCGGAGCGAGTGCAAAACACTGAGCAGGGCGGAGAATGGAGGGATGCGCGGTGCCATTCCGCGCATCACGTAATTCGGAGAACTGCTCTAGACCTACTTCGCCACCGCGAACAGAATCTGCATCTCCGCCGCCACCTCGCCGTCCACCTCGGCGCGGCAAGTGGTTTTGCCCAGGCCCCGGCGCAGGAATTCCAGTTTGGCGTGGAGGTGCAGTTGGTCGCCGGGAATCACTTTGCGCTTGAAGCGTGCGCCCTCGATGCCTGCCAGATACCCGATTTGCCCCGGTTCCATCTGCCCGTGCAGACAGAACATGCTCGCCTGCGCCAGCGCCTCGGTGATCAGGACGCCGGGCATGACCGGCTCGGTGGGAAAGTGACCCACAAAAAACGGCTCACCTATGGTCACGTTCTTGATGGCGTGAACTTCGCCGTTTTCGATGCTCAGCACACGGTCTACCAGCACGAAGGGGTAACGGTGCGGCAGGGCGCTCAGGACATCCTGAATCAGCAGGGGGGTCATGGAGGACATGGTAAGGCCAGCCCTCAGCCCTGCGGCGCCGAGGGTTCGGGCACGGCCGCTGGTGCCGGGCGGCGCAGGGTCGCCAGCGCGAGGGCCGTACTGGCCAGGAGCGTCAGCACCAGCGCGCGCACGAAACCGCTCGGGCCGGGACCCCCCAGCGCCACGCTGCCCAGCGAGCGCAGCCACAGCGGGCCGCTGCCACCCAGCACGGCGAACATGCCCAGCGCGAGGGCCGCAAGCAGGAGGCCCACGAGGAACAGGAGGAAGGAGGGAAGCCAGCGCATCGGGAGCATTGTAGCGGTCAGCGCTGATCACGCACATAATCGTCATAGACTCTTTCCAGCAGTTCTGCCCGACCAGCACGCGGAAAACGCTTTGCCTGCCCCGCCACGAGGCGCTCCATCGCCGCCCGGTCGCCCCGAAGTTGTGAAAGAACTTTCCGTTCCCACATCGCGTCCTTCCCCTTCGGCACGGTCACTGCACGGCCTGCCTGACGGTCGAAGGTCGCCTGCACCGCCGGGTCTAGCCAGCGTACCTTCGGCGTGTTCCGGCTCCGTGACGGCTTTTCTCTGGTTCGGGTCAGGAGCATGACCAGCAGCAGCAAGGCCGAAAGACCGACAATCAGCAGCAGGGTGTCCACGACGCCGAAGCTAGAGAAAGAACTCGTACAACACCATGACTCGCTTCGTCAGATAAAGCGACGACCTAACGAGTGTTAGCTTAAACTGGTGCCATGTCAAAAGCAGTCATCGTGGCGGCCTCGCGCACGCCGACGGGGAAATTTCTGGGCGCTCTGGCGGACGTGCCAGCCGTCGAACTGGGAGCCATCACCCTGCGTGAAACCCTGAAACGCTCGGGCCTTCCCGCCGAATTGGTCGAAGAAGTCATCATGGGACAGGTCGTCCAGGCAGGCTGCGGGCAAAACCCCGCGCGGCAGGCGGCGATGCGGGCGGGCGTGCCCCAGGAAGCGGGCGCACTCACCATCAACAAGGTGTGCGGCTCTGGCCTCAAGGCGGTCATTCTGGCGGCCCAGAGCATCCGCGCGGGCGACCAGAGCGCGGTGCTGGCGGGCGGCATGGAATCCATGAGCAACGCGCCGCACCTGCTCCCCGGCGCACGCAAGGGCTATCGCCTGGGCCACGCGCAGGTGCTCGACGCCAACACGCACGACGGCCTGTGGTGTTCCATCAACGACGAGGGCATGGGCCTGACCGGAGAGCGCGTGGCCGAGAAGTACCAGATTGCCCGCGAGGAACAGGACGCCTACGCCACCGGCAGCCACCGCAAGGCGATTTCCGCCCAGCAAGGAGGCCGTTTCAAGGACGAAATCGTGCCCGTGACCGTCAAGGGCCGCAAAGGGGACGTGGTGGTGGACAGCGACGAAGGCCCCCGCAGCGACACCAGCGAGGAAACGCTGGGCAAACTGAAGCCCGCCTTCAAGAAAGACGGCAGCGTGACCGCCGGAAACGCCCCCGGCCTGAACGACGGTGCCGCGTCCCTGATGGTCGTCAGTGAGGAACTGGCGAAGGCACACGGCCTTACGCCCCTGGCCGAAATCGTGGATTACGCGACGGGCGGCCTCGCCCCCGAGTGGGTGATGATGACGCCTGTTCCGGCCACGCAAAAGCTGCTGAAGAAAATGAATATCGGGGCGGGCGACGTTGACCTGTGGGAACTGAACGAGGCGTTCAGCGTGCAGAGCCTCGCTGTGGCCCGCGAACTGGGCCTCGACCCGGAGCGCGTGAACGTGAACGGCGGCGCAGTCGCCCTGGGCCACCCCATCGGCGCGAGCGGGGCGCGGATTCTGGTCACGCTGCTTTCGGCGCTGAAACAGCAGGACAGGGAACTGGGCGTGGCGACCCTGTGCATGGGCGGCGGCAACGGGCTGGCGCTCGCCGTGCGGCGCGTCTGAGGGTCTAATACGGATTCCGCTTAATTCCTGCACAGTCGGGAAAGCGCCGCCTGTGCATCCATATCGCGGAATCCGTATTTTTTCCTACTCGCATCCGCTCTGCTGCGCAGCTTTGCAAGTCGGATTGAATCTGAAACTACCAGATTCAATCGGAATCCGTATAAGAGTCGAAAGGTCCAAGGTTGCCCCTTTTTGACCCTTAGACCCTTCGACTCTTAGACTTCCAACATCATGACGACCCTCTGGTTTATCGAAAGTACCTACCTGAAAAGCGGCGACGAACTCGCGGCGGTCACGCCCCTGCACCGCGCCTGGCTCGACCAGCACTATGTCAGCGGCGTCTTTCTCACCTCCGGGCGCAAGGTGGACGGCACCGGCGGCGTGCTGCTGGCCCAGGCCGAGAGCGAAGAACAACTCCGCGACATTTTCAAGGAAGACCCCTTCGTGCTGAACGGATGCAGCGAGTACCGTTACACCGCCTTCAACCCCGTCAAGCGCGGCAAGGCGATTGAGCTGGAAGGCGTGCCGCTGGTGGAGTGAGAGAGGTCGGAAAACGACGACCTTGAGTCCCTGAGGCGGAGCAACTGAAAGGAGCGACCAACAAATGAAATTCGGAGTGATCGGAGCAGGGCAGATGGGCGGCGGCATCGCGCAGGTGGCGGCGCAAAGTGGATTCGACGTGGTGGTTCACGACCAGAAGCAGGAATTTCTGGACAGAGGACGCGGCGTCATCGAAAAGAGCGTGGGCAAGCTGCACGAGAAGGGCAAACTGACCGACACGCCCGTAACCGTGCTGGGCCGCATGAAATTCACTACGGATTTGCAGGACTTTGCCGACTGCGACCTGGTGGTCGAAGCCATTGTGGAGAACCAGCAGGTCAAGAACGACCTGTTTGGGCGACTCGGGCAGATCGTGAAGCCGGAAGGGATTCTGGCGAGCAACACCAGCTCCATTCCGATTACGGCGCTGGCGTCGGCGTCGGGCCGCCCGGAGCGGTTCATCGGAATGCACTTCATGAACCCGGTGCCGCTGATGCAGTTGGTGGAGGTCATTCGCGGGTATCAGACCAGCGACGAAACCGCGCGCATTGTGACCGAAACGGCGCAGAAGATGGGCAAGACGCCGCTGACCTGCAACGATTTCCCCGGCTTCGTCAGCAACCGCATTCTGATGCCGATGCTCAACGAGGCCATTCAGTGCGTGATGGAAGGCGTGGCCGACAAGGAAGCCATCGACGGCATCATGAAACTGGGCATGAACCACCCGATGGGGCCACTGACGCTGGCGGATTTCATCGGGCTGGACACCTGCCTCGCCATCATGGAAGTGCTGCATCAGGGCCTCGGCAACGACAAGTACCGCCCCAGCCCCCTGCTGCGCAAGATGGTGCAGGCCGGGCTGCTCGGGCGCAAGAGCGGGGAAGGGTTTTACAAGTACTGATACGGGTCTGCCAAGCTGCGCCGCCTCGATCAGGGGCGGCCATTTTTTACCGCACTCGTCCCAGAGATGAGCAGGGTGCGAATGTCGGCCCTGTGACGGTCTAAAGGATAGGTCAAGGACAAGTGGCCTGCCAACCGTCAGACTGCAGGCCATGAAACTCCTCAAGACCGCTGCTGTCCTTGCCGCCCTGGCGCTGCCTGTCGCTGCTTCCGCCCAGGACAGCAACACCACCGACACCACCCAGACCACCACCACGACCACCGAGGAGCGCGGCTTCGACTGGGGCTGGCTCGGTCTGCTGGGTCTGGCCGGCCTGATTCCCCGCCGCCAGGAGCCTGTGCACACCGTGCACACCACCACCAACACCACCCGCCGCTAAACGAGCTTTCAGGCTCCTCCCCGTCCTGACCAGGGCGGGGTTTTTCTATGTGCCGTGTCTCCTGGGCCGACTTCATGTTGTTATACGGATTCCGCTTAGAGCAGTTCTCCGAATTACGTGATGCGCGGAACAGCACCCCGCATCACTCCATTCTCCGCCCTGCTCCGTGTTTTGCACTCGCTCCGCTCGCCAAAAAGACGTTACGTCTTTCTGTCAAATGCTCTAATTCCTGCACAGTCGGGCCTATACAGTTGGGAAGGCGCCGCCTGTGCATTCATATCGCGTAACCCGTATTTTTTCCTACTCGCATCCGCTCTGCTGCGCAGCTTTGCAAGTCGGATTGAATCTGAAACTACCAGATTCAATCGGAATCCGTATTATATGGCTTCGAAAAATAGATTTCCCATAGATCTATTTTTCCGAGCGGGGCGAGGAGAAGAAGTTACGGGTTTGAACGGAACCGGACTTGCAAAGCTGCGAAGCAGAGCGCATTGAGGCGCTGTCCCTGGAGGCGCGGAGTAGAGTTCAAACCCGTATTACACTGCGGCTCATGACCACAACACCCCGGCGCACGTCGCGCCGTGAGCAACACCGTCTGGGTGCGGCGGGGGCCAAGAGGTCCTGGCGCAACACCCTGATTGCCTACGCCTTCATGCTGCCGTTTCTGATTCTGCTGGTGATCTACCACACCTGGCCGGTCATTTTCGGCACCTACCTGGCGTTTACCGAGTACAACATCATCAGCCCGCCGAAGTGGGTGGGGCTGCAAAACTTCCGCACACTGCTGGCCGACGAGCAGTTCTGGTCGGGGCTGCAAAACAGCCTGAAATACATCCTGGTGGTGCCGGTCATCCAACTGGTGTCCATCGCCCTGGCGCTGCTGGTCAACCGGCCCCTCAGGGGCATCGGGTTTTTCCGCACGGCGTATTACGTACCGGTGGTCACCAGTTTTGCGGTGGTGGGCCTGATCTGGTCGTGGCTCTACCAGCAGGGTGGGGTGGTCAACCGCGTGCTGATGGCGCTGGGGCTGATGCAGGACGACCGCAGTCTGCTGGGAAACCCGGCCACCGCGCTGCTCGCCGTGATGTTCGTGACGCTGTGGAAGGGCATCGGCTATTACATGGTGCTGTATCTGGCGGGCCTTCAGAACATCAGCAAGGAACTGGAAGAAGCTGCCGTCATCGACGGGGCGACCCGCGCCCAGGTGTTCTGGAACGTGACGCTGCCGGGGCTGCGGCCCACCATTCTGGTCTGCTCGCTGATGTCCACCATCAGTGCCATCAAGGTCTTCGAGGAAATCTATGTGATGACGCAGGGCGGGCCAGCGGGCAGCACCTACACCGCGCTGTTTTTCACCTATTCGCGGGCCTTCAACGACTTTCAGTACGGTCTGGCGGCGGCGGCGGGCATCATCATCGCCGTCATCTCCATCTTCTTCGGGTTCCTGAACTTCAAATTGACGCGGGGAGGCAAGGCCGATGCCTGAAGTGACCACCCGCCCGATGACCCAAGAAGTCGCCGCCGAACTCAAGGTGCGCCGCAAGCAGCGCGAGCGGATGCGCAACGTGCTGGCCTACGCCGTGCTCATCGTCATCGCGCTCATCATGCTCTACCCGTTTTACTGGACGGTCGTCACCAGCCTGGAATCCACCGGCGGCATCTATCAGCCCAAGTGGTGGCCCAGTGACTTTTCGCTGCGCAACTACGCCGAGGTCTGGCGCGGCACCACCGTTCCCTTCTGGCGGCTGATCGTCAACAGCCTGATTATCTGCACGCTGGGCGTCTTTTTCTCGGTCACGCTGGCGACGCTGGCGGCCTATCCCCTCGCCAAGATGAAATTTCCGGGGCGCGACCTGATTTTCTACGCCATCCTGATGCTGATGGTGCTGCCCAACGAGGCGGGCCTGATCGTCAACTACATCACGACCATCAAGCTGGGGCTGCTTTCACAGACCGATTTTCCGGTGCTGGACATGGCAAAGCAGTATCTGGCGGTGGTGCTGCCGGGCATGGCGAGCATCGTGGGCCTGTTCCTGCTGCGGCAGGCGTACCTGGGCGTGCCGCTGGAACTGCTCGAAGCCGCCCGCATCGACGGCGCGTCCGAGCTGACCATCTGGCGGCGCATCATGCTGCCGCTGGCGCTGCCGACCATCGTGGCCTTTTCGATTCTGGAATTCGTGGCGTACTGGAACTCCTTCCTGTGGGCCAGAATCATGCTGCCCGACAAGGAACTGCTGCCGCTCTCGGCAGGGCTGCTGGAACTGTCCGGCACCTTTTCCACCAACTCGCGGGCGGTCATGGCGGGGGCCGTCATCACCATCATTCCCATCCTCATCGTGTTCGCCTTCGGGCAGAAATACTTCATGAAGGGTCTGGAGGGCGCGGTGAAGGGCTGACATGACACTTCTTTATCGGACGCTGGACCGCGACTGGGACGTGGTGGTGGCCGGGGGCGGCACCGCCGGGGCCATCGCCGGAGTCGCGGCGGCGCGGGCCGGGGCGCGGGTGCTGGTCGTGGAGGCGCAGGGCAGTCTGGGCGGCACCGGCACGAACGCCTGGGTCACGCCGCTGATGCGCAACGTCTCGGCGGGCGAAAACCTCAACCGGGGCCTGACCGACGAACTCAAGCGCCGCCTGCAAGCGCGGGGCGACGGCGCGACTTCTGCCGACGGCAACGACAACTGGTTCAACCCCGAAGGGCTGAAATTCGTGCTGGAGGAGATGCTGCTCTCGGCGGGGGGCGAGGTGCTGTACCACACGAACGTGGTGCAGCCGCTGATCGCGGATGGCAGAAGGCAGATGGCCGATGGCAAACGGATTGAGGCGCTGGTCGTCCACAACAAGGGCGGGTTGCAGGCGCTCGGGGCCAGTGTTTTTATCGACGCCACCGGGGACGCGGACGTGGCGGCGGGGGCGGGTGTGCCCTTTCACGCCGGGGACGCAGACGGCGTGCATCAGGCCATGAGCCTGCGTTTTACCCTCGCCGGGGTGGACATGGCGCGGCTGTCGGCCTCCTTGCAAGAACAGGGGCAGTGGCACGAGTCGCCCGACTTCATGCAGTTCTGGATGGTCTGGGGGCGCGGCTCCTCCCTCGAACCGCTGTTTCGGGAGGCCATTGCTGCTGGGGTGCTGCTGGAGCGCGACGGGGACTACTTTCAGGCGTTCAGCGTCCCGGGGCGGCCCGGCGAGCTGTCGTTCAACTGCCCGCGCATCCGGGCCGACCTCAACGACGCCACCGACCCCTGGCACCTCTCGGCGGCGCAGACCGACGGGCGCGGGGCCATAGGTCGCCTGACCCGCTTTTGCCGCCAGTACTTGCCCGGCTGCGAACAGGCGTTTGTCGGTGTGGTCGCCCCGATGGTGGGCGTGCGCGACTCGCGGCGCATCGTGGGGGAGTACACGCTGACCCTGCAAGACATTCTGGACTGCCGCAAGTTTCCCGATGTCATCTGCAAGAACCACTATCCGGTGGACATCCACTCGGTCAGGGGCGGGGCCAAGCTGCTGCACGAGCGCGACGGGACAGCGCCGTATTTTGCCGGGGACGCCTGGCACGACATTCCTTTTCGCTGCCTGCTCCCGCAGGGCATAGATAATCTGCTGGTACCGGGCCGGGCCGCGAGCAGCACCTTCGAGGCGCAGTCGAGCATCCGCGTGCAGCAAAACTGCCACACGATGGGCGAGGCGGCGGGGCTGGCGGCGGCGTGGGCGGCCCGTGACCATGCCGGAGACGTGCGGGCGGTGCCTGTCCCCGCGCTGCAAGACGAACTGCGCCGCCTGGGAGGGAACGTATGAAGACCTTCGACCCGGCCCTGCACGCCGATAGCCTCAGGAAGGAGCGGGCATATCACATTCGGCCCAGCCTCGACCCCGCGTTTACGCCGCACCTCGGCGCTCTGGTCGAGATGCTGACCTATGCCCGGCTGACGACCCTGCAAGCCGTGCATGACCTGCCGGAAGAGGCGCTGTGGCAGACCGCGCCCGGCTTCACCAACTCCATCGGCACGCTGCTGGCACATATCGCGGCGGTGGAGCGCACCTACCACCTGCTGTCCTTCGAGGGACGCGACGTGACCCCGGAGCAGGACGGCGCCGTGTACTGGGGCCTGACGATGGGCCAGGAAGGAACGCCACCGTCACGCCTCCCCACCCTCGACGAACTGCGGGCCGACCTCGCCGCCGCCCGCGCCGAGACGCTGCGGGTCTTTTCCACCAAGGACGACGACTGGCTGGCGCAACCGATGGCGGAGGGCTGGGCCAATCACCACTGGGCCTGGTTTCATGTGATGGAAGACGAGGTGAGCCACCGGGGGCAGATACGTCTGCTGCGGCGGGTCGTCGCGCCGGAGGCCACATGAACGCGGCGGCACACGCCCTCCCGCTGGTCAGCGGGCAGCCCTACCGGGTGCAGCGGGCGGTGCTCTCAGGCGTGCCCTGCCTGCTCGAACTGCCCCCCGAAGACCGGGACGTGCGCGGCGTCTGCCTCGTCTATCACGGGGCCTGGGCCGCCAAAGAAGGCAAACTGGGCGTGTACGCGGCGCTGACCACCGCCGGAATCGTGACCGTGCTGCCCGACGCGGCGCTACACGGCGAGCGGCAGGGCGACATGCCGCCGGGACTGAACGCCCGCGAATATGTGTGGGACAGCGTGCGGCGCACCGTCGCCGAGACTCCGGCGCTGCTGGACGCGCTGGCTGGGCGCTTCGGCGCGGGGCCGGTCTACGCCGTGGGGTCGAGCATGGGCGGGTACGTGGTTCAGGCGCTGCTGCAAACCGAGCCGCGCCTGACCCGCGCCGCCGCCCTCATCACGTCGGGCGTGTGGAACGAGCCGCAGGTGCAGGTGCCGGACGTGCGGGCCTTTATCGAGGCGCACCGACCCCTGACCCACGCGTGGCGCTCGGCCCCCACCCCCCTGCTGCTTGCCAGCGGCGAGGAAGACCCCGTGTTTCCGCTTGCCGCGCACCACCAGCCCACCGCAGCGGCCTACCGCGAAGCGTATGCGGGCGCGTCCGGCGCTTTCGAGGACCAGACCTTTCCCGGTGTGGCGCACTTCACCAGCGTGGGCCTCAGGGACGCGGCGCTGGCGTTCTTGCTGCGGGAATAACAAAACGCCGCCGAACAGCAAGCAAGCTGTCCGGCGGCGACCTGCCCTACGGCCTTCCGGACGATGATGTACGTCCGGCTCTGATACGGATTCCGCTAAATTCCTGCACAGTCGGAACTACACCGCCTGTGCATCCATATCGCGAAATCCGTATCTTTTCCTACTCCTTTCAGTCGGATTGAATCCAGAAATCTGCTGGATTCAATCGGAATCCGTATGAGTGGCAGAACTTAGAGCAGTTCTGCGAATTACGTGATGCGCGGAACGGCACCCCGCATCACTCCATTCTCTCCTGCGGAGCTGTACCAGTCTGCTTCGCAGCTTTGCAAGTCCGCCCTGCTCCGTGTTTTGCACTCGCTCTCTGCGAGCTGTCCCAGTCCGCTCGCCAAAAAGACGTAACGTCTTTTTGTCAAATGCTCTAGGGGGCGGTCACCCTCACCACGTCGGGGAACGTCTCGACCTTGACGCGGGCAATCTGGGCGTCGAGGTACTTCTGGGCGGCTTCACGCGAGAGCTGCTCACGGATCAGGGGCGCGGCTTCGGTCAGCGGCAGCAGACCGGCGGCGCTGCGGCGGCTGACGGTCAGGACGTGCCAGCCGTACTCGGTCTGCACGACCTGGGGCTGGTTCAGCGGGCCGGAAAAGCTGGCCTTGTCGAAGGCGGCCACCGTGTCGCCCGGCGCGATGCAGCCCAGGTCGCCCCCCTCGGCGGCGCTGCCGGGGTCCTGGCTCTTTTCCCGCGCGACCTCGGCGAAGTCCTTGCCTGCGCCCAGGTCGGTCACGACGGTCTTCGCCTCGGCTTCGCTGGCGACCAGGATGTGCTTGACGCACGCCTCAGCGTCACGGGTAAAGACGTCACGGTGCAGGTTGTAGTAGCCCGCCACCACCGCGTCACCGAAGTTGAAGCGCTTTTGCACGCTCTGAAGGTAAGGAACGACCACGGCCTGACGTTCCAGGCTGGCCCGCAGGTCCTCGGCGCTGGCGTAGCCGGTCTGGTTGAGGGCCTGCTGGAACTCGTCGTCGCTGGCAAATCCGGCGCGGGCCTGGGCAAGCTGGGCGTCCACCGCCGCCGCGTCGGGCTTCACGCTGGGGCGGGCGAGCTGATAGAGGGCCTGCTCGCGCACGAACTGCTTGAGGTAATCGGCGCGGCCAGGCGCGAATTCGGTCAGCAATTCGTCGCTCAGCGGCAGGCCCTGGGCATTGACGACCCCGGCGACGGCGACGCGAAAGGCGCGGTCGAAGTCGGCCAGGGTAAAAGTCTGGCTGCCCACGCGGGCCACCACCGTGTCGGGGGCCTGGGCAGGCTGCGTTGGGGCACTCTGGGCTGGAGTGCTCTGGACAGAAGGTGCAGGCGCCGGGACAGGCTGGCCCGTCTGGGCCAGGGCCGCGCCGCCGGTGAGCAGCGCCAGGGTCAGGACAAGGTTTTTCATGGGGAGCACTCTAGCGGAAGCGGGTCAGGGTCGCTTCACAGGCCGGTGCATGCGGCCAGCACGGTTGAGCGTCTGGCTTCACCGGCTTTCCTGCCCAGTGGCTTTCCTGCCTAGTTTGCCCCTTTGACCCGTGAGCGTCATGCCGGTTACACTCCCAGGCATGTTCGCGGCTTCCCTTGCCAGCACTGGCAACAACAACGACAACGATTCCCGTTAGGGGACGCTTCGTCGTATGCCGCGCCCCCGCCCACCACCGGCGGGGGTTTTTCGTTCAAGGAGAAAAGAGATGACCAGCCAGCTCAAACGCACGCTTACCCGTGAACTGCCCCAATTCGAGGGGCAGACCGTCAAACTTCAAGGCTTCGTCCACGCCCGCCGCGACCTGGGGGGCGTGCAATTTTTGGTGCTGCGCGACGTGAGCGGCGTCACCCAGTGCGTCGGCAGCGGCCTCCAGTTGCCCCTGGCCGAAAGCAGCGTGGAAGTCGTCGGCAAGGTCAAGGCCCACCCCAAGGCGCCCGGCGGCTTCGAAGTGCAGATTGAAGACTTCCGCGTGATTTCGGCGGCCACCGAGCCGACGCCGGTCGAGATTCCCAAGATGGAATGGAACGTCAACCCCGAAACCATGCTGGACTACCGCGTGGTCACGGTGCGCGGCCTGAAGGAGCGGGCGGCGCTGAAGGTGCAGGCCGAACTGGTCGCCGCCTTCCGTGACCACCTGCGGGCCGAGGGCTTTACCGAAATCAGCACGCCCAAAATCGTCTCGGCAGGGGCGGAAGGCGGCGCGAACCTCTTTCCCATCGACTATTTCGGCCAAAACGCCTACCTCGCGCAAAGCCCGCAGCTCTACAAGCAAATCATGGTCGGCGTGTTCGAGCGCGTGTTCGAGGTCGCCGCCGTCTACCGCGCCGAGGAACACGCCACCAGCCGACACCTCAACGAATACCTCTCGCTGGACGTGGAGATGGGCTTCATCGACGACGAAGAGGACGTGATGGGCCTGGAAAACCGCCTGCTGGGCAGCATCATGGAACGCCTGAAGCAGACCTGCGCCGCCGAATTCGAGCTGCTGGGCGCGACGATTCCCGACGTGCCCGCGCACATTCCCCGCATCGAACTGATGGAAGCCCGCCAGCTGGTGACGGAAAAGTACGGCCATCAGGTCGGCGGCAAAGACCTCGACCCCGAAGCCGAGCGGCTGCTCTCGCAGCACTACGCCGAGACGGAAGGCTCGGACTTCGTGTTCGTGACCAAGTACCCCCGCGCCGCCCGGCCCTTCTACGCGCACCCTGAACTGAACGCCGACGGCAGCGTAAACGGCGAAGTCACGCGGGGCTTCGACCTGCTGTTCAGGGGCATCGAAATCACGTCGGGCGGGCAGCGCATCCACGACTACGCCATGCTGATGGACTCGATTGCGAGCTACAAACTCAAGCCCGAGTCGCTGGAAGGCTATACCGAGGTCTTCAAGTACGGGATGCCCCCGCACGGCGGCTTCGCGATTGGGGCCGAGAGGTTGACCGCCAAGCTGCTGGGCATCGCCAACGTGCGCTATGCGCGGGCCTTCCCGCGTGACCGGCACCGGCTGACGCCCTGAGTTGCAGATGGCGGATGGCAGATGGCAGATGGCTTTTCAAACAGGAGCCATCTGCCATCTGCCCTCGGCTTACTTTTCCCGCGTATCCACGCCCGCCACCGTGTACGCGGGGCAATGGCCCGTCGTGGCGGTGGCCAGCAGCATCGCGCCGAGGCCCAGCGCCAGCAGGCGACCTGCGCCTTTGCCTGTCAGGGCGGCAGTCAGGGCGGCGCCGCCCAGGATGGCGCGGATGGTGCGGTCAGTGGAGCCTTCGTTGACAGGCAGATTGTTCATGACCACAGTAGACCGCGTGGGGGAGCGGGGGGCAAGGGGACAAAGCCAAAAGGCGCGTCCTACACTGCAGCTATGGAAATGTTTGCGCAGTTCAGTGTCGAGGGTCAGCGGATGTACGGGATGCTCCACACGCCGGACGGCTCTCCGCCTGCGCAGGGCTGGCCCAGTGTGGTGATGGTGCATGGCTTTACGGGCAACAAGGTGGAGGGCCACCGCAATTTCGTGCTGCTTGCCCGCCGCCTGGCCGCGTCCGGGGTGGCGGCGCTGCGTTTCGACTGCCGGGGCAGCGGCGAAAGCCAGGGCGACTTTTCCGAGATGACCGTGAGCCGCGAAGTGCAGGACGTGGAAGCGGCCTTCGAATATGTCCGCCAGCAGCCCGGACTCGACCCCGAACGGGTGATGCTGCTGGGCTTCAGCATGGGCGGGCTGGTGAGCGCCCTGGCCGCTGAGAAGGTGCGGCCCCACCGCCTCGCGCTGTGGTCGCCCGCCCTGCCCGAACTGTGGCTGCGGCACCTGCGCGGCGGGCTGCTGCCCCCGGTGGTCAGCGACTACGGCGGCTGGCCGCTGGGCCGCGCCTTTTTGCAGGAAGTGGTGCAGGTTCGCCCGCTGGAGGTCGCGGCCCGCTGGGGTGGAGTGGCCCACGTCTTTCACGGGGACGCCGACCAGACCTGCCCGCCTGCCTGGGGCGTGCGCTACGCCGAGGCCCTGCGCTGCGACGCCACCGCCATTCCCGGCGCGAACCACACCTACGACTCCCTGGAACAGGTGGAAATGCTGCACCGGGAGACAGTGCGGTTTTTCAAGGGACTTTGACTACCCCTTCTCCCCCAGCCACACGGTATGCACCGCGCCCTTGCCGACCCGTTCGCGCACCTGCTCGGCGCGCACGGCAAACCCGGCCCTTTCCAGTTTGCGGGTAAACGCCGGGGCCGGGTGCGCCGACCACACCGCCAGCACGCCGCCGGGCCGCAGGGCTTCCCAGGCGCGGCGCAGTCCGGCGGGGCTGTAGAGTCGCCCGTTCTCGTCGCGGGTCAGCCCTTCCGGGCCGTTGTCCACGTCGAGCAGGACAGCGTCGAACGGCCCCGCCTCACCCATCACCGCGCCCACGTCCCCGACCCGGACCTCCACACGGGGGTCACGCAGCGGCCACCCGGCGCACTCGCCCAACTCGCCCCGGTTCCACTCCACGACCTGCGGCACCAGTTCGGCCACCAGCACGCGGGCGTCCGGCCCGAGCGAGCGCAGCGCCTCGGCCAGCGTGAAGCCCATGCCCAGCCCGCCCACCAGCACGCGCGCCCCCCGCCGCGCCGCCACCGGAGCGCACCCCAGCCGGGCCAGCGCGTCTTCCGAGGCGTGCATGCGGCTGTTCATCAGCTCGCCGGGCATGGTGCTGACGGCAATGGCGAAGTCTGCGCCGCGCCGGAAGAGTTGCAACTCGCCTTCCCCACCGGGAACAGGCGCGGAGCCGAGCAGGACGCGGGGAATCAACGGGAGGCTCCGGCACACATGGCGTCAGGGTAGCAGCGGCCCGAACATCTATGCTGCAGCATGCGAGTGCTGAGGGTAAACGTGGGGCAGCGGCGGCCCATCCGCGCCAAAACCGGACACAGCAGCATCTTCAAGGAGCCGGTTTCAGGCCCGGTGTGGGTGGGCGAGTCGGGACTGGCGGGCGACCACATCGCCGACACCCGGTACCACGGCGGGCCGAGTCAGGCGGTGTACGTTTTTACGCGCCCCGACCACGCCGCCTGGGAAGCGGTCCTGGGGAGGGCACTGCCGCCGGGCACCTTCGGGGAAAACCTGCTGCTGTCCGACCTGGAATCGGCCCCGCTCCGGGTCGGGCAGACGCTGCGCCTGGGCGCCGCCATGCTGGAACTCACCGCGCCGCGTATTCCGTGCGTCACCCTGGCCGTGCGGATGGGCGACCCCGACTTCGTCCACACATTCCGCGAGATGAAGCGCCCCGGCTTCTCCTGCCGGGTGCTGCGCGAGGGCTGGCTGGAGGCCGGACAGGACGCAGACCTCGGCCCCGAGCCGCCGCCGTATGCCCCAAGCGTCCTCAAACAATTCGTGACCGCGTTCGGGGGGAGCTGATGGGCAGTTCGGCGTGGTGGTACGTCGTGGATTACCAGCCCGACCTTCAGCAGGCACTGGATGACCTGCGGGAGCGCGAATTTCAGGCCGGGCGGTACTTCCCGGTGCTGGATTTTCCGCCCTTTCCGGTCACGCCCCTCTCCCCCGCGCCGGGGCCGCAGCACGGCAGCATCGACGAAGCGGCGGAGGCGGCTGATACGGATTCCGCTTAATTCCTGCACAGTCGGGAAAGCGCCGCCTGTGCATCCATATCGCGGAATCCGTATTTTTTCCTACTCGCATCCGCTCTGCTGAGCAGCTTTGCAAGTCGGATTGAACCTGAGACTACCAGATTCAATCGGAATCCGTATGAGGAGACCGGGACCCGCAGCATTCTGGATAGCGCTGGCGCAGGACGAGGACGACTGGGGCCTGCGCGAACTGACGCCGGAGCAGCGGCGCACGCTCTTTGGCTTTCACGCCCTCATCGGGCGCGGCGAGGGCTACGTGGTCACGACCTACCGAAACGGCCAGCCGGAATATCTGTACTTCGCCGGGTCCTCGTTCGATTGAGAAAGCCTCTCCCGGAACGCACCAGCCCCAAAGGAAAAAGCCGGAGCTTTCGCCCCAGCCTTTTGCTTTTCCATCTGCCTTCAGCCTTCTGCCATCGGCCTCAGTTCAGGCTGCTCGTCCCGAACGTAAACCCGCTGTCGCCGTAGTCCACGTTCAGCACGCTGCCGTCCTGCACCTTGCCGCCCAGAATCTCGCGGGCCAGCGGCGTTTCGATGTACTGGCTGATGGTGCGCCTGAGCGGACGTGCGCCGTAGGCGGGGTCGTAGCCCAGTTCGGCCAGCTTGTCCTTGGCGGCGTCGCTGAGGTGCAGGGTGATGCGGCGTTCGGCGAGGCGTTTGCGGAGGCTGCCCATCTGGATGTCCACGATGGAATGCAAATCCTTGGCGGTCAGCGCGTCGAACACGATGATGTCGTCCACGCGGTTGAGGAACTCGGGGCGGAACTCGCCGCGCAACTCCTCCAGCACCGCCGACTTGATGGCCTCGGCGTCTTGCCCCCGTGCCTGCATGTCCAGAATCAGCGGCGAACCGATGTTGCTGGTCATGATGATGAGCGTGTTGCGGAAGTCCACCGTGCGGCCCTGCCCGTCGGTCAGACGGCCATCGTCGAGCACTTGCAGCAGCACGTTAAACACGTCGGGGTGCGCCTTTTCGATTTCGTCGAACAGAATCACGGCGTAGGGGCGGCGGCGCACGGCCTCGGTCAGTTGGCCGCCTTCCTCGAAGCCGACATATCCGGGAGGGGCACCAATCAGGCGGGCCACCGTGTGTTTTTCCATGTACTCGGACATGTCGATGCGCACCATCGCGTCGGGCGAGTCGAACAGGAACTCGGCCAGGGCTTTCGCCAATTCGGTTTTGCCCACGCCGCTCGGCCCCAGGAACATGAACGAACCGAGGGGACGGTTGGGGTCGTTCAGGCCCGCACGGGCGCGGCGAATGGCGTCGGACACGCTGACAATGGCGCGGTCTTGCCCAATGACGCGCTGGTGCAGTTGCTCTTCTAGGCGCAAAAGCTTTTCGCGTTCGCCTTCCATCAGCTTGTTCACGGGAATGCCCGTCCAGCGGCTCACCACGGCGGCGATGTCCTCGTCGGTGACTTCCATGTGCGCGAACTCGGCGGTCTTGAGCTTCTTTTCCAGCTCCTGCACGTCCTTTTCCAGCGCGGGCAATTCGCCGTATTCGAGGCGGGCGGCTTCTTCCAGGTCGTAGTCGCGCTTGGCCTTCTCGATCTGGGTGCGTACCGCGTCCAGCTTTTCGCGCTTTTCACGCAGCGCGGCGACTTCCTTGCGCTCGGCTTCCCAGCGGCTGCGGACTTCGTTCAGTTCGTCGGTGATGGACTTGAGGCTCTTTTCGATGTCCAGCAGGCGGTTTTGCGAGTCCACGTCCTTCTCACGCTTGAGGGCCTCACGCTCGATTTCGAGTTGCAGCTTGCGGCGCGAGAGTTGGTCAATGCGCTCCGGGCTGGATTCCAGCGCCATGCGGAGGCGGGCGGCGGATTCGTCGATGAGGTCGATGGCCTTGTCGGGCAACTGGCGGTCAGTGATGTAGCGGTTGGACAGTTGCGCGGCGGCGACCAGCGCGGGGTCGGTGATTTCGACGTTGTGGTGAACCTGATAGCGCTCTTTGATACCGCGCAGGATGGAGATGGTGTCTTCCACGCTCGGCTCGTCCACGAACACGGGCTGAAAACGGCGTTCGAGCGCCGCGTCCTTCTCGATTTCGCGGTACTCGTCCAGCGTGGTCGCGCCAATGAGGTGCAGTTCGCCGCGTGCCAGGGCGGGCTTGAGCATGTTGCCCGCGTCGGGGCTGCCTTCCGTCTTGCCCGCGCCGACGATGGTGTGGATTTCGTCCACGAACAGGATGATTTCGCCCGCCGACTTGACCACTTCGTCAATCACGCCTTTCAGACGTTCCTCGAACTCGCCCCGGAACTTGGCCCCCGCGAGCAGGCTGCCCATTTCCAGCGAGACGATGCGCTTGTTTCGCAGGCCCTCGGGCACGTCGCCCTTGACGATTCGCATGGCGAGGCCCTCGGCAATGGCGGTTTTACCGACGCCGGGTTCACCGATGAGGACGGGGTTGTTCTTGGAGCGGCGCAGCAGAATCTGCATCACGCGGCGGATTTCCTCGTCGCGGCCAATCACGGGGTCGAATTTGCCGTCTCTGGCCCGCTGGGTCAGGTCGGTGCCGTATTTGTTCAGCGCGTCGAATTGCTGTTCAGAAGTTTTGTTGGTCACGGTTTTCCCCTTGCGTTGCTCGGTCACAGCGCGGTTGAGCGAAACTTCGTCGGGCAGGCCGCGCCCCCGGTACTCGCCGCGCAGGGCAAGCAGCAGCGTGTCGGCGGCCACGAAGCTGTCGCCCAGTTGGCCCGCGATGGTGTCGGCCTTGGCAAAAGCGCGGCTCAGCGCCGGGTCGAGGTAAAGCTGCCCGTCGCCGCCCTGAATCTTGGGCAATTTGGCGATTTCGGCGTCCAGTGCGGCACGAATCTGCGTCAGGTCACCGCCTGCCAGGGTCAAGGCGCGGGCAGCGGTGTCGTTATCAAGCAGGGTTCGCAGCACATGGAAGTGGGTGAGATTCTGGTTTTTATTCTGCTGGGCGAGTTGCTGCGCCGCATTGATGGCGACGGCGCTGGCCTCGGTGAAGCGTTCAGGATTCAAGGTTGCACCTCCTCGGTGCGGTCTAAGGGTCTAAGCGTCGAAGGGTCTAAGAGCAGACAGAGTTTTAGACCCACTGAAGCATGCGTCTATTTTGAGACTTGAGTGTGGTTATGTCAAGTTTATTGAGGGTTTAGGGAAGTGGGCATGGTTACAGGTTAGGCCTGACGGGACGTTAAAGGGTAGGCAGTAAAACTCAACAGTCTCGTGTATCTATCAAATCTGTCATATTCAAGATATGCCACATCCCGTTCAAGCCACGACCCTCCGCATTGACAAGGCCCTCTACCAACGGGCCAAAGCTGCCGCCGCCGCGCAGGGCGTGACGCTGACCCGCTTCATTGAACAGAGCTTGCAGGAAAAGCTGGAGCAAAAGCCCGCGCCCAGACGTGAAATCAAGCTGCATACCTTCGACAGTGGGCGGCCCTTCAACTATTCACCCGAAGAACTCAAGCAAATGGCCGTAGACACCGATTACGGTCTAGAACTGCTTGACTCCAACTACGGGCAAGAGAAATGAGCTATCTGGTCGATGCCAACATTCTGATTGATGCCTTTCGGGTCAACTCTCTCAAACACGGCTCGACTCTGGCTTGGCTCAAGGGGGTTTTGAGCGCGGGCGAGACGGTTTACGCCTCGGCAATGGTGGAGGTGGCCATGTTGCGAATCATGACCAACCCGCGTTTGGGGCCAGATGCTGCGCCTGCTGCCGATGTGTTTCAATTCCTCTCTGACCTCCACGCCCTGCCCAACTACTCGCGGCTAGAACTGCAAACTGGGCAATACGGGCGGCTGGAGCAGCTTTGCCAAGACATGAACCTGATGGGCAACGACATGAACGACGCTTATCTGGCAGCGCTGGCACTGGAAAACGACCTGACTTTGGCGACGGCGGACAGGGGCTTTTCACGCTTCACGGGCCTCAAAGTCCTGAATCCAGACTCTAAACTGACCCCATGACCCCACCCAAAATGCAACTCACCTACGTCACCGACACCTACTGCATCTGGTGCTGGGCCTTTGGCGACGCGCTGCGCGAGTTTGCCCGCCGCAACGAAGAGCGCCTGAGCGTAGAAGTTCTGCCCGCCGGAATGCTGGTGGGCGAACGGGTGGTGCCCGTGGGCGAAAAACCCCGCGTGCTGGAAGGGGCAGGGCGCGTCACCGAACTGACGGGGGCGCAGTTTGGCGAAGGCTTCCGCGAGGCCGTGCAGGACGGCAAAACCGTGCTGGACTCGACCGTTTCGGCGGTGGCGTTCTGGGCGGCGATGGAGCAAGCGCCGGAGCGTGCGCTGGACATCGCCCACGCGCTGCAAAAGGCGTGGTATGTGGACGGGGCCGACCTGCACCAGCCGGAAGCGCTGGCGAACGTGGCCCGCGAACTGGGGCTGAATGTCGAGCAATTTCTGGATGCGGTGGCAGACCCCGCGATGCTGGCCCAGGCCGAAAACGGCTTCGAGCGCCGCAAGACCCTGCCCGTGAAGGGCTACCCCACCCTCCTCGTCCACATGCCGGACGGCCCCAAGCGCATCGGCGGCGCGACGGCCACGCCCGAAAAACTGGAAGCCGACTTCGAGGCGGTGCTGCGCGGCGAGGAGATTGCGGACGAGGAGTAGTCCTCCCCTACCCCGCCCACCTCGGCACCAGCGCCAGCGTGGGCAGCACCAGTTCGTAGATTCCGGCCTGTTCGCCCGCGAGGTCGGCGACCAGTTGCACCGCGCCGGGGGTCTGGCCCTCATAGACGCCCTCGAAAAACCAGTGTTCGCCGGGACTCGCCAGCAGATGCACCACCGGGGTCTGTGCCCACGTTTCGCCGGGCGCGACCTCCTCGCCGAAGCAGGTGAGGTCGGCGACCAGCGCGCCGCAGCCGACGATGACGGCGTGGGTTTCGTCGGCGGTAATCAGCGCCCCGCAGGGATGGCCGTACATCCAGCCGACTTCCCAGCGGTGGCCCGACAGATTCAGGACATACACCGTTTCCGTGTCGGCCACCACGCGCCAGCCGCCGCGCTCGGCCAGAACAATTTCACCGGGCAGGACTTCGCCCGACTTCATTGCGTTTCCCCCAGCAGGTCGCGCTGCCAGGCGTGCAGCAGTTCAAGGGCCTGTATCGGCGTCAGCCGCCCGAGGTCGAGGGCCGCCAGCTCCCGCCGCAGTTTGCCTTCGTCGCCCTGGGCATTGAGCGCCGAGAGCAGCCGCGCCGCCCGCGCCGTGACCGGAGCCGGAAGACCCGCCAGTTTCGCCACTTCCACCCCGTAACTTTGCCGCGCCGCGCCGGGAATCACCTGATGGTAAAAGGTCAGCCCCCCCTTGCCATCCACACTGTCGTCCTCCTCGGCGGCGACGTGCAGGTTGACCAGCCCCGGATGGTCGAGTTCCAGGCGCGTGAGTTCGAAATAGTGGGTGGCGAACAGCGTGTGCGCCCCCGCCGCGTGCAGATGCTCCAGCGCCGCCTGCGCGATGGCGAGGCCGTCGAGGGTAGAGGTGCCGCGCCCGACTTCATCGAGAATGACCAGACTGCGCGAGGTCGCCCCGTGCAGGATGCTCGCCAGTTCGGTCATTTCCACCATGAAGGTGGAGCGGCCCCCCGCGAGGTCGTCCGACGCGCCGATGCGGGTGTGAATGGCGTCGTAGACAGGCAATTCGGCGTGGTCGGCAGGCACGAAAGAGCCGATTTGATGCAGCAGCGCACACAGCGCCACCGTGCGGAGGTAGGTGCTTTTGCCCGCCATGTTGGGGCCGGTGAGCAGCAGGGTGTGGCGTCCCGCGCCCAGTTCGGCGTCGTTGGGCACGAACTTTCCGCCCGCCGAACGCTCCACCACCGGGTGCCGTGCCTGGGTCAGCCGCAGCGGTCCGCTTCCCGTCTGGGGCCGCACCCAGCCCGCCTCCACCGCGATTTCGGCCAGCGCCGAGAGCACGTCGAGTTCGGACAGCGCCCCCGCCGCCTCGCCCAGCGCCTCGGCATGGGCGGTCAGCGAATCGCGCAGTTCGGTAAACACGTCCACCTCCAGCCGCCCCGCCGCCGCTTCCAGGCGGGCAATCTCGCGTTCGCGTTCGCGCAGGTCGGTGCGGGTGAAGCGGGCGCGGTCTTTCAGGGTCGCAATCTGCTTGTAGTCGTGCGGCACTTTGGACAGGTGCGCGGACGTGACTTCGAGGTAATAGCCGAACACGTTGTTGAAGCCCACCTTGAGGCTGCCGATGCCGGTGCGCTCGCGCTCGCTGACTTCCAGCGCGGCCAGCCATTCGCGGTGCGAGAGGGCCTGGGCACGCAGGTCGTCGAGTTCGGCATGAAAGCCTTCGCGAATCAGGCCCCCTTCGCCCGACCTCAGCGGCGGCTCGTCCACCAGCGCGGCGCGGATGCGGGTCACGACTTCGGGCAGCGCGGCGAGGCGGTCGCGGATGTGCCCCAGCGTGCCCTCCTGCCCGGCGAGCAGCTTTTCGGCCTCGGGGAGCAGTTCCAGCGTGCGGGCCAGAGACGCCACCTCACGCGGCGCGGCGCGGCGGGTCGAGACGCGGGCGGCGAGGCGCTCCAGGTCGTGCGCCCGGTAGAGCAGCGAGCGCACCCCCCCGCGCAGGTCGGCGGCGCGGGTCAGGGCCTCCACCGCGTCCAGCCGCGAACGAATGCTGAGTTCGTCGAGCAGCGGCGAGCGCAGCCAGGCCCGCAAGCGCCTGCGCCCGCCCGCCGTGCGCGTCTGCGCCAGGATGTCCATCAGCGTGACGCCCTGGGGCGACTGCGCGTGAAACAGTTCCAGCGCCCGCACCGCTGCCTCGCTCAGGCGCATGTGCGCCCCCGGCTCGAAGCGCACCACCCGCCGCACCATGTCCAGCCTTCCCTGCTGCGTCAGCCGGGCGTACCCCAGCACGGCCCCGCAGGCCCGGCGCAGCGCCGCCGTGTTCAGGGTTTCCGGGATTTCGCCCAGCGTGGCGGCTATTTCGGCCTGGGCCGCCGCCTCGTCGAAGTTGGCGGGCGAGAGCATGACCGGAAACCGGGTCTGGAAGTCGGCCAGCAGCGCCGGGTTGCTGCCGAGTTCCGGCGCGAGCAGCACTTCCCGCGCCCGGCAGCGCGAGAGTTCGTCGTACAGCGCCAGCCGCGTGTGAAAGGCCGCCGCCCGGAATTCGCCAGTCGAAACGTCGAGCAGCGAAAGCGCGTAGCCCTCGCCCGTCGCCACCGCCGCGAGGTAGTTCTCGTCGGCGCTGAGGTGCCGCTCCTCGGTCACGGTGCCGGGGGTCAGCAGCTGCACCACCTTGCGCTCCACCAGACCGCTGCCAGGTTCTTCGACCTGGTCGGCCACCGCCACGCACACGCCCGCCGCCAGCAGCTTTTCCACGAACCCGTCGAGGGTTCGCAGCGGAATCCCGGCCATCGGCGTGGAAAAGTCCTTGCTGGATTTGTGGGTCAGCGCCAGCCCCAGCAGCCGGGCGGTGCGCTCGGCGTCTTCCCCGAACGTCTCGTAAAAGTCGCCCACCTGAAACAGCAAAATGGCGTGCGGAAGCTGGGCGGCCACCTCGTCGCGCATGGTGACGTACTGTTCCAGCATCGGCGGCAGCGCCCCGGTTCCTGTGCCTTTCAGGACGCTCTGTGCCGCTTTGCCGGGGGAAACTGCTCGCATAGAGCGGCAGGATAGCGCAGGATTTACGCTGTAAACGAAATCGGGAGGAGAGTTTCATGGGGGCCTGCTTTTCTACGGCCTTCCGTCCCTGCACTGAGGAGCATCACCGAACGCGTTCCCTGGGCAGTGCCGGGAGCAGACCAATAGAGAGCCATCCCGATAAAAATTGCCAGATTATTGCAAAAGGGAGCATTTTTTAGAATATTCAGGCAACTTATGTGCCGAAAAATTGTGGTCCGCTGGGCAGAAATTGCATTGACTTTTCTTCAATGGTTCGTGCAGTTTTGAGGTCACAAAGAAAGACCCACCGAAAATGGGGCTGTGAATACACCGCTTCCAATGGGTCTGATGGCCATCCTACAGCACGTTCTCAGCGCGGTCCCGCTGCGCAAGACGCAGCGGAATTTTCTGACCGTGCTGCTTAGCGTATTTCTCGCTGTTCCTGGACGGCTGAACGTCCTGAACCTCTCCCGATATGCGGCCTGCTCGGAGAGTACGATCCGTCGTTGGCTGCACCGAAGTGACCCCGGGGCCATTCCCTGGGGCGCAGTACACCGGGCGACTGTGAGCACGGCGATTGAGAGTGGGCTGATCAGCCCACTGTGCGTTCTGGCCATCGACGCCTCTTTTCACCGCAAATCTGGTCAGCACACCGCACACCTCGGCTCGTTCTGGAATGGCTGTGCCGCACGGACCGAACGTGGGATCGAGCAATCCTGCTGTGCCCTGATTGACGTCCAGCACCGACAGGCATTTACGGTCGATGTCCGTCAGACCCGGACCGGGTCTGAGGCCCCGAGTCGTCTGGAACAGGCCGCTGACCAGCTGGATGACGTGTTGCTCGATCTCCGGACTGTTCCACGGCTTGATCTGGCCGCTGTGGTTGCGGATGGGAACTATGCGAAAGAATCCATGGTGGAGACCGTGACCGGTCACGGTCTCCCATTCATCTCCAGATTTCCTCGCAACGCCAACCTCAAGTATCTCTATACCGGCGAGCATCCCAGACGACGCGGACGGCCAAAAAAGTTCGACGGCAAGGTGGATTTCAGCGACTTGCAGCGCTTTGACCTCGTTTCTGAAACGTCGACCGAGCGGGTGTGGACTCAGGTGGTCTGGAGCGTGCAGTGGGCGCGAGAAGTGCGTGCAGTCGTCATCCAGCAGGTCGGTAAAAAGGGTCAAGTGACGGGTTACGCGGTGCTGTTCAGCACCGCTGTGACGATGCCCGCTCATGAGATCATGGCGCTGTACCGGAGCCGTTTCGAGATTGAACTGATCTTCCGGGATGCCAAGCAGTTCCTGGGGAGCCAGGATGTGCAACTGCGCTCACAGCAGGGCATTGAAGCGCATTGGAATGTGGTGCTGCTGACCCTGAATCTTTGTCGGCTGGAGGTCCTGCGGGCGGCCGGTGGCGGGCAGGATCTGGTGTTCAGTCTCGAAGACATGAAACGCAGGGCGTATAACGCCCTGCTGGCCCAAGTGATTTTGTCCAAGTTGGATCTCTCGGCCCGCTTTGAAGAATTAGAACATCTGCCGTCCAGTCCGCTAAATTTCGGCCTCAAAGCCGCCTAAAACTGCACGAACCATTGTTTCTTTAAGGCATCTTTAAAATCGGGCCACCTCATCACCAACGTACGGACACAGGTCCGCTGCGTTCCTATACCGGGAGGAACCGATGAAGAACAAGACTTTTGGCCTCGCCACCCTTGCCGCCCTCGCTCTGGGCAGCGCCCAGGCGGCCACCACCGTCAAGATCGCCACCATCACGCCTCTGTCGGGGTCGTCGAGCAACCTCGGTCTCCAGATCAAGAACGGCACCCAGCTCGCCGTGAACGAGTACAAGGCGCAGTTCGCCAAGCTGGGCATGAACCTCTCGCTCGTGGCCTACGACGACCAGGCCGACCCCGCCACCGGCACCGCCGCCGCCCGCCGCATCGCCGCCGACAAGAGCATTCTGGCGGTCGTGGGCACGCTGAACACCGGCGTGGCGATTCCCGCGTCGCAGGCCCTCGCGCCCAGCAAGGTGGCGATGGTCAGCCCCTCGAACACCGGCACCAAGGTCACCGACCGGGGCCTGAAGAACATGAACCGCATCTGCGCCCGCGACGACGCGCAGGGGCCTGCGGGCGCCGACTTCATGGTGGGCACCCTCAAGGTGAAAAGGGTCTACGTCATCAACGACAAGACCCCCTACGGCGAAGGGTTGGCAAGCGAGGCCGAAAAGCGCCTGCGGGCCCAGGGCGTGCAGATCGTGCAGTCCGAGGGTGTGGCCGCCGAGGAACGCGACTTTACCGCCATCATCACCAAGATTCAGGCGCTCAAGCCCGACGCCATCTACTTCGGCGGTCTGTACGGTCAGGGCGGCCCCCTCGCGCAGCAGCTGCGCGCCAAGGGCATCCAGACCCCGCTGGTCGGCGGTGACGGCCTGGACAGCGACGAACTCGCCAAGCTCGCAGGGGCGGCAGGTGCCAACAACATCTACTTCACCACCGTCGCGCCCCCTTTGGACAGCGTGCCTGCCGCCAAGACGATGGCCGCGAACTTCAAAAAGGCCTTCGGCACCGACGTGCAGGGCTACGGCATCATGGGCTACGACTCGGCCAAGGTGGTGCTCCAGGGCATCCTCGACGCCGCCAAGAAAAACGGCAACAAGGCCCCCAGCCGCGCCCAGGTCGAAAGCGCCATTCGCAGCGGCACCTTCAAGAACCTGCTGACCGGCACCGTGCAGTTCGACAAGAACGGGGACCGCAAGGCGGGCAAGATGTACGTGATCGCCCTCAAGAACAGCAAGCGCTCCACCGCAGGCACGGTCAACGTCATTCGCAAGTAAGCGCCAAGTCACCACATCACCGCCCTGGGCGGTTTAAGTCAGCGGGGGAGTGAGGCGACGGCTTGCCGATCTCCCCCCTGACGGTGCTTAAGTGGTCCAGCGCCCAGTTCGACCCTTTTTGCGGCTTGTCGCTCTGCCCGCTTCTGCCCGCTTCTGCCCGAAGATGGACGCCGGGGACGGAGACCTGCGGTGAACCGAAATTCACTCTGCGCGGGAATGCGGGCCGCCCCCCACCCCACAAAGCACACGAAGGGAAACTATGGATCTAAACACGGTGCTCACGATTCTGGCTCAGGTCTTTGTCGGTGGCCTGAGTCTCGGCGTGCTCTACGCCATCATCGCGCTGGGGTACACGATGGTGTACGGCGTACTGCAACTGATCAACTTCGCGCACTCGGAGGTCTTCATCACCGGGGGCGTGGTTGCCTATTTCGTCTTCGACGCGCTCAAGGACTCGCCCATGAACGGGCTGCTCAAGCTGCTGCTCGCGTCCCTGGCAGCCATGACCGTCTCGGGGGCGCTCAACGTGCTGATCGAGCGCCTCGCGTACCGGCCCATCCGGGGCGCGCAGAGGCTGGTGCCGCTGATTACGGCCATCGGGGTGTCGCTGATTTTGCAGGACCTGCTGCGCCTCATCGTCGGTCTGCGCGGGCTGTTCGACCTCAGCGTGACGCTGCCGCAGGGCTTTGCCGACCCCATCAGCAAAGTCGGCGGGGTGGACATCTCCATGCTCAACCTTCAGGTCAAGGACCTGATTCTGATCGCGGTCGCCGGGCTGATGCTCGCCGGGCTGAACCTGCTCGTCAACCACACCCGGCTGGGCCGCGCCATTCGCGCGGTGGCGCACGACCGGCAGACGGCGGGGCTGATGGGCATCGACGCCAACCGCATCATCGCCCTGACCTTCCTGATCGGCGGCGCTCTGGGCGGCCTGGGCGGGGCGATGTTCGCCATGAAGTACCAGGCGCTCAACGCCTACTCGGGCATGATTCCCGGCATCAAGGCGTTTACGGCGGCGGTGCTGGGCGGCATCGGCAACATTCCCGGCGCGGTGCTCGGCGGGCTGGTCCTCGGCTGGCTGGAAACCTTCCTCGGCGTGGTGAGTCTGTTTTCCAGCATTCCCGGCCTGGGCTGGCTCTCGGCGATCAAGGCCGAATACAAGGACCTGGGCGCGTTCCTGGCGCTGATTCTGATTCTGTTTCTCAAGCCTGCCGGTCTGCTCGGTAAGGCGACCACGGAGAAGGTGTAACCATGACGACCCTTCCGACTTCTCCGGCGCCGCTGCGTCCCCTGGACACCCGGGCCGACCGCACCTGGCCGCTGCTGGCCTACTCGGCGGTCACGGCGGCGCTGCTCGTCTTTTTGCGTGACGTGGTGGCCGAAGGCCCGCTGCGCCTGCTGCAACCCGTCCTGTTCGGCGCCTTCCTCCTCTCGCTGCTCTTCGCCTTTCAGTGGAAGGCGGCGGGCTGGGCCAAGACGCTGGTCTATGCCCTGGGCATCGTGTTCGTGCTGCCGTACATGGGCCAGCACAACACGTCGTATTTCGACCTCGTGATCCAGATGCTGATTTTCGCCGCCCTCGCGCTGGGGCTGAACATCGTGGTGGGGCTGGCGGGCCTGCTCGACCTCGGGTACATCGCCTTCTTCGCGGTGGGGGCGTACCTGTGGGGGATTTTCGGCTCGCCGCAGTTCGGGGAAATCACCGGCAACGCGGCTTTTGCAGGCGGCGTGAATCCGGCGCTGTTCTGGCTGTTCATCCCGCTGGCGGTGGCGGCGGCGGCGCTGGTGGGTGTGCTCATCGGCCTGCCGGTGCTCAAGCTCAAGGGCGATTACCTCGCCATCGTGACGCTGGGGCTGGGTGAAGTGATTCGCATCTTCGCCAACAACCTGGAAGCCACGAACGGGCCGCAGGGCATCGACGGGATTCAGAGTGCGCCGGTGCCCTGGCTCAACGGCCTCGCCAAGTCCCTGGGCTTTGCCGAGGACCAGTATCTGCTGTTTTTCCTCTATCTGCTCGTGCTGGCCGTCATCGGCATCGTGATTCTGGTCAACCACCGCCTCGACCGCTCCAAAATCGGGCGCTCGTGGATTGCCATTCGTGAAGACGAAGTGGCGGCGCAGGCGATGGGCGTGCCGCTGCTGCGGACCAAACTGCTCGCCTTTGCCACCGGCGCCTCTTTCGCAGGCGCGATGGGCGTGATTTTCGCCGCCAAGCAGGCGTTTATCGACCCCAAGAGCTTCGACTACTTCCAGTCCATCGGTGTGCTGAGCATGGTGATTCTGGGAGGCATGGGCAACATCGCCGGCGTGATGGTCGGCGCGGTGGTCGTGACCATGCTCAACCTGATGGTTCTACCCACCATCTCGGAAGTCATGCAGGCGCAGTTTCCCAACATCAACCAGAACCTCGACCCCAGCAAGTACCAGCGCCTGATTTTCGGCCTCGTGCTGGTGTTCATGATGCTCTACCGCCCCGAAGGACTGGTGCCCAGCGAGCGGCGCAAGTCGGAGATGCACGACCCGGAGCACAACGGACCGGCACCAGACAGCCTGACGGCGGAAAACCGCCTGGCCGGGGGCAACATCGGCGGGCACCTGAGCGACGGCAGCGCCGGAGAGCCGCTCTCGCCGGGCCTGGCGACCCGCGACAACGAAAGGACGGGCAGCGAGAAATGACCCAGGCCACCTTTACCGGAACCGGCGCTCCCCTGCTGGACGTGCAGCACCTCACCAAGTCCTTCGGCGGGCTGACCGCCGTGAACGACGTGACCTTTCAGGTGCCCGAACGCCGCATCATCAGCGTGATCGGCCCCAACGGTGCGGGCAAGACCACCTTCTTCAACCTGATCACCGGCATCTACGCGCCGGACCGGGGCACCGTGACCCTCGCCGGGCGCAACCTGGTGGGCCTGCGCCCCGATCAGGTGGTGGAGGCGGGCATCAGCCGCACCTTCCAGAACATTCGCCTCTTTCCGTCCATGACCGCCGAGGAAAACATCATGCTGGGGCGCGGCGTGCGGCTCCGGGGCGGCTTCTGGGACTCGGTGCTGCACACCGCGCGCTTTCGCAAGGATGAAGAAGAAGCCCGCACCACCGCCCGGCTGATGCTCGATTTTGTCGGCCTGAGCAAGTGGCGCGGCGAACTGTCCACCAACCTGCCCTACGGCGACCAGCGCAAACTGGAAATCGCGCGGGCGCTGGCGACCACGCCCAAGCTGATTTTGCTCGACGAACCGGCGGCGGGCATGAACCCCCGCGAAACCGAAGACCTCAAGGCCCTGATCCGCGCCATTCGTGACGAACTCGGGGTGACGGTGGTGCTCATCGAACACGACATGCGGCTGGTGATGACGCTGAGCGAAAACATCACCGTGCTCAACTACGGCTCCAAGCTGGCCGAGGGGCTGCCGCACGAGGTTCGCAACGACCCCGAGGTGATGACCGCTTACCTCGGCAGCGGCGCAGTGGCCGGCAACTACGGCAAGGAGGCCCGCTGATGACGGCCCGAAACACCGTGCTGGAACTGCAAAACGTCCACACCTACTACGGTCAAATCGAGGCGCTCAAGGGCCTGAACATGACGGTGGGCGAGGGCGAAATCGTGGCGCTCATCGGCGGCAACGGGGCGGGCAAGACCACCACCCTGCGCACCATCAGCGGCATGATGAAGCCCAAGACCGGGACCGTCGCCTACCTGGGCCAGAACGTGACCGGCGTGCCCTCGCACCAGATGATCGGACGCGGCATGGCGCATGTGCCGGAAGGCCGCCGCATCTTTCCGCAGATGACGGTGCGCGAGAACCTCGAAGTGGGCGCGTACACGGTGGACGACAAGGCGGCCATCGCCAGCCGCATCGAGGAAGGTTTCGACCTGTTTCCGCGCCTGCGCGAGCGCGAGTCGCAGCTCGGCGGCACCATGTCGGGCGGGGAACAGCAGATGCTGGCCATTGCCCGCGCCCTGATGATCGCCCCCAAGGTGCTGCTGCTCGACGAACCGAGCATGGGCCTCTCGCCCCTCTTTGTGGAGAACATCTTCAGCATCATCGAGCGGCTGAACAGGGAGCGCGGCACCACCATCCTGCTGGTCGAGCAAAACGCGAGCATGGCCCTGGCGATTGCCCACCGCGCCTACGTGCTGCAAACCGGCGAAATCAAACTCAGCGGCAACGCGCAGGACATCGCCCGCGACGAAACGGTCCGCAAGGCCTACCTGGGCGACGAATAGGGAACAAGCAAAGGAAGGGGCGGAGGGTGAGAAACCTTCCGCCCTTTTCCTTTGCCGCCCAGGCTCAGCCCAGCGCCACGTCCAGAATCATCATCGCCACGAAGCCGAGCAGGGTGGCCTGCGTGGCGATGTCGGCGTTGCCGCCGCGCTGCGCTTCGGGAATCAGTTCCTCGATGACGACGAAGATCATGGCCCCCGCCGCGAAGCTCAGGGCGTAGGGCATCAGCGGCAGCGAGGCGCCGACGAAAGCCGCGCCCAGCCAGCCGCCCAGCGGCTCGACCAGCCCCGACGCCTGCCCGAACAGGAACGCCCGGCGACGCGACAGTCCCGCCGCCCGCAGAGGCAGGGCGACCGCCAGTCCTTCGGGGATGTTCTGAAGACCGATGCCCAGGGCCAGGGCCAGGGCGCTGCCCAGGGTCGCGCCTTCCACCCCGGCCCCTGCCGCGCCGAACGACACGCCCACCGCCATGCCTTCGGGCAGGTTGTGCAGCGTCATGGCGGCGAGCAGCAGCGCCCCCTGCGACCAGCGGGCGGGCAGTCCCTCGGCCTGATCCCGGGCAAAGCCGGGGTGCAGGTGGGGCAGCACCTTGTCGAGCAGGCCCACGAACGCCGCCCCCAGCAGCAGCCCCAGGGCCGGGGGCAACCAGGGGGTCATGCCCTGGTTTTCGGCAAATTCGATGGCGGGGGCGAGCAGGGACCAGAAACTGGCCGCCAGCATCACGCCCGCCGCCAGCCCCTGTGCGATGTTCAGAAGTCGGCTGCTGACCGAACGGGTAAACAGGACCACCGAGGCCCCCAGGGCTGTCAGCGACCAGGTGAAGATCGTCGCGAGCAGAGCCTGTGTGGGTGGGGCCAGATTGTCAAAGAAAGCGAAATCCACGCCCGGCATTGTTCCACACCCTTCACAGAAGTCCGGCAGGCGGGGCACCGACGACCAGACCATTCAGACCGGCAACTGTCCAGACTGATACGGATTCCGATTGAATCTGGTGGTTTCAGATTCAATCCGACTTGCAAAGCTGCGCAGCAGAGCGGATGCGAGTAGGAAAAAATACGGATTCTGCGATATGGATGCACAGGCGGCGCCTTCCCAACTGTACAGGCCCGACTGTGCAGGAATGAAGCGGAATCCGTATGACGACTACACAGACTGACGACGGCCCAGCCTGCCAGACCTCAGCGCCAGATCAGCTCCGGCCCCAGGTCGCGCACCCGCGTTTTGCCGCACAGGGCCATGCCCAGCCGCACCTCGTCGCGCAGAAGTTCCAGCGTGCGCCGCGCCCCCGCCTCCCCCGCCAGCGCGAGACCGTAGAGCACAGGCCGGGCGAGAAAGACGGCGCTCGCCCCCAGCGCCAGCGCCTTGATGACGTCCGTTCCCCGGAAAATGCCGCCGTCGAGGTAGATTTCGGCCCGCCCGCCCGCCGCCTGAGCGATTTCGGGCAGGGCGTCAAGGGCAGTCACAGCGGTGTCGAGCTGCCGCCCGCCGTGGTTGCTGGCCCAGATGTGGCAGCCGTGCTCTGCGGCCAGCGCCGCGTCCTCGGCGGTCAGCAGGCCCTTGAGCACCATCGGCAGCCCCGTGACGCCCCGCAGCCAGCCGACATCGTTCCAGGTCAGCGCCGGGTCGAGCAGCGAGTCGAAATACTGAAGGTCGTCCAGGTGCTCGCTGCCCGGCACGCGGGGGCCGATGTTGGGCAGGACCGTGCCGGGGGCGATATGCACCGGCGTCCTGAGAATCGCCTCGCGGCGGCCCAGCACGGGCGCGTCCACCGTCAGCACCAGCGCCCGCGCTCCGGCGGCCTCGGCCCGCTGAACCAGGGCGCGGCTGACCTCGCGGTCTTTGTAAAGGTAGAGCTGAAACCAGAACGGTCCGCCCACCGCTTCCGAAACTTCCTCGATGGTGCGGTGGCTCATGGTGGACAGGGTCATCAGGCTGCCCACGCTGGCGGCGGCGCGCGCGGTGGCGACCTCGGCGTCCGGGTGAACGAGGCCGTGCATGGCGCAGGGGGCCACCCCCACCGGGAAGGCGAGCGGCAGGCCCAGCACCGTCGCCGAAGTGTCGATCTGCGACACGTCCACCAGCATCCGGGGCCGCAGCTTCAGGCGGGCGTACCCTTCGCGGTTCTCGCGCAGCGTGTGTTCGTCGTTGGCGCCGCCGGTGTAGTAGGCGAACGCGGCGGGCGGCAACACCTCACGGGCGGCCTGCTCGATGTCGTGGAGGTTGAGGAGGCCAGAGAGGTCAGGGGACATGGGAACTCCTCCTTCGGAGGCAGAGGGGCCAAGAGCAGAGGGTAAAGGGCAGAGAGCAGAGAGAGCGAGCTGATACGGATTCCGCTTAATTCCTGCACAGTCGGGAAAGCGCCGCCTGTGCATCCATATCGCGTAACCCGTATTTTTTCCTACTCGCATCCGCTCGGATTGAATCTGAAACTACCAGATTCAATCGGAATCCGTATTACTTCGCTCCCGGCAACACTTCGCCCAGCCGCCGCACGCCTTCGCGCAACTCCGCTTCCTCGTAGAAGGCGAAGCACAGCCGCGCCCTGTCCGGCTGCGTTTCATGCGGCGAAAACAGGGTGCCAGGCTGAAAGCGCACGCCGCCCTCCAGCGCGAGGGGCAGAAGTGGAGCAGCCTGGGTCGGCAAGGTGGCCCAGATGAAGTAGCCCCCCGCTGGCCGCGCAAAGTCCACTCCCAGGGGACGCAGGTCGTCCAGCGCGTCTGCCAGGGCGGCCGAGCGGCGGCGGTAGGTGTCCCGCAGGCCCGCGACATATTCGGGCAGCGTTCCCAGTTCCAGCATGGAGCGAATCAGGCCGCTCCCCAGGGGGCTGTACCCCCCGCCGCTGACCACCGCGCCGTTGTGCGCCAGCCGGTCCAGCACGTCCTCGCGGGCATTGATCCAGCCCAGGCGGCTGCCGGGGGCCAGAATCTTGGAAAAGCTGCCCAGACTCAGGACGTGTCCGGTGTCCACCCAGGCCGCGAAGCTCTGCGGCGGCGCCCCTTCAAAGGTCAGCAGCTGGTACACCTCGTCGGCCAGCACGTAAAAGCCGTTCTCCTGTGCCAGCCCTACCAGCTTTTCGCGCCGCTCCTGCGTCAGCGTCACGCCCGACGGGTTCTGATGCACGGGAATGGTGTAGACGAGCCGGGGCCTGTGCTGCGCCACGAGTGCTTCCAGCGCGTCCACGTCGAGGCCATGCTCGTCCACCGGCACCGTCACGATGTTCAGGCCGTGGTCGCGGAACATCCCGAACGCGAAGAAATAGGTCGGGTCCTCCACGATGACCGTGTCGCCCGGCTGCGTCAGCATCGCGCAGCACAGGTTGATGGCCTGCGAGGTGCCGCCCGAGATGAAGGTCTGTTCGGGCCGGACGGCAAAACCGTACTCGCGGGTGAGATACGCGGCGAGTTCGGTGCGTAGAAAACCGTCGCCCCACTCGGCGCCGTACTGCAAAAACTCGGCGCTTCCCTGCGCGAAGCGGTGCGCGGCGGCCCGCTCCATCTCGCGCAGCGGCAGCATGTGCAGCGACGGGTGGCCCACCGCGAGGTTGATGACGCCTTCGGTGAGGCTGGTCTGGGCCGTCTTGAGCATGGACATCTCCTACAGCCTCCTACAGAAAAGGGCTGGTGACCCACCGCACCTCGGCTTCCTGCGCCGCCGGGTTGCGCCCGGTGTGGGGAATGCGGCTGGACACGGTGATGCTGTCGCCCTCTTCGAGAAAGTCACTTGCCGCGGAAGTTGGGGGCCTGCACAGATTGTATCCGGGCCTCATACGGATTCCGCTTAATTCCTGCACAGTCGGGAAAGCGCCGCCTGTGCATCCATATCGCGGAATCCGTATTTTTTCCTCCTCGCATCCGCTCGGATTGAATCTGAAACTACCAGATTCAATCGGAATCCGTATCAGAGCTGACAAGTAGGCCCCACCTGCTGCCCGGCATCTGGCGTGGCTGCCCGATACTGGAGGCATGGACCCCGCCGCCCTGGCCGCCCTGCAAGCCCGCTTCGGCGAGCAGCTTTCCACCGCCCACGCCGTGCGCGAAGCCCACGCCCGCGACGAGAGCCGCCTCGACCACCACCTGCCCGACGCGGTGCTGCATATCGGGAGCGAGCAGGACGTGGTGGACGCGCTGCGTATGGCGCGTGAATACCTCTTCCCCATCGTGCCGTTTGCGGTGGGCAGCAGCCTGGAAGGGCAGGTCATCCCGGTGCGCGGCGGCCTGACGCTGAACCTGCTGAACATGAACCGCGTCCTCACCCTAGAGCCGGGCAGCTTTCAGGCGACGGTGCAGCCCGGCGTGACTTACCCCGAACTCAACCGGCAGGCGCGGAGACACGGCCTCTTTTTTCCGGTGGACCCCGGCGCAGAGGCGAGTCTGGGCGGCATGGCGTCCACCAACGCCAGCGGCACCGGCGCGGTGAAGTACGGCACCACCCGAGACAACGTGCTGGAACTGCGGGTGGCGCTGCTGGACGGGCGCGTGATTCGGGTGGGGAGCAAGGCCCGCAAGACGAGCGCCGGGTATGACCTGAAGAACCTCTTTATCGGCGCGGAGGGCACCCTCGGCGTCATCACCGAACTGACGGTAAGGCTCTGGCCGCTGCCTGCCGAAGTGGTGGTGCTGCGCTGCAACTTTGGGACGGTGGCAGAAGCGGCGGCCTGCGCGGTCATGGTGATGGGCGCGGCGCTGCAACCCGAGCGGCTCGAACTCATCGACGAGCGCGAGATTCACGCGGTGAACGTGCAACTCGGACGCGACTACCCCGAGCGGCCCACGCTGTGGATCGAACTCGCCTCCCCCAGCCGCGCCGCCCTGGAAGAATCGCTCTCTGTGTGCAGTGACCTGTGCCGCGACGCGGGCGGGCAGGACCTCGCCGTCGCTGCGGGCGCCGAGGAACGCGCCGCCGTATGGGAGGCCCGCCACAAGGCGTATTCCTCGATGGTGGCGATGTATCCGGGGCATGTGAACCTCAGCACCGACGTGTGCGTGCCGCTGCACCGCCTGCCCGAAGTTGTGGCCGCCACCCGCGCCAGGTGCGACGAGCGCGGCCTGGACGCCAGCTTCGTGGGGCACGTCGGGGACGGCAATTTCCACGTGCTGTTCCACGCGGCCCCCGACGACCGCGCTGGCTGGGACGCCATCCACGCCACCTACGACGAGATGATGGCGCTGACGCTGGCGGCGGGCGGCACCTGCTCGGGCGAACACGGCATCGGCCTGCACAAGCGAAAATATCTGGCGCAGGAAAGGGCCGACACGCTGGAGCTGATGCGCGAGGTCAAAGCGCTGCTCGACCCGCAGGGGCTGCTCAATCCGGGGAAGATCTTCGGGTGATACGGATTCCGCTTAATTCCTGCACAGTCGGGAGAGCGCCGCCTGTGCATCCATATCGCGGAATCCGTATTTTTTCCTACTCGCATCCGCTCTGCTGCGCAGCTTTGCAAGTCGGATTGAATCTGAAACTACCAGATTCAATCGGAATCCGTATGAGACCGGGCGAGATCAGACGGCTTCGCCCGGAAAAATAGATTGAATAGGAAATCTATTTTTCAAAGCCATATCACTTCGTATCGAACCAGTTCGGCCCCGTCCCCACTTCCACCGCCAGCGGCACGCTGAGGCGGACCACGTTTTCCATCACCTGCTTCGTCAGGGCGGCCACCTGCTCGGCCCGGCCTTGCGGGGCCTCGATGAGCAGTTCGTCATGCACTTGCAGCAGCATTCTGGCGCCCAGCGCGTCGAGTTGCGGGTCGAGCTGCACCATCGCCATTTTCATGATGTCGGCGGCGGCGCCCTGAATCGGCATGTTGTAGGCCAGCCGCTCCTCGGCCTCGCGCTGAATGCGGTTGCGGCTGTTCAGGCCCGGCACGTAGCGGCGGCGCCCGTACAGCGTTTCCACGTAGCCCTCGGTGCGCCCGAACTCCAGCGTGCGGTTGATGTAGCGCCGGATACCGGGGTAGGTGGCGAAATAGATTTCGATGAAGCTGGCGGCCTCGCCATACGGAATCCCGAGGTCGCCCGACAGGCGGTGCGCACTCATGCCGTACAGCACGCCGAAATTGACCGTCTTGGCGGCGCGGCGCTGGTCGGGCGTGATGCCCCCTTCGTCGAGCCCCAGCACCTGCGCGGCGGTGCGGCGGTGGATGTCGGCGCCCTCGTTGAAGGCCTGCTGCATCAGCGGATCGTCGGCGATGTGGGCCAGCAGCCGCAGCTCGATTTGCGAGTAGTCGGCGGCGATCAGGGTAAAGCCGCCTTCGGCGATGAAGCCCTTGCGAATCTCGCGCCCGAGTTCGGAGCGGATGGGGATGTTCTGGAGGTTGGGGTTGAGGCTGCTCAGGCGACCCGTCGCCACCGCCGTCTGCGCGAAGGTGGTGTGCAGGCGCCCGGTGCGCGGGTTGACCAGACTGGGAATCGGGTCGAGATAGGTGCCGCGCAGCTTGTCGAGTTCACGGAATTCCAGAACGAGCGGGATGATGGGATGCACCTCGCGCAGCGGTTCCAGGGCCGACACGGCGGTGGAGCGCTGCCCGGTCAGCTTGGTCTTTTTGCTGCTCGCCAGTTCGAGCTTGTCGTACAACACGGTTTCGAGCTGCTTGGGGCTGCGAATCTGGAATTCCTCGCCCGCGTGTTCGTGAATCTGGCGCTCCAGGTCAGCGAGGCGCACCCCGGCCTGAATGGAGAGCGTCTGCAAGAAGTCGCTGTCCACGCGCACGCCGCGCACTTCCATGCGCTTCAGCACCCCCGAGAGCGGCTTTTCCATCTCGCTGTACAGCTTGCGCCGGGGGTCGTCGAGCAGCGGCGGCAACTCGCGCAGCAGGTGCGCGGTGATGGCGGCGCGGGTCGGGGCGTCGGCGGGCCACTCGCGGTCCAGGTAGCGCTTCGTGACAAGGGGCATGTTGGTGTTGCCAGGGTCGAGCAGGTAAGCGAGAAGCAGCGGGTCGTCGCCCGGCTCCACCACCGTGCCGCGTACGCTCAGGTGCGCCGCGAGCGCTTTGGCCGCCGCCGCCGTCACCGTGCGCTGCCCGACGAACTCGGCCTCGTCCACCGTCGCCGGGTACTGGGCCTGAAGCTTGGCGCGGGCTTTTTCGGCGTCCTTCTGCGCCTTTTCCAGGGCCTTTTGCTCTTTTTTGGTCAGGGGCTTATCGCTGGGCAACAGCTCACCGAACAGGCTTTCGGGCGCCTCAGCCTGCGCCCACTCGTCCGGCTCGGAGACGGGGGCGGGCCGGGCCACTCCGTCGGCAAAGGTCGCGGCGCCGAGCAGCGCGGCGGTCAGGTCGTCCTCGCGTGACAGGACATAGCCCCACACCGCCCCCTCGCCGGGGGTCTGCCACCCGGCCAGTTCGGGGGGGGCGAAGGGGGCGAGCACCGGCGCACTTTCCTCCTCGGGGCGCTGCGCGTGCTCCCGCTCCAGTAGGTCGTCGGGGGCGCCCGCACCCTGCTCGGGACCGTTCAGTCCCAGAATCATGGGCCGCAGCGAGTGGAGTTCGAGTTCGGTCAGCAGGTCCTCGGTCACCAGCGGGTTGTCGGGCAGGCGGCGCACGCCGAACTCGATTTGCAGGGGCAGGTCCGTGACCATGCACGAGAGGCTGTGGCTGAACTGCACGTCCTGTTCGGAGTCGAGCAGCTTCTTGCGGGTGCCGTCGGGCTTGAGGGTGCCCGCGTGCGCCGCCTCGTAGATTTTTTCCAGGGTGCCGTATTCCTGCAAGAGCTTGGCCGCCGTCTTGGGGCCGATACCCTTCGCACCGGGGATATTGTCGCTGGCGTCCCCGGTCAGGGCGCGGTAGTCCACCCACTGCCGCACGGTCACGCCGTACTTTTCCTCCACCTGCGCCGGGCCGATGAGGGAAAAGTCGTTGGCGATGACCTTGACGTGGTCGTCGAGCAGCTGGTAGGCGTCGCGGTCACTGGTCACGATGCGGACCTGATAGCCCTTGCCCTCGGCCATGCGGGTCAGCGAAGCGATCACGTCGTCGGCCTCATAGCCGGGTTCTTCCAGCCGGGGAAAACCCAGGGCGTCCACCAGCGCCCGGATGCGGTTGATCTGGCCCGGCAGGTCTTCGGGCGTCTGGGCGCGGCCCGACTTGTAGCCCTCGTACTGCTCGTGGCGAAAGGTTTTCACCGGCGGGTCGAAGACCACGATGACCTGATTCGATTTTTGCCGCGCCAGCCGCAGCAGCAGTTTCATGAAGCCGACAATCGCGTGGGTCATCTCGCCCCTGGAATTGTTCAGCGGCGGCAGGGCGAAATACGAACGGAACGCCAGCGCGTGACCGTCAATCAGCACCAGCGTATCGGGGGAAGCGTCGGCCATAAGGTCAATTCTACTCTGGACGTAATACGCGCGCGTCCGTGAGCTGCCTGGAACGGGGCCATAAAAAAAGAAGCCCCCGAAGGGACTCCCGCTGGGGACCGGGGTTTACTTGACGCGCACGCGCAGGTTGCAGTTCACGGTCTGCCCGGCGCCGAGTTCGGGCAGTTCCCAGCGCACGTTGGTGTAGTCGCTGGGGCTGGCGGGCACCACGCGCTGCACGGCCTTGCCGTTTTCGGTCACGGTCACGGTCTTGGTGGGCTTGGCCGCGAAGGTCTTGCCACGGTCGATGGAAAACAGGGTGTTGGTCCGCGCCGCGTCGCAGTTGGAGGTTTGGTAGGTGGTGGCGGGGTCCACACGCATGTTCAGGCGCAGGCCCTGCACGTTGCGGGTGCTCACGTTCTGGACCTTCTGGCTCATCTGGAGCAGGCTGCCGGGCAGGGCACCCTTGCCCGCAGCGTCGCTCAGGCGCTCGGTGGTCTTGCCGTTCTCGGTCACCTGGGTCACCGCGTAGGTGGCGGCGCTGAGCTTGATGGGGGAAGTTTTGGCGGGCACGGCCTGGGCAGCCAGGGCGGTCGAGGTCAGGGTCAGCAGGGTCAGGGTCAGTTGAGTTTTCACAGTCATTCCTCCGGGAAGCACAGTTGCAAATAGCTTCTGCCAAATATGTGACAGCACTCTGAAAAGGGGATGACCCAGCACCCGGCAACCTGACCGGGCCTTGGGAAAGCAGGGTCACCCGTCGGGGGCGGCCTGACGCAATCTCCGGGCGTGCCCGAGCTATGGGCGTGGATGCCTGCCGGACCGTGATAAGGCACTGTGAAATCCGAGCGGAACGAGCAGGAACTCAGGGGTTCGGAAGAAGATGAAGCCGGAGGCGGTGGCGTCCCACCTCCGGGGGAAACGGACCGAAGTCCGTGGCATAGACAGGGGGCCGGTCAGCCAGCGGTGAGCGCCCGCGCCGCGCCCGCGTAGAGCTGCACGCCGTGTTCGAGCGCCGCCTCGTCGATCATGAACCGGGGGTGGTGGTGCGGCGCGGTGATGCCCTGGGCTTCGTTGCCTGCGCCGATCAGGACGAAAGTGCCGGGCGAGCGGGTGAGGTAGGCGCTGAAGTCCTCGCCGCCCATCAGCGGCACGCCGTCGCTGAGGGTAACGCCGGGCAACACGTCGCGCACGACCTGACGCAGACGCTCGGTGGTCGCCGGGTCGTTGTTCACCGGGCGGTAGCCGGTGTGGTACCTGAACGTGTAGGTCGCGCCGTACGCCTCGCACACGCCGCGCAGCAGGGTTTCGAGGCGCCCCGGCATCTGCGAGCGCAGTTCCTCGCTGAAGGTCCGCACGGTGCCGCCCAGGGTCACGGTGTCGGGAATCACGTTGTGGGCGCTGCCACCGTGAATCTGGGTCACGCTGACCACGCCGGGGTCGATGGGGTCGCGCAGCCGGGACACCGCCGTCTGAAAGGCCATGACCACCTGCGCGGCAATGACCACCGGGTCCACCGTCTGGTGCGGCATCGCGCCGTGTCCACCTTTGCCCTGAATGGTGATGTCAAAGGCGTCGGGCGCGGCCATCAGCGGTCCGTCACGCAGCACCACCGTGCCCACCGGCACCGAACTCATCAGGTGGGTGCCCACCGCGAGGTCCACCCCGTCCATCACGCCCGCGTCCACGAGCTGCTGGGCGCCGCCGGGAAACACTTCCTCGGCGTGCTGAAAGATGAAGCGCACCTCGCCGCGCAGGGTCGCCGCCCCCTCGGACAGCACCTTGGCCGCCCCCAGCAGCATCGCCGTGTGCCCGTCGTGCCCGCAGGCATGCATGACGCCGGGATGTTGCGAGCGGAACTCCACCTCGGCCTCTTCCTCGATGGGCAGCGCGTCCATGTCGGCCCGCAGCAGCACCGTCTTGCCGGGTCCGGCGCCTCCCCTGAGCACCGCCAGCACGCTCGTCTCGGTGGGGCGGCTGAGGTGCAGCCCCGGCATTTCGCGCAGTTGCTCCTCGACGTAGCGGGCCGTTTCGCGCTCCTGAAAGCCGAGTTCGGGGTGCTGGTGCAGCCAGCGGCGCCACGCCACCACCTGTTCGCGCAGCCCGTCGTGGGCAGCGACGCTCACTTCTTGCCGTCCAGGGTGATGTCCTCGAAGGGCGTGAGCACCGACGGCCCCGGCACCCAGCCCTTGACGTAGGTGCGGGTCGCCGCCAGTGGGCGACTGTGGACGATGGGAAAGCGCAGGTTGAGGCCGTAGGTGATCTTGTGCAGTTCGGCATAGGCCTTGGCCTGCGCCGACTGCGACGAACTCGCCGCCGCCCGGTTCATCAGCGCTTCGATGCGGGCGTTCTTGTATTTGATGTCGCTCTCGGCTTCCAGGCCGTAGTGGGTGTTGTAGAAGGTGTAGGGGCTGGCATACGGGCCGGTCCAGCCGATCATGTACATGTCGAAGCCGGGGGTCTTGTTGCGGTCTTCGAGGTACTTGGCCCAGTCCTCGGTCTTGAGCTTGACCTTGATGCCGATGGCGCCCAGGTCCGCCGCCAGCGCCTCGGCAATCGGTTTGGGCGTGGGGAAATACGGGCGCGACACCGGCATGTACCACAGGTCAAGCGCAAAGCCGTTCGGGTAGCCCGCTTCGGCCAGCAGCTTTTTGGCCGCCGCCGGGTCGAACTTGTAGTCGGCGGGCACGGCGGGGCTGTCGGCCCACTTCAGCGCGGGCGGCAGCAGGCTGGCGTTGCTCTCGCCCAGCCCGTTCCAGAAGGCGTCCACGATGGCCTTTTTGTTGATCGCCATGCCGATGGCCCGGCGCACCTTGTCGTTTTTCAGGTACTTGTTCGAGTAGTTCAGGCTCAGCAGCCCGACATTGAACGACGGAATGAGGACCGCTTTGAGGTTGCGGTCGGCCTTCACGCTGCCGAGCTGGTCGGGGTTGAGGTCGGACGTGAAGTCGATGGTCCCGGCCTTGAGTTCGTTGAGGCGCTGGCTGGGGTCCTTGATGAAGCGAATGACGAGCTGGTCGTACTTCGCCTTGGTGCCCCAGTGGGCCGGGTTGGGCGTGAGCACGATGCGGTCGCCGGTTTTCCACGACCCCATGACAAACGGCCCGGTGCCGACGGGCAGCGCGGTGGGCGTGCCGTATTTGGCCCCAGCCTTCTTGACGGCGGTGGGCGAGGCGATACCGAAAAAGGTGGTGGCGAAAGCGGCGGGCAGCGGCGCGAAAGGCCGGTTGAGCGTCAGCACCACCTTGTCGCTGCCCACCGCCTTCACGCTCTTGAGCAGCGAAGCCTTGTCTCCCTTCAGGCCGCCGAACGTAAACAGCCACGAGCTGAAGGTCTTGCCGTGCGCCTTGGCACCGTCGGGGGCCGCCGGGTCCCACCAGCGGTTGATGTTGTAGACCACCGCCGCCGCGTTGAACGGCGTGCCGTCGCTGAACTTGACCCCTTTGCGCAGGGTGAAGGTCCACTGGGTCGAGTCCTTGTTGGCCGCCCAGCTCGTCGCCAGACCGGGCGCGAGTTCGCTCGTTCCCTTCTTGAACTTGACCAGGGTGTCGTAGACCTGCATCTGCACCACCGACGAGTTGCCGTCCACGATGGTGCCCGAGTCGAGCGAGACGGGTTCGCCGCCAGCGCCATAGACGAGCGAAACGGCGGCGGCGGGCGCGGCAGACAGGGCGAGGGCCAGAGTAGTCAGAAACCAGCGTGGGCGCATAAGACCTCCAGAAGCTCAGAACGTAGGGTGAGGCCCCGAGCCTAGAGCTTGCGGCGCAGGCGCGGCCCCGTCTGAGCAGACAACGCGCTAGAGGGTCACGTCGAGCCCGAGGGCCGCTTTCAGCAGGGGCCGGTACTGCGCGTCCGTGACCTCGTAGACCCCCAGGGTCGCGAGGTGCGGGTTTTGAATCTGCGCGTCGAGCAGCAAAAACCCCTGGCGGTGCAGGTGCCCGGCGAGATGAATCAGGGCCGCCTTGCTGCCGTTGGTCACGCGGTGAAACTTGCTCTCGGCGATAAAGGCGCCGCCCAGGGCCAGCCCCAGCACGCCGCCCGCCAGTTCGTCGCCTTTCCAGACCTCGAAGGAATGGGCCAGTCCCGTTTGGTGCAGATGGAGGTAAATCTCGGCCAGTTCGCCCGAAATCCACTCGCCGTCGCGCTCGGGGGAGCCGGGCAGGTGGCCCCGGCAGCCTTCGAGCACCGCTCCGAACGCGAGGTCCACACTGGCCCGGAAGTGCCCAAGGTCGCGCCGCAGCCTCCGGGCGACATGCAGCCCGGCGTCCTCGGTCAGCGGCACCAGCGCCCGGCCACTGACGCCGTACCACTGCAACCCGTCGCCGTTGTCCATCAGAAAACTTCCTGCCGCGTATCCCTGCGCGATTTCGCGGGTCAGGGGGTCGGGATGCTGCAAGAAGGCGCGGGCGGCAGGCATGACGGGCAGCATAGCGGCCTCCTGCAGAGGCGGACGGTCTTTTCAGCCTCGCGTCATCCGCACCCGTTACCCTGGTCCCATGAACCTGCGTGCCCTCCTGCTGCTGCCCCTGCTTGGTCTCGCCGCCGCGCAGACCACTGCGACCCAGACCACCACCCCCCAGAACGTCCCGCCGCAGGGCACTGTGCTTCCGGCGCCGGTGCTGCTGGAAACCCCTGCGGTGCCCGAGCCTGTGACGGTGCCCGCCGCCACGCTGCCCGCCCGTCTGGACAACGTGAGCGCCGTGCTGAGTGCGCCGCGCAGCGTCAAGGGCAAGGTACCGCTGACCCTGACGCTCAAGAGCAACCGCGCCGCCGCCGTGAAACTGGAAGTGCCGCGAGACAACGAACAGAACTGCGTGACCGCCCCCACCGTGCGCGTGCTGAAGGTGGGCAGCCGCGAGGTCGTGTACCCCAAACCCGGCCAGGAGCCGCGTCTGTGCGCCCAGGACCTGCGCAGCGATACGGTGGCAGCGAAGGGGCAGGTGCAGTACACCCGCGACCTCGACCTGCCCGCCGGGGAGTACATGGTGGAAGGCTGGCTGACCGGCTTTGCCGACGGCCTGCGCGTGAAGGTGCCTGCGCAGCCCGTGCGGGTGACGGTGAAGTCGAACTGATACCCAACCTTCTGGGAAAGAGAATTTCCGGGAGAGACACGGCGACAGCCTGAAGGAGGAAAAATCGCCGCCGTCTCCCCCGCGCCGCGCCAGGCCCGTCTCAGAGACCAGCGGTGAGCTGCCGGGCCAGTTCTGCTGCCGGACCGGGGCGCACCTGCCCCACGCCCGTTCCTGCCCATAGGCTGAGGAAGTCGGGGCGTCCGGCCTGAGCCGCTGCCGCACGCATGGCCCGCGTCAGGGCATTCTGGTAGGGGGAAGGCAGGGGGTACGCCACTCCCTCGGTCACGGCGTTTTTCAGCCCCCGCGCCGGGCGCCCGCTGAACGCCCGTGTCAGCACCGTTTCGCCGCCGCGTGCCAGCGCCGCACGGTAAGGCGCAGAGGTGCCCGCCTCGTCAGCCAGCAAAAAAGCCGTGCCGCACTGCGCCAGTTCCGCCCCGGCAGCGAGGGCGGCGGCCACGTCGTCCCGCGTCATCAGGCCGCCCGCCGCCAGCAGGGGGAGGTGGGTCACGGCCCGCGCCGCCCGGACCAGAGCCAGGGTGCCCGCCTGTTCGTCGTGCGCCCAGCCGCCCCGGTGCCCGCCTGCCGCGCCGCCCTGCACGACCACCGCGTCCACCCCGTCGGCGGTGAGCTGCCGGACTTCCTCCAGGCCCGTCGCCGTGCCGATGGACAGGATGCCGCGCCCGCGCAACTCGGCCAGGTGTGCCGCACCCAGCCGCCCGAAGGTAAAGGACAGGGCAGCGGGTCGGCAGGCCAGCGCCGCCGCGAACTGTTCGGCGAAATCGGGTTCGGGCGTCTGCGGCAGCGCCGGGGCGGGCAGGCCCAGTTCGGCGTGAAAGGGGGCGAGTTCGGCGGCGGCGGCCTGCACCTGCGGCAGCGTGATCTGCGGGACCGGCTGCGGCGCGAACAGGTTGATGGCCCAGGGCCGTGAGGTCAGCCGGTGGAGTTCGGCGCCCGCCTGCCGCACCTGTTCCGGCGTCAGATACGCCGCGCCGAGGCTGCCCAGCCCGCCCACTTCCGAAACCGCCGCGACCAGCGCCGGAGTAGAAATGCCGCCCGCCATCGGCGCGAGCACCAGCGGCAGACGCAGGCCCAGTCGTTCGCGCAGAGAAGTCATTTATTCCCCCGCCAGCGCGGCCAGCGGCAGGTCACGCTCGGCGGCCAGCGCTTCCCAGTGGGCGGTGGGCCGGGTACGCAGCGCAGCGGCGGCGTCCTCGCCCAGCGCTTCGGACCAGCGGGCGGCGAAGTGGGGTTCGAGCGGCGCGGCGGCCACCCAGCCGTCGGCGGTGGCGTACAGGCGGTAGTTGTCGTAGGCGCCCGAAAGCAGCCCCCCCGGCGCAGTCAGGCCCACGCGGTAGGGCGCGGCTGCAAAGCGCGCCGCGTCCCCCAGACCCACCACCCGCTCGCGCTCGGCGTGCCCCCGCTCACGGCCCAGCAGCAGACCCAGCGCGGCGGCGTAGGCCTCGCGGCTGCCGGTCAGGTCGGCCACCAGCGTGCGCGGCATGGCGGGCTGCGCGGGGTCGATCAGGCCCGCTTCGGCCTGGTAGGTCAGGTCATGGCCCGCCGCTTCGGGGTCGCGGGTATCGCCCACGATGGTCACGCGGCACAGCCGGGGAAAGTCGCGTGTGAGTCGCTCCGGCGACAGCCCCAGCCGCGCCAGCGCCCCCGGACGCGAACTGGTCAGCAGCAGATCGGCCCCCGCCAGCAGCGTGTCCAGCTCGGCCCGGCCCGCGTCCGTCTTGAGGTCGATGGCCCGCACCTCGATTCCCCGGTGCAGCTCCGCGTACCACTCGGGCGACATCTGCGCGAGGGGGTCGCCCGCCGGACCCTCCACCTTGACGACCCTGGCCCCCGCGTCCCGCAGCGAGGCGGCGGCCAGCGGCCCGGGCACGTTGGGGGCCAGAGAAACGACGGTCAGACCCTGAAGCGGCTGGAACATGGCCCCATCATGCCGCGTGATCCGGACTTTACCCGCTGACGGCCCCGCGCAGCGTCATCACGGCCCGTTTCAGGTCGTCCGACGGCTCGCCCTGGGCCAGCACCTCGCCGGTCACCTTGCTCATCACGCGGGCGACGGCGCGGGGTGGGCCGCCTTCCCCCTGCTCGATGACCAGTTCGAGTTGCTGCTCGTGGTCCAGATGCTCGGCGGCGTAGGCGATAAACCAGTCGGCCCAGTTCACCCGCTCGCGGGGCGGCTGCTGCGCCCTGGCCGCCTGCTTTTCGTGGTAGGCCTGCGCCTTTTGCACCACGTGTTCGCGCACCACCTCGTAGCGCTGCGCCGGGCTGAGGGTGCCCAGTTCGACCTCGTCGCCGGATTCGGGGTGGTAGACGGTCTTTTCGGGCGTCAGCTTCTGGACCACGTTCGCCATGATCTTCAGCTCGGGCGCGGCGGCGTCTTCCCAGGGCGGCACGTCGCTCCCCGCGCCCCGCCGCTCCTCGACCAGCCGCGAAATCAGGCGCTGCTGCTCCGGCTCCAGCGCCCCGATGATCTTCACGGCGGGCTTGAAGGTGCTGGCCTGCCGCTCGTGCCGGGGTTCGATGCCCAGCGGTTCCAGTTGCCGGGCCACCACCGCCGCGTCGATGATGCGGTCGGCCTGCCTCAGGTTGAATCCCCAGCGGTCACGCAGGTACGTCTCGAAATCGGCGTGCGTCTCGCGGAACAGGTGGTTGTCGCGGATTTCGGCCAGCGCCTGCCCGGTGCGCTGAAAGTCGCGCAGGCCGCCTTCTACGGTCTGTTCAAGGGCCTGAAAGCGCTGCTCCTCGTGCGGGGCGAGGCTGTTGTCGGGAAAGGGCAGGTCGAGGTCGGTCATAGGCGTGAGGCAGCCTAACAAGAACGCGGCGCCCCGAATCGGTCCGGCAGGTTGCCCCTGTTCGCCAGCTTTCTGTGTTGTCTCCAAAGTGGTTACAAAGATTTTCTCCGTGCCTGTCCCGGTGACGGTGGTTTCTTCCGCCCAGCGGCTTATGATGAGGCCAACGCCCCCCAACACTGAGTTCTGGCGGGCAAGGAGGACCTTACTCATGGCAGACAAGGCGATGAACCTGTTTGGCGCCCGTGACACCCTGCAGGTGCCCGGCAGCGACAAGAAACTGTACTTCTACAACCTGAGCAAGTTGCAGGGCCACGACGTGTCGCGCCTGCCCGTCAGCATCAAGGTGCTGCTCGAAAGCGTGCTGCGCGAGGCCAACGACTACGACGTGCGGCGCGAGGACGTGGAGACCGTCGCCGGGTGGAGTGCGACCAACCCCGAGGTCGAGATTCCCTTCAAGCCCGCCCGCGTGATTTTGCAGGACTTTACCGGCGTGCCCGCCGTGGTGGACCTCGCCGCCATGAGAAGCGCGATGGTGGGCCTCGGCGGTGACCCCAGCAAGATCAACCCGCTGATTCCGGTGGACCTCGTCATCGACCACTCGGTGCAGGTGGACGAGTTCGGCACCGAGTTCGCGCTCGCGAACAACATGGCGCTGGAATTCGAGCGCAACCGTGAACGCTACGAGTTCCTCAGATGGGGCCAGCAGGCCTTCGACAACTTCGGCGTGGTGCCGCCCGCTTCGGGCATCGTTCACCAGGTCAACCTCGAGTACCTCGCCAAGGGCGTGCAGACCCGCCCCGAGGAAGACGGCGAAGTCGTGTACCCCGACAGCCTCGTCGGCACCGACTCGCACACCACCATGATCAACGGCCTGGGCATCGTGGGCTGGGGCGTGGGCGGCATCGAGGCCGAAGCGGTGATGCTGGGCCAGCCCATCTACATGCTGATGCCCGAAGTCATCGGCTTCAAGATCACCGGCGCGATGCCCGAAGGGGCCACCGCCACCGACCTCGCGCTGCGCGTGACCGAAATGCTGCGTCAGAAGGGCGTGGTCGGCAAGTTCGTCGAGTTCTACGGCGCGGGCCTGAGCAACATGACCCTGCCCGACCGCGCCACCATCGCCAACATGGCCCCCGAATACGGCGCCACCATGGGCTTTTTCCCAGTGGACGACGAAGCGCTGCGTTACCTGCGCCGCACGGGTCGCCTGGAAGACGAAGTCGGTCTGGTCGAGGCTTATTACAAGGCCCAGGGCATGTTCCGCACCGACGAAACGCCCGACCCCGTGTTCACCGACACCATCGAACTCGACCTCGGCACCATCGTGCCCAGCCTGGCCGGTCCCAAGCGCCCGCAGGACCGCGTGAACCTCAGCGACATGCACACCGTGTTCAGTGAGGCGCTGACCGCGCCCGTCAAGAACCGTGGCTTCGAACTCGGTCAGGACAAGCTCGGCGCCCAGGGCACCATCGGCGGCACCGACATCAAGATCGGGCACGGCGCGGTGACGCTGGCGAGCATCACTTCCTGCACCAACACCTCCAACCCCAGCGTGCTCATCGCCGCCGGTCTGGTCGCGAAAAAGGCCGTGGAAAAGGGCCTGAAGACCCGCGCCTGGGTCAAGACCAGCCTCGCCCCCGGCTCCCGCGTGGTGACCGAGTACCTCGAAGCCGCCGGGCTGCAGACCTACCTCGACCAGATCGGCTTCAACACCGTGGGCTACGGCTGCATGACCTGCATCGGCAACTCCGGCCCGCTGCCTGAACCCGTCGTCGAGGCGATTACCGAAGGCGACCTGGTGGTGGCCTCGGTGCTCTCGGGCAACCGCAACTTCGAGGGCCGCGTCAACCCCCACATCAAGGCCAACTACCTCGCCAGCCCGCCCCTGGTCGTCGCCTACGCGCTGGCGGGCACGGTCGTGAACGACATCGTGAACGACCCCATCGGTCAGGACGCGCAGGGTCAGGACGTGTTCCTGAAAGACATCTGGCCCACCGGCGCCGAGATTCAGGAGGCGATGGACCGCTCCATCACCGCCGAGATGTTCAAGAAGGTCTACGACGGCATCGAGAAGAGCAACGCCGACTGGAACGCCATTCCTGTCGCCGAGGGTGACCTGTACGACTGGAAGGAAGACAGCACCTACATCCAGAACCCCCCCTTCTTCGACGACCTCGCGGGCGGCGCCCGTGACATCGAGAGCATCCGGGGCGCCCGCGTGCTGGTCAAGGTGGGCGACTCGGTGACCACCGACCACATCTCCCCCGCCGGCAGCTTCAAGGCCGACACCCCCGCTGGCCGCTACCTCACCGAGCGCGGCATCGCGCCCAAGGACTTCAACTCCTATGGCAGCCGTCGCGGGAACGACCGCATCATGACGCGCGGCACCTTTGCCAACATCCGCCTGAAAAACCAGCTCGCCCCCGGCACCGAAGGCGGCTTTACCACCAACTTCCTGAACGGCGAAGTCACCAGCATCTACGACGCTTCCGTCGCCTACAAGGAAGCGGGCGTGCCGCTGGTCGTGCTGGCCGGCAAGGACTACGGCATGGGCAGCAGCCGCGACTGGGCCGCCAAGGGCACCTTCCTGCTGGGCGTCAAGGCCGTGATTGCCGAGAGCTTCGAGCGCATCCACCGTTCCAACCTGGTCGGCATGGGCGTGCTGCCCCTCCAGTACAAGGACGGCCAGACCGCCGACTCCCTGGGTCTGAGCGGCGACGAAACCTTCGAGTTCGTGCTGCCCGCCGACCTGAAGCCCCGTCAGGACGTGACTGTTCGCGTCACCGGCAAGGACGGCCAGGCCCGAGACATCACCGTGATGTGCCGCATCGATACCCCTGTGGAAATCGACTACTACAAGAACGGCGGCATCCTGCAAACCGTGCTGCGCGGCATCCTGAGCAAGAGCCAGGGCGAAGTCAAGGCGTAAGCGTAGACTTCAGGAAATAGAGCAGTAAAAAAAGCTCCCGCCCAGTTTCACAGGCGGGGGCTTCTTGTCTATTATTGCTCAGTACCTGACAGGTTGCTCCAGAAGACGTACAGGACGGTGTTTTCCAAGCTCTGGCGCCATAAATCGCGTCGTTATCGAACCCGTTGTCCCACCATGCTCTGAGCACTACGGCTGTTGAGTGGCTTGAATCCAGGAGAAATGGAGAAGAGTGGACCTTCGGTCGCTGCCGTCCAGGACGGCTAGGAACCCAACCTGTCAGGTACTGAGCTATTATTGACTTGGGCAGCTCGGGATTACTTTACTCATGTATTTTACATATGCACCATTCATACCAATGGTGAAATTAAAGTTTATTCTTGGATCGCTTCCCTTCGGCAGAATTTGTATTGTGGCTGGATAAGAGTTACGAGTATAGGTGTTATAAAAAACAGCACTGATAATCCCTGCAGATTTATCCGTTTGAGTGACAGTGTAGCCATTCTGAACAAGAAAGGATATGGAGGAGTTGTAAAGGCACTCGCTAGAGGCCGTTTCAATACCCTCAATAGGCGTAGGCTGACTCGTCGCAGTCGGTGCGCACGATGCCAAGACTAACGGAATAAAGAGCGAGAACTTGCGCCTAGTTAGCATATCTTTATAATGCCATGTGTTTTTCACATGAGCAACAATTTTTCTACGCTGTCGCTCCTCAGTAGCGGGCGGGGGCTGAGTTTTGAGGCGAGTTAGAGACTAGTCCCATCGTAGAAGTCTGCGAGGTTCAGGGTCACGGCAGGGCAAGGCAAATCGAAGGTTTCCCCCATCACCTCAAACACCCACCCTTGGCCCTCTCTGCGCCAGATGGCGGCGCCCCGGCTGCGGCTGTCCACCAGCAGGTAGGCTTGCAGGCTGGGAAGCTCGCGGTAACGCTCGGCCTTGACTGTGCAGCCCGGGTCGAAGCGCTCGGGGTCGGGGTACAGCTCGGACAGGCCGTGCGGCACGGTGGTGCCGATGATGACAGGGGTGCCGGCAGGAAGGTGATACCCCGGCGAAGTCCACGTCCTCGGTCAGCGTGCGGCTCAGCGCCGGGGCAATGGGGTGAATCCGCATGGTTTCCATGACGAAGCGGTGCAGCAGCGGCGAGCGGCCCAGGGCCTCGGCGGTGGGGGGCCCGGCCCTGAACAAGGCGTCCACCTCGGCCCGCAGCGCAGGCAGGGACTCGGGGTGCCGGTGCATGCGGTAGAGGACGAAAGCGAGGCTGTTGGCCGCCGTGTCCATGCCCGCGATAAAGGCGCCCATCACCGCCGGCCGCACGTCGGGGTGTCGCCAGCGCTCGGGGTTGAGCTGCTGGGACGAGCGGCACGCCCCCACCTTTACGCCCCGCGGGGGCGGCTGAGCACCTCCAGGTCGCCCAGAATGGCCGCCGCCGCCTTTTCCCCGCCTTCCAGGGCGCCCTGGATGCCGCTGAGCGAGTTGACCTCACTCGCCAGAAAGACGTTCGGCAGCGGCGTCGTGTGGCCGGGCAGGGTGGCCGCGTATCCGGCGGGCTGCGGAAACTGCGTGTGGGGAATACGGTCCACCGAGAGCAGACGCAGCCGCTCCACCCCGGCACCGTACCAGGGGCGCAGTTCGCCCAGCACCTGGGCGCTCAGGCTGGCGTCGTCCACGTCCGGCACGCCCCAGACCGAGACGATCAGCAGGCCGTGACCGTCCGGCACGCGGTTGGGGAACTCCTCCTGCAACCAGAACACCTGATTGAGCTGCCCGGTCGGCAGGGCGCCCAGTTGCAGCCGCCGCTGACGCTCCAGCGGCTCGGGGGCAGCGTAGTGCAGGTAGGTGCTGCCGAGGCTCCCCCGCGCGATGGGCCGCGCCGCGCCGGGCCGCTCGCCCAGCAGCCGCGCCGCCGCATTCGGGTCGGTGGCGACGACGACCTGGACGGCATGCAGCGTTTCACCCGTTTCGATCTGCACGGTCACGCCATCCGGTCCGGCGTGCAGGCCCGTCACCGTCACGCCGAACGACACGTCCAGCGCCCGCGCCAGTTGCCGGGGCAGCTCGCTCATGCCCGCGCGGGGAATGGACACGTCGCCGGTCATCAGCATTCTGAAGTAGTAGCGAAACAGCCCGGCGCTCGTTTCCAGCTGGCGGTCGAGCACCAGCCCGCCGAAAAACGGGGTGAAGAAACGTTCGAGCGAGCGTTCGGAAAAGCCCTGTTCCAGCAGGTACGCGCGGGTGGTCTGGTCGGGGCCGTTCAGGAGTTCATGGGCGGGCCGGGCGAGCAGTTCTGCCGCCAGTTTCGCCGCCACAGCCCGGTCTTTCACTGTGAGCGCCGCCGCGCTCAGGTCACCGGGCAGCGCCGCCGGGTCGCGCAGGGGGTCGCCCACCAGTTCGGCCCGTCCGCCTTCCTGCCGCAGCACCGCCGAGGGCTTGAGCCGCACGAGGTCGAGGGCGTCGTAGTCGAACTGCCGCTTGGCCGCCGGGTACGCCGTGAACATGCCAATAAAGCCCACGTCGAGCGTGTAGCCGTCCACCTGCTTGCTCCACACGCGCCCCCCGAGGTGCTGCGAGCGCTCCAGCACCCGCACGGTTTTCCCGGCCCGTTGCAGGGTGCGGGCGGCGGTCAGGCCCGCGAGTCCGGCGCCTATCACGATGATGTCGGTCCCCATGCTCTCGCTTGATGTCATGGGAGGCAGGGTAGGGCATGGGGCGGCGGGGGGGCTGTCGGGGTTCACCCTTTGCCTGGCGGACCTTAGAGCAGTTCTCCGAATTACGCGTGCGTCGGAACAGCACCGCCACCCGCTCCCTTCTCCGTCCTGCTCTTTGTTTTGTACTCGCTCCGCTCGCCAGAAAGCTGTGCCATCTTTTTGTCAAATGCTCTAGGCCGCTCCCTCTTCCCCGTCACGCTCTGCGTCGGCCCGCGCCTGCTTGCAGCGGCGCCGATGCCCCCCCGCCTGACCGTCGGGACTGGTCGCCACAAGGAAAAACCCCCACCCGACTGGGCAGGGGCTTTCCTCATCACCTCGCTCAGCCGCGCAGGGACCGCTTCCTAGAACGCCAGGCGACTTCACCGATCAGCCCCAGCAGCAACGTGACCGCCAACGCCTGCGCCAGCGCCGGGAAGGGAGCGAGGCCCGCCGGATTGAAGAAAAGACCGCTGATAAGGGCCGCGACGAGGGCCACCGCGAACAGGAGGCCCCAGCGCAAGGCGGGTGCCGGGAAACTGAGGGCGCCCAGATACAGGCCGAAGAAGGCGGCATTCAGCAGCGCGGTGCCGGGGGGCTGCCCATCTGCCCACTGCCACAGGAGGACGCCGAGGACTACGGCCGCACCCACCAAAATATTTTTCTGCCCCTCGTTCACGCGCCCCTCCCCTGCCAGCCCTGGCCTCAAGTTCAGCTTACGCCTGTTCGCCCGCCAGGTGCAGCCAGGTGCTCAGCACGCTGTCGGGGTTCAGGCTCACCGAGTCGATACCCTGGTCCATCAGCCACTGGGCGAGGGCGGGGTGGTCGCTGGGGCCCTGACCGCAGATGCCGACGTATTTGCCCTTGGCCTTGGCGGCCCGAATCGCCATGCCCATCAGGGCGAGGACCGCTTCGTTCTGCTCGTCGAACATGTCGGCCACCAGCCCGGAGTCGCGGTCGAGCGCCAGCGTGAGCTGCGTCAGGTCGTTGGAGCCGATGGAAAAGCCGTCGAACAGGTCGAGGAACTGGTCGGCCAGCAGGGCGTTGCTCGGCACCTCGCACATCATGATGACCTTGAGGCCGTTCTCGCCCTGCGTGAGGCCGTTTTCCTTCAGGATTTCCAGAATGCGCCGCCCCTCGGCCACCGTGCGCACGAAGGGAATCATCAGTTGCACGTTGGTCAGGCCCATGTCGTCGCGCACCTGCTTCATGGCGTCGCACTCCAGCGCGAAGGCGTCGGCAAAGTCGGCGCTGCGGTAGCGGCTCGCGCCCCGGAAGCCGATCATGGGGTTTTCCTCGGTGGGTTCGTAGGCCGGGCCGCCGATAAGGTGGTGGTACTCGTTGCTCTTGAAATCCGAGAGACGCACGATGACCGGCTTGGGCGCAAACGCGGCGGCGATGCTCGCCACACCCTCGGCCAGCTTTTCGCGGAAAAAGTCGCGCGGCGAGGCGTATCCAGCGGTTTTTTCCTCAATCTGGGCCTTCACTTCATCGGGGACGTCCGGGTAGTCGAGCAGGGCGCGGGGGTGAATGCCGATGACGTTGGAGATGACGAATTCCACGCGGGCCAGCCCCACGCCTTCGTTCGGCAGCGCGGCAAAGGAGAAGGCGCGGTCAGGCGAGGCCACGTTCATCATGATTTTCATGCCGACTTCGGGCATGGCGTCGAGTTCCACCCGGTTGACGTGGAAGTCCAGCCTACCGCCGTACACGTAGCCGGTGTCGCCCTCGGCGCAGGACACGGTGACTTCCTGGCCGTTTTGGAGTTCGCGGGTGGCGTTGCCGGTGCCCACGACGGCGGGAATCCCGAGTTCACGGGCGATGATGGCGGCGTGGCAGGTGCGTCCGCCCCGGTTGGTCACGATGGCCGAGGCCCGCTTCATCACCGGTTCCCAGTCGGGGTCGGTCATGTCGGCCACCAGAATGTCGCCGTCCTGCACGGAGTCCATCTGCGAGATGTCCTTCACCACGCGCACCACGCCCGCGCCGATGCGGTTGCCCACGGCGCGGCCCTCGACCAGCACGTCACCCTTGCCGGTCAGCTCGAAGCGCTCCAGCGTGCGCCCGGCGCGGCTCTGCACGGTTTCGGGGCGGGCCTGAAGAATGTAAATCTGCCCGTCGCGCCCGTCTTTGCCCCACTCGATGTCCATCGGGCGGCCATAGTGTTTCTCGATGGTCACGCACTGGCGGGCGAGTTCGGTCAGGTCGTCGTCGGACAGGGAAAAGGCCCGCTGCTCGGCCTCCGCCACGTCCACCGTCTGCACGCCACCTTCCGGGGCGTAAATCATCTTCTTCTGCTTGCTGCCGCGTGTCCGGCGCAGGACGGCCTTTTTGCCCTGCTCCAGCGCGGGCTTGTAGACGAAGAACTCGTCGGGGTTCACGGCCCCCTGCACCACCATTTCGCCCAGGCCGTAGGAGGAGGTCACGAACACCGCGTCCCGGAAGCCGGATTCGGTGTCGAGGGTAAACGCCACGCCCGACACGCCGAGGTCGGTGCGGACCATGCGCTGCACGCCCGCCGAGAGCGCCACTTCGGAATGCTCGAAGTTGTGGTGGACGCGGTAACTGATGGCGCGGTCGTTGTACAGGCTGGCGAACACCAGCTTGACGTGCTTCAGCACCTCGTCGATGCCGCGCACGTTCAGGAAGGTTTCCTGCTGCCCGGCAAAACTCGCTTCGGGCAGGTCCTCGGCGGTGGCGGAGGAGCGCACAGCCACGTCGGGGTCGTCGCCCATCTCGCCGTAAGCCTGACGAATCGCCTCTTCCAGCGCGGCGGGCAGCCTGGCTTCCTCCACCCAGCCGCGAATCTCCTTGCCCGCCGCGACGAGGGCGTTGACGTCGTTCACGTCGAGCGCCTTCAATTTGGCGTTGATTTTGGTTTCGATGTCGTTTTCCTGCAAAAAGAGCCGGAAGGCGTCGGCGGTGGTCGCAAAGCCGCCGGGGACGCGCACCCCCGAGGCGGCGAGGCCCTGAATCATCTCGCCGATGGAGGCGTTCTTGCCGCCGACGATTTCGACGTCGGTCATCCTTAGTGTCCCGAAGGGGCGAATCATGTCCATGCGTTTTCTCCGTTGGCGTGGGTTGAGACGCCGCGCCGCTTGGGGGGATTTGTGTTGCCTTACCACCCAAGTTTAACCGAGTGCAGACGCGGGGGCGCGGGGGTTTGTCTGAGTGAGGTGGACATGTCAGGCTGTGGCATGTCCCGTCCCGTGTTCATCGTGTCCGACCACACCGGCCTGACCGCCGAGAACATCGCCCGTGCGCTGCTCACGCACTTTCCCGCGCAGCCTCTCCGCTACCTGCGCCGACCCTTCACCACCGACATGGCCGCCGCGCAGAGCGTGGTGCGCGAGGCCGAGACCCTGGCCGCGCGGGGCGAGCGCCCACTGATTTTCACCACCACCATTCACCCCGACGTGCTGAACACGCTGCGAACCGCGCCCGCACAGGTGTTCGACCTGCTGACCGAGAACCTGCGGATTCTGGAACAGGAATTTGCCGAGGCCCCCAGGCTGGAAGCCGGCGGACACCACGACATGCAGGACAACGAAGCGTACCTCTCGCGCATGGAGGCGCTGGATTTCGCCCTCGCCACCGACGACGGCGTGGGGGACCGGCAATACGGCCTGAGCGACGTGATTCTGGTCGGCGTGTCGCGGGCCGGAAAAACGCCCACCAGCCTCTTTCTGGCCTTGCAGCACGGCATTCGCGCCAGCAACTACCCGCTGGCCGAGGACGATTTCGAGCGCGACGGCCTGCCCGCGCCCCTGCAGGCACACCGGGACAAACTGTTCGGCTTGACCATCGACCCCCGGCGGCTGCACGCCATTCGCACCCAGCGCAAGCCGGGCAGCAAGTACGCCAGCATCGAGCAGTGCGAGTACGAGGTCCGGCGCACCAATACCCTGTTCGCGCGGCTGGGCATTCCCTCCAAAGACACGACCAGCGCCAGCGTGGAAGAAATCGCGGCGGGCGTGCTGGCCCTGCTGCGGCAGTCGGGGCGGCTGGAGGGGTAAGGGCAGGGGCGGCTGCACTCCCCTAACCTCCGCTCCCCCTCCGGACGCGGCGCGGCCTATCCTCTGCCTATGAACCACGACATTCCCGCCCTCGAAATCGGCCCACAGGGGGAGGTGATGGCCCACGCGATAGACGCCTGCGTCCACTGCGGCTTTTGCCTCCCTGCCTGCCCCACCTACGCGCTGCTGGGCGACGAGATGGACAGCCCACGCGGGCGCATCGTGCTGATGAAGGAAGTGCTGGAAGGGGCGCTGGAACTGGAGGACGCCGCCCCGCACCTCGACCGCTGCCTGGGCTGCCAGGGCTGCGTGACCGCCTGCCCCAGCGGGGTGCCCTACGGCGAACTGATCACCAGTTTTCGCGGCTGGAGCGAACCGAAACGGGAGCGTTCACCACTGGATAAGGCCAAACGCTACGCCATTCTGAAAGCCCTGCCCGCGCCCAAACTGTTCAGCGTGGCGGCCCGCGTGGGCCAGTTCGCCAAGCCGCTCGCGCCCGCGCTGCCCGCCGCCCTGCGTTCTCCGCTGGATTTGCTGCCCGAACACGTTCCGGCCATGCAGCCGCAGCCCAGGGTCACGCCCGCCAGAGGGAAGCGCCGGGGCCGGGTGGCGTTTCTGGCCGGGTGCGCCCAGCAGGCACTGACGCCCAACTTCAACGCGGCGACCCTGCGGGTCTTGAGCCGCAACGGCATCGAGGTCGTGATTCCCGAGGGGCAAGGCTGCTGCGGGGCCGCCGCGCTGCACACCGGGGCGCGGGAGGAGGCGCTGCGGCTGGTGCGGGCCAACCTGCGGGCCTTCGACCCCGACGACTACGACGCGATTCTGTCCAACGCGGCGGGCTGCGGCGCGGGCCTCAAGGAATATCCGGTGGTGCTGCACGGTCTGCCCGACGAGGCCCAGGCGCAGGCGTTCGCCGCGAAGGTGCAGGACATCTCCGAGTATCTGGCCGGGCTGCTGCGGGACGGCGAATTGCAGCCGTTCATGCCGACCAGGGAGCCACTGAACATCGCCTACCACGACGCCTGCCACCTCGCCCACGCGCAGAAAATCAAGGCCGCGCCCCGCGCCCTGCTGCGGGCCATTCCCGGCGTGACACTGACCGAGATTCCCGAAGGCGACCTGTGCTGCGGCTCGGCGGGGACGTACAACCTCGAACAGCCCGAACTGGCCGCGCAACTCGGTCAGCGCAAGGCGAAAAACATCCTGTCCACCACGCCCGACCTGATTGCCAGTGGAAATATCGGCTGCCACACGCAGATTCAGAGCCATGTGCGGCGACAGGGCAGCCCGGTGCCGGTGATGCACACGGTGGAGGTTCTGGATCTGGCTTATCGGGGGGAACTGTAAGGACGCTCAGGCACGTCAAACTGGGAAGGGACTTGCAGAGCCGTTTGCGGAACAGTTTCGGTTCTTTCCCGAAAATGTGGAAGGTAAAGTTCGACGTCCTCAGTTAATCTTGGCGTCGAAACAGACGGTACCTGTGCCGCCAGCTGGCAACCCAGCGGCCCCAAGATCGAGAATGATGCCCTGGCTTGTTCCGCTTGGAGTGGCCGTGGCCACAGAACCAACCGTCAAAGTTGCGCCCGCAGGCAAGGCAGAGGCGGTGGGCGCAGTCGTCCTTCCCGTCAAATCAGCGCCTGATGCCGAGTAAGTCAAGTTCCACTTGGCTGTATCGGTACTGCCATTAGGATAAGCAGCACTTGTATTTGCTGGGAAGGCGTCGGTGAGTTTGAACTTTTTGGCTGGCCCATTTCCCGTATTCTGGAAGGCGATACAGTATTGCAAAATAGTACCGGGCTGAGCGTGAGTCGCCGTCCCGAAAGCCCCGTTGGGCAGATTACGGACATACTTTTTCATTTGAGGCACATTGGGCAAGCGTAATTCATTGTGAATCGTGCAGTCGATGTTGCTGTCTCGTGGAACGGTAAAAGTGGCACTGGTCGCACCTGCTGCACCTGTGACCAAAGTTGTGCCATCAGATACCTTTTTACAAGTAATGCTTGCCAGATAATCATTTACTTGTCCACCAGACTCACCAACCGTGGCTGATGTTCCACCAATAACGAATGCCTGAGTCTTATCTGACGCTTTTGCCGTAACAGTCTTGGTCTGCGGGGTACTTAGGCCACCGCCAGAAATATTGAGATCGACTTGATTTCCTGTCACGGCCAAGGCCCCCCAGGTCTTGGTCAGGGTAACCTGGGTATAGATAGCCAGTGCGTAATCTTCGACCTCGCCGGAGGTGGCAATCCCCGACGGAAGGGCCAGTTCGGCGGCATTTGTCGCGTAGCGAACTCGCAGATAAGACTGGCCCGATTTGATATCAGCCGGGATGGGGAAGGTAAGATTGACCGTCGAACCAGCTCCACCACAGGTTGTCTGCGCCGACTCACCCGCATCAAATATCCCGTTGATATTAAAATCAATCCAGCCCTTTACAGTGCCTGTGCCAGAGCAGGCCACGGGAACGATATAGCTTCCTACAGATTTAACATTAAGCACAGGCAAAGCAGAAGCGTTCACGCCGTCTTCATCATCGGCTCCAGTCGTATCGTCTGTGGTCGCCGCCGTATTACCCGTTAGACCAGTTCCGTCAGGGTCTTCTTGATTTCCCAGTTTGTTGGTGGCAGGAATCGTGTTTAGGGTGCTGACTTGAAAATTGGCAGCGGTAATAGAGGTTTTTGCCCCCGCAGAAAGGCCGTCGGCAGTCAGTGCAGGCGGGTAAAAATGAGCCACTCCGCCATAACTGCTTGGAGCATCCCCTGAGTCAAGATAGGGGGCCAGAACTCCAAGAGCGACCGCTGTTAGACCTCTACCTTTGATAGACACATCAAAAGTAATCTGGCGATTTGCACCCGTATAGGCTGAGGAGTTGAAAGTCAGGAATGTAAGACCCAGTGCATTAGAACCACTCCCCGATTCGTTAACTGCGTTACAATCCCCTTCAGTTGGCGTAGAAAAAGTAATGGTTTTGGAATCGCTCGTAAGCTCGGCGTTGTACTCTCGTGTCCCACAAGTCAGGCGCTCCATCACTTGCCAGGTGCCATCCGCCGTGGCCTTGATAAACTCCGCTCCCGCCATGGATTCGGCATCGGCAACCACCAATCCGGGGAGGCCGTAAGGCTTACCGTCCAGAGTGGCGGAGCAAGTTACGGTAAAGTTGCTGGACAACCCGCTTTGCGCGGTCCGAATACCATTGACCAAGGTATTGCTCGTACCCAGACCACCGATGTTATAGAGGTTGTCGAGGCCGTCATCTTTCCAGCCGCCTGGTGCATAGGAGGTAATACCTCCGCCACCTATGCCGCTTAAGCTACAGCTTACGACCATATTCACGCCATACACGGGAACCGTGGCTGTCGTGGTGGCCCCATTGGTCAGCGTTGTATTGTTGGTTCCGTTCGTTCCCCCGCCCCAGGTCAACCACAGAATCTGCGACTTATATTTCCCCGTACCGCCCGTGGCATAAGCCGCCGCCTGCACCGTGGAGGAGGCCCCCAGCAGAAGGCCCGCGAGCAAAACCTTCAGGAACGGACGCCCCGGCTTGCTGGCCTGAACTGTTCTGGCGAATGTAAAGGAAATGTGTGGTACGTTCATGCTGAACTCCATGCTGGACTTGGCAAGTGCGGACTGAAAACAAGGGGAGGCGATAAGGACAGGATGCTAGACGATTCTGGCCTAAAATTGACATCCAGGCCCTTACCCTTTCCTTACAGCCGGACTCTCCCTGCCTGGGTGCCTGCTTTTTTGCGGCCCTGTCCAGGCTTGCTACAGTACCCACATGAAGCTGCGGCTGACGCCTCCCGTGCCACCCAATCTGGCGCAATGGGAAACAGGATGACCACCACCCACCCCTCACCCCTCACCACCGACCTGCTCCGCGCCCTCAAGCCCCACCAGGTTCTGACCCGACTCTCCGAGCGCCTGAACTACCGCTACGACGCCATTCAGTTCGGCGTCACTCCACTGGCCGTGGTGCTGCCCGAATCCACCGCCGATGTGGTGGTCGCCGTCAAAGCCGCGAAGGCGGCGGGCGTGCCCATCATCGGGCGGGGGGCGGCAAGTGGCCTCAGCGGAGGCGTCACGCCCTTGCAGGAATCGCTGGTGGTCAGCTTTACCCGCATGACGGGCCTCCGCATCTTCCCCGAACGGCGCGAGGCGGTGGCGCAGCCGGGCGTGGTGACGCTGCGGGTCAGCGAAGCCGCCAAGCCCCACGGCCTGACCTATCCGCCGGACCCCGCATCTTTTCGCACCAGCACCATCGGCGGCAACCTCGGCGAGAACGCGGGCGGGCCGATGTGTTTCAAGTACGGCGTGACGGGCGATTATGTGAAGGCGCTGGAATTCGTGGATACGGACGGCGACATTCACCGCCTGACCCGCGACTGCTACGACCTGGCGGGCCTGCTGATTGGCTCCGAGGGCACGCTGGGGCTGATGACCGAGGCCACCCTGCGCCTGATTGCGCCGCCCAAGTTTACCCGCACGCTGATGTGCCATTTCGCGGAAGTCGGGCAGGCCGCCGAGGCCGTGAGCAGCGCGATTGCGGCGGGCGCGGTGCCGTCCAAGCTGGAATTTATGGACACCGCCTGCACCAACGCCATCGAGGACTACCTGCACCTGGGGCTGCCGCGCGAGGCCGGGGCCGTGCTGCTGGTGGACACCGACGGCGACGACCCGGCGATGGTGGACGCCGAGCTGGAACTGGTCGCGCAGGCGTGCGAGGCCGCCGGGGGCACCGTCAAACGCGCCGCCACGCCCGCCGAGGCCGACGCGCTGTGGCAGGCCCGCCGCAGCATCTCGCCCGCACTGGGGCGCATCCGGCCGCAGCGCATGAACGAGGACATCGTGGTGCCGCGCAGCGCCCTGCCCGACGTGGTGCGCGAAATCCGCGCCCTGGGCGACGCCAGCCCGTTTCATCTGGTGCAGTTCGGACACATCGGGGACGGCAACCTGCACCCCAACATCATGTTCGACCCGCGCACCGAGGACGAAGCCGCCGTCCACGACCTCGCCCATCAAATCGCCCTGGTCGCCATCCGGCACGGCGGCGTGCTGAGCGGCGAACACGGCATCGGCACCATGAAACGCGACTTCATGCGCGACGCCGTCGACCCCGTGACACTTTCCGCCCTCTGGGACGTGAAAAGGGCACTCGACCCGGCGGAGCGGCTGAATCCGGGGAAAATCCTGCCGGAGATGTTGATGGTGGATAGGTGATAGTTGATGGAAAAAGACAAAAACGCTGACGCTCACGCCTCTATCAACCATCAACCATCCACCATCAACATTTCCCCCGGCGACCAGACCCTCACCGTCAGCGCCGATACTCCCTTGCTGGACGTGTACGCGGCGCTGCCGCCCGGCCTTTATCCGCCGTTTCCGCCGGTGGAGTTGCCGGGCGGGGTGGGCGGCCTCGTGTCGCGCGGGGGCTTCGGGCAGAACTTCTTTTTCGGGGCGGAGGTGCTGGGCGTGACCTTCCGCGCTCCCAGTGGACGCATCGTGAAGGCGGGCGGGCGCACGGTGAAAAATGTGCAGGGCTACGACCTGACGCGGCCTTTCGTGGGCAGTTTCGGCGCACTCGGGCAGGCGCTGGAGGTCACGCTGAGACTGCGCCCCGGCCTGAGCGTGCGGCATGTGGCCGCGCCGGGCACGCTGGCCGGGCTGCCGCCCACGTCGGCCCGCTTCGTGTGGGAGGAGAGCGGCACGGTTCACCTGATGCACTTCGGGCACCCGGCGGATGTGGAGCGGGCGCTGGAGGCACTCCCCGGCGCGGCGGAGGTGACGGGTGGCCAAGACCTGAGCCGTCATTTCCCTGACGGCGTGGGCGTGGGCGAGGGAGGGAGCGTGCAGGATTTGCGCTTTGGCTGGGTCAACGGCGGGGCGCGGCCCGAGGTTCCGGCGCTGTTCGGCAAGCTGGCGGCGAGGTTGTGAACTTTGCCTTATCGCCGGCTGACGCTCGCCGTCTATGCTGCGGGGCGTGAAACAATTTCCGCTTCTTCTGACCGGTCTGCTTCTTTCCAGCTGCACCGCCATGCAGGGCCAGCGTGCTCAGACCGTCGACCTGCGCATTCTGGAAACGAGCGACCTGCACACGCACGCGCTCGGCTACGACTACTACCAGGACAAGCCCACCGGTGAATTCGGCCTGGAATACACCGCCAGCCTGATTACGGCGGCCCGCGCCGAAAAAGCCAACAGCCTGCTGTTCGACAACGGCGACCTGATTCAGGGCAACCCGCTCGGGGACTACGTGGCCCGCGTGCAGCCGCTGAAGGCGGGCGAAATGCACCCCATGCACCGCGCCATGCAGACCCTGAAGTACGACGGGGCCACCCTCGGCAACCACGAATTCAACTACGGCCTGGACTTCCTCGACCGGGTGCTTAAAGCGGCCCCGATGCCGTATGTCAGCGCCAACGTGCAAAACCTCGACGGCACGCCGCGCTTTACGCCCTACGTCATTCAGCGCAAGGTGATGAAAGACGTGGAGGGCCGCCCCGCCGTCGTCAACGTGGGCATCATCGGCTTCGTGCCGCCGCAGATCATGCAGTGGGACAAGGCCAACCTCGAAGGCAAAGTGAAGGCGGTGGACATCCTCGAAGCCGCCAACCGTTACGTCCCCGAAATGAAGGCGAAGGGCGCCGACATCATCATCGCCCTGAACCACTCCGGCATCGACCGGGGCGAGTACATGGTGGGGCAAGAAGCGGCGGGCGCGGCGCTGACCCGCGTGCCCGGCATCGACGTGGTACTCAGTGGTCACAGCCACCAGGAATTTCCCAGCGCGACCTACAAGGACGTGACGGGCGCGGACATCGCCAAGGGCACCATCGGCGGCAAGCCCAGCACCATGCCCGGCTTCTGGGGCAACAACCTCGGCGTGATTGACCTCAAGCTGAGCTACGACCCCGCCAGCAAGAAATGGAACGTGGTGGACAGCCAGGCCGCGCTGCGCCCCATCTGGGACAAGGCCGCCAAAAAGAGCCTCGTGCAGCCCAGCGCCGCCATCGCCAGCGCGGTCAAGACCCAGCACGAAGGCACCCTGACCTACGTGCGCGGCAAGGTCGCCGACCTGACGGCTCCCATCAACTCCTACTGGGCGCTGGTGCAGGACGACCCCAGCGTGCAGCTCGTGAGCAATGCCCAGGCCGCCTACGTCAAAAATGCGCTGAAGGACACCCAGTACGGGAACCTCCCCGTGCTGAGCGCCGCCGCACCCTTCAAGGCCGGGGGCCGCTCCGGCGCGAGCTACTACACCGACATTCCCGCCGGGACGCTCGCCATCAAGAACGTGGCCGACCTCTACGTGTACCCCAACACCGTGCAGGCCGTGCTGGTCACGGGCGCACAGGTGCAGGAGTGGCTGGAACGTTCGGCGGGGCAGTTCAAGCAGATCGACCCCACCAAGACCGAGCCGCAGGCGCTGGTGGACGAGTCGTTCCCCACCTACAACTTCGACGTGATCGACGGCGTGACCTACGAAATCGACGTGACCCAGCCCTCCCGCTACGGCGCGGACGGCAAGGTCGCCAACGAGAACGCCCGCCGCGTCAAGAACCTCCAGTACCAGGGCAAGCCGATTGACCCCGCGCAGCAGTTCGTCGTCGCCACCAACAACTACCGCGCTTCGGGCGGCGGCAAGTTCCCCGGTCTGGACGGCACGAACATCGTCCTGCAAGCGCCCGACGAAACGCGGCAGGCCCTGATCGGCTACTTTCAGCAGCAGCAGACGGTCAACCCTGCCGCCGACGGCAACTGGAAGCTGACGCCCGTGCCTGGCGTGACCCTGCTGGTGTCGAGCAGTCCCACCGCGCAGAAGTTCCTGCCGACGGGCGCCAGCTACGTCAAGACCCGCGACGACGGCTTTGCCGAGTACACCCTGAAGTTCTGACGATGAGAAGAGCGGGAGCTGTGGCAATAGCCCACGGCTCCCGCTCTTTTGCCATCACCCATCAGCGAAGCGGAACCATCATCCATCATCAACGTGCCAGAGGGCGTCTTCTCCCGAACTCACGTTTTAACGGCTGCCCGCCGACCTCTCATCCCCCGCCGCTAGCCTCGGCCCATGCGCCCTTTGCCCGTCCTCGCGGCCCTGCTGCTTGCCAGTGCGCAGGCCCAGACCCTGCTGCCCCTCGACTCACGCCCAGCGACCCGCACCCTGCCTGCTCAGATAGCGGGGCTGACCGGAAAAACGCCGCACCTGCCCCCGGCGTCTCTGCTGGGCACGGCGGCACGTGGGGCCGACCCCGCCGCCCTGAGCGACTGGCTCCGCGCCCAGCCGACGGACGGGCCGCTGGTCGTTTCGCTCGACGCCCTCGCGTATGGCGGTCTGGTGCAGTCGCGCAACAGTCCACTGAGTGCGGCGCAGGCCCTCGCGCATCTGGCCCCGCTGAAAGACTGGACGGCCCGCACCGGGCAGCCGGTCTACGCCTTCATCACCCTGCCGCGTGAGCCGGACGCTGCCGACCGGGCGCGGAATCTGGCGGTGGTGCGCGAGGTGATGGCGTGGGCACGCCAGGGCCACCTGACCGAGCTGCATATCGCCTGGGACGACGCCCTGCCCGGCAGCCCCGCTCCGGCGGAAGGCGCGGCGCTGGCTGCCGAGGCCCCCGCCAACGTGCGTGTCTACCCCGGAGCCGACGAGGTCGCGTCCATGCTGGTCGCCCGCGCTCTGGCTCCGCAGCCGCAGACCGTGCGCTTCGAGTACAGCGACCCCGCCAGGGCCGAGCAGGTCATCAAGTACGAGGGCATTCCCCTGACCCAGAGCGCCAGAAACCATGCCGAGGCGAGCGGTTTTACCGTGACGGACAGCGGCCCTGCCGACCTGACCGTCTATGTCTACAACGGCGGCGACCCCCGGCAGGCGGCGCTGCGGGTGAGCGCCCTGCTGCGGCGCGGGCCGGTGGGGGTGGCGGACGTGGGCAGCGTCAACATGGGCAACGCCCGAATGTGGCGCGACCTGCAAACGCTGCGCCAGAGCGCCAATTTGCAGGCGCTGGCCGCCTGGGGCACGCCCGGCAACAACCTCGGCACGGCGCTGGCCCACGCCAAACTCGCGCTTTCGGGGGCCGACCCGGTGCGGCAAGACGCCCTGCTCGCCCGCGAGTACGCCAACGACGTGATTTACAGCGCCGAGGTGCGGGCGACGCTGCGCAAAGTCATTCCCGAAAAGGAGATGAACGCGCCCGCCGCACGGGAAGCGCTGCTGCGCCTCGCCCACACCTCTTTTCCGCTGCGGCTGGGGCAGGTGTACGACCTCAGAGACGCTGCCCTGCCCTGGGGCCGCTCCTTCGAGTGGGAATTCGACCTCAGCGTCAATTGATACGAGACGGAGTCCTTCTTCGGAGATCCCAGAAAGCGCCGCCGTCTCCTTCGCTCCATATTTTCTTTGACTTGCCCTGCTCGGAAAAAGAGGGCAAGCGCCCGAACCCCTCCACTTCCACCAGCAGCTCTTTTTTGCGTTCTCGTTTCACTCAGTGTCTCAGCACAGAGGTGCACTTCGATGCACTGAAGCGCCCCTCATCCTGACAGCGGCGGCGTATCCTGCCCGCATGAGCCGCCTGACCGACCTGCCCGCCTGGCAAGCCCTGGAAGACCACTACTACGAGGTGCAGGGGTTGCACCTGCGCGACCTGTTCGCCGCCGACCCGCAGCGCGGCGAGCGCCTGAGCGCCGAGGGGGCCGGGCTGTACCTCGACTACTCCAAGCACCGCGTGACCGACGAGACGCTGCGGCGGCTGCTGGCGCTGGCGGACGAGGCGGGCGTGGCAAGGAAACGTGACGCGATGTTCGCGGGCGAGAAAATCAACGTGACCGAGGGCCGCGCCGTGCTGCACACCGCTCTGCGTGCGCCGCGTGACGCCGTGATTGAGGTGGACGGCAAAAACGTGGTGCCCGACGTTCACGAAGTGCTGGAGCGCATGAGCGACTTTGCCGAGCGGGTTCGCGGCGGGGAGTGGCTGGGCTTTACCGGGCAGCCCATCAAAAATATCGTCAACATCGGCATCGGCGGCTCGGACCTCGGCCCGGTGATGGCGTATGAGGCGCTGAGGCCCTACGCCCAGCGCGACCTGACCGTGCGCTTCGTGTCGAACATCGACGGCACCGACCTGACCGAAAAGGTGCGCGACCTCGACCCCGCGCAGACCCTGTTCATCGTCAGTTCCAAGACCTTCACCACCCAGGAAACGATGACGAACGCGCACTCGGCGCGGGCCTGGCTGCTGAGCAGCCTGAAAGACGAAGCCGCCATTGCCCGGCATTTCGTGGCCGTATCCACCAACGCCGAAGCGGTGCAGAAATTCGGCATCGACACCGCCAACATGTTCGGCTTCTGGGACTGGGTGGGGGGCCGCTACAGCATGGACAGCGCCATCGGCCTGAGCGTGATGGTCGCGGTGGGGACAGAGCATTTCCGCGAGTTGCTCGCCGGATTCCACGACATGGACGAGCATTTCCGCACCGCGCCCGCCGGGGAAAACCTGCCGATGCTGATGGGGCTGCTGGGCATCTGGTACAACAACTTCTTCGGCGCGGAGACGCTCGCGGTGCTGCCCTACGACCAGTCCCTCGCCTACTTCCCGGCCTACCTGCAACAGCTCGACATGGAGAGCAACGGCAAGCATGTGACCCTCGGCGGCGCGGAGGTGGACTACCAGACCGGGCCAGTCGTCTGGGGGCAACCCGGCACCAACGGCCAGCACGCCTTTTACCAACTGATTCACCAGGGCACCAAACTGATTCCCTGCGACTTCATCGGGTTTTGCCGCTCTCATCACCCCCTGCCGCCGCACCACGACCTCCTGATGGCGAACGTCTTTGCGCAGACCGAGGCACTGGCGTTCGGCAAAACATTGGAGCAGGTGCTGGAAGGTGGCGTGGCTCCCGACATCGCCCCCCACCGCGTTTTTGAGGGCAACCGCCCCACCTCCACCCTGCTGGCCGACCAGCTCACCCCGCGCATCCTGGGGGCGCTCATCGCCCTGTACGAGCACAAGGTCTTCGTGCAGGGGGCCGTCTGGGACATCAACTCCTTCGACCAGTGGGGCGTGGAACTCGGCAAGGTGCTGGCAGGCAAAATCGCACCCGAGCTTCAAGCCGAGGCCGAGCCGGAGCTGACCCACGATTCCAGCACGAACGCGCTGATTCGGCGCTACCGGGCAAGGCGGTAGGTCCAAGGGTCTAAGAGTCGAAGGGTCTAAGGATAGGCGTAACCACTTTCCTTAGACCCTTCGACCTTTAGAAGCCATCCGGAAATTCGGCTGCCACTCGAAATAGTTCATTCCTTGTTGGTGGAATCGGCTCTTTACCGGCCTGCAATCCCAAGACCTCAGAGCCTCTGAGATTTTCCGGATGGCTTCTAGACCCTTAGACAGCTCTCTACGCCTCAAACTTCACCTTCTGCGGCTCCGGCAAGCGGTACGCAATCAGCGCACTCGGAATCAGCAGGGCGAGGCTGGCGAGGGCGGCGGTCTGCGGCGTGGTCGCGTCGGCCAGCGCGCCCACCAGAAAGACCAGCACCCCGGCCACGCCCCAGGAAAAGCCCATCATGATGGAACTGGCGACGGCGACATGCTGCGGCGCGTACTCCTGCGCGGTGACGACACCCACCGGAATGCTGGCGTTGACGGCGGCCCCGACCAGGAAGGTCAGCGGGTAAAACCACCAGTCGGCAGGACTGGACAGAATCAGGACGGCGAAAAAGGGAATGGTGCTCAGAATGGCCGCCCGCAGCACCGCCGTGCGGCCATATTTGTCGCTGTAGCGTCCGCCCACGATGCCGCCCACCGCACTCGCCACCGAGTACACGGCGAGGGTCAGGCCGACTTCACGCGCGCCGAAGCCCCTGGCGAGCAGCATGAAAGGCAGCATCACGTTGTAGCCCATGCTGGCGAGCGAACGCAGCACCGCCATGCCCCACAGCCACACCAGCGGCCCCCGGAAAATGCCGACGTATTCGGCCAGCCCTACCCGCTTGGCCTTCTGCACCCCGCTGGGCGTGACGGCGAAGGTCACGGCGGCGATGACCGCGCCGATCAGCGCGAACCAGGGCAGATGCGTCAGCCCCACCCCCGCGAACACCGGGCCGAGCGCCATGCCCCCGGTGCCGCCCGCGCTGAAGAGGCTGGCCCACAGGCCACGCTTGTCGGCGGGGCTGTTTTGCGCCACATACGCCGCGCCCGCCGGGTGAAAAAACCCGGAGCCGAAGCCCGCCACCGCCACGAGCAGAACCAGCGCCCCGAACCAGGGCACGAAGCCCATCAGCGTCAGGCCGATGCCCGTCATCAGCGGGCCGAGCGCGGCGGCGTAACGGCGGTCGATGCGCTCTCCCACGATGCCGAGCAGCGGTTGCAGCACGCTGCTGGTCAGGCTGTAGACACTGCTCAGAAAGGTGACGGCGGCGATACTCACGCCGTATTTGCTTTGCAGCGCGGGCATCAGCGGGGTCAGCATCGCCCCATACGCGTCGTTGATGAAGTGCCCGGCGGTCACGGCCAGGGCGATGGCGGCCCCGTGGCGGCTGGCCACTGCCGCAGACGAGGCGGGAAGGGTGGGCGTGGACATCCTCTCAGGGTACTTCCCCGCTGGCGAGACGTGGCGCACTGCGTCCGCATGGCCCGGCCACCCTCCTGAGCCGGAAATCCTGAGCCGGAAATCCTGAGCCGCAAATCCTGAACCGGGAATTCTGGACCGAGAATTCTGAACTGGGTCAAAGCTGCGGCGCTTAGGTAAACAAAACGTCATTCGCCCCGCCCCGCACTCGTTAAGGTGAGCAGCATGACGCTTGCCTTTCGGGAGTCCCTCACCTCCCTGCTTCCGGCCCCCCAGGACACCCTGCAACGGCACCTGGGGCAGATGACCGCCCAGGACTGGGCCGCGCTGTCCGAGCTGCTCGCCGCCCGGCTGCCCGAGTTCGACGCGGTCATTGCGCTGCCGGGCGCCGAACTGCTGGGTGAGCAGGTGGCGCAGATGCGCGGCGTGCCGCTGCTGCGGGCCGACCTGAGCACGGGACAGCCCCGCTGGGACAAGACGGCCGTGACCGGCGAAGCCCTGCTCGTGACCGCTCAACTCGAAAGCGGAGAAGCCGAACTCGCCGCCGTGCAGCAGGCCCGGGCGCAGGGGCTGACGGTGCCGGTGCTGGCCGCCGCCGTGGAGCGCACCAGTCTGGGCGGACGCCAGCGCCTGACCCAGACGGGCGCCGTCATCCGGGCCGCGCTTCAACTGGCCGACACCCCACGCGGCCTGAACGTGGAGCGGCGTGCGCCTGATCGCTGGCTGACCTCAGCCTGAGCGGCGGTACTCGGCCAGGGCACGTTCCTCGGCGGGAATGCGCAGCCCCAGCAGCAGCGCGGCGTTGAGCAGGGTAAAGGCTGCGGCGGTGCGCCACGCCCCCACCGCCAGCGGCGCGGCGGCGAGTTCCAGCGCGACCACCACGTAGTTGGGGTGCCTGACGAACCGGAACGGCCCCCCGGTGACCCGCTCGCCCCCCGGCACGATCAGAATCTTGGTGTTCCAGTAGCGCCCCAGCGTGTGCATCACCCAGTAACGCAGTGGTTGCAGCACCACAAACAGCAGCAGGGCGGGCCAGTGGACGGGCTGCCCACTGCGCCGACCTTCCAGCAGCAGCGACAGCAGCCACGCCGGATGCAGCACGAAGAAGGTCCAGTAGTGTTCCTGGCCGTACTCCACGGCGCCGCGTTCCCGCGCCCAGCGTTCGTTGGCACGGGCCTGACGCACTTCCAGCAACCGTTGCAACACGAGGCCAGCGACAAGGTAAGGGGTCAGGCGACGTGCTCTCATACGGGCAGTGTAGGGGCAGGGCCGCGCCGACAACAGGGCGGGAGGCTCAAACCGGGCGCCGCTGCCCCAGATGCACCACGGTGGCCGCCACCTCTCCCCTGTCCCCGGCGGCCTCACCTTCGGCAAGGCTCAGCAGCCCGGTGCCGTGCGGCGTGCGAAACAGGGCAGTGTCCTCCGAGTGATGGAGCAGCGCCCAGCCCTGGGCCGCGAGTTGAGGCAAGAGTACCGGCCACAGCGCCGCCGCACCGCCGGGGCCACGCAGAGCGTATTCTTCGCTGCTCACCCTTCCGCCCGACCCCTGCGACATCTGCGAACGCCAGCCTGCCGGAAGCCGCAGCAAAGGCATGGGCAGATGGACATGGTCAAAGGGCGGCTCGTGCTGGCCCAGCAGGTGCCGGATGGTCTGGGCCTCGGCTTCGGTCAGGGTCAGCCAGACCTGGGTCATGGTTCCCGACTCCCCAGCGGCCTCCCGCCCCGCCAGGTCGAGTTGCCAACCCCGCGCCGGATTCAGTGCCAGCCAGCGCGTTTGCCCGGCTTCGACGAAGGTCTGGGCAAAGGCCCGCCCGCTCTCCCAGCCCTGCGAGAGCAGCGCCGTCTGAAAGTCCGCCATCGTCTCGTCCAGCGCCGTGCCCACATCGAGAAAGACACGCCACTGCCGCTGTTGTGGGGAAAAAGATTTGCCCCGATTGAAGCTCCAGCGGGTCGCCACGCCCCGAACACTCCCCAGCACCCGCAGCCCCGGCAATTCGGGCAAGGTCAAGGGGAAATCGTCGGGCAGGGCGTCGGGGAAAATGCCCACCGTCAGCGGGTCGCCCTCCTGCCCGAAGCCCAGCGCCCGCTGCAAGAACTCGCTGCTGACATGAAGTTGCCCGGTCATGGCTCAATTTAACCGAATGGCCGGAAGAAGCGGGGCGGTCCCCAGCCAGTAAGCATCAGCGACTCATACGGATTCCGATTGAATCTGGTAGTTTCAGATTCAATCCGAGCGGATGCGAGTAGGAAAAAATACGGATTCTGCGATATGGATGCACAGGCGGCGCTTTCCCGACTGTGCAGGAATTAAGCGGAATCCGTATCAGCCGCGCAACAACTCGTCCGCAGCGGCGTCGGCGTCCACTTCTCCCCGGGCGACACGGGCGTAGAGGTCAGCCCCCGCCGCCCGCGCCCGTTGCAGCAGGCGCTCCTGCACCAGCGTGCGGACCTCGAACTCGGCCCGGCGCTCCCGGCGGCGTTGCAACCCCGCCTCGCCCAGGTGGTCGCGGTGCTGGCGCACGGCCTCAATCACACTGTCTACGCCCTCCCCCCGGCTGGCGACGGTGCGGCGAATGGGTGCGAACCAGGTGTGTTCGTCGTGCCAGCCCAGCCCCTGCGCGGCCATCAGTTCGCGCACGGTGCGGTCGGCGCCGGGCAGGTCGGCCTTGTTGACAGCGATCACGTCGGCAATTTCCATGATGCCGGCCTTGAACGCCTGAATGCCGTCACCGCCCGCCGGAGTCAGCACCAGCAGGGTGTGGTCGCACACGGCAGCGATGTCCACCTCCGACTGCCCCACCCCCACCGTTTCCAGCACCACCCAGTCGAAGCCCGCGCCTTCGAGCAGGGCGAGGACCGGCATGGTGCGGGGCGAGAGGCCACCGAGCGCCCCCCGCGACGCCAGCGAGCGCACGAACACGCCCGCGTCGGCGTGGTGGCGCAGCATGCGGATGCGGTCACCCAGAATCGCGCCGCCGCTGTAGGGGCTGCTGGGGTCCACCGCCAGCACCGCCACGCGCTCGCCCCGCGCCCGCAGGTCGTGAATCAGTGCGTCGGTCAGGGTGCTCTTGCCACTGCCGGGGCTGCCCGTCACGCCGAGGACGATGGCGCGGCCTGCCCGTTCACGGGCCACGCGCAGCAGGGGGCGGGCGGCAGGCAGACCGGCCTCGGCCAGGGTCAGGGCGCGGGCCAGGGCGCGTGGATCCCCGGCCCGGTAGCGGGCGTCCAGAGTCTGAGCGGTCATGTTCTGCCCAGCGTACCCCGCCCGGCCAGCGGGCGCACCTGTGGCCGCAGGTGGTGGGCGAGAGGCCCTTTCCGGGCCGCCTGATACGGATTCCGCTTAATTCCTGCACAGTCGGGCCTGTACAGTTGGGAAGGCGCCGCCTGTGCATCCATATCGCAGAATCCGTATTTTTTCCTACTCGCATCCGCTCTGCTGCGCAGCTTTGCAAGTCGGATTGAATCTGAAACGACCAGATTCAATCGGAATCCGTATGACATGACCGGCAGACCTGTTCCCTCCCGGCCCCGCTATACTTCCGCTTATGGAAGACCTGATTCAAGGACGCCTGGGTAGTGCCGACGGATACGACATCCGCTGCGCCATCGACGGCGATAAGATCTCGGGCCGCGCAGGTGGCAAGTTGCACGGCAAGGACATCGAACTCGAAATTACCGACCGGGGCGTGCGCGGCAGCGTGGGCACCGAGAGCGTGAACATCGAACTGCAGGAAGGCGAGCTGCGCGGCAACGTCGGCTCGCAGAAGCTGGTGCTGCGTGGCGTGGACCGCGTGACCGGTTTCCTGGGCGAACCCATCGTGGGCTGGAACATCGTGGCGCAGCAGCAGGGCGAAGCCCTCAGCGGACAGCTCGGCTCCACCGTGCTGGGCCGCGTGTTTACCCTCGACCTCGGCAGCGCCCCCGGCTGGGTGGGCACCCTGGTGGCGGTGGTGGCGTTCTACGCCCTCGAACCCCGCGCCAGCATGAGCGTCCGGGCCTCCTGAGCGCACCCGCAACACAAAGCCGCCCTGGTCAAGAGCCGGGGCGGTTTTTTTGGCTGTGTGCTGCTTGGATTGCCGGAGCCGAAGCGCCCCCAAAAAGCACAGGCCCCCACCTGCTGCAGGCGGGGGCCAAGTCATGAGGCCAAACTGGGCGATGAAAGCCTCTGACGTGCTGGACGCTTAGCCGATGACGCGGCGGGCGCCGAGGTAGCGGCTGGCCCAGTAGGGGTTGCTGAACAGAGGCTCGACCACGGTGCGGCCATAGTAGGAGTTGGCGTTCGCCATCATGCCGTTGCCCAGGTACACGCCCACGTGGCTCACGCCGCGCCCGGTGGTGTTGAAGAACACCAGGTCGCCCGCCTGGAGGTTGCGGCTGCTCACCGAGTAACCCACGCCCCACTGGGCGGCGGCGGTGCGCGGCAGGTTCACGCCCATCTGCTGAAACACACGCATGGTGTAGGCGCTGCAATCGATGCCGCCGTAGCCATTGCCGCCCAGCACGTAGCGGATGCCGAGGTAGCGGCTGGCAGCGGCGTTCACGTAGACGCGGCTGCCCCCGGTGGCGGCTGGGGCTTTCGCCGTCTGTGCGGTGTTGGTTTTGGTAAAGCCCGAGCCGACTTGCAGGCGCTGACCCACCTGAATGGTCGTGCTGCGCAGACCGTTGAGGCGCATGAGGCTGGCGGCATCGGTGCCGTATATCCCGGCGATACGGGAGAGGGTGTCTCCGGCTTTAACGGTGTAGGTGGCGGCTCCGGCAGTGGTCAAGCTCAGGGCGGAGATGGTGGTCAGGAGGTGGGCGGCTTTCATCGACCTCGAAAGCTTAACCCAAAACGGTTCACTTGCCCTTAATCCTTAAATGAAACCGGGAGTTTTATGCGCCTATACGGCGTATATGCGAACTTTTAGACTGCATAACGCGATGAATACGGGGTTTCTCCTCAGCGTTCTCAGGGTCTGACTCATTTCTGTCGGGACCCGCCCGAGTGACGTGTCGGAGGGCAGTTTCACCCGTTTGTGGAAATTGAGCTTCCACATGGTTCTCATGCTCCGAAAGCATCGTCTTTAGTGAATTCTGACACTGTTCACCCTGCTTTGGGGGGAGCGGAAGGCAAGGTCTGGAGGCCTCTGCGCCCCGGTCCTATACTCGCCACGTTTGTGTGCGGCCCGCGCACCCGTCCGCAGGAGGGACCATGAAAGAACCGATGACCACCGAGCAGCTGCTCCAGGGCCTCAAGCACTACCGCCGTATCGCCCGGCAGGACATGCTGCGTTCGGCAGAAACGCCCCACCCCGACGCATTTTTGCGTCACGCCGAGGCCCGGCGCGAGGTATACGTCAAGCTGGCGACCTACGCCGAGCAGCACGCCCCCGAGGACGTGGTGGCCCACGCGCTGGAGCTGTACCAGTCGCTTCCCTTCGTCACGGGCACCGCCGAACACGAGCATTCCGACACCAAGGGCCAGGAAAACGCCCTGGAAAACTTCTTTCTGCTGGTCGCCCTCGACCCCAAAACCCGCCGTGAAGCGCGTTCCAGGCGGCCCAAACTGACGCCCGCCCAGCCCTGATAGGGCTTTTATCCGACCTACCCCGAAGCCGTTTCCCGAACCGGAGCGAAGTGCGGAAAGCCGCCCCACTTCGCTCCGTCTTTTGCTGTGGCCTTTTTGGAGAAGGCGGGCCATTAACACGGATTCCGCTTCATTCCTGCACAGTCGGGAAAGCGCCGCCTGTGCATCCATATCGCAGAATCCGTATTTTTTCCTACTCGCATCCGCTCTGCTGCGCAGCTTTGCAAGTCGGATTGAATCTGAAACGACCAGATTCAATCGGAATCCGTATAAACAGTCGTACAGCAAGCCACCTTTGAGCTGCAGGAGGCGACGACCCGCTTCCCCATCATTATCATTGCGGCACCACAATTGACCCTACGCTCAGACTGAGACGCAGCTTTCAGCCTGGGCGCGGGAGCGGGCGCTAGCCTGGGGACATGACCGGCTCCTCTTCCCTGCCGCAGGCCGACTGGCCGGGGTCGGCGGCGCTGCGGGCGCTGGAAGAACGCAACCGGGGCTGCGCCGCCTGTCCGCTGCGGGTCAGCGCCTCGCGGGTGGTGGTGTCCGAGGGCGACCCCAGGGCACCCCTGCTGATCGTGGGCGAAGGCCCCGGCGCCGAGGAGGACCGCGACGGGCGACCCTTCGTGGGGCAGGCCGGGCAACTGCTGGACCGCATTCTGGCGGCGGCGGGCATCGCGCGCGAAGAGGTTTACCTCACCAACGTGACCAAGTGCCGCGCTCCGCACAACCGCCCGCCCCAGCCCCTGGAGACAGCCACCTGCACCGCGCTGTGGCTGGAGCCGCAACTCGCGCTGCTGCGTCCGCGCGTGGTGCTGGCCCTGGGCAACACGGCGGCCCAGTTTCTGCTCGGCACGTCGCAGGGCATCACGCAGCTGCGCGGGCAGTGGTTTTCCTACCGCCACCCCGCCTGGCCGGACCCCGCGCTGCTGATGCCGCTGCTGCATCCCGCCTACCTGCTGCGCCATCCGGCGCGCACTCCGGGCGGCCCCAAGAGCCTGACCTGGCGCGACATTCGTGAGGTGGCCGCCGTCCTGCGCGGTGAAAAGGAGGCGGGTTCCGTCCAGGGTCGGCCCCAGACGGCGCCGGGCGGCCTCTTCGCAGACCTGTAAAGGCGGCCCCCGAAGCGCGACCGGCCTGCCGTATCTGTCGCCCGAAGGCGAACCGAAAAATGGCGTCCTGAACAGATTTTTTCGACCCGGTCCAACAGGGCGTCGGTACCTTATATATATAAGGTCACTGCCGGGCAGTGATTCGAGGCCGTCGTCACCTCACCCGGACTGCACAGGCATGACCCTGCGCTCCGGTGGCCCTTCTGCTCTAGGATGACGCGCGATGCGTTTTCCTCTGTCCCGCACTCCGATCCCCCGCGCTGTCCGGCTGCGCCTGGAATCGGGCCGTGTGGTGGTGCTCAGCGTCCTGCTGGGCGGGGTGGTCGGGGTGCTGTGCATCGGGCTGCGGCTGCTGCTCGACCTGCTGCGTCCGCTCACAGCCTGGCTGAGCGGCTACGCTCCCCCCGGCACCCCCGGCGAGGGCGGCCTGCTGATGGCGTTCGGTCACGTCTCTCCCCTGCTGCTGTTGCTGCTGCCGCTGGCAGGGGCGGCCTCCGCGTGGCTGGTTCCGGCGCTGCCCGGCGGGGCGTTCGCGCAACTGGTGCGCGGCGCCCACCACCCCCAGCGCGGCGCGGCGACGGGCAGTGAAGGCTGGCCGCCCGTGCGTGCCCAGGTCCGCACGCTGCTGGGCACGTTGCTGGCCTACGTGAGTGGCCTGCTGGTGGGACGCGATTCGCTGTTCGTGCTGCTGGGGCAACTCGGCACCCGGGTGCTAGGCAGCCTGACCCGGCTGGACGCGGGCGAGCTGCGCATGCTGATGCTTGCCGGGGCCGCCGCCGGGCTGGGCGCCGTGCTGCACGCGCCGCTGGCCGCCGCCGTGCTCGTGGCCGAGGTGCTCTACCGCCGCTTCGAGTTCGAATTCGAGGTGCTGATGCCGTGTGTGCTGGCGTCGGTGGCGGCCTACGCTGCCTACGGCCTCGCCTTCGGGTTCGCGCCGCTGCTGCGGGTGCCGTATGGCGGCCAACTGCCGCCGCTGGAACAGCTTCCCGCCCTGGCGACGGTGGCCCTGGCCGTGACCGGCGCGGGCTGGCTGCTGCTGCACGCCTGCCGCCTGCTGCCCGCGTCGCTGACCGACGGGCGCTGGCGTCCCGCGCTGGGGGCCGTTTTCGGGCTGGCGACGGCGGGAATCGCCCTGCTGGCGACGCCTGCGGTGCTGGGAGACGGCTCGGGCTGGTTGCAGGTGGGACTGAGTGGATTTATGGGCGCCGACGCCGGGGCGCAGGGGCTGTGGCGCTGGCTGCTGCTGGCGCTGGGGGCCAGGCTCGCTTTCGGGGGCAGCGTGTTGCCTTCGGTGGGCATCGGCGGGCTGCTGGGGGTGGGGCTGAGCCACGTCCTCCACACCGACCCGGCGGTGGCCGGACTGATCGGCGCGGTCGCGTTTCTCACCGTGACCCTCAACGTGCCGCTGGGGGCCACCCTGCTCGCGGTGGCCTGGGGGGGCGACAGCATGTTGCCGCTGGCGCTGCTCGCGGCGGGGGTGGCCCACGTCCTGAGCGGCGAACCCGGCATCGTTCCCGGGCAGTTGCGCTCACGGGCCGACGGCGCCCTCGCCCAGACGCCGAGCGTCCCGGTTCTGCCCGACACGGTGCGTGCCCTTCCCCGGCGCCCGGCCCCGACTTCCGGGACCCCATACGTCCCTGACCTTGAAGCAGCTGACCAGACGGGGCGGCAACTTTACCGCCGCCCCGTTCCCCCCAGCTGGCGCGGAGCCAAACTCAAGCTGCTGGCCCTGCCCCCCGAAGTCGAAGTGGTCGGCGTCATGCGCGGCGGCACCGTGCAGCTTCCCCGCCCCGAACTGCGCCTGACCGACGGCGACGACCTGATTCTGCTGGCCCAGCCGGACGCTTACGCCACCCTGGAAAACCGGCTGCGTCTGCCAGGGGCGTAATACGGATTCCGATTGAATCTGGTAGTTTCAGATTCAATCCGACTTGCAAAGCTGCGCAGCAGAGCGGATGCGAGTAGGAAAAAATACGGATTCTGCGATATGGATGCACAGGCGGCGCTTTCCCGACTGTGCAGGAATGAAGCGGAATCCGTATAATTCGGCACAGCGCAGGGCGGCAGGGCACCTCGGCTTCTTGCCGCCCTGCACCGGAGAGAAGAGTAAGGCCCCCTCGCCTTCTTGAGTGGCAGAGGTAGCACGGAGCACCAGACATAAAAAAAGCCCGCCTCTGACAGGCGGGTGGGTGGTGGAGTCGAGGGGGATCGAACCCCTGACCTCGTCATTGCGAACGACGCGCTCTCCCAGCTGAGCTACGACCCCGGTCACATTCGTTCAGAACATCCTCTTCCTCGAACAGTTCCGACCGGCCCCAAATCGGGCGAGAAAGAATTTACCACGATGTAGGGGGCGGCGCAAGGGGACGCACTCGGGCGCAGCGCCTCCCCTGCCCGATCTACTGCACGTCGATCACGATCATGCCGTCTTGCAGATAAGCCCGCTCGGCCCGTTCGGTGCGGTCGGTGCGGCGCATGTTGCTGCTGCCCTCAGGGGCGCGCGCCACGGCGTCGCCGATGCGAATCTGGGCGCTGGCAATCGGCCGTGCCCACACGATGGGGTCCGGATGGGTGCCGCCGTACCCGGCATGAACCACCCCACGCAGCGCCCCGGCCACGATCACGTCCCCCGCAGCGATCAGTTCGGCGCCGGGGTTCACGTCACCCAGGACCACCACACTGCCCCGGTACTCGCCGCGAAAGCCCGCCCGCACGCTGTGGGGCACGATCACGGTCTGGGCACTCGGCACGGGGTCGGACGCGGCAGCGGTGGGCACGTTGACCGTCACGCGCGGCGCCCGAACCCGCCCCAGGGTGCCCCCGGCTTCGCGCACGCCCTGAAAGGCCGCTTCCACCGCTTCGGGGGGCGTGTCGCCCTGAATTTCCACGGTGATGTGGGCCGCGAGCATATGCCGGTAGGTCTGGAGCGAGCGGCGTACGGTGTCGCCGGTGTCGCCCGGTTCGAGCAGGAGGTTGAGTCCTCCCAGGGTGCCTCGGAGCTTCATATGCCGCAGTCTAGAGCAGTTCTCCGGACGACGTGATGCGTGTGGCCGCGCCCCGCATCCCTGCATTCTCCGTCCTGCTCACTGTTTTGCACTCGCCCTCCGCAGGGTGTCTCCCGACCACTTGCCAGAAGTCAGCAGATTTCTTCGTCAAGTCAGGTCTACTCGTCAACTTTTCCAGAGCAAGCGGGCGCCGCATCCAGCCTGGACCCAGGGCAGCAGCCCACCTAATGTTCGGAACAGGAAAGCCCTAATTCTAAATGCACGCCCACGGACGAATCGTGTAAACTCGCCCCATGCCTTTTGAGGAGAAAACCCTTGGTGCAGCTTGATTCTGGTGCCGTCGCGGAAGGCCGCATCACTCGCGTCACCGACTTCGGCGCGTTTGTTCAGTTCGAGAACGGCGAAACAGGACTGGTTCACATCTCGCAGATCGCACACTCCTTTGTGCGCAACATTCACGACCACGTGCGTGAAGGCGAGAATGTCGAGGTCAAGGTGCTGGGCCGTGACGAGCGCGGTCGCCTCGACCTGTCCATCAAGGAGCTGCTGGAGGAACCCGAAGAAGTTCCCCGTCCCCGTGCCATCGGACGCCAAAGCCCGCAGTTCGAGGCCAAGCTGCGTTCCTTTATGCGTGACGCCAAGGAGCGCGGCCCCGGTGGCGGCGGCTTGGGCGGCAAAAAGCCCGCAGGTAAGCGCAAGAAGTAAAGCCAGAGGACCGGCGAAAGCCCCCCCCACCCTTCAAATGGAGGTGGGGGCTTTTTCACTGGCCTGTCCTCAAGTGGCGGCGAGCAGACTCGAGTTCTCCCTGACCGGGAGGAGAGAGAAGGGCCACCCTGCTTCGAGTGGCCCTTTCTCTCTCCGAACTTTGCTCCGTTCTGCCCCGGTCTGGCTGCGAAACACTGTTTTCTCCCGAATCTATCTTCCGTGCAGGACGGGGAGAAGAAACTGTTGGGTGTGGGTTATTCGCCGCTCTGGCGGTAGCCCGTCGCCACCCAGCCGCAGCCGCTGCGCGAGAGGGTCACGACGCCGCTGTAGGTGCCGCTGACCGGCTGGCCGTTGGTGCGGTTGGTCGCCCGCAGGCTGATGGTGCCAGTCACGGTGGCGCTGTTGCCGTTGATGTTCGCCCCGCCCACCGTGATGTCGTAACTGACGTTGCTGTAGATGGCGCTGTAAGCCGACGCCGCCGAGGACAGGGCGCTGCGGGCCGCCGCATCCGCCGCGCTGCGGGCCGCCGCCGCGTCGGCTTCGGGGCTGACATTGCACTGCGTGGGAGCCGGGGCGCCGCCGCCCGTCCCCGCACCGCCCGCGTCCACGTTCAGGCCGCCTGCGCCGGGAGCGCTGATGTTGCTCGGGCGGCTTTCTCCGGTGCTCGCCGTGTTCAGGTCCACGCCGCGCCACACATAGTTGATCCCCAGCGCGAACCGGGGCGCCGTCAGGCCGCCCAGCATGGTGTTGCGGTACGAGACGCCCCCCTCCACGTAGGCTTCCACCGGCAGCAGCGGCACGCCGTAGCGGGCACCCACGCCGCCGTAGATGCTGGGGCTGCCTCCGGGCTGCGACACCGCGCCGAGCTGGCCGTAGGCGCTCAGGGACAGCGACTGGTAGAAGTCCACCGTCAGGCCGCCGCCGAACGCCGCCGAACCCGACTCGCCCTGCACGTTGCTGGTGCAGTACGACCCCTGCACGTAGCCACCGAAGCGGCCTTCCTGCACCCCGGCCCGCACCCCGGCCACTTCACAGCCCAGGGTGGCGCTGGTGTTCAGCCCCAGGCGCACGTCGGCTGCGCTGGCCGTTCCGGTCACGAGCGCCGTAAGCATCGTCCACTGTAGAAGTTTTTTCATCGCTTCAGGTTGTAACACGTCCGCTCCCCTCCTGGCTGACGGCAACTCACATACTGTCGCCTCACCTCTGCGGGTGCCCGGCGTGGAAGGTCAGGGCAGGGTCAGGGGAGCGCAAAAGCCCGGCGGTCACTGCTGGTTCTGAGGAAACTGGAAGGCCTGCAAGGTGACTTCGACCTCGCGGCTCTGGCCGCCCCGCCGCACGGTCAGGCGCAGGGGCTGGCCTTCGCCGGTCGCCAGCACCGCCTGTTGCAGGCTGCTGGCATCGGTCAGGGGCTGGCCGCCCACTGCCGTGATGAGGTCGCCGTCGGTCGAAAGGGCGGAAGTCCCCTGCGCCGAGGGCAGCGTCAGCTCGCCGTTGCTGCCGCCGCGCAGTCCCGCCGCCGCCGCCGGGCTGCCGGGGTAGACCTTCTGAATCAGGGCGCCGCTCGTGGGGAGGCCCGCTGCCCGCAGCTGCTCGGGGGGCAAACTGCCGAGGTCGGTGAACACCACCCCCAGGCTGGGCGGCGAGACGACGCCCCCCTGACCGGCCTGGAGCTGGGGAAGCAGCCGCTTGACGGTGTTGATGGGAATGGCGAACCCCACCCCGGCGCTCTGGCCCGCGCCGCCGGTCAGAATCTGGGTGTTGACCCCGATGACTTCGCCCGCACTGGACAGCAGCGGCCCGCCCGAGTTGCCAGGGTTGATGGCCGCGTCGGTCTGAATCACCGGCTGCACCACCTCGCGGCTGCCCACCGGCACCTGACGCTCCAGGCTGGAAATGATGCCCTCGGAGACGGAAAAGTCGAGGTTGAAGGGCGCCCCCATCGCAATCGCCTTGAGGCCCACGTCCAGCTTGTCGGAGTCGCCCAGCGGCAGCGGCTTGATGCTGCTGGGCGCCACCCCCTCGGCGCGGAGCAGCGCGAGGTCGTAGTCGGGGGCGCGGGCGATGACCTTGGCCTTGTAGGTCTGCTTGCTGCCGTGCAGACGGATGGTGATTTCACTCGCGCCTTCCACCACATGGTTGTTGGTCACGATGTCGCCCTGGGCACTGACGAAAAAGCCGCTGCCGGTGCCGGTGGCCGGAACCCCGCCCCCCTGGTCCTGGGGCAGGCTGAACCCGAACTGCTCCTGAAGCCGCTGACGCATCCGCGCTTCGGCGCTGGAGCTGTCGGCCTCGGTGACCGAGATGTAGACCAGCCCGTCCTGCCGCTCCTTGACCACCTGCACGGTGTTGGCCTCGGACTCGGTGCGGGCGCGGCCCGCGTCGTAGGCAGTGGTGGCGGTGGCCGGGGGACTTGTCCGGGTCTGAACCAGCGTGCCCGAAGCTGTCACGTCCTGGGCTGTGCTGGCCTGTACTGGGTTGGCCTGCGACGTGGTCGCCGCTCCCTGAGACGGTAAGCCGCCCTCTTTCGCCTGATACCCGAGAACGCCCCCGAGGGCGAGTGTGCCGGTGAGGGCCAGAATCGTGAGGTTCCTGTTCATGGCCCCAGGGTGCGACGCGGCGGTTACAGGGCGGTTAAAAGGGCCTCAAACGGATTCCGCTTAATTCCTGCACAGTCGGGCCCATACAGTTGGGAAGGCGCCGCCTGTGCATCCATATCGCAGAATCCGTATTTTTTCCTACTCGCATCCGCTCTGCTGCGCAGCTTTGCAAGTCGGATTGAATCTGAAACGACCAGATTCAATCGGAATCCGTATCAAACTTCCGCCGCCCACGTTTCCTGCGGCGTTTCACGGCGGCGAATCAGGTGCCACTCCTGGCCGTCCCACAACGCTTCGGCGGGGCGCGGGCGCGAGAGGTAGCTGCTGCTCATGCTCGCGCCGTAGGCCCCGACTTCCCCGATGACCAGCAGCTGCCCCCGTTGCGGGGTGGGCAGCGGCACGCCCCGGGCCAGCAGGTCGCCACTCTCGCAGGCTGGCCCCGCCACGTCCCAGATTTCGGTGGCGAGGGCGTCCCACATGGGGTAGAGCGGGTGCGCCGCGCCGTAGAGCATGGGGCGCAGAAACTCGGTCATGCCCGCGTCCACCAGGCAGAAGTTGCGCCCGGTTCGTTTGGTGCCCACCACGCGGGTGAGCAGCCAGCCCGCGCCCGCCACCAGATACCGGCCCGGCTCGACCCACAGCTCGGCGCCGAAGGCCCGCGCCGCCTCGTGCGCTTCGTAGGCGATGCCGGGCAGGTCGGCGTTGGACTGCCAGCCACCGCCCACGTTGAGCACCCCCAGTTCGCCCACCTGCGAGCGCAGCGCGGTGACGCGCGCAAAGGCCGCCGTGAAGTCCTCGGCCTGTTCGATGGCGCTGCCGATGTGGACGTGCAGGCCCAGCACCTCGTGTCCGGCGTCGCGCAGCTCGTTCAGGGTGCCGGGCACCTGCTCGGGGGTCAGGCCGAACTTGCTGCGGGCGGTGCCGGTGGCGAGGTGGTCGTGGGTGCTGACGGTCAGGGACGGGTTGACGCGCACCAGCACCCGCGAGCCGGGGGGCAGCAGCATGACCTCCTCCTCGCGGTCCACCACGATGGTCGCCCCCAGCCGCGCCGCCGCCGCGTACTCGGCGTCACTCTTGGCCGGACCGTTGAGAATGAGGCGCTCGCCGGACAGCCCCAGCGCCTCGGCGCGGGCGAGTTCGCCCAGGCTGACGCACTCGAAGCCCAGCCCCGCCGCCGCGAAGCCCCTGAGCAGGGTCAGGTTGGGGTTGGCTTTCATGGCGTAAAAGACGCGGGCCGTGCCGAAGGCCTGCTGCACCCGCCGCCGCGCCGCCGTCAGCTCGGCGTCGTCGTAGACGTACAGCGGCGTGCCGAAGCGTTGGGCGGCGTCACTCAGGGCATGGCGGGAAAGCGGCATGGCTCAGAGTGTAGCGGCCCCCGCGCCCTGTCCCACATTCCCGCGCCCGGCACTCTGCTACTCTCCCCGGCGCTATGACGGCTGTTTCCCCGACCCCCGACCAGACCCCCTCGCCCCGGCCCGCTTCCGGTGAGCGGGTGCTGTGCGCCATGTCGGGCGGGGTGGACAGTTCGGTGACGGCCTCGCTGCTCAAGGAACAGGGCTATCAGGTCATCGGCGCGATGATGCGCTTCTGGCCCGACGACAAGCGCGTGGACACCTTCGACTCGTGCTGCTCGCCCGACGCCGCCTACGAAGCCCGCCGGGTGGCCGAACAGGTGGGCGTGCCGTTTTACCTGCTCGATTACCGCGAGCAGTTTCAGCGCCACATCGTCGGGCCGTTTCTGGACGAGTACGCGCGGGGCCGCACGCCCAACCCCTGCGTGAACTGCAACACCAAGGTCAAGTTCGACGAGTTGGTCAAGAAGGCCAAGATGCTCGGCTGCCGCTACGTGGCGACGGGGCACTACGTCAAGCGGGTGGAAAACGCGCAGGGTGAGGTCGAATTCTGGCGGGGCGACGACCCGCGCAAGGACCAGACCTATTTCCTGTGGGGCACGCCGCGTGACGCGCTGCCGTACATCCTCTTTCCGGTGGGTGAACTGGAAAAGCCCCGCGTGCGCGAAATCGCCGCCGAGCGCGGCCTGCTCACCGCCCAGAAGCCCGAAAGTCAGAACATCTGCTTCGTGCCCGGCAAGGTGCAGGATTTCGTGGCCGAGCACCTGCCGGCGAGCCAGGGGTTCATCCGCGAAATCGCGACGGGCGAAGTCGTGGGCGAACACCTCGGCACGCAGTTCTACACCCTGGGACAGAAAAAGGGGCTGGGCCTGTACCAGTCGCACCGCGTCCGGCACGTCGTTCACCTCGACCCGGCGACCGACACCGTCTGGGTGGGCGACTACGAGGACTGCCTGTGGACCGGACTGAGGGCGACGAACGCGAACTACCTGCTCGACCTCCCCGAGCTCCCCACCGACCTCGAAGTGCAGGTCCGCTACCGCACGGCGCCGGTCAAGGCCCGCGTCCTGCGTGCCGACGAGCAGGGCTTCGAACTGGAGTTTGCCGAACCGCAGTTCGCGGTGGCTCCCGGCCAGAGCGCGGTGCTGTACGCCGGGCCGCGTCTGCTGGGCGGCGGGCTGATCGCCGACCACGCCCGCGAGCTGCCAGCGCTGACCTGAGGAGACCGGAACAATAAAAAGACCGGAGCGGCGTGACGGCTCCGGTCTCGGTTTTCCCTCCTTATACGGATTCCGCTTAATTCCTGCACAGTCGGGCCTATACAGTTGGGAAGGTGCCGCCTGTGCATCCATATCGCGGAATCCGTATTTTTTCCTACTCGCACCCGCTCTGCTGCGCAGCTTTGCAAGTCGGATTGAATCTGAAACGACCAGATTCAATCGGAATCCGTATTTTTTCCATGCGCTCCGCGCAAAATTGCGCCCGGACATATCCGGGACTCAATTTGAAACCGTATTACAGCGCTGCCCGGGGCCGCCGCCACGCGCTCAGGCTGCCGAGCAGCACCAGATCCGCCGCCACCGCCACGCCGAGTACGACGGTGGACACCTCAGGCCGGGCGACGTAGACGCCGTAAAAGGCCCACAGCAGCACCGCCGCGAAGGCGTAGTCGCGGAAGCGCCACAGGAAAAACACGCCGATGGCCGCCGCCACCACGAGCAGCAGCGCCGACCACACCGGCCCGGCGATCCCGAGGAAGCTCTGCGTGACCCCCGCACTGACGAGGAACGCCGTGATGTTGGCGATGGTCGCCACGCTGATCCAGGCGAGGTAGAGGCTGACGGGAAGTTGCAACGTCCAGCGCTCGGCGCCCTGCGGCGGCAGACTGCGCACGCTGAGGTACAGACGGACCAGCACCGCGAGCAGCGCCAGCATGATCACCACGCTCAGCCCGATGTTGAGGCTCTGGAACGCGAGCAGCCACGCGACATTGAGCAGGTTACCCAGGAGAAACGGCCAGAACAGCCGGTCCAGCCGCGCCCCACGCTGCGCCGGGAGCGCCTGATAGACGGCGAACACGAGCAGCCCCAGGAAAATCGGCCCCCACACCGCGAACGTCAGCCCCGCAGGGGTGAAGGCGTTCGGCAAACGGTCACTCACCTCCGCGTTGGAATTGCCGAACAGCGGCAGGGCGTTGGAGAGGTAATTCATCACCAGCGTGAGCACGGTTGCGGCGAGGAGCGTCACTTGGCGCGCAAGTCCAGTCATGCCTCAGCTTAAAGGCCCTCTGCCCGCCGGGGCTGTCCGGAAGATGACCCACCCGGCATACAAACATTAGAGAATCAATCGGTTGACTTTTTAAAGCATCTATTCCATCCTGGACCTATGACGCCTCCCCCGCTCTCCCCCACCACGCACCTCGGCCCGGTGACGCTGCTCGCCCGCGATTTGGAGGGACTGACGGCGTTTTACGCACGGCTGCTGGGACTGAGCACGGCGCCGGACGGGGCAAACCGCGTGGTGCTGAGCGCTCACGGCACGCCGCTGCTGCGCCTGGAAGCGGCGCCCGACCTGCCCCGCGCGCCGGTGAGCAGGCCGGGGCTCTACCACACCGCCTTCCTGCTCCCCACCCGCGCCGACCTGGGCCGCTGGGTCGCGCACGCGGCGGGACTGGGCAGCGGACTGGGCAGCGGCGACCACCTGGTGAGCGAGGCGTTTTACCTCAGCGACCCGGAATGCAACGGCATCGAGGTCTACGCCGACCGGCCCCGCGAGGGCTGGACCTGGCGGGGCGGGCAGGTGCAGATGGATACGCTGGCGGTGGACGTGCCGGGCGTGCTCGCCGAGGCCGGAATCACGCTGGACGCGCTGCGGACCGGGGAGGCGCCGCCGTATGCGGGCGCTCCTGCCGGCACGACGCTCGGACACGTACACCTGAAGGTCGGCCACGCTGCCGAAGCCGCGCAGTTCTACCGCGCCGTCTTAGGACTGGAGGTGGTGTCGCACCTCCCCGGCGCCGCGTTCCTCTCCTGGGGCGGCTACCACCATCACCTCGGCCTCAACGAATGGCACACGCGCGGGCAGGGTCACCCGGAAGCGCCCGCCGCCGGCCTCAGCGGGTTCGAGGTGCGGACCCCCGACCTCGCGCCGCTGCGAGAAGAGGGCGGCTGGGAAGACCTCGGAGACGCGCTGCGCCGGGCTGACCCCTGGGGCAACGTGGTGACGGTGCGCCGGGGCTAGGGCGGGGGGCGAGCGGTCAGCGGCTCTGGGTGTGGTACTCGGGGTTGGGAACGAAGCCCAGGGCGCTGCTCACCCGGTTGGTCATGTTGAACATGGCAATGACCTGCACCGCTTCTAGAATCGCCTCGTCGCTCAGGCCGGCGGCGCGCAGGGGTTCCAGGTCCGCTTCGGTCATCTGGTCCGGGTGGCGCGTCAGCTTCTCGGCGTAGGCGCACAGCACCTGCTCGCGCCCGGTCAGGTCAGCCTGCCGCCAGTTGACGGCCACCGCGTCGGCCTTCGCCGCGTCGCCGTCAAACTCGCGCAGGGCCGCCCCGTGGCTGACCGCGCAGTACACGCAGCGGTTCAGGCCGCTGACCACCACCGCCAGCAGCTCACGCTCGGCATTGGAGAGAAAGCCTTCCTTGTTCACCAGCAGGTTGAAGTAGTTCCACCACGCCAGAAACTGCTCACCGTTGAGAGACTGCGCCCGGAACACGTTGGGGACAAAGCCCATGTTGGCCTCGGCCTTGGTCCAGAGCTTTTTCACCCCTTCATGAGCGGTGTCTTCGGTGGGAACGGCAAGGAAAGACAGCCGGGACTGGGTTGTGGGCATACGGACAGCATAGGCCACACAGCAGATTGACCGAGCGCCAAGGAAGGAAGCTAATGAGCATGCCATGAAAAAACTTTTAACTGGAATCGGCCTCACCCTGCTGCTCACCGCCTGTGGCGGCGACAAAACCCCCAACGCGGGCTTTACGACCCTAAGTGGAGTCCTGGTGGAACTTGCTCCCAACAGCTCCGACACGAACCTGGCGACCAAAGCCTGGACCGGCGGGGCCGGAACGGTCAAGCTCGTCAGCGCCAGCGCCAGCGGGGACAATATCCTGTCGACCGGAACACTGCAGGCCAACGGGGCTTTCTCAGTGCAGTTGCAGGCCCCAACCAAAGGCCTCGAAGCCTTCCCTGTCAAGGACCTCGACACGTTGGCCAATGCCTTCATCACCTCGTTGCTCGATATGGATGTTCGTCAGGCCCTGAACTGCTCAGGGACGCCGACCGTCAGTGACGCCGCCGCGCAGACTGCTCTTGGGGGCCTGACAGTTGACGCGGGCAAGGACGGCTACGCCTTTCCCATTACCCTCACGGGCAGCAGCAATCAGACCAGCGGTGCCTACACGTTCAAGATGGGTCTGCTGATGTACACCGACCGCCCTGTCAACGTGACTGGCAGCCAGGTCTGCACGGCCTCTGTCCCTGAAGGCAGCATCAATTACACGACCAATTACAACCTGCGCCTCGGCCAGGGCTGGAACAAGATGACCATCAGCAGCACGCTGGCGAGTCAGGGCGGGTCACCTTCTGTCATCACCATCACCAACGCAGCAGACAGCGGCAGCTTTCCCAGCGACACCTGGGTCTTCATGAACTCGGGTACGGGTTTCGGGCAGTCCCTCTCCCTCAAGTCCTTGAACCTGCCCACCCTGCGCTGAGTTTGCAGTTGTCCTGGGCCGCTTCTCAACGGAGGCGGCCTTTTTGCCTGTTCCACTTTCCCCTTGCCAAGCCGCTGTCCCGCACCGACTGACACTGCCGCCCGACCCGCCGCGTGCGCTATGCTCCTGACATGACCGCCCGCAACGCCCCCACGATTTGGTGGCCCAGCCTCGCCTAGGCGGGCGGCGTTGCTCCGTTTCCTCCCGCGCCTGGGTGAACCTCCACGTTCACCGGGCGCTTTTTCTTTGGAGAATCCATGTCTGCACCCCCCCTGCACCTGCTCCTGATCGACAACTACGACTCGTTCACCTACAACCTCGTGCAGTACTTCGGCTTGCTGGGCTGTGAGCTGACGGTGTGGCGCAACGACGCCTTCACGCTCGACGACGTGCGGCGGCTCGGCCCAGACGGCATCGTGGTGTCGCCCGGTCCCTGCACGCCGCTGGAGGCGGGCCTGAGCGTGGACGTGGTGCGCGAGCTGGGGCCGCAGTACCCGCTGCTGGGCGTGTGCCTGGGCCACCAGAGCATCGGGCAGGCGTTCGGGGCGCGGGTGGAGCGGGCGCGGCGTCCGGTGCATGGCAAAACCAGCGCGGTGCGGCACGGCGGCGAGGACCTGTTCGCCGGTCTGCCGGACGACGTGCGCGTCACCCGTTACCACTCGCTGGTGGTGCGCGACCTGCCGCCCGAACTGCAAGCGACCGCCTGGGCGAGCGACCCCGAGGAAGAGGTGGTCATGGCGCTGCGGCACCGCGAATACCCCATCTACGGCGTGCAGTTTCACCCCGAGAGCGTAGAAACCCAGGAGGGCCTGCGGATGCTGGACAACTTTCTGACCCTGGTGCGGGAGCGGCAGGCACGGGGGGCAGCATGACGGCGCCCCAGACCCCACAGGCACAGACTCCGCAGGTACAGACCCCACAGGCCCAGACTTCACAAGCACAGCCCCTGCACGCCCGGCTGATGGACGGCGAGGTGCTGGGCCAGACCGACGCCACGCAGTTCATGCGCGAGGTGATGTCGGGAGAGATGAGCAGCGTGCGGCTGGCGGCGGCGCTCGCGGCCTTGCGGGTGCGTGGCGAGACACCCGAAGAAATCGCCGGGTTCGCCCGGGCCATGCGCGAAAACGCGGTCACGGTCAACGTCCGGCCCCGCGACGTGCTGATGGACGTGGTGGGCACCGGGGGCGACGGAGCGCACACCTTCAACATCTCGACCACCACCGCTTTCGTGGTGGCGGGGGCGGGCATTCCCATCGCCAAGCACGGCAACCGCGCCGCGAGTTCGCGGGCCGGAAGTGCCGACGTGCTCGAGGCCCTGGGGGTCAACCTCGACGCCTCGCCCGAGGTGATTCAGGAAGCCATCGACACGCTGGGGGTGGGGTTCATGTTTGCCCGCAACTACCACCCGGCGCTGCGGCACGCCGCCCCGGTGCGCTCGGACCTCGCCGCCCGGACGGTGTTCAACATTCTGGGGCCGCTGTCCAACCCCGCCGGGGCGACCCACCTCGTCGTGGGCGTGTTCCGCGCCGACCTGACACGCACGCTGGCCGAGGCGCTGCGGCACCTGGGGGCGAAAGGGGCCACCGTGGTCTACGGCGACGGGCTGGACGAGTTCACCGTCTGCGGCCCCAACACGGTTTCGGGGCTGCGGGACGGCGAGATTATCGACCGGACCATGCACCCGGAGGAGTGCGGGGTGGACCTGCACCCACGCGCCGCCATCGTGGGGGGCACGCCCGCCGAAAACGCCGAGATTACCCGCGCCCTGCTGACCGGCGGCGGCACTCCGGCGCAAAAGGACATCGTGGCGCTCAATGCCGGGGCCGCGCTGCGAACGGCGGGACAGGTGGAGACCATTCGTGAGGGCGTAGCGCAGGCCCGCGAGGTGATGAAAAGCGGGGCGGGCTGGGACATGCTGCAAAAGTACGCCGCATTGACCAAGCGCTGACCCTGGGCCAAGGGAAGGGGCGCCCCCACCCTCGGGAGCGCCCCTTCGTACCGCCTGGAATCAGAGGCGGCTGCGGATGGCCTGGAGGCTGGCGCTGTCGGCCCAGCTCAGGCCCTTTTCCACGTAGGTGCGGGCAGCGGCGCGGTCACCACGCTGCAGGGCGATGTAAGCGAGCTTGGCCGCGCTGAGCGACGCCCACTGCTTCTCGGTTTCGTTGAGATCACCGAGGCGGTTCCAGGCGTTGTAGGCGTTGATCCACCACTGGGTCTTGGTGTAGAGCTGCGCGAGGTAGGCGTTGTAGTCGCGGTTGCCCGCTTCCTGGGTGGCGGCGAAGTAGCTGTGGTCCACGGCGGCCTTCCACAGGGTGCGGTCGTAGAAGGGCGCCGGGTAAGCCACGTCTGCCTGCACGGCGTACTCCTGAGCGCGGGCAAAGTTGTCGCTGGCCGACAGGGTGGCGGGGGTCATCATCGCGTCGCCCGCCGTGGTGCCGGTCACCGTGCTCGTGGTGGTCATCGGGGCCGTGGCGGGCGCCGTGGTGGCAGGAGCGGTCTGCGCGGCGGCGAGGCCAGCCAGCGCAAAAGCAGTCAGCATCAGAGTCTTTTTCATAACGAGTCACATCTTAGGGCGCTAGTTTGAGGCGCGTCCACCAGTTGTCCCAAGGCCCACTCCGTGCGTAAAGGGTGCTTAAAGACACGATCAAAGGCCAACACCGCCGATTCAGACCGACGACCAAGGAGCTGACCTGCCATGTCCGACCCTGCTGCCCGCCGCCCCTTCTTGGCGCTTCCTGCTCTGCCCCTTCTCCCGCTGACGACCTTCATTCTGAGTGCGGGCCTGCTGGCGCATTCTGCTGGCCTGGCGCAAACAGCCGCCCCCACCCCGGCAGCCACGAGCAGCCGCCCCGCCGCAGCCCCCCGGGTGAGCTGGACCAAGCCGCTGAAGGTGTCGTCGCCGGTCAGCATCGGGCCGCGCGGAGAGCTGACCTATATCGGCAACGACAGCCGCCTGCACCGCACCGACGCGGGCGGCCAGGAGCTGTGGTCGTTCGCCCTGGGGGACCTGGGCCGCGCCCAGCCGGTGCTCACCCCCGACGGGGGCGTCATCGCGGCGGCCTACGACGACACGGTGTATTCGCTTTCCCCCAGCGGACAACTGAACTGGAAAGTCAAACTCGACGGGGACATCTTCGCCAGCCCCGCCCTGCGGCCCGACGGCAGCGTGGTCGTGGCGACGGCGGGCGGCAGCGTCTTCGCCCTGAGTCCGGCGGGACAGACGCTGTGGAGTTACAAGGTGGGGGCGCCGGTCTTCAGTTCGCCCGCCGTGTCGAGTGACGGCACCCTCTACTTCGGGGCGCAAAACGGCCGGATGCACGCGCTCAGCCCCGAGGGGCGGCTGCTGTGGACCTACGCGGCGCGGTCGTCGGTGTTCAGTTCACCTGCGCTCGACGCCGAGGGCAACCTCTATTTCGGCTCGGGGGACCGCAGCCTGTACAGCCTGACCCCGGCGGGCACGCTGCGCTGGACGCGGGTCACCGGCCTGTTCGTCAATGCCAGCCCCATCGTCACCCGCGCCGGACTGGTGGTGGTGGGCAGCTACGACGGGCAGCTCTACGCCCTGACCACCGCCGGGCAGGACGCCTGGGCCTACCGCGCCGGAGCCGCCATCGCCGCGCCCGCCGCCGAACTGAGCGACGGCAGCGTGGTGGTCGGTGACCTCGGCGGCACCCTGCACGCGGTCACGCCGACGGGACAGGCACTGTGGACCCTGCCGGGCACGGCAAAAATCGATACCGGGGCGGCGGTGAGCGACCGGGGCACCCTGTACTTCGCGGTGGACGGCGGCCTCCTGAGTGCCATCGAGAACCTGCGCCCACTGGCGACCGGCCCCTGGCCCACCTTCCGCGCCTCGCCGCTGGGACTGGGACGCAGCGCGACGGCGGCAGAACTGGCCGCACAGACCCAGGCCCGGCAGGCGGCGGCAAAGGCCACCACCAGCCAGCAGCCGCCCCTGCCGACGCTGGCACAGGCACCAGCCCCAGCTCAGCCCCAAGCCGCGCCCCGCCCTCTACCTGCTCCTGCCCAGCCTGCGGCTCCGGCGTCGGCTGTCGAAACCCCGGCCACTGCGCTTCTCGTCCCTCAGGTCATCGGCGGGGTCATCTACCTGCCGCTCATGCCCCTCGCAGCGGAGCTGGGGTATCAGGTCACGGCCAGCAGCCCCACCCGCGCTCTGCTGGTGAGCGGCGAGGGGCGGCTGACCGTCCCGGTGCGGACGGCTGGCGGCCAGAGCCTTGTGGCGCTGCGCTCCTTGACCACGCTTCCCGGCGTGAGGACCGAACTGAAAACGGGCGCCCTGACCCTGCAACGCGGGGAGCGCCGCTTCACGTTGCCGCTCGACCTGCCCCGGCTGCTGCCCTGGACGCCGCAGCCGGAGTTTCCGCCCACCCTGCGCCGCTGAAGGCTGAATACAGCTTCGAGTCAATAAAAAGTGAGCGGGCAAAGGGGGTCACCACCCTTTGCCTGCTCTGCTCGTCCTTTCGGTTATTTGCGTTTTGGCGTCGTAGGAGGGGTCTGGGGCGCGGGGGAAGTCTGAGTGACCGTGGAGGCGGCAGGGTCGGCCACGACCACTTCCGTCACCTCCGTGCTGTCGGCAGCGGGGGCCGCCACAGGCGCGGGCCGAGCGGCCTGACGGCGGCGGTGCCAGCGCAGCAGCGTCGTCACGAGTTGCCGCACGAAGCTCAGGGTGACGCCTATTGCCATCGGCAGCAGGGCCATGCGGCGAAACTCGGCGGTGCCCAGCAGCTTGATGGGGGTTTCCAGCGCATGGCCCACCCGGTCGGCCCCCAGCACCGCGCCCGCAAAAATCAGCGCCGCGAAGGGCAAGACGAACGCCCCGCCCGAATGCTTGAGCAGCAGCAGCGCGAACAGGGCCGCGCCGACCAGCGGCAGGACCACGAACCACTGTTCGGGCGTGGCGCCCGGCGCCAGAAACACCAGCGCCCCCAGCGCCACCCCGGCGTAGCCGAACCAGCCCGAGCATTCGTCGGCCAGCAGGGTCAGCAGCACCCAGACGAACAGCTTGTTCGCCCACGCGCCCGGGGTCCACAGGAAGTAGGCCAGTCCGGCCAGCAGCGCCAGCCCGAGCAGAACACGCAGGAACGTCCACAGGGCCTTGCGGTCGGCCTGGGCAGAAGGAGAAGCGGCAACGGTCATGCGCCCTCAGTTTTAGCACGCGCCCCGGCCCCGGTCAGGTTTCGGGGCAGCGCCGTGCAGGGAAAAGGCCCCCACCGCCGCGTGGGCGAGGGGGCCTCAGCAGAGAGGAAGCAGGGCGCGCTCAGGCTCCCGACACCACCTTTTTCCCTTTCTTCGCCGGGGCTTTGGCGGGTTTGTCCGTCTTCTCGGGCTTCCTTGCCTTCTCGGACTTCTGTGCCTGCGCCCTCGGCGCGGCGGCCACGATGCCCGGCACACGGCGCAGGTACTCGCCGGTGTAGCTCGTGGGGTGGGCGGCGACCTGTTCCGGGGTGCCCGTCGCCACGATGGTCCCGCCGCGCACGCCCCCTTCCGGGCCAAGGTCGATGACGTAATCGGCGCACTTCATCACGTCGAGGCTGTGCTCGATGATGACCAGCGTGTTACCGCCCTCCGCGAGGCGTTGCAGCACCTCCATCAGCTTGCGCACGTCCTCGAAGTGCAGGCCGGTGGTCGGCTCGTCGAGGATGTAAATCGTCTTGCCGGTGGCCCGCTTGGCCAGTTCGGTCGCCAGTTTGATGCGCTGCGCCTCGCCGCCCGAGAGGGTGGTGCTCGGCTGCCCGATTTTCATGTAGCCCAGGCCCACGTCGAGCAGCAGGCTCATCTTGCGCTCGATGGCCGGAATCGCCTCGAAAAACGCCTGCGCGTCTTCCACCGTCATGTCGAGCACGTCGGCAATCGTCTTGCCGTTGTACTTGACTTCCAGCGTTTCGCGGTTGTACCGCGCTCCCTTGCACACCTCGCAGGGCACGTAGATGTCGGGCAGGAAGTTCATCTCGATTTTCATCACGCCGTCGCCCTTGCAGTGTTCGCAGCGCCCCCCCTTGACGTTGAAGGAGAACCTCCCGGCCTGGTAGCCCCGGCGCCGCGCTTCGGGGGTGCGGGTGAACAGGTCGCGGATTTCGGTAAAGACGCCCGTGTAGGTCGCCGGGTTGGAGCGCGGCGTGCGCCCGATGGGGGACTGGTCGATTTCGATGACCTTGTCCAGATGCTCCATGCCCTCGATGCGGTCGTACAGCCCCGGCGAGGTCTTGGCGCCGTTGAGTTCGCGGGCGAGCGTGGCGTGCAGCACGTCGTGAATCAGGGTGGACTTGCCGCTGCCCGAAGGCCCGGTCACGACGGTCATGGTGCCGAGCGGAATGGCGATGTCCACATTCTGCAGGTTGTTCTGCCGCGCCCCGAAGACCTTCAGGAACTTGCCGTTGCCGCCCCGGCGCTCACGCGGCACCTCGATTTTCAGTTCGCCGCGCAGGTATTTCCCGGTCAGCGAGTTTTTGGCCGCCTTGACCTGCTCCGGGGTGCCGGACGCCACCACCTCGCCGCCGTGGACGCCCGCGCCCGGCCCCATGTCGATGAGGTAATCGGCCTCCAGCATGGTGTCCTCGTCGTGTTCGACGACCAGGAGGGTGTTGCCGAGGTCACGCAGGTTTTTCAGCGTGCCGATGAGTCGCCCGTTGTCCTTGGGGTGCAGGCCGATGGAGGGTTCGTCGAGCACGTACAGCACGCCGGTCAGCCCGCTGCCCACCTGCGTCGCCAGCCGGATGCGCTGCGCCTCGCCGCCCGAGAGGGTGTTGGCGGTGCGGTCGAGCGAGAGGTAATCGAGGCCCACGTCCACCAGAAACTTCAGCCGGGTGCGAATCGCCCTCAGGATGGGCGCCGCCACCGCCGCGCCGAAGGTGTTGAGTTGATATTCGTAGTGCAGCGGGCCGTGCGCCTTCGCGGTGCCGCCGGTATGCCCCTTCAGAAACGGCTGAATGGCGTCGTGGTCGAGTTCGCCGTCCTGAAGCTGCCGGAAGAACCCGTCGGCCTCCAGCACGCTCATGCCGCCCACCTGCGAGATGTTCAGGCCGCCTGCCCGCACCGCCAGAATCTCGGGTTTGTAGCGGGTGCCGCCGCAGGTGGGGCAGGGACGCAGTTCCATGAGTTCTTCGAGCTTCTCGCGCATGAACTCGGACTCGGTGTCGGCGTAGCGGCGCTCCAGGTTGGTGACGACGCCCTCGAACTCGGTCATGAAGCGCATCGTTTCCTTGCCGCCGCGCTTATAGACCACCGGGAACGCCTCGCCGGGGCCGTGCAGCACGGCTCTCTGTGCCCGCGCAGGCAGGTTTTTCCAGGGCGTCGTGAGGTCGAAGTCGAGGTGGGCGGCCAGGGCCTTGAGCTTGTCGTGGTAGTAGATGCCCGCGTCGGCGCCCTTTTTCGTCCAGGGGATGATGGCCCCGTCGTCGATACTCAGCTTTTCGTCGATGATGCGCTCGGGCGAGAATTCCTGCTTGAAGCCCAGGCCCGCGCAGTCGCCGCAGGCGCCGTAGGGCGAGTTGAAGGAAAAGGAGCGCGGTTCGAGTTCTTCCAGCACGCTGCCGTGTTCGGGGCAGGCGAACTTTTCCGAGTACAGCTCCTCGTGGGCCTCACCGTTCTCACCGGCATCCGGCAGCAGCACGCGCAGCAGCCCCTCGCCCCGGCGCACCCCGAGTTCCACCGATTCGGCGATGCGGCTGCGGTCGCCTTCACGTAGGGTCAGGCGGTCAATCACGATGTCCACGTCGTGTTTCTCGAACTTTTCGAGCTTGAGCTTTTCGGCTTCTTCCAGTTCGTAGAGCGTGCCGTCCACCCGCACGCGCGAAAAGCCCTCGCGCTTGAGGTCGGCAAACAGCTTGCGGTACTCGCCCTTGCGCCCGCGCACCGCCGGGGCGAGGAGAATGGCCCGCTTGTCCGGGAACTCCGCCAGCAGCCGGTCGGTGATTTCGGTGGGACTCTGTTTCTCGATTTTGCGCCCGCACAGGGGGCAGTACGGCGTGCCGACGCGGGCGTAGAGCAGCCGCAGGTAGTCGTGAATCTCGGTGACGGTGCCCACCGTGGAGCGCGGGTTATGAGAAGTGGTCTTCTGGTCGATGGAAATGGCCGGAGACAGCCCGGTGATGGCGTCCACGTCGGGCTTTTCCATCAGCCCCAGAAACTGCCGGGCGTAGGCGCTGAGGCTCTCGACATAGCGGCGCTGGCCCTCGGCGTAGATGGTGTCGAAGGCGAGCGTGGACTTGCCCGACCCGGACACGCCCGTGATGACCACGAACTGGTCACGCGGAAACGAAACGGTGATGTCCTTGAGGTTGTGTTCGCGGGCGCCCCGGACGGTCAACTGTGGCACAGAGGGATGGGGTTGGGTGGGTTGCATTCGGCTCCTTGAGGGCAGGCAAAAGGGTGGGGCGGGGGGCGCTGGAAGCTCTCGGCGGCCCCGGCTTTTTCCCCTGACGGCCTGGAATCGCGTTCTGACTGCGGCGTAAGTGGCCTGACCCCCTACGCTCTGAAACAGGGCATTCTAACAGGAGGTGCGGCAAGGAGGGCACGCCGGGACCACAAAAACCGCCCGGCACGGAGCGGGCGGCAAGCTCTGTCGGGGCGGCAACGGCTCAGGCGGCTTTCTGTCCCAGCACGGCCCGGACGCCTTTGGAGGTCACGCGGTAGTCCCAGCCGCGTGTGCTCAGACACGGCTCGATGAGGTGGCGGTCTTCGAGCCAGTGCAGGGCATTGCGCGAGACGGTTCGCCAGTCGAGTTCCTGGCCCTGGGCCAGCGCCAGCAGGAAACGGTGAGCCTGCCGCACGGTGGCGGCCGCGCTCGGCACACGAGGCGGAGAGGGGGCAGGAGCAAACGTCATGGTTGACAGCTTGCCAGCTGCGCACCGCAGGCAAATGACAGTCGCCGGAACATTCCTTCATTTTGGGGGGGTGGCTCTATCCTCCTCCCCATGACGTTTTCCGAACTCGACCCCCGCACGCTCACCGCACTGGGCAGCGCCGGGGCGCTGGAGGCGGCGACCTCGCCCCGCGCCCCGGCAGACGTGCTCAGCGGCCTCTCGGCGCACCCCAGTGCCCAGGTCCGCGCCGGGGTCGCCCGCAACCCCAACACCCCCGCCGAAGTGCTGGGCCTGCTCGCCGCGCAGTTTCCGCGTGAAGTGCTGAGCAATCCGGGCCTGCCGCTGCTGAGGCTCGCCCGCCCCGGCCTGCTGCTGGGGTTTCCTGCCGAGGGGGTCACGGCGCTGCTGGCCCTGCCCGACGCGCCCGCCTGGGTGGTGGACTCGGCGCTGCGGCACGAGGACTACGGGGTGCGTACGGCGCTGGCGGCCCGGCCTGACCTCGCGCCCGAGCGGGTCACGGCGCTCGCGCAGGACGCCGGGTGGCAGGTGCGCGAGGCGGTGGCGCAGCGCCCGGACCTGCCGGAAGCCCTGCTGCGCCAGCTCGCCGGGGACGACGACTACGACGTGCGCAAGGCCGTCGCCCTGCGCCCCGACCTGCCCGGCGACCTGCTGCGCACGCTGGTGGGCGACCCGCACAGCCTGGTCCGGGCGAACGTGGCGCGGCGGCTGGATTTGCCGCTCGACTGCCTGCTTTCCCTGGCGACGGGCGGTGACCCCGACGTGCTGGCGACGCTGGCCCGCCGCATCGATCTGCCCGGCAACGTGCGCGAGTGGCTCTCGGCCAGCCCCGAGCCGCTGGTGCGCTCGGCGGCGCTGCAAGCCTGGACGGTGCCTGCCGCGTGGCTGACCCGCGCCGAAACCGACGCCGACAGTGACGTGCGCTCGGCCCTGGCCCGGCGGCCCGACCTGCGCCCGGAGGTGATGGAACGCCTCGCCCGCGACGAAGCCGAGGCGGTGCGCCGCACGCTGCTCGAACGCAACGATCTGCCCGACGGCGCGGTTCTCGCGCTCGCTCAGGCCCCCGAACCCGACCTGCGGCTGCATGTGGCGAGTGCCGAGACGCTGCCCGCCGCCGCGCTGGACGTGCTGCTGACCGACGAAAGCGCCGACGTGCGGACCATCCTCGCCGTGCGGCCCGACCTCGGCCCCGAGCGGCTGTCGCGGCTGGCCGCCGACGCGAGCGCGGAGGTGCGCCGGGGGGTGGCGCTGGCCCCGGTCCTGCCCACCGACCTGCTGGGCCGACTGGCCGCCGACCCGAATGCCGGAGTGCGCCGCACCGTCGCTTCCCGCGCCGACCTGCCCGCCGAGCTGCTGCCCGTCCTCGCCGCCGACCCGGACGAAGGCGTGCGCCTGATGGTGGCCGGACGCGCTGACCTGCCCGCCGAGGTGCGGGAACGGCTGGCGGCGGATACGGACGAAAACGTGCGGCGGGAGCTGGAGGCCGGAGTTTCGGGGTGAAGCTGCCAGAACCGCAGCCTTTTACGCCCACAACGTAAATCCCCCTGCTACAATCCCCCGGTGACTGCTTCTCCCGGTGCGCCCGACCTGCTCCAGGCCCTCAACCCCACCCAGGCGCAGGCCGCCGACCATTTCACCGGCCCCGCACTGGTGATCGCCGGGGCGGGCAGCGGCAAGACGCGCACGCTGATTTACCGCATCGCCCATCTGATCGGGCATTACGGGGTGCAGCCGGGCGAGATTCTGGCGGTGACGTTCACCAACAAGGCCGCCGCCGAAATGCGTGAGCGGGCCAGCCACCTCGTGCCGGGCGCGGGCGACCTCTGGATGAGCACCTTTCACTCGGCGGGCGTGCGGATTTTGCGGGCCTACGGCGAGCACATCGGCCTCCGGCGCGGCTTTGTCATCTACGACGACGACGACCAGCTCGACATCATCAAGGAAGTGATGGGCAGTGTGCCCGGCATCGGGGCCGAGACGCAGCCGCGCGCCCTGCGCGGCATCATCGACCGCGCCAAGAGCAACCTGTGGACGCCCGACGACCTGGGCCGCAGCCGCGAGCCGTTCATCAGCGGCCTGCCGCGTGAGAGCGCCGCCGAGGTCTACCGCCGCTACGAGGCCCGCAAGAAGGGCCAGAACGCCATCGATTTCGGCGACCTGATTACTGAAACCGTTCGGCTGTTTCAGGAAGTGCCGGGCGTGCTCGACCGGGTGCAGAACCGGGCCAGGTTCATTCACATCGACGAGTATCAGGACACGAACCGGGCACAGTACGAGCTGACGCGGCTGCTGGCTTCGCGGGACCGGAACCTGCTGGTCGTCGGGGACCCCGATCAGTGCCTGCTTCCCGGCACCCTGATCTGCACGCCGCAAGGCTGGCGGCCCATCGAGACATTGCAAGTCGGTGACCGTATCTGCGGCACGGGCGGAAAGAACCGGGTCACAGGCGGCGAAATCACGCAGGTCAAGCGCGGCGAGTCGCACGGCAGGCACTGGCGGGTCAAGACGGCGAGCGCCGAGCTGACCGGCACGCCACATCACGTGGTGCTCGCGCGGCACCAGCCCATGCAGGGGCAGTGGTACGTCTCCCTGATGCAGCGCGAGGACCGGGGTTACCGCATCGGCCTGACGATGGGGGCGCGGCAAAACGGCGAGGGGCGCACCGACTACGGCTGCCGGGTGCGGCTGAATCAGGAGCACGGCGACAAGGTCTGGGTGCTGCGGATTTGCGACTCCAGGGCCGACGCGGCGTACTGGGAAGCGTATTACGCGGCGAAGTACGGCCTGCCCACGGTGCTGTTCCACGGCGTGGGGCGGCAACTCGCGCTCTCCGAAGCCCACCTTCAGCGTCTCTTTGCCGAACTCGACACGGCGGCGGCGGCGCAGCGCCTGATGGCCGACCTGCACCTGCACCCGGAGTTCCCGCACCACCGCCCGCAAAACGGCCTGCGGCGTCAGAGCGTCAACCTGGTGATGTTTCAGGATTTCCGCAGTGGGCAGGTGGGCTATCACCGCATTCAGTGGAGCAGTAGCCGCGCGGACGTGGCCGAGCGACTCTTGCAGGCTGGGCACGCGGTGCGCTCCAATGGCCGGGGCGGCTACCGCCTGGAACTCAGCCGCAAGGATTATCCCCAGGCGCTGGCCGAAGCGCAGCAAATCGCCCGTGACGGCGGCCTCGAATTGCAGCGCATGGCCCAGATCGGCGGCGTGATGTACGCCTTCTTGCCGCTTTCGCACCTGCACCCCGGCATGACGGTGCTTGTCGAGCGAGGCGGTGAACTCGTCGAAGAAGCCGTGGAAGCGGTGGACACCTTCGACTACGCCGGGCCGGTGTACGACCTCACCGTGTCGCCGCTGCACACCTACCTTGCGGGCGGCATGCTCGTCCACAACAGCATCTACAAGTTCCGTGGCGCCGACATTCAGAACATCCTCGACTTTCAGCAGGACTACCCCGACGCCAAGGTGTACATGCTCGAACACAATTACCGTTCGAGCGGGCGCGTGCTGGAAGCGGCCAACAAACTGATTGAAAACAACACCGAGCGCCTCGACAAGACCCTCAAACCGGTCAAGGAGCTGGGCCACCCCGTCACCTTCCACCGCGCCACCGACCACCGTGCCGAGGGGGATTACGTGGCCGACTGGCTGACCCGGCTGCACGGCGAGGGACGGGCGTGGTCGGACATGGCGATTCTGTACCGCACCAACGCACAGTCGCGCGTGATTGAAGAGTCGCTGCGGCGGGTGCAGATTCCGACCCGCATCGTGGGCGGCGTGGGCTTTTACGACCGGCGCGAGATTCGGGACATCCTCGCCTACGCCCGCCTCGCCATCAACCCCGCCGACGACGTGGCCCTGCGGCGCATCATCGGGCGGCCCCGGCGCGGGATTGGCGACACAGCGCTGCAAAAACTGATGGACTGGGCGCGGGAACACCGCACGACGATTCTGAACGCCTGCGCGAACGCCGCCGAGCAGAACATTCTCGACCGGGGCGCACAAAAGGCCGTCGAGTTCGCGCGGCTGATGGAAGCGATGTCCGAAGCCGCCGACAACTACGAGCCTGCCGCCTTTTTCCGCTTTGTCATGGAAACGAGCGGGTATCTCGACCTTTTGCGGCAAGAAGGACAGGAGGGGCAGGTGCGACTGGAAAACCTCGAAGAACTCGTCAGCGCCGCCGAGGAATGGTCGCAGGAGAACGAAGGCTCGATTGCCGATTTCCTCGACGACGCCGCGCTGCTTTCCAGCGTGGACGACATGCGCACCAAAGCCGAGAACAAAGGCGCCCCCGAAGACGCCGTGACGCTGATGACGCTGCACAACGCCAAGGGGCTGGAGTTTCCAGTGGTGTTCATCGTGGGCGTCGAGCAGGGGCTGCTGCCGAGCAAGGGCGCGATGGCCGAGGGACCGGGCGGCATCGAGGAGGAGCGGCGGCTCTTTTACGTCGGCATCACGCGGGCGATGGAGCGGCTGCTGATGACCGCCGCGCAAAACCGGATGCAGTTCGGCAAGACCAACGCCGCCGAAGACAGCGCCTTTCTGGAAGACATCGAGGGCCTGTTCGACACGGTGGACCCCTACGGCCAGGTCGTCGAGTACCGCGCCAAGACCTGGAAGCAGTACCGCCCCACCGTGCCCGCCGCGACCACAGCGGTCAAGAACACCAGCCCGCTGACCGCCGACCTCGCCTACCGGGGCGGCGAGCGCGTGCGGCACCCCAAGTTCGGGGAGGGTCAGGTGCTGGCCGTGGCGGGCGTGGGCGAGCGCCAGGAAGTGACGGTGCATTTCGCCTCGGCGGGCATCAAGAAACTGATGGTGAAGTTCGCCAACCTGACGAAGCTGTAGCCCGACGCTGTGGCCCGACTCATACGGATTCCGATTGAATCTGGTAGTTTCATATTCAATCCGAGCGGATGCGAGTAGGAAAAAATACGGATTCTGCGATATGGATGCACAGGCGGCGCTTTCCCGACTGTGCAGGAATTAAGCGGAATCCGTATCAGCTCCGGATGACGAGGTGCCGCACCTCCCCCGCCGGCACGCCGAGCAGCTCACGCACGGGCAGCGGGGACACCGCCTGCCCGCCCAGTTCGGTCAGCGCCACCCACTTGAAGCCGGTGTCGGCATTGTCGAGGACGCCGAACGCGCCGTGCGGCAGAGCGGCGGGCAGCTCCTCCATACGGAAATAAAGGCCGATTTCGTGCGGCGTTTTTCTGGCGGCCCGAAAAAGTTTTCGACCACCGCCGCGGGCCGCAGCGGGCCGCAGGGCAGGCCGGCTTCCTCCTCCCACTCGCGCCGGGCGCACCTCGCGGCGTCCTCGTCGGTCCTCAGGGTGCCGCCGGGCAGAAAGAAAAAAGGTTCGGGGGCGCCCGCCCCCCGCTTGTCTGGACGAGCAGTTCGCCGTCGCGCACGCACAGCAGGGCGGCGCGGACACTGAATTTCAAGCGCTCCAGGGGCAGGCGGATATCGGTCGTGGCGGCAATGTCTTCCCCCACTCCCCCCCAGACGTCCACCGAAAGTGGGGGTGAGCGTTAAGACCCGGCTGTCAGACCGGCTGTCAGAACCCGGTAAAAGTAGAGGTGGCACAATAGTGCCATGATGCCAGTTGAGAGACAACTCGTCATTACAGCGCTGGGATTGCCGCAGCGCACTCTCAACGGCAACGGCTACCTCATCTGTCAGACGACCGAGGGCGAGGTCGTGCTGTGGCTGGCTCCCGACCCGGCGCCACAGCTGCGGGTGCTCCGCGCGTTGACTTTGCCCCGCCGGGTGCGGCTGCCGTGCCTGCCGGACCGCGAGAACGCCGGGCGCTTCTGGGTGCCCGAGTCGGCCCGGGTGGTGGTCGTGGACAGCGCCGAGTGCGCGGCCCCGGCCCACCACTGCCAGCCTGCCTAACCCGCCCCCCTGCCCCGGCCCCGGCCCGGCGCTACAGTCCAGGCATGTTCAGCGTGACCCGTGAGAAACCGGCCCCGGCGGGCCTTCTTCTTCGTCTGGGGCGTTGAGCGCGAGTTTCCCAGCCGTTCTTCACGTGCCCCCCGCAGCCGAGTAGCTGAGGGGGCGTTTTTCGTCCGAAGGATTGATCTGGGGGAGGTCCATATGGGAATGACGATTGCCGAGAAGATGCTGGCCGCGCACAGCGGGCACGACACCGTGGTGCCGGGCCAGCTCATCGAGTGTGCCACCGACTGGGTGCTGTGCCACGAAATCACCACCCCCGCCGCGCTGCGGATGCTGGAGGAACGCGGCATGGACCGGGTGTTCGACCCGCAGAAGATCGTGGCGGTGCCCGACCACTCGGTGCCCGCCATGAACATCAAGGCCGCCAAGATGTACCAGAAGCTCAAGAGCTGGGTGCAGGAAAAAGGCATCGAGCACTTCTACGACGTGGGGCGCGGCGGCATCGCTCACGTGGTGCTGGAAAACACCGGCCTGATGAAGCCGGGGCAGACGCTGGTCAGCGGTGACAGTCACACCTGCAACGCGGGCGCACTCGGGGCGTTTGCGACCGGCGTGGGCTCCACTGACCTCGCGGGCGCCATCTATGCGGGCAAGGTGTGGTTCAAGGTGCCCGAGACGATGCTGATCCGGGTGACAGGTCAAACCAACCCCGGCGTGACGCCCAAGGACATCGTGCTGGAGGTCATCAAGCGCATCGGGGCCGACGGCGCGAACTACATGGTGATGGAATGGGTGGGCGACTACATCGACAACCTCGACATGGAGGGCCGCTTCACGCTGACCAACATGGCGATCGAGGCGGGCGGCAAGACCGGCATCGTGGCGGTGGACGACATCACCCGCGCCTACATGCAGCAGCGCGGCGTGTCGCCCGAGCAGTACACCGAGTACCAGTCCGACCCCGACGCCAAGTACAAGGTCGTGGTCGAGATTGACGCCGCGCAGGTCGAACCCACCGTCGCCTACCCCCACATTCCCAGCAATGGCCGCGTGGCGGGCAGTGACCGCATCGCCGTGACCCACGCCTACGTCGGCAGCTGCACCAACGGACGCATCAGCGACCTGCGCGACGTGGCCCGAATTCTGCGGGGCCGCAAGATTGCCGAGAACGTGCAGATGATCGTGGTGCCCGCAACCCAGGCCATCTGGAAGCAGGCGGCGCAGGAAGGGCTGCTCGAAATCTTCGTGGACGCGGGTGCCAGTGTCAGCTACCCCTCGTGCGGCGCCTGCCTGGGGATGCACTCGGGCGTGCTGGGGCCGGACGACGTGTGCATTTCGAGCAGCAACCGCAACTTCGTGGGGCGGATGGGCGACCCCTCGGCGCAGATTTACCTCGCCAGTCCCGCCACCGTCGCCGCGAGTGCGGTGGAAGGGTACATCGCCGACCCGCGCCGCTACGACGCCGAGGGCAACGACCGGAACGCGGCAGACTGAACGTGACCCCTCCCCCACCCTTCACAATGAGCTGCACATGACTCTAGATCCCATGAAGCTGCTTCCCCCCGGCGTGCGTCCCTTCGAGGCCGTCCTGCACCCCGGCGGACAGATGGACATTCGCGGCCTGGACGAGGAAGCCCAGGCCAGGCAGGTGGCCGAGGCCCTCAAAGCGACCCCGCTGGCGGACGTGCGCGAGGACGCGGCGCTGTGGCGGGTGCGCGGGCTGCTGATTCGCGGTCAGGCGCAGCTGTACGAGTACGCGGTGGCCGAGTCGGGCGCGGTGTCCGGTCCGGACGGCGAGGAGGGCTGGGAGGTGCGCCCCTTTCCCGAGATGCCCGGCGTGCCGGTGCAGGGCGACGGCTCGGCGCCGAACACCTTCGACGCGCTGCACTACCGCGAGGGCCGCATCGACCTCGAACCCGACGCGCCGGACGACCTGCTCGACGCGGTGGAAGACGCCGTGCGCGAGTACCACGGCACCGAAGGCGGCCCGCCCGGACAGACCTGGGCCGAGCGGCACGCGGCGGCGGGCGGCCCGGCGAGCGCCGTGCCCGAGGCGCGGCGGGTGCGGCTGCGGCTGGACGACGCGGCGGAGTTGCGGTTCGTTGCGCTGCCCGAAACGGCGGAGTACCTGCACGGCGGCGAGTGGCACGCCTACGCCCCCGCGCCGCAGGACCTCGCGCCGGGCAACCTCAAGCTGGGCGCCCCAGGGGACACGGACGGGGACGCAGATGAGGGCACAGACGAGGGCACGGACGAGGACAGCCCCTTCGACCTGTTTTCTTCGCTGTTCGACCTGCACAGCGTGACTGCCGAGCTGCACGCCGACGGGCGGGTGCAGGTGCAGGGCGAGAACCTCGCGCCGGAAGTCACGGACGCCCTAGAGCGCCACCTGAGGGCCGACCTCGGCGCGGGCGACCCGGAGAAATGGCAAGCGACCCTGCGCGAGCTGTTCGGGCTGGAAAGCGGCGACGAGGTGCCCAGCGGCCTGCGGGTGGGCCTGCTGCGTCAGATGGTGGAGGCCGACCCCGCGCTGGCGGCGCAGGCCATCACGCCCAGCGCCGTGACCTTCGACGGGCAGACCTGGACCGAACTGGACACGGGGGACGACGATGAGGAGGAGGACGACGAATGACGCGCCGCTCTCTGGCACACTGGAGCCATCATGGGTGAAGCCAAACGACGCAAACAACTCGGCCTGATGCCGACCGTCTTTCCTTTCAGCGCCGAACTGGGACGCGGCGGCGAGGTGCGGCTGGTGCAAGGACCGGAGGACGCCGCGCAGCGGGCGCTCATCGAAAAGGCGCTGCGCGACTCGCAGTCCTTCGGGGCCGCCTGGGACGCCGAATACCGCACGGTCACGGTGCTGAGCAGCCGGGGCAGCGAGCGCTACGCCACCCGCGAGGACGTGGAGCGCATTCCGGTGCCCGCGCTGCGCCAGATTGACGGCGAGCTGGCGCTGGGATCGGCGGGCAAGCGGATGGGCGCGGTGATTCCCGTGGAGGGCGGCAGCGTGCGTCTGCGCGATCAGCGCCACTCCTTCGAGGGTGAGACCTGGCAGACCCTGCCGACGGTGCGCGACCCGCAACAGCTCGTGCGAGGCCTCCAGCAGCACCCGGCTTTCGACATCAAGGGCGAGTCGCTGGGGCAGTTTCAGGTGGACCACTGGCTTGAGGGCCGCATCGACGTGACGCCCGACGTGGGCGAACTCGACGAGCAGGGCGAAACGCTGGAATTCTTCGAGACGCTGGTGCGCGAGTTCCACGGCCAGACCCTCAAAGAATGGATCGCCGCGCACCGCGAGGTTCTGGAGGCGCAGGAGGAGGAAGGCGACCTCACCCCCGAACGCCGTGAGGCGCTGACCGCCGCGCTGGACGAGGTGCCGGTGGCGCGGCGCTCGTTCTTCGAGATTCGCCGCTCGGCCCCGCTGCAAAGCCCGCTGATGGCGACCGCCTATTTCCGCGACCTCGAGTTTTATCTGCTCAGCGGCGCGGCGTACACCCTCGACGGCGACACCTGGCACCCCTACGAGGCCCCCGACGCCGAAATCGAGGGCGGCGGCCTGGCCCCCGAACTCGCCGAGTTCTTCGACCTGAACATGATTACCGTGACCGTCCACAGCGACGGGCGGGTGGAGTGGGACGAGGACGACGAACTCAGCGAGGCCGACATCCGGCAGCTTCAGACCGACCTCACCGAGTCCACCGGGGCCGGAAACCCGCAGGCGTGGGCCGAGTGGAACCGCACCATGCTTCAGGAAGTGCTGGGCACCGAACTGACGGTCCCGGACGGCGAGCCGCTCCCGGTGCCCGTCGCCGTTCGCCTCGACATTCCCCGCGACGTGCTGGGCGAAGACAACCCCCTGTCGCAGACCTACATGGAATCCGAAGTGACCTTCGACGGCGAGCACTGGCGCGACCTCTACAGCGAGGAAGTGCCGGAGGAATTGCTGCCGTTCGCCGCCGGGCAGGACAGCAACTGAGATGACGCTGCCGGCCCTGTTCCTGTGCGCGGCGCTGCTCTACGCGGCGTGGACCTGGCTGGGCGGGCGGCAGGTGCCGGCCCGTGAGCGCCCTGATTTGCTGGGCGGCTCCCTACTCACGCTGATTTTGCCCTCGCTGCTGACGTGGTACACCCTCGTGGAATACCCGGTCTGGGCTCATCTGACCTTTCCTTTCTCGCTGCTGGCGTGGGCAGCCCTGCTCCTGGTGGCCCTGACCGCCGGGCTTATTCAACTGGCCCGGGGGCGCCGGGCGAGCGGCTGGCCGCTGCTGGGGCTGCCCGCTGCGGCGCTGGGAACGGGCCTGCTGAACGCGGCTTTCTCGATGATTTCCCCCTTATACGGATTCCGCTTAATTCCTGCACAGTCGGGAAAGCGCCGCCTGTGCATCCATATCGCGGAATCCGTATTTTTTCCTACTCGCATCCGCTCGGATTGAATCTGAAACGACCAGATTCAATCGGAATCCGTATTATTTCGGCTTGGTCATTGACTGGCCTGGAACCTCGCCACTCGTCTCTTCGCACCCGGAGGTGCTCCCATGCCCACTGTTCACGTCTTTGCCCGTGACCACATCAACACCGACGAAATCATTCCCGCCCGCCACCTGACCACCGATGTGGAGTCGGAGCTGGCGAAGTACGCGATGGAGGACTACGACAAGGACTTCGTGCGGCGCGTGAAGGCAGGCGACATCATCGTGGCCGGGGCCGACTTCGGCTGCGGGTCGAGCCGCGAACACGCGGTGTGGGCGCTGCGCGGCGCGGGCGTGGCGGCGGTCATCGCGCCCAACTTCGCCCGCATCTATTACCGCAACTCCATCAACAACGGCTTCCTGGCGCTGGAGTGTGACGGCATCGTGGAAGCCTTCGAGGACGGCGACGAGGCCGACCTCGACCTGACGGCGGGCACCATTTCCAACAGGCGAACCGGGCAGACGCTGACCTTCGTGCCGGTGCCGCAGTTCGCGCTCGACGTGCAAAAAGCGGGCGGCTGGCTGGAATACATGAAAGCGGGCGAGGACGTGGAAGGCGAGCGGCTCGACAACGCGAGCACCTCGGCGGGCCACGGCCACGCGGGCACGCCGCTGGGTGACGACCCGGCCAAGGAAGACGGCCCCCGCCCCGCGCAGGTCACGCGCCCACAGGAGAAGCATCATGCCTAAAGTCATCACCCTGCCCGGCGACGGCATCGGCCCCGAGGTGACTGCCGCAGCGGTTCAGGTGCTGCGCGAGGTGGCGCCCGACGTCACACTGGAGGAACACGCCCTCGGCGGCGGCGCCTACGACGCGCACGGCGACCCCTTTCCTGCCCGAACCCGTGACGCGCTGGCCGAGGCCGACGCGGTGCTGCTCGGCACGGTGGGCGGCGCCCACGACAGCGCGTGGAACAAGCTGCCCCGGCACCTGCGCCCCGAATCCGGCCTGCTGGCACTTCGCAAGGCCCTGGGCTGCTACGCCAACCTGCGCCCGGTGCGTGTGCAGCCGGGACTGGAGCACCTCTCGCCGCTCAAGCCCGAGCTGGCGCGCGGCGTGGACATCCTCATCGTGCGTGAGCTGCTGGGCGGCATCTATTTCGACGGGGACCGCCAGATCGAGGGCGACAGCGCCTACAACACCATGCGCTACACCACCGCCGAGGTCGAGCGGGTGGCGAAAGTGGCGTTCTGGGCCGCCGAACAGCGCAAGGGCCGCGTGACCAGCGTGGACAAGGCGAACGTGCTGGAGGTGTCCGAACTGTGGCGGCGCGACGTGCAGGCGCTGCGGGACCGCGAGTACCGCTCTATTCACCTGAACCACGAGTACGTGGACAGTGTGGCGATGCTGATCGTGGCCGACCCCAGCCGCTACGACGTGATCGTCACCGAAAACCTGTTCGGGGACATCCTTTCCGACCTCGCCGCCGTGATTCCCGGCTCGCTGGGCCTGATGCCCTCGGCGTCCCTGGGCGACGGCCCGGGCCTGTTCGAGCCGATTCACGGCTCCGCCCCCGACATCGCCGGAAAGGGCGTCGCCAACCCCGCCGCCGCCATCATGAGCGTGGGGATGCTGCTGCGTCACGGGCTGGAGCGCCCCGACGCCGCCAACCAGGTGGACCGGGCGGTGGCGCTCGCCCTGCGCGAGCAGCCCACCCGCGACCTCGGCGGGCAGGCCGACACCCGGACCTTCACCCGCGCCGTGATGAGGGCGCTGGGGGCCTCGCCGAGCGTGGGCTGAGCCGGGCAGCCGCAGTAGAGGGCACAGGAGTGGAAGGCACGGAAGTGGGGGGCTACGCCCTCCATTTCTTTTTGCGCTCGCCTACACTGCGGCTGTGTCTTCTGCCATGTCCCCCGCCGTTTCCTTTTCCGGCCCCCAACGCATTCCTTACCCCGGCGGCTGCGTGACCGAACCCGCGCCCTACGCGCTGGACTACCTGCTGAAGTGGTCTGCCGACGTGACGGTCAGGGGCGAAATTCACCCCAACAAGCAGGTGTTCGCTTTCGTGCGTGAACTGCTGGCCGACCCCGCCGCGCACGGCCTGACCCTGGCCGACGCGGAAGCGGCCCGCGACCTGTTCGTGGAGCTGGCGGGGCAGGCGCTGGAAGCCGAAGGCGGCGACCGCGAGTGGCTGCGCCGGGAGTTCAGGCGCTGAAGAGGGCGGGCGCCGCGCTGGAAGGTCTGACCCTGCTGCCCGCCGAACCCGGCGAGGCGCTGCACACCCGCACCGAGCGCACCCTGCGGGCGGCTATCTCGCAGGGGCGACTGCCGCAGGGGGTCCGGCTGCCGGGGCACCGCCCACTCGCGGCGGCGCTGGGCGTGTCACGCAACACGCTGGTGGACGCCCTGTCGCAACTGGAAATCGAGGGGTACGTGGAGGTGCGCGGGCGCAGCGGCACGCGGGTCTGTGTGCCGCCGGACGAGGACATGCCCCCCTCTCCCCCACCCCTGCCGCTGAGTGCCTGGGCGCGGCGGGCGCTGAGTGGGCAGGTGGAAGACGCGGGCGGCGAGTACCCCTTCGATCTGCGAATCGGGCAGCCGGTGCCAGAGCTGTACCCGGCGCGGGCCTGGGCGCAGGCTCTTGCCCGCCGCGCCGCCGCGCCGCGTGAGGGCGAGGGATTGCGCGACCCCCTCGGCCCGCCCGAAACCCGCCGCGCCCTGGCCGCCTACCTGCGCTCGGAGCGCGGGGCACAGGTCACGCCCGAGATGATTTTGCTGACCGGGGGCACGCAGTCGTCTCTCGACGCCCTCTCGCGCATCCTGCTGGAACCGGGGCGGCTGGCGGTGACCGAGCAGCCCGGCTACCCCGGCGCCCAGGCCGCCTTCGCCGCGACGGGGGCGCGGCTGCTCGGCGCGGCGGTGGACGACGGGGGGCTGCGGCCCGCCGAGTTGCCGCAGCGGGCCGACCTCCTTTACCTCACCCCCGCGTGCCAGTACCCCACCACCGTCACCCTCGGCGCGGCGCGGCGGCAGGCGGTCATCCGCTGGGCGCGGCAGGCGGGCGCCTTCGTGCTGGAAGACGACTACGCCGCCGACCTGCACCACCGGGGGCGGCCCCCCAGCGTGCTGCAAGGGCAGGCGCCTGACCGGGTGATTTTGCTCGGCAGCTTTTCCAAGAGTCTGGCGCCCGTGACCCGCAGCGGCTTCGTGGTGGCGCCGCCCGAAGTGACCGAGGTGCTGTCGCGCACCCGGCCCCTGACCGACCGTGTGCCCGGCGTGCTCGACGCCCTGGCGCTGGCCGACGTGCTGGCCTCGGGCGCCTACGCCCGGCACCTGCGCCGCGCCCGCGCCCTGCTCGCGCACCGCTGCGGGGCGCTGCTCACGGCGCTGCGGGCCGAACTGCCGGGGTGGAACGCCCTGCCCGCCCGCGCCGGGCTGCACCTGTACGTGCGCCTGCCCCCCGGCAGCGACGAGCAGGAAACGGTCGCCCGCGCCGCACGTCTGGGCGTCGGCCTGACCCCGGCACGGCCCCTGGGACCGGCCCACGAACCGGCGGTGCTGCTCGCTTTCGGGCACCTCAGCCCCGAGGCGCTGCGGCAGGCGGTGCGGCGGCTGCGTCCCCTGAAATAATACGGATTCCGATTGAATCTGGTCGTTTCAGATTCAATCCGACTTGCAAAGCTGCGCAGCAGAGCGGATGCGAGTAGGAAAAAATACGGATTCCGCGATATGGATGCACAGGCGGCGCTTTCCCGACTGTGCAGGAATTAAGCGGAATCCGTATAAGGCCACCATTTGAGACAAGCGTTACTATGAGTTGCAATGCGCGTTCTGTTTGTTGCTCTGGCAGCGACCCTCGCCTTGCTCTATTTCACGCTGGGGCTGCGTCTGGGCTATGTCACCCTGACCGAGACGTACCTGCTGCATGCGAAGGGCACCAACACCTACGCCTTCCGCACGCTGGAAGACAACCAGTTCGTCGGCGTGACCGGCTCGTGCCGGGTTCGCAGTGGCCGCGCGACCGTGCGCCTCTACGGACCCCAGGGCAACCAGCTCGCCGGACAGGTCTGCCAGTCGGGGGGAAAGTCGGGGGAAAACAACGAGTGGAGCCTGAACGTCCTCGGCGGCGGGGAGACGGGCAACTACCGCGTCGTGGTGGACTTCGACAGGTACACCGGCAGCATCAACCTCAAGGAAACGCGGGCGGGCAGCCAGTAGGCAGCGGGCCGCCTACCCCGGCAATGTCATACGGATTCCGATTGAATCTGGTAGTTTCAGATTCAATCCGAGCGGATGCGAGTAGGAAAAAATACGGATTCTGCGATATGGATGCACAGGCGGCGCTTTCCCGACTGTGCAGGAATTAAGCGGAATCCGTATTACTCACCCCGGCAACGTCACCTGCGGCACGAAGGTCGCCCGGTTGTCGGTCACGCGGCTGCGCCCCTCGCGGATGCCCAGGCCGCACACCTCGTCGCCCGCCACCCACACGCCCATGACCGGGTAGCGCGGGCCGTCCTCCGTCTGGAAGGCAGGCAGCTCGGTATACGCCTGCTCCACCAGCGGCAGGTCGCCGTAATCGCCGGGGGTCACGGCCTCGCCGGGCAGCTGGACGTTTTGCCCTTCCCGGGAAAATAGCGGCTTGCGCACCACGTCCTCGCCCAGGGCGCCCGGCGTGAGCGCAGCGGGCAGCAGCAGGCGGTGACCGGGGTTGAGTTCGTGCAGCAGCGCCAATAGCCCCTTGCTGGACGTGACCGCCTTCCACAGCGGCTCGATGAAGCGGGTGGTGGTGGACGCCAGAAACAGCGCGTCACGCGATTCCCAGGCGTACTCGAAGGGCCACAGCCAGGTCAGGTGGGCAATCGGCAGGTCCCAGGTGTCGAGCAGCTGGGGGTGGGCGGGGTTCGTTCCCACCTCGTCGGCGGCCAGAAAGGAGCCGCGCACGCCCGCCGCCTCTGCCAGTTCGCGCAGGTAGGTGACGGTGGCGATGTCTTCCACGTTGCGCCCCGCCGAGAAATGCGCCTGCCGCACGCCCCGCGCCGCGTACAGGTGCGCCCACTGCTCGCCCAGCCCTTCGTGAATGGTGTTCCACTGCGCCGCGCCCGCCGGAAGCTGCCCCGCCTCCAGGCGGTCTTCGAGCCAGTGCCACTGGCAGACGGCTGCCTCGAGCAGGCTGGTGGGCGTCTGCCCGTTGACCTCGAGGAGTTTGGGCGGGCCGCTGCCGTCCCAGGCGAGGTCGAGCCGCATGTACACGGTGGGGTCGTCGCGCTCCCACGACTCGCGGATGGCCGAGTGCAGGAAGGCCGGAATCCCCAGTTCGGCCAGCCGCCCCCGCTCGATGGCGTACCCCGTCGCCTCCAGAATCAGGTCGGTCAGGAGTTGCGAGTCGCGCCGCAGGTCGGCCACCTGCCCCGGCGTGAAGGCGTAGCAGGCCTCCTCGCCCCAGTAGGGCACCGGGTGTTCGGGGGCAGGCGCGTACCACGTCATGCCGACCGCCTGAAGCCGGGCTTCCCAGTTCGGGCGCGGAGCGAAAGTCAGGCGCCGCACCTCAGCCCCCGAAGCCGCCGCTGCGGGCGCTGGAGGTCAGGCCGCCCCGACGGGTGCCACCGGCCTTGAACGAGCCGTAGCTGCCGCGCTTGCTGTCGTAGCTCAGGCCGGTAGGCGCGGGGTTGCCGCTGGCGTCGTAGCCGACGTAGCGCTGGGTGCCGCTCTGGTTGTAGTAGTAGGGGCCGTAGTACATGAAAGAAGCGCCGCTGCCGGACACGGAACTGCTGCGGGCACAGGGGTTTTGCAGGCCTTGCTGAATCTGCGCCCGGTAGTACGCGGCGCACTCCTGGTAGGAATTGAACTGCATGCGCTGGTAGCGGCTGATGTCCACGTCGTCGCGGCACGACACCAGCAGCGCAGGCAGGGCGGCGAGCAGAGGCAGCACGAACGTCTTGGTCATGCTCCGAATACGGAAGGCGTGCCGAAAGGGTTGCCTGTCACGTTGGGGGGAACATGGCCCCGTGTCGAGTACACTCGCCCCCATGCCCGAAGTGCCTGCCCCGCTGACCTTCACCGCCGAACCCGGACGCCTCGACGCGGTGGTGTCTGCCCTCAGCGGGGTCAGCCGCTCGCAGGTGGCGGCGTGGATCGAGGCCGGACGGGTCGAAATCGACGGCGCCCCGGCGGGCAAGGCCAGCCAGAAGCTGCGCGGCGGCGAAACGCTGCGGGTTGCTCCCCCCGCCCCGGCTTCCGCCCATGTCGAGGCCGAGCAGGTGCCGCTGGACGTGCTGTTCGAGGACGAACACCTGATTGCCGTGAACAAGCCGCCGGGCATGGTCACGCACCCCGCCCCCGGCCTCACCTCCGGCACGCTGGTCAACGCGCTGCTGGGGCGCATGCGGCTGCCCGAACAGGAAGACTTCGACACCGAGGGCGGCTACCGCCCCGGCATCGTCCACCGCCTCGACAAGGACACCAGCGGCGTCATCGTGGTCGCCAAGACGGTGGCCGCGCACGCCCGCCTCGCCGCCGCCTTCAAAGACCGCGAAACGAAAAAGACCTATCTGGCGATTGCAGCGGGGCAGTGGAAAGCCGAGCGCCCCGTGCAGGTGGACGCCCCCATCGGCCGGCACCCGGTCCAGCGCCAGCGCATGACGGTGGGCGGGGCGGGAGCGCGGGAAGCGCAGACGCTTTTCACCCCGCTCGAGGCCCACCCCGACGGGCACGGACGCACGCTGGCCCTTGTCCGCGCCCAGCCGCGTACCGGACGCACCCACCAGATTCGCGTGCACCTCGCGCACCTCGGCAGCCCGATTCTGGGTGACGCCGTGTACGGGCGGGCGAGCGAAATCATGACCCGGCACGCGCTGCACGCGCAGTTTCTGGAGGTGCCGCACCCGGTGAGCGGCGAGACGCTGCGCCTGCACGCCGCCGTCCCCGAAGACCTGCTGAGCGCGTGGGTGGGCCTCGGCGGGCGCTGGGAGCCGGGGTGGGATGAGGACCCGGAATAATACGGATTCCGCTTAATTCCTGCACAGTCGGGCCTGTACAGTTGGGAAGGCGCCGCCTGTGCATCCATATCGCAGAATCCGTATTTTTTCCTACTCGCATCCGCTCTGCTGCGCAGCTTTGCAAGTCGGATTGAATCTGAAACTACCAGATTCAATCGGAATCCGTATAACGAAGCGCCCCGGCCTGGGTGGGAGAGCCGGGGCGAATACGGACCGCGCCGCCTACTTCAGCAGCACCGGCTTCGCGTTCAGCTTCATCCGCAGCAGGGTGTAGGGCTTCACGCGCAGGTCGCGGCCGAAGTGGTAGCCGCCCTGCCGGTTGAGCTGGTCGTTGAGGACATACAGGTAGCCGCCCTGAATCGCCAGCGTGTCGGGCCAGATCAGGCGGGGGTCACGGGCCAGCGTCTGCAGTTCGCCGGTGGGCAGGCGGCGCACCAGGGCGCCCTGCTCGTAGTTGGTGATGTAGATGTTTCCGGCGGTGTCCTCGGCCAGGCCGTCGGCGGCGCCCTTCTCGCCCAGGTCCTTCACCTGCTTTTTCACCTCGGCGTCGCTGAGGTTGGGGTCACGCAGCGCGGCGGTCGGCACGGCGTAGAGCCGGCGCGAGGCGGTGGGCGCGTAGTAGAGCGTGGCGCCGTCGGGGCTGATGGCAAGCGAGTCGGCCCCGAAGCCCAAGTGGGTGGCCGGGCCGCCCTTGGGCCGCTGGAAGAGGGCCTGCCCCTCCACGTAGGGCACGAAGCCAGGCACGGGCTTAACGGTCTCGTCGCCCGTCAGCTTGCGCCACGATTTGCCGCTGGCGAGGTCCACCACGATCAGCCCCGAGCCGCTCTTGGCCCCCGAGTCGGTGATGTACGCCACGCCGCCCGCGCCCTGCCGCAGGTCAATCCGCAGGTCGTTGAGGTAGGTGTTTTTCAGGGCGACCTCGGCGGGGAAGTGGATGGTCCTGATGACCTGATTGGTGCGGGTGTCGATGCCCACCAGCTTGACCGCCCGCTGGTCGAGAATCGGTCCCAGGTTCCTGGTGCCGGTGTCGAGCACCCACAGCCGGTCCCGGGCGTCCACCAGCAGCCCCTGCACGCCGATGAAGGTGGTGTCGGGCTTCGATAGGTCACGGGTGTTGATGGCGCGGTTGGGGTAGGGCACTTCCCGCCCGCCCTTGATCTCGGCAATCGAGAAGGGCACGTCGTCTTCCCAGTTGGGGTAGGACACGAACATGCGGCCCTGCGAGTTGACGGTCACGCCGATGGGCATGTGGCCGTAGAAGCGGTGCACGACTTCGAGCTTGCCCGCCGCCTGCGATACGGGAGCGCTCGGGAGGGCACGCGGCAGCGCGACGGCGGCGGAGGACAGCAGCGCGAGGCTGGTCAGGTAGGCGGTCAGCTTGATTTTCATCAGGGGTATAAGACGCCCGCTGCCCGGTCCGGCGGATGTGAGCGGCGGGAGCTTTAAGGAAGCATAAACGGCGGTCTGGACGTGTTTTGCCGGGGTTCTATGGCCTCTGGCGGGCGAGTCATACGGAGCTGAACTCTTCTTCAGAGCTGTCGGAAAAGCGCCGCCATCTCTTCCACGCCGCTCAGCTCCGTATTTTCTTTGCTCATACGGATTCCGCTTCATTCCTGCACAGTCGGGCCTATACAGTTGGGAAGGCGCCGCCTGTGCATCCATATCGCGGAATCCGTATTTTTTCCTACTCGCATCCGCTCTGCTGCGCAGCTTTGCAAGTCGGGTTGAATCTGAAACGACCAGATTCAATCGGAATCCGTATCAGGCGGCGGGGAACCTCACAGCCCCCCCGCCGCCAGTTCTGCCGCCCGCATCAGCGCCGCCGCCTTGCTGCGCGTTTCCTGCTCCTCCAGCTCCGGCACGCTGTCGGCCACCACGCCCGCCCCGGCCTGAATGTGAACGCGGCCCCCGGTGATGACCATCGTGCGCAGGGTCAGCGCCATGTCGAGGCTGCCGTCGAAGGCCACGTACCCGAAGCAGCCGCCGTACGGCCCGCGCCGCACGGGTTCGAGTTCGTCGATGATTTCCATCGCCCGGATTTTGGGCGCGCCGCTGACCGTGCCCATCGGCAGCACCGAGGCGAGCGCGTGCAGCGGCGTCTGCCCCTCGCGCAACTCGCCGCGCACCCCGGACACGATGTGCATGACGTGGCTGTAGCGCTCGACGGAAAAGGCGTTCTCGACCCGCACCGTGCCGTAGGCACTGACCTTGCCGATGTCGTTGCGCCCGAGGTCCACGAGCATCAGGTGCTCGGCCCGCTCCTTTTCGTCGGCGAGCAGTTCGGCGGCAAGTCGGTCGTCCTGCTCGGGCGTTTCGCCGCGCCTGCGGGTTCCGGCAATCGGGCGGGTGACCACGCTGCGGCCGTCGCTGCGCAGCAGGCTCTCTGGGCTGCTCGCCACCAGCGTCACTTCGCCCAGGTTCAGGTAGCCGAGGTAGGGGCTGGGGTTGACCCGCCGCAGGGCGCGGTAGAGCGCAAAGGGGTGCAGGTCGCCCAGGTCGGCGCTGAAGCGCTGCGAGGGCACGAACTGGAAGATGTCCCCGGCCAGCACGTAGTCCAGCCCCCGGTTCACCACCTCCATGAACTGCGGCGGCGTGAAGTTGCTCTGGAAGTGCGGTGCGGCGCTGGGCCGCGCTCCCGGCACCTCGGGCAGCGGGCCACGCAGCCGGGTCAGCAGCCGCTCTGCCTCGGCCTCGGCGTCGGCCTGCGCCGGGGCCGTCGCCACCACCACCAGCCGGTGCCGGAGGTGGTCGAACACCACCATGCCGCGCGGCGCGACGAACAGGGCGTCCGGGAGGTTGAGTTCGTCGGGGTTGCCGTCCGGCAGCGTTTCGTAAGCGCGGACGATGTCGTAGGCGGCGTAGCCCACCGCGCCGCCGATGAACGCGGGCAACCCGGCCGGAAGCGCGGCGGGGCGGGTCGTGACCGCGTAGAGCCGGGCCAGCGGGTCTTTCTCCTCGCCCGCGAAGTCGCCGAAAATCCCGCTGCTTTCCACCTGGCCTGCGCGGTACACGAAACGGCCCTGTTCGCCCACGCCGATAAACGAGTAACGGCCCAGCTTTTCACCCGCCTCCACACTTTCGAGCAGGAACGACACGTCTTCGCCCTGCGCGGCCTTGAGGTAGGCGGTCACGGGCGTGTCGAGGTCGGCATTGAGTTCATGAACGGCGAGACAGGTCTGGGGGGACATGGCAACCTCCTGGCGAGGACTGAAAAAACGCCCCTGGCAAAGAGCCGGGGCGTGTGCAGGTGAAGGAAAACGCGGCACTCAGACCCAGCGGAAGCGGGGCCACCACTGAGCGCGGCAGGCGAACATGGGCCGAGGGTAGCGCGCAGACGGCCCGGCGGGGCGGGGGTGTCTAGCGCAGCGGGAGACGCAGCGGGAAACAGACCGGGAAACAGGCGCCGCCCCCCCGCCACCGTCACCCCGCCAACGTCACCCCGCGCCCGGTTCATGAGCGGCCTTGCGCTATACTGGGGTCCAAATCCTCGAACCAGGGGGTGGGTGCTGAAGTTCTCGGCCCACCTTTTTTCGTGGAGGAGGTGGTGAAGCACGCTGACCCTGGGGACGGTCCCTGGGGAAGCAGCGAAAACAATATGAATAACAAAACGAATAACAATTCGGTGCTTTTTGACCTGGCGGACGGCGCGGTGCGTCCCCTGGGCTTCGAGGTGCTCGAAGTGACCCAGCAGCGCGAAGGCGGCGACCTGATCGTGCTGGTGCGAATCGACCGACTCGACGAGCAGCCCGTCACGATGGACGACCTGACCTCGGCCAGCCGCGCCGCCGAAGCCGAGTTCGACCGGGCCGACCCCGTGGAGGGCGAGTACCGCCTGGAATTCGAGTCGCCCGGCGGCAAGCGGCCCCTGCTGCGGGGGCGGCACTTCGAGCGCATGCTCGGTCTCAAGGCCAAGGTCCGCAGCCTGCCCGGACGCGGCGAGCACCACTTCACCGCGCCCATCAAGGCCGTGTCGGGCGATGAGGTGACCTTCGACCGGGCAGGCCAGGACCTCACCCTCAACGTGGCCGACATTCAGGCCTGGCTCGCCGAGTTTCCCGACCGGCACCGCTAAGTCCCCCGAAGTTAATCTTTAGATTGACCAAGCGGACTTGCAAAGCGGCGAAGCAGAGCGAGTCTCGAAAAAAGTACGTCGAACCGGGAATGGAGCGTTTGCGGCGCTGTTCCGAAAATACGGAATGTCAGGTTCGATGTCCTTAGGTCAGGCGCGGGGAAAGCAGGCCTGATTCCTGCCCCCGGCCCCGTTTTTCAACAGTTTTCAAGGAGTGGTTATGTCCCAGGACGTGAACTTTGCGGAGGCGCTGCGTGAAGTGGCGCAGGCCCGCAACATCAATGAGCTGCAACTGATCGAGGCCTTCGAGCAGTCGTTGCAGCAGGCGTATGTCCGCAACGTCGAACCCGACAAGCGCATCGAGGTGCACCTCGACCCCCAGAGCGGCGTGCTCGAAGTGCTGATCGTGCGCGAGGTGGTCGAAAAGGTCGAGAACGAGGACACCCAGATTTCGCTGGCCGACGCCCTCGAACTCGACCCCGGCGTGGAAATCGGGATGGAGATGGAGTTCCCGGTGGACCAGGAGAAGTTCTCGCGCATCGCGCTGCAGGCCGCCAAGCAGACCCTGACCCAGAAGATGCGCGAAACCGAGCGCAACGTGGTCTTCAACGAGTACAAGGACCGCGAAGGGCAGGTCTTGAACGCGCAGGTCGTCCGCAGCGACAACAAGGGCAACTGGTTTGTCGAACTCGGCGCGGGCGAGGCCATCTTGCCCCCCCGCGAGCAGATTCCCGGCGAGAAGCTGACCCCCGGGGGCCGCGTCAAGATCTACCTCAAGGAAGTCCGCAAGACCCCCAAGGGGCCGACCATCCTGGCGAGCCGCGCCGACGAGAGGCTGCTCGACTACCTGCTCAAGCAGGAAATTCCCGAGGTCGCCAACGGCATCGTGGAGGTCAAGGCGATTGCCCGTGAAGCCGGGCAGCGCTCCAAGGTCGCGGTGTTCTCGCACAACTCCAACGTGGACCCCATCGGCGCGTGCATCGGGCACCGGGGCAACCGGATTCAGGCCGTGACCGGCGAACTCGGACGCGAGCGCGTGGACGTGATCCTGTGGGACGCCAACACCCGCGAGTTCATCCGCAACGCGCTGTCGCCCGCCAAGGTCGGCCCCATCGAGGTGCTGACCGACAGCCGGGACGCCACCGTGACCGTGACCCCCGACCAGCTTTCGCTGGCGATTGGCAAGGGCGGGCAGAACGTGCGCCTCGCCGCCAAGCTGACGGGCTTCAAGATCGACCTGCGCGAAACCGCCGCGATCAGTGACCTCGACGCCGCCATGCAGCAGGCGCTTCAGGAGGAGCAGGAAGGCGGCGCGGGCCAGGGCGCGGCTCAGTCGGCCTTCGACGCGCTGTTCAAGGACTCCAAGTCGGTGGCGACGGCCAGCCCCGACGACGTCAGCCCCGAAAGCTGAGGCCCGCCGGGAGGTTCTGAAGATGCCTCTGCCCACGCCGACGCATGTTCCGGAGCGCACCTGCGTCGCCTGCCGCCGCAAACGGCCCCAGGGCGAACTGCTGCGCCTGACCCCGCAGGGCCAGGGGTGGGTGGTCCAGCAGCGCAACCGCACCGGACGAGGGCTGTACGTCTGCGCCGATTCGCCCGCGTGCTGGCAGGAAAAGCCGCTGCGCCGGGCTTTTCGCGCCCAGGCCGGAGTGGTCAGCGCCCTGCTTCAGACCCACCCCACACCCTGACCATGAACACCGAGAGCGCGGTCATGTAGTTCCCGCTTTTTCCCCCTTTTCACTCACCCGGAGGTGAGTCATGTCGAAAGTCCGTATTTACACCCTCGCCAAGGACCTTGGCGTCGAAAACCACAAGATGCTCGAAATCCTCGACGGTCTGGGCGTCTCGTACAAGAGCGTGAGCAGCACCATCGACGAGGAGAACGTCGAAATCATCAAGCAGATTCTGGCCGACGAAGCTGGCGGTGACGCTGCGGGCACGGCCACGGCTGCCGCTGCTGCCGACACCGCTGCCCCCACCGACACGGCTGCTCAAGCCGAGCCGGAAAACGAAACCCCCGCCGCGCCCCAGGCCGACGCCGCGCCTGCCCGGGAAATCCCGCACCGCGCGCCCGTCGTGACCATCATGGGCCACGTGGACCACGGCAAGACCAGCCTGCTCGACTACATCCGCAAGACCCGCGTGGCGGCCAAGGAAGCGGGCGGCATCACCCAGCACGTCGGGGCGTTCGAGGCCAAGACCAGCAAGGGCAAGATCGTCTTTATCGACACGCCCGGCCACGAGGCCTTCACCACCATCCGCGCACGCGGGGCGAACGTAGCCGACATCGCCATCATCGTGATCGCCGCCGACGACAGCCTGATGCCCCAGACCCGCGAGGCGATTGCCCACGCGCAGGCCGCCAAGGTGCCGATGCTGATCGCCATCAACAAGGTGGACCTGCCGCAGGCCGACCCCGAAAAGGTCAAGACCGACCTCACGCAGCTCAACCTCGTGCCCGAAGAGTACGGCGGTGACGTGGTGGTCGTGCCCGTGAGCGCCAAGACCGGCGAAGGCGTGGAAGACCTGCTGGAATACATCAGCCTGACCGCCGAACTCGAAGACCTGCGGGCCGACCCGAAGGGCGACTTCAGCGGCGTCATCATCGAGGGCCGGGTGGACAAGCAGGCCGGGGTGCTGGCCACCGTAATGGTGCAGGAAGGCACGCTGCACGTCGGGGATTTCCTGGTCGTGGGCGAGAACTACGGCAAGATCAAGGCGATGACCGACAGCAACGGCGGGCGCATCAAGGAAGCCGGCCCCAGCACCCCGGTGCAGGTTCTGGGCTTTTCCGAGGTGCCGAGCAGCGGCGAAACGGTGGTCAGCGCCAAAAACGAACACGCCGCCCGCGAACTCGTGGCGCAGCGTGCGAGTGACCGCCGCGACGAGGAAGACGCCCGCGAGCGCCGCAAGGGCCAGCGCAGCCTCGCCGACCTGCTCGGGCCGCTGTCCGAAGTCCACACCGTCAACCTGATTTTGCGCGCCGACAGCCAGGGCAGCATCGAAGCCATTCAAGGCATCCTGGCGCGCAAGGAAACCGACGACGTCAAGCTCAACGTGATGCTCGCGGGCATCGGGGCACCGACCGAAGGGGACGTGCTGCTCGCCAGCACCGCCGAGGCGCAGATTCTGTGCTTCAACGTGACGCCCTCGGCCGCCGTGACCAAGGTCGCCGAGAACAAGGAAATCCCGATCAAGGCCTACCGCATCATCTACGAGATGATCGACGAGGTCGACCGCCTGATCAAGGGCAACCTCGAACCCGTCTTCGAGGAGCAGTACCTGGGCCGCGCCGAAGTCCGCATGGTCATCCGGCACCCCAAGAGCGGCAACATCGCCGGGTCGTATGTCACCGACGGCATGTTCAAGCGCAACGCCAAGGCCAAAGTCACGCGTGGCAAGGAAGTCGTCTACGAGGGCACCGTGGTGGGCCTCAAGCGCTTCAAGGACGACGTGCGCGAAGTGCAGCAGGGCTACGAATGTGGCATCAACCTCGACTGGAACGACGTGATGGAAGGCGACATCATCGAGGCCAGCGAAATGGTGGAAGTCGAGCAGAAGTAAGGGGGCTGATGGCAGAAAGCTGATGGCTGAAGGCCGATGGCTGATGGCTAAAGGCTGAACAGGGGGCGGTTCTCCGGACGGGGGGCCGCCCCTTTTCCGTGCCAGACTTCGCCCATACCACTGGAACCCGTGGCCCTGACCGACGACCTGCTGGTGCTGCGGCCCTTTGAACCGCGCGACGTGCCCACGATTGTGGCGGCGTCCACCGAGAAGCAAAAACCCCCCGCCGCACGCTGGCAACGGGGGAAGGCTGAGGAAAGGTCAGAACGTAAAGCTGCTGTCCTGGGCAGCGCCCTGGGCGTTGGTGTCGTCCTGGAGGGTGCCCTGGTCGTGGCGATGGTCGCCCTTTCCACGTGGGCCGCGCTCCATGTCGCCGCCGCGCCCGTGCATCCCGTGTCCCCCACGCCCGCCGGGGCCGCGCCCACCGAAGGCGAAGGGGTTGTCGTTGAGGCGCTGCTTCATCTCGGCGGCGCGGTCGCTGGAAAAGTCTCCGGCCCGCACGCCCTGGTCGATGGTGGCGCTTCCGGCAGCGGTGGCCGCCGCTTTCAGCCTGTCCACGCTGACGCCGAGCTGCGCGGCGAGCTTTTGCAGAAACACGTCGGCGTAGTTGGTACCGCTGCGGGGGGCCGCCTGACCGGGCTGGCTCTGGGTTTGGTTCTGGGGAATGCCGGGCTGGTTGAGGGTCTGGCCGGACTGCGTGGGCTGGGGCTGCGTGGACTGGGTGCTCTGCGCGGCGAAGGCGAGGCCGAGGGTCAGGGGCAGGGCGGCCCAGGCGATCAGGGGAAGGCGGGTTTTCATGCGGTCACACTCCTTGAAGGGGGGGGCCTTAATAGGCGGGCCGGGGACCGTCCCCGACCGTGACCGGAGCATGCCGGGGAGCGGTTAAGGGGACGCTAAAACGCTTCCGGCCTGTTGCGGCGCCTGCCCGCACCTGTTCGGTGGTCGTCGTGCTGCCCACTGGCCCACGCCGACGAACTCCCCTGGCCTTCTGCCATAAGCCTTCCGCCTTCTGCACCATCAAGCCCCCGCCGCCCCCAAAAGGGAGCCAAAGCGGAGGCTGGGGCGTGGTTACACATATGCTACCATCAGATATGCGCGTCGTTCTGGATACCAACGTCATTTACGCCGCGCTTCGCTCCGGCACCGGGGCATCCAACGCCCTCCTGCGCCAGCTTGGAACAGGAAAATTCGAGTTTTATCTTTCTGTCGCTCTGGTGCTGGAATATGAAAGCGTCCTGAAACGGGAGGGGCAGGCGAGCCATTACACCCTGGCCGATGTGGAAGCCCTTATTTCCTATCTCTGTGCGACTGGGAAGGCGCAAACCATCCACTTTCTCTGGCGGCCCCAACTCCGTGATCCGAAAGACGAACTCGTGCTAGAGCTGGCCGCCAACGCTGGCTGTCAATACATCGTCACCTTTAATACCCGTGACTTTATTGGAAGCGAGAAATTCGGCGTTCAGACCATCACCCCGGCTCAATTTCTTGCCCTGCTTGGAGGTCAATCATGACTGCACTCAGTGTCCGCCTGCCCGAAAGCCTGCACGCCCAGCTCAAGCAACTGGCCCAGCAGGAAGGCGTCAGCATCAACCAACTGATTGTGCTTTCGGTGGCCGAGAAAGTATCCGCTCTGAGAACAGAGGACTTTTTCAGGGAGCGGGCCGCCAAAGCTGACCGCGCTGCCTTCCTCGCCGTGCTGGACAAAGCGCCCGACGTGCCGCCCCTCCCCGGCGACGAACGCCCCTAACCCCGCGCCCCTTCCATCAACCATCAGCGAAGCGAACCATCAACCATCAACATTCCGCCCCCGCCGCCCCCAAAAGGGAGCCAAAGCGGGGGCTTGAGCAGGATAGGCAATTTCAACTAGAGTAACTGTCGGACGCACAGACATGAAAATGTCAGCCAACTGCGCTAAAATTCTGTACGTGTCATCGCCCCAAATGAGGGAAGAATCTATGGATCAAAAGCCACAAAATACGCTGCCTAAAGTAGTTGAGGTAGTTCCAGAGGCGATGCGAACTCCTGTTTACGCCAATGCTTTTCGCGCCACATTTACCCCCTATGACTTTGAGGCAATTTTTGCCCATGTCTCGACAACTAATTCAGTGCGTGAAGGTGAATTTGAAGCTAGATTAACAGCGCGTGTTGTTCTTCAGCCAGTTCTAGCTAAGAGGATGCTAGCCAATCTCAAAGAAGCTGTTGAGGATTATGAACAACAATTTGGGGAGATTAGGGAGGTCGAAGATGACTTACACGAACGCACCAGTAGCGAAAAGGAATGATCTAGTTTGTGCAGTAGCCATACTAACTTCTGCTTCTGTTGTTGGAATGGGAGGTTTTGTGGTGCGGGCACCAATAGCTGAGTACAGTGTTGCCGCTTTTAGGACTGGTAATCCTGTGTCTGTTGTAAAAGCTTCTAAGAGGTCAAGCTTGTCAAAGAGAATGCAGTCAAAAAGTGCAGAAATTGCACGTTTGCGCCGGGAGAAATTTAATCCCTTGGCGGAAGACAATAATCCGTCTAGAGAGGACTTTTCTAAGTTGATTGAAGACGCGCAAGCCGCAGTCATCCGTAATTCTGCATGATACCAGGGGATGTTTACCGTTTTAATTTTCCAAAACCAGAGGCAGACCAACGAGTAATTGGTTTGCCTCATATGGTTGTGGTCGTAAGCAGTCAGGGAATTCACTATACCGTTAATGCCTGCCCAATTTCATCTGCAAAAAACTATGAGAAGGATTTAGCAAGAGGATATCCGACCTTAGTCAAATTGGATGGCTCTAAATATGGTTTCTTACGGCACGATTCTGTAATATTGGCTGATCAAATCTTTTGTCTTACAACAGATAGGCTGGAACCTTCTCCGGAAACGCCCATTGGTAGACTTTCTAACGACGATCTGGAACAGTTGAAGGGGGCAATTTTTGATTTCCTTCAACTTGGTCAGGAAGAAGAATAAATTATTGCAAGGGCAGCCTCCATCCCCCGGAGGCTGCCCCTTCCTTTTCCCCTACTTCCCCTACCTCAAGCCCCGACGTAATCCTCAATGGGCGGGCAACTGCACACGAAGTTTCGATCGCCGTACACATTGTCCACGCGGTTCACGGCGGGCCAGTACTTCCACGCCTTCTGCGCGGCGCTGGGGAACGCTCCCGTTTCGCGGCTGTAGGCGCGGTTCCACTCCGCGTCCAGCAGGTCGGCCTGGGTGTGGGGCGCGTGCTTCAGCGGGCTGTCTTCGGCAGTAATCGTGCCGTCCTGCACGTCCTGAATCTCGCGGCGAATGTTCAGCATGGCGTCTACAAAGCGGTCCAGCTCGGCTTTCGGTTCGCTTTCGGTGGGTTCAATCATCAGCGTGCCCGCCACGGGGAAGGACATGGTGGGGGCGTGGAAGCCGTAGTCCATCAGGCGCTTGGCGATGTCCTCTTCGGAGATGCCGCTGGCCTGTTTCAGCGGGCGAATGTCCACGATGCACTCGTGCGCCACGCGGCCCCCCTTGCCCGTGTACAGGATGGGGTATGCCCCTTCCAGCCGTTTGGCGATGTAGTTGGCGCTGAGCAGGGCGACCTGGGTGGATTTTTTCAGGCCCGCCGCGCCCAGCAGCTTGATGTACAGGTACGAAATGGGCAGGATGCTGGCGCTGCCATACGGCGCGGCGCTGACCGCCCCAGTCTGGCTGCCGCTGCTGTAGGCCACGCTGTGACCGGGCAGGAAGGGCGCGAGGTGGGCCTTCACGCCAATCGGCCCCATGCCTGGGCCGCCGCCGCCGTGCGGAATGGCGAAGGTCTTGTGCAGGTTCAGGTGGCTCACGTCGGAGCCGATCAGGCCGGGTTTGGCGATGCCCACCTGCGCGTTCATGTTCGCGCCGTCGAGGTACACCTGCCCGCCGTGCGCGTGAATCAGGTCGCAGACTTCCTTGACGTTTTCCTCGTACACGCCGTGCGTGGAGGGGTAGGTAATCATCAGCGCGGCGAGGTGGTCGCTGTGCTTCTCGGCCTGGGCCTTGAGGTCTTCAAAGTCGATGTTGCCCTTCTCGTCGGTCTTGACCACCACCACCTGCATCCCCATCATGGCGGCGCTGGCGGGGTTGGTGCCGTGGGCGCTGGCCGGAATCAGGCAGATGTTGCGGTGGCCCTCGCCCTGAGCCTCGAAGTACTTGCGGATGACCAGCAGGCCCGCGTACTCGCCCTGCGCCCCGGAGTTGGGTTGCAGGCTCACGGCGTCGTACCCGGTGATGTCGGCCAGCCACGCTTCCAGCTGTTGCAGCATCTCGGCGTAACCTTCCGTCTGGTCGGCGGGCGCAAACGGGTGCAGGTTGCCGAACTCGGGCCACGTCACCGGAATCATCTCGGTGGTGGCGTTCAGCTTCATGGTGCAACTACCCAGCGGAATCATGCCGTGCGTCAGGCTGTAATCCTTGTTCTCCAGTTGCTTGAGGTAACGCAGCATGGCGTGTTCGCTGTGGTGCGTGTTGAAGACGGGGTGCGTCAGGAAGTCGGACGTGCGCTTCAGTTCGGCGGGGATGCCGTCCACCGCTTCGGCGTCCAGCTTTTGCACATCGGCAGCTTTGCCCGTCACCACTTCGATGATGTCCGCGAGGTCTCCCACCGTCACGGTTTCGTCGAGGCTGATGCCGACTTTGCCATCCTGAATGCGGAAGTTGATGCCCTTCGCTTCGGCGCGGCTCTGGATGTCCTGCCCGCCTTCAAAGGTCAGCGTGTCGAAGAAGGTTTCATTCGTCCCCATTCCGGCGTCGTTCAGCGCCTTCGCCAGAATCCCCGTCAGGCGGTGGACGCGCTCGGCAATGGTCTTGATGCCTTCCGGCCCGTGGTAGACGGCATACGCGGCGGCCATGTTCGCCAGCAGCGCCTGCGCGGTGCAGATGTTGGAGGTGGCCTTCTCGCGGCGGATGTGCTGCTCACGGGTCTGCATCGCCATTCGCAAGGCGGTGCGGCCCTTTACGTCCTTGCTCACGCCAATCACGCGGCCCGGCATATTGCGCTCGAAGCCCTTCTGACAAGCCAGGAACGCCGCGTGCGGCCCGCCGAAGCCCATCGGCACGCCGAAGCGCTGGGCGCTGCCGATCACGATGTCGGCCCCCTGCTCGCCCGCAGGCTTGACCAGCGCCGAGGCCAGCAGGTCGGTGGCGACAATCAGCGCCGCGCCGCCCGCGTGGGCTTTGTCGGCAATGGGCTGGAGGTTCAGCAGTTCGCCGTGCGTGCCGGGGTACTGCACCAGCACGCCGAACGCGCCCTCGGGAATGTGGTCGGCGTGCCCGGTCTGCACTTCAAAGCCGAAGTACTCGGCGCGGGTCTTGACCACGTCCAGCGTCTGCGGGTGCACATTGTCGGCCACGTAGAACACGTTGCCTTTGCTCTTGCCCTGGCGCTTGGCGAGGGTCATCGCTTCGGCGGCAGCGGTGGCTTCGTCCAGCAGCGAGGCGTTGCTGACGGGCATGCCGGTCAGGTCCTGCACCATCTGCTGGAAGTTCAGCAGCATTTCCAGGCGGCCCTGGCTGATCTCGGCCTGGTAGGGCGTGTAGGCGGTGTACCAGCCGGGGTTTTCCAGCATGTTGCGCAGAATCACGCCGGGCGTGTGCGTGCCGGAGTACCCCATGCCGATGTAACTGCGGAACACCTTGTTTTTCTGCGCCACCGCTTTCAGGTCGGCCAGCGCCTGCGCCTCGGTCACGCCCGTGCCCGCGCTGAGGTCGCCGTCAAACTGAATCGCTTCGGGCAGGGTCGTTTCGGTCAGTTCGTCCAGGCTGGACACGCCCAGCACTTGCAGCATCTCGGCCTGCTCAGCCTCGCTGGGGCCGATGTGCCGGGCGGTGAAATCGTTGGTCTGGAGGAGGTCAGAGAGGGAACGGGTCATGGGTGCTCCTTGGGGTAGCTCTGGGCTCTGGGCCATGAGCTTCGAGAAAAAAAGAGGATTCAGCCTCGGTTGAAGAAGGTGTCGCGACGAAAAGAAGGGCGGGCCACCAGCCGCTTCTGGCTCATGGCCCACCACTCACGGCTCACGGCCCAGCTCAGTGAGCCTGCGCGTCGTAAGCCGCCGCGTCCAGCAGCTCGCCTTCTTCGGTCACTTCGATTTGGAACAGCCAGCCGCCTTCGTAGGGGGCGCTGTTGACCAGTTCGGGGCTGCCGCTCAGTTCTTCGTTGACGGCCACGATTTTGCCGCTGGCGGGAGCGTAGATGTCGGAAGCGGTCTTGACCGACTCCACGACGGCGACGGCTTCGCCTTTCTCGACTTCGCGGCCCACTTCGGGCAGTTCGACGTACACCACGTCACCGAGCTGGTCCTGGGCGTGGTCGGTGATGCCGACTTTGCCGTCCCCGGCGAGCCATTCGTGGGAGGTGGCGTATTTGCGGTCGGTGGGGGTAGTGGTCATGTCGGGTTCTCCTTGGGTTGAAAGTGCTGAAAGTGCTGATGGCAGAAGGCAGATGGCGGACGGAACTCAGGCTAGAGCAAAGCCGGGGCTTCTGCCTTCGGCCCTACGCCTTCTGCGTGTAGAAGGGGATTTCCGCGCGTTGCGCCGGGTGGTCTTTGCCGCGCACTTCCACCTCGTAGGCGTCGGCGTCGGTGCTTTCGGCGCTTACCAGGGCCATCGCAATCGGGTGGCCCAGGGTGGGGCTGGTGGTGCCGGAGGTGACGTGTCCGACGACCTGCCCGCCGACCTTGACGGGGTAGCCCTCGCGCACGGGCACCTTGTCCAGCTTCAGGCCGATGAGTTTCTGCGTGGGCGTCTGTCGCAGCCCCTCGCGCCCGAAGTGTTCCTTGTCCTTCACGACCCAGCCATAGTGGCTGCTCAGCGGGTGAATGTCGTCGCCGAACTCGTGGCCGTAGAGGGGGAATCCGGCTTCCAGGCGCAGGGTGTCGCGGGCACCCAGGCCAGCAGGCGTGATGCCGATGCCGAGCAGCCTGTCCCACATCGCCTCGGCATCTTTGGCGTCCACGAAGACCTCGAAGCCGTCCTCGCCCGTGTACCCCGTGCGGGCCAGGCGCACGTCCTGCCCGAACAGCTTGGCCGAGAAGTAGGCGTTCTTCTTCTTGGTGCCGAGGTCGGTGTCGGTGTGGGGTTGCAGCAGTTCGGCGGCTTTCGGCCCCTGCACGGCGAGCAGCGCCCACCGGTCGGACTCGTTGGCGAGCTTCACGTCGAAACCGCCCGTCAGCGCGTTCAGGTGCGCCCAGTCCTTGTCGATGTTGCCCGCGTTGACCACCATCAGGTACTCGCCTTCGGCGGCCATGTAGATGTAGATGTCGTCCACCAACCCGCCCCGGTCGTTGGGCAGCCAGTTGTACTGGGCGCGGCCCGCCCTGAGTTTGCTCACGTCGTTGGGCGTGACGTGTTGCAGGAACTTCAGGGCGTCGGGGCCGGTGATGCGGAATTCGCCCATGTGAGAGACATCGAACACGCCTGCCGAGGTCCGCACGGCTTCGTGTTCGGCTTTCAGGCCGCTGTACTGCACGGGCATGTCCCAGCCGCCGAAGGGCACCATTCTGGCCCCGGCTTTCTGGTGCGCGGCGTGCAGAGGCGTCCGCTTCAGCGGTGTGGCATTGGTTTCGGTCACAAGGAAACTTTAAGGGACGCTCACGAGGGGCGTCCGGGGGGTATGGACAGGTTGGCAGGTAGGCTGCGGGGGTGACGCCTTCTTTTCTGCTCGCGCTGCTGCCCCCACCTGAGCTGGGCGCCCGTCTCGGCAAGTTCCGCGACCGCCACGACATCCGAGACGCGGCGGCGGTGCCTCACATCACGGTCAAGGCCCGGAGTGGGTTGGACGACTCGGCGGGCGAGGTGGCGCGGGCCGTGGCCGCGAAGCAGACGCCCGTGCGGGTGCAGGTCGGCGGGCCGCGCCTCTTTGGGAACGGGTCGGCGCTGTATCTGGCGGTCCACAGTCCGGAGGCCGTCCGGCTGCATCTGGCCTTGCTGGACGCCCTTCGCCCGGCCCAGCGCTTCGGCTCCGAGGGACCGGGGATGACGCCTCACCTCTCGCTCGCCCTCGCGCGGCGGGGGGTGGACTTGAAAGCGTTGCTGCTTGCGGCTCAGGCCGAATTTGCCGACCTGGACGCGGAGGGGCTGACCTTCACTGCCCGGACCGTCACCCTGATGAAAAAACCGGGGCCGGGCGGCTTCTACGCGCCGGTGGAGGAATGGCCGCTCGGTGAGGGCGCCTACGGTGAGGAGGGGAGCACTCCCGTTTCCTGAGCGCATGACCACCCTGATCATCGGTGCGACTGGCGGCATCGGCGCCGCGACCGCGCGGGCGCTGGCGGCGCGCGGCGAGACGGTGCTGCTTTCCGGGCGCGACGAGGCGAAACTGAGCGCGCTCGCCGGCGAACTTGGTGCCTGGAGCCGCGCGGCGGACGTGGGCTTCGAGAGCCACGTCAAAGCCCTGCTGGACGCCGCTGCCGAGCAGGCGGGAACGCTGGATACCCTCGTCTACGCGGCGGGGGCGGCGCTTCCCGGTCCGCTGGCGGGGGCCGACCCCGCGCAGGTGCGGCAGGTGTGGAACGCCAACTATTTCGGGGCGCTGTGGACGCTCAAGCACGGGCTGGGGCGGCTCGGGGCCGGTGGGCGGGTCTACCTGCTCGGCGCGCGCCCCGAACTCGTCACGGCGCGCGGGTTCTCGCAGTACGCGGCGAGCAAGGCGGCGCTCGCGGCCCTGGTATCGGTCACCCGGCTGGAAGCGCGCGGCGCCGGCCTGACGCTGGTGCTGCCGCCCGCCGTGGACACCGGGCTCTGGACGCAGGTGGGCCGAGTGCCCAGGGGAGCGCTTGCCCCAGAGGAAGTCGCACGGGCCATCGTGGAGGACCGCGCCGGGGCGGGGGAAACAGAACTGCGGGTTCAGGGTTGACAGAACAGCGGCCCGGAGCTTCCCCCAGGCCGCACTCGATGTGCAGGCTCAGCGGACGCCGGGCACCAGGGCGAGGTCGCGCAGGCTCACGCCTTTCAGGGTCGAGACGAGCGTGAGGGCGTTTGCCATGCCCGCCGTCAGCGAGACGCGGTAGAGGTTGGTGTTGCCGCCGCTGCTGACGGTGGCGTAGGCACCATCTGCGCCCACGATGTCGAACCCGGTCATCCCCGCGCTCACGCTGACGCCGAGCGGGGCCACCGTCTTGAGAGTGCTGAACTGCGGCCCCACGTCGTGCAGGACGAGGGTGCCCTGCGCCGCGTCGAACGAGTAGAGGGCGGTCGTGGCTCCGGTCGGCGCCGCTCCCGCTGCGCTGTCGTTGAAGCTGTTCGTATAGGCCGAGGCCACCAGACGCGGCGTCTTGCCGGCGTTCGCGTCGCCCGGCGCGTACACAAAGGTGCCGTCCTCGGTCAAGGTGCCGGCTGGCGAGGCGGACGGCACCGGCGCCGTGTTCACCGTCAGTCGGTAGTTCTGGTTGTTCTCTCCGATCACGCGCAGGCGGTTGGCGACCGGGTTGAAGTCCACCGTGACGATTCCCCGTCCCACAGTGGAGCCGTCGGCAGTGGCTGCGCCGGTAGATGTGTTGATCGTGTAGACGCGCCCGGTGCTCGCTACCCCGTAAAGTCGCCCGTCGGTGTTGCGGTAGTCAATGCTGATGAGGGTGTCGCCCGCGCTCAGGCCAGTGACCGGCATCGTGCGGTAGCTCGCCGCCGCGTTGCCGGTGCCGAACATCGCCAGGGCGCCGCTGCTCGTCAGGCCGTAGGCGCTGACTCCGGCCGGGGCCTCGGGCGCCATCATCGTGCTGCACGAGCCGAGCAGGAGGGCAAAGGACGCGAGGGCGGTCTGGGTCCAGATTTTCATAGTGGGCCTCCAAAAAAGGAGCCAGACCGGCTGAGTGAACAGTCGACCGGGCTTCGCGGTGTCGCTGAGCCCCCACACTACAGGTCCGGGTTCCTCATCTGCCTTGGCCCAACGTTGTACCAGGGGAGGGAGATCATTTCGCCGCGCTGACACCGCGCTCGGTTGCCACCCAGCCCACCCGCACGTCGTGCGCCTCGCCGGGCAGCTCCGGCAGCAGCAGGGCGGACCACACCACGCCGACGAGCAGCCCGGCGTATCCGGGCAGCAGGCGGTCATAAAAGCCGCCGCCGTAGCCCAGGCGCGTGCCGGAGCCGTCATACGCGAGGCCCGGCAGCAGGACGGCGTCCACGCTGCCGAGCGGAAGCTGCGGCGCGGTGGCCGGGGGTTGCAGGTACCCGGCGCGGCTGACCTCGGTGGCGCTGGCGTAGGGGTGCAGGGTGAGGTGCCGCTCCGGTTTGTAGCGGGTGCGGGTGGTCAGCAACTCGAAATCGGATTGCAGGGCCGACACGTCCGGTTCGCCGGGCAGCGCGTGGTAGGCCAGCACCCGCCGCGCCCCCTGCGCGTGCAGAAAGTCACGCAGCTGGGTGGCAACGGCGGGCGAAGCGTCCGGCTGCTCACGGCGCACGGCGAAGGCCCACTCGCGCCACTCGGGTTTGGGGGCGCCGCAGGGGGGACGGGTCATCTCAGCGGCGGCGGCCCATCAGGAACCACGCGGCGGCGGCGGCCAGGAAGCCTACGCCCACATAGCTCCAGAGGTTGGGGCCGGGGGTTTGCTGCACGGTCACCGGGGGCGTGTTGGCAGGAACCGGGTTGACGTTGTTGACCACCACGTCCGGCCCGTCGAGGGCGTCGGCGACGCTGCTCACGGCGGTAAAGATCAGCGCGTATTTGAGGATGTCGTAGCCGATGCCGTGCTGGCGGTAGTAGCTCTGCGGATAGGGGTAGTAGCGTCCCGGCTGAAGCTGGTACTGGTACTGACTGCTCGGCGCGGCGCTGTAGGTGATGGCGCTGCGCGGCACCCCGGCAGGCAGCTTGACGCTTTTCCAGTTGTTCACCTGCGCGGGCTTGACCTGGGCGGCGGCGGCGCGGTTGGCGGGGTTTTGCGCGACGCTGGCGGTGGTGGGCAGGGTGCTGCGCTGCGCCGAGCTGGGCGTGCGCGTGGTGGCCGAGCCGGTAGTAGGAGGGCGGGTGTAGGTGCTGCCCGAGGAGGAGTTGGCCGGGGCCGAGTTGACAGGCGGCGAGTAACGCGGCGTGGACGGCGTGCGGTAGGTGGGCGCGCTGGGGGTGCGGTAGGACGGAGCGCGGTAGCTGCCGCCCGAGCTGCGGCTGCCGCCGAAGCCCCCACCGCTGCGGCGGGCGGCGTCGGTCGTGCCGCTGCCGAGGGCCAGGCCGGTCAGAAGAAGGACGAGCGCGCGTTTCATCACTCCACAGTACGCGGCGCGGCGGGCAGAAGTTGCGCTTCCCGCACCTGAATCAAGGGGGGATGAACACGGCTGGGATGAAGACATGAACACGACCTAGACGCCTGCGGCCCCTGCCCGCCCGCCGGGTCTACACTCCCGGGCATGTCGGCCCAGCGCGTCCCCTTTTTTTATTGGTTCGGTTCCCACCGGGCCTAGCCTCGCGCTGTTCTTTTTCCCGCCCGGTGACGCCCCCAAAAGGCCCACCGGGTTTTTCTTATCTCTCCAAAGGACGTGTCCCATGACCCAGCCCCCAGCCCCTTCCACCACCGAGAACCTCAACGTGACCGGCTTCACGCCGCTGCCCACCCCGCGTGAACTCAAGACCGACGTGCCGCTGACCCCCGCCGCCGAACGCACCGTGCTGGCCGGGCGCCAGGCGGCGCAGGCCATCCTGAGCGGCGAGGACGACCGCCTGCTGGTCGTGGTCGGCCCGTGCAGCATTCACGACCACGCGCAGGCGCTCGAGTACGCCCGGCGGCTGGCGGCGCTGCGTGAGCGGGTGAAAGACCGTCTGGAAGTGCAGATGCGCGTGTACGTGGACAAGCCGCGCACGACGGTGGGCTGGCGCGGTTACCTGCTCGACCCCGACATGGACGGCAGCAACGACATGGGCAAGGGCGTGCGCCGCACCCGTGAACTGATGGTGGCGGTGAGCGAACTCGGCCTGCCGGTGGCGACGGAACTGCTCGACCCTTTTGCGCCGCAGTACCTGTTCGACGCGGTGGCCTGGGCCTGCCTGGGCGCACGCACCACCGAGTCGCAGACCCACCGGGTCATGGCGAGCGCCGTGAGCGCCCCGATGGGGTTCAAGAACGGCACGGGCGGCGGCATCAAGCTGGCGGTGGACGCGATCATGGCGGCCCGACACCCGCACGCCTTTTTCACCATCGACGACGACGGGCGGGCGGTGATTGTCCACACCAGGGGCAACCAGCACGGGCACGTCATCCTGCGCGGCGGGCGCAAAGGCCCCAACTACGCGCCGGGCTTCGTGGCCGAGGCCGCCGACCTGATGAGCGGGGCCAAGCTGCGCCCGGCGGTGATGGTGGACTGCTCGCACGCCAACTCGGGCAGCGACTGCACCCGGCAGGGCGTGGTGTGGCGAGACGTGCTGGGACAGCGCCTCGCGGGTCAGTCGGCCATTCGCGGGCTGATGCTGGAAAGCAACCTGATGGCAGGCAAGCAGAGCATTCCGGCCGACCTCTCGCAGCTGCGCCCCGGCGTGAGCGTGACCGACGCCTGCGTGGGCTGGGAAGAAACCGAGGCGCTGCTGCTCGAAGCCCACGCGCGACTCAGCGAACAGAAGGCCTTGCAGGAGACGTTGGTGGCCCGTTAGGAAGAAGTTATACGGATTCCGATTGAATCCAGCAGATTTCTGGATTCAATCCGACTGAAAGGAGTAGGAAAAGATACGGATTTCGCTAAATTCCTGCACAGTCGGAACTACACCGCCTGTGCATCCATATCGCGAAATCCGTATCAGCCGCCTATCATCTGCCAGGGCTAGCCTCGGGGTATGCGTTTCAAGACCCTCTATACCCTTCCCGCCGCGCTTCTCAGCACTGCCCTGGCCGGAGGTGCCGGACAGCCGCAGGCCGCGCCGCTCAAGCTCTCTCAGGACACCCACGTCTACGCCTGCCAGAACGGGCAGACGGTGCAGGTGGCCTACGTCCGGGCCGACACTGCCGGGCAGGGCGGTCCCTCTTTCGCGGTGCTGAAGTACCGGGGCCAGAGCTACGGCCTGGCCGAAGCCGTTTCGGGCAGCGGCGCCCGCTACGTCGGCCACGCCGGGCTGAACACCGCCAGCGGCCTGGAATGGTGGGAACACCAGGGCGAAGCGACCCTCAGCACCTTCAGGGGAAACGACGCCCGCACCACCAGCACGCTGCTGACGTGCAAGGTCGCTCGCTGACAGGTTCGCTGGCCGCGCGAAGTGCAAACCAGAGCCATATCGCCCCCTCTCCTTCGGTCCCGTCTCCCACCCGGAGGCGGGGCTTTTTGCTGGCACAACATCCCAGCGTAAGCCCTCGCACATCCCCCTGGCCCCCAGCGCGGCAAACTGCGCGGGTGGCAAGACGCGAGAACACCTCCCCCGCAAAGCGCCCCGGCGGTGGGCGCCTTTCCAGCCAGCGGCCCAGCAAAATCTGCGTGCGCTGCGGTCTGCCTTTCACGTGGCGCAAAAAGTGGGAGCGCGACTGGGAACAGGTGCGGTTCTGCTCGGAGCGTTGCCGCCGGGGAGGAGCGGCGTGAGCGCGGTGTGCGGCACCGTGCCTCAACTCGGACTGGTGTGCCTGACGGTGGGGCCGGAGGTGCGCTTTCGCACGGTCACCCTCAGCCGGTACCGTGTCCTCTCCCCCGCCGAGCGCGAGGCCAAGCTGCTCGACATTTATTCCAGCAACATCCGGACACTGCGCGGGGCGGCTGCCTTTTGCGCGGCGCGGGGGATTCGGCTCTACCGCCTGAGTTCCAGCCTCTTTCCCATGCTCGACCTTGCGGGCGACGACACCGGAAACGGCGTGCTGGCGCACCTCGCGCCGCAACTGCTGGAAGCGGGGCAGGCGTTTGTGGATGCGGGCATTCGCGTGCTGATGCACCCGGAGCAGTTCATCGTCCTGAACTCCGAGCGGCCCGAGGTGCGCGAGTCCAGCGTGCGGGCCATGAGCGCCCACGCCCGCGTGATGGACGGGCTGGGACTGGAGCGCTCAGCCTGGAACCTGCTGCTGCTGCACGGCGGCAAGGGCGGGCGCGGGGCCGAACTCGCCGCGCTGATTCCCGACCTGCCGGAGGGCGTGCGGCTGCGGCTGGGTCTGGAAAACGACGAGCGGGCCTACAGTCCGGCGCAGCTGCTGCCCATCTGCGAGGCCACCGGCACGCCGCTGGTCTTCGACGCCCACCACCATGTCGTCCACGACAACTTGCCCGACCAGGAGCATCCCAGCGTGCGCGAGTGGGTGCTGCGATCGCGGGCGACGTGGCAGCCCCCCGAATGGCAGATTGTCCACCTCAGCAACGGCATAGACGGCCCGCAGGACCGCCGCCACTCGCACCTCATTGCCGACTTTCCCAGCGCCTACGCCGACGTGCCCTGGATAGAAGTGGAGGCCAAAGGCAAGGAAGAAGCGATTGCGGCGCTGCGGCTGCATCCGGTCTTCTCGGGACAGTCGGTTCACATTTGACAGCCAGACGTTAGAATGGGCCATGAGACACTTTTGGGTGGCGGCGTTGCTGGCGGGCCTGGGAACGGCGGGCGCGGCGGGACTTCTGGGCACTTCGCAGTCGGTGAGCACCAGCGCGTTCTGTCAGCAGTACAAATGCACGCTGCTGGGCAACGGTGGGCGCGAGTGGCTGTACGACCTGAAGGTGCCGGGCAGCCAGCTTCTGCTGGTGCAGCGCGAATCGAGCGAACCGGGCAGCCGCGTGACCGAAGTCAGCCTGCTGTCGGACAACGACGAGGTGAACGCCGAACTCGACCGCAAGACCTTCGGCGACGTGCAGAAAATGGCCCTGGGCTTCGTGTCCAACACCGGGCGACTGGAAAGCTGCTACGCCCTCGACGGCGCCACCTACCGCGTCATGGCCGACGCCCCCAACGAGCGCACCCGGCGCATTTACTGCGACTGGGACGAAGCCTATACCCGTTTCGTGATCGAGGCCGACCGCAACTTTCTGGCCCGCACCGCGCCTGCGAGTGTGCCGACCACCGGCCCGACCAAGCTCAACAACTGGTATTTCAGCGGCTGCTACGTGGCTGGAAGTGCCAGCGAAGACCTCCCCACCGGCAAGCCCGCCCGCTGCCTGCTCGTCGTCACCACGAAGGGCGCGGCGTCGCAGGTGGTCCGCGCCGAGTTCCAGTACGAAATCGAGTATGTCCAGAACGGCCAGTACGTCAAGAAAATCCTGCCCGAAAAGGAGTACTGGTGGCCGGGCCGGGTGCAAAAAGCCCTCGACCCCCGCGTGACGCAGCAGGGCCGCACCGTCAAGGCCGACCTCAGCCTCGCCATCCGGAACGTGCCGGGCCGCCGGGTCATCAGCCTGAACACCATCGCCAAACTGACCTTCGCCAACGGCGCGGTCAAGACGGCCTATGAGCCGCTGACGGTGCGCTGAGGCCCAACGACTCTGGGGAGCGGTCTCTCTCACCTTCCACACCCGCACCCCTCCCGAAGCGTCAGCCGGCGTCTGATAAGCTGACCCACTTGTGAAGCCCCCTCGCCGCGCCCCGCTCCTGCCCGCCTTGCGCTGGCCCGCAGCGGGGCGCGTGGCATTGGCGTGGCCTGGGCTGGCGGCACTCCTGTCGCTGCTGGCGGTGTGGCTGGGTGCGCCTACGCCCGCGCCCGAAGTTCCGCCCCGGCTGACCGCAGGAAGCCTCACCCCACCCCTGCCCGAACTGCGCCCCGCGCCGCAGCCTGCGCCCAGTGTGCCGCTGCCCGCCGCGCCGCCGCCCGAACCGCTGTGGCTGGCGCGGGCGCGTCCGCTGACGCTGTGGCGAGCGGCCCAGTGGCAAGCTCCCTGCTGGCGTCCCCAACTGGCGATGCTGGGCCGCTGGCAGCTTGAAGGCTGAGGGCTTAGAGCATTTGACGTAAAAAACTGGTCTGGACGCCCCCTCACCCCTCGCTGCGCGAGGCCCTCTCTGCAAGCAGCTTTGCAAGTCCCACGAGGGGAGAGGGTCAAGAACGCAAGTCTCATTCTGTCAAATGCTTTAGACCCTTAGACGCTTACACCTTTAGACCCTCAAACCCAACGGAGCCTTCATGACCTACGGCAACAAACAACCCCGCAAGATGAACGGTGCGAGTCGCCGTCCCCCACCGCCGCGCAACAACAGCGCCAACAAACCGAACCCCTGGACGGCGCTGCTGCTGCTGCTGACCCTGCTCGGCAGCCTGCTCTACATCTGGCGGCCCTGGGAGCACCGCAACAACCTCTGGTCGCTCTGGAACGACCAGTACCAGTTCATGACGCTGGGCCTGGACCTCAAGGGCGGCCTGCGCATCGAACTGGCCCCAGAGTCGGGCACCGCCACCCGCGACGAACTCGACCGGGTCAAGACCGTCATCGAAAACCGCATCAACGCGCTGGGGGTCGCTGAACCCACCGTGACCGTCTCGGGCGGCAAGCGCGTGGTGGTCGAGATTCCGGGGGCCACGCCCGCCGTGCAGGACCGCGCGCGCAACATCATTCAGCAGACCGCCCGCCTCGAATTCCGCATCGTCAACACGGATGCCCAGCCCGACCCGGCGCTGCGTGAGAAAAATCCGCGCAGTGGCGGCTACACCCTCGCGCAGCTTGGGCCTGTGGTGGCGACCGGGGAAACCATCGAGGACGCCACCTCGGGCACCGACCCGCAGTCCGGGCAGTGGGTCGTCAACTTCAAGACCACCGACGCCGGGGCCAAGACCTTCGGGGACTTTACCGGCAAGAACGTGAACAGATTGATGGCGGTGGTGCTCGACGACCAGATTCAGTCGGTCGCCACCATCAACCAGCGCCTGTTCCGCGACATCCAGATCAGCGGCAACTTCACGGCTGACGAGGCCAGCCAGCTCGCGCTGGTGCTCAAGTCCGGCGCCCTGCCCATCAAGGTCGTCACCGCCGCCGAGCGTTCCATCGGGCCGTCGCTGGGCGCCGACGCCATTCGCAGCGGCGCGATTGCCGCGCTGGTCGGTGTCGGCCTCGTGTTCGTGATGCTCTTCGCGTACTACGGCCTGTGGTTCGGACTGGTGGGCGCCCTGGGCCTGCTGTTTTCCGCCGTCATCATCCTGGGCATCCTGGGCGGCTTCGGCGCGACGCTGACCCTGCCGGGCATCGCGGGTCTGGTGCTGACCATCGGCGCCGCCGTGGACGGCAACGTCATTTCGTTCGAGCGCATCAAGGAAGAACTCGCCCGGGGCAAAGGCATCAGGAACGCCATCGGCGCCGGGTACGAGCACTCCACCGCCGCCATTCTGGACGTGAACGCCGCGCACCTGCTCTCGGCGCTGGCGCTCTACAACTACTCCACCGGGGCCGTCAAAGGCTTCGCCGTCACCCTGATTATCGGTGTCATCGCGTCCACCTTTTCCAACCTGGTCTTCGCCAAGTGGTTCATGGAATGGCTGGCGCAGCGCAAACCCAACATGACGGCGCCGCAGTGGATTAAGCAGACGAACTTCGACTTCATGAAGCCCGCCAAGATCATCACCACGCTGTCGGTGCTGCTCGCTCTGGCCGGCGCGGGCCTGCTGGCGACCAAAGGTCTGAACTACGGCGTGGACTTCGTTCCCGGCACCACCCTGACCACGCGGGTGGCCGGAAACGTGAGCACCGAGCAGGTGCGCAACGCCGTCATCGGCGCGGGCGTGGGCAAGGTCACGGGCCAGAGCGCCACCATTCAGCGCGACAACACCCCCGGTCAGCAGGGCGCGACCTATACGGTCAAGGTGCCCGAACTGACCGCCGCCGAGGTCAAGCAGCTCAACGCCGCCATCACCAAGCTGCCGCAGGGACAGGTGCTCGCCAGCGAGACGGTGGGGCCTGCCGTGGGCAAGGAACTCACCCAAAAGACCGTCTACGCCGCGCTGCTGGGCCTGGGCCTGATTCTGGTGTATGTCGGCTTCCGCTTCGACTTCATCATGGGTCTGGGCAGCATCCTCGCCGCCATTCACGACGTGGCCATCGCGATGGGCCTGTTCGCGCTGCTGGGCCTGGAATTCACGGTGGCGACGGTGGCCGCGCTGCTGACCCTGATCGGGTACTCGCTCAACGACTCCATCATCGTCTCGGACCGCATCCGCGAGAACCTGAGAACCATGCGGGGCCGCAGCTACCGCGACATCGTCAACACGGCCATCAACCAGACGCTCTCGCGCACCATCATGACCTCGGTCAGCACCATGCTGCCGCTGGTCAGCCTGCTGATTTTCGGCGGCCCGGTGCTGCGCGACTTCAGCCTGATTCTGCTCGTCGGCATCCTGGTCGGCACCTACTCCTCCATCTACATCGTCGCGCCGCTGGTGGTGTACTTCGAGGAGTGGCGGGACCGGAACAGGGCGAGCAAGCCGGTGGCAAGCTGACAGCGCAGATGGCAGAAGGCCGATGGCTGATGGCCGATGGCTAAAAAATGAAAAGCGCCCCCCGCCTACGCACTCGGCGGGGGGTGCTTTTTGCTATCTGCCATGAGCCATCAGCCTTCTGCCTCCTTCAGCTCGAAGCCCCGCTTCGTCTCGTGCAACTTTGCGAAGGCCACTTCCGGGTCGTGGGGCGTGCAGATGATGGCGCCCTGCTCGAACCACTGCGGCAGGTATTTTTTGCGCTGCTCCAGGCAGGTGACGGGGTAGAGGTCGTAGCCCATCACGTAGGGGTAGGGGGCGTGGGCGGTGGTGGGCACAAGGTCGGCGGTGTAGACCAGGGTTTGCCCGCCCGAGCGCAGCACCACGCCCTGTTGCCCGAGGTTGTGGCCCGGCAGCGGCAGCACGCTCAGGCCCGGCAGCAACTCGGTTTCGCCGTCCACGAAATCGAACAGCCCGGCCTCGTGGATGGGCAGGAAGGTGTCGGGGATATAGCTGGCCCGGCTGCGTTCGTGGGTGTGGGTGGCATCACTCCACTCCTGCTTCTGCACCACGTAGCGGGCGTTCGGGAAAGTCGGCTCGCCGGTCAGCCCAGTGTTGCGCCCGCAGTGGTCGAAGTGCAGGTGGGTGTTGATGACGATATCCACGTCGTCCGGCTCCACCCCCGCGTCGCGCAGGCCCCGGAACACGGTTTCGTCGCGTTCCAGTGCGTACATCTGCTCGAACTTCTCGCCGCCCCGGTCCCACATGCCGGTGTCTATGAGCACATTCTTTCCGCCGAGCTTGATGAGCAGGGGGTTGATTCTGAGCCGGATGCGGTTTTCCTCGTCCGGGGGCGCCACCTTTTCCCACAGCACCCGGGGAATGGTGCCGAACATCGCGCCGCCGTCGAGCCGGAAGGTGCCGTCGGTGAGCGAAAACACCTCGGCCTCGCCAATCTGCCGCCGTTTGAGCCAGGTCATGGCGTCACTTTACCCTGGCACGGGGACACGTCCCAACAAACGTTCGTTTTGTGTAGGCCCAGCTTGTGTAGGCACAGCTTGTGTAGGCACAGCCGCTTGAACCCTAATACTCTGCCCGCAGCGGCTCATCTGCCCGGCAAGACACCCCCGCAGACTGGCCGGGTGATTACCCGCATTGCTGGAAAGACCATTCTCGCCATCGTGCTGGCCGGGGGGCGTGGCAGCCGCCTCTCCCCGCTGACCGACGAGCGGGCCAAACCTGCGGTGCCGTTTCTGGGCACCTATCGCCTGATCGACTTTACCCTTTCCAACCTCGTCCACAGCGGCATCTCCGACGTGTGGGTCATCGAGCAGTACATGCCGCACGGCCTGAACGACCACCTCTCGGGCGGGCGGCCCTGGGACCTGGACCGCACGCGCGGTGGGCTGGTGGTGATGCCGCCCTTTTCCAACGCCGAGAACGAGGAAGGCGAGTTTGCACAGGGCAACGCGCACGCGCTGGCGCAGCACGCGCACCTGATCCGGGAATTCAACCCCGACCTGATCGTGGTGCTGAGTGCCGACCACGTCTACCGGCTGGACTACTCGGAGGTCATCCGGCAGCATATCGAGCACGGCGCGAGCGTCACGATGGTCACCACCGACCTGGACGATGAAAAGCAGGCCACCCGCTTCGGCAATGTCCGTGCAAAGGGCGGCGCAAAGGGTGGACAGGTCACCGAGTTCGCCTACAAGCCCGACGAGCCGCTGGGCAAGACCGTGACCGCCGAGGTGTTCGTGTACGACGCGGACATCATGCTTTCCACCCTGGGGAACCTGCAAAAGCAGGGCGCACTGGGCGACTACGGCGAGCAGTTGCTGCCCGCTCTGGTGGCTCGGGGCGACGCCTACGCCTACCCCATGTCAGGCTACTGGATGGACGTGGGCACCCTGGACGCCTACCTGCAAACCCACCGCGACTTTCTGGACGGCAAAGGCTTTGACCTGGACGACCCGAAGTGGCCGTTTATCACTTCCAGCATCAGCCGCCCGCCGACCCGCATCGAAAAGTCTGCCCGACTGGACGCGGCCTTCGTGTGCGGCGGCGCGGTGATTGCCGGGGAAGTCGTACGCAGCCTGATCGCTCCGAACGCGGTGGTCGAGGCAGGCGCCGTGGTCCGCGACTCGGTGATTCAGCCGGGCGCCGTGGTTCGCGCCGGGGCGCAGGTCAGCCGCGCCGTGGTGGACCAGGGGGCCGAGGTCGGGCCGGGGGCCAGGGTCGGCGGGCAGACGGCCAACAGCCGCCCCAGCGTCATCGGCGCTTACGCCCACCTGGAAGAAGGCGCACAGGTCGGCCCCGGACAGGTGGTCGCCCCGCGCACCCGCGTCCGGGCAGGCGAGGAAAGCCGCAAGGTTCAGCCCCTGGACGTGGACGACAGGGCAGGCAGGAAATAGGGAAACGGCAGAGGGAGGGGCACCGCGCCGAGCGAACCCAGCCGGTGCCCCTCCCCCTGTCCTGCTCAGCGCGAGATGCCCTGCTCAGCGCGAGATAAAGACGATCAGGAAAGCGAGCAGCATAAACAGCCCACCGAGGACGGCGGTGGTGCGGACCAGACCGCCTTCAACGCCGCGCCCGCCGAGCAGCGAGCCGCCCGAAGCCATGCTGGCCGAGAGGCCCGCCTGCTTGGGGACTTGCAGCAGCACGAAAAACACCAGGCCGACGCAGATGGCGGCGAACAGAATCAGAAACAGGGTCAGGATGGGGGTCATAGGGGAAACCTCGGGGAACAAGGGAATCAGGGACAGGAAATCAGGAACAGGCGCCGCGAGCGGCGTAACGGCTCAGTGTACCGGGCCGGGGGTGAGGCGGGATGAGGGGGGCATGCCCCTTAGCCCCGAATCTGCCCGTCCCCCTGCACCACCCATTTGGTGGTCGTCAGTTCGCGCAGGCCCATCGGTCCCCGGGCGTGCAACTTCTGGGTGCTGATGGCGACCTCGGCCCCCAGGCCCAGTTGCCCGCCGTCGTTGAAGCGGGGGCTGGCGTTGACCATCACGGCGGCGCTGTCCACGTCCTGCACGAAGCGCCGGGCCTGCGCCTCGTCACGGGTCAGAATCACGTCGGTGTGCCCGCCGTGCTCGGCGATGAAGTCCAGCGCCTCGTCCAGCCCCGAGACGGTGCGGATGCTGGCGGTCAGCGCCAGAAACTCGGTGCCGTAGTCGCCCGGCTGCGCGGGGCTGGCCGTCAATCCGGCGCGGCTGAGTGCTTCCAGCGCCTCGGCGTCGGCCCGCAGCTCCGTGCCGCTCTCCAGCAGCGCACGCAGCACGCCGGGCAACGCAGGCAGCGCGGCGCGGTCTATGAGCAGGGTGTCGAGCGCGTTGCAGGCACTCGGCTTCTGGGTCTTGGCGTTGCGAATCAGGTCGGCGGCGGTCTGCACGTCCTGCGGCGTGCGGGTAAACGAGCTGTCCAGGTAAAGGTGAACGACCCCGATGCCGCCCACGATGACCGGCACCGTCGCGTTTTCCACGCAAAAACGGTGCAGCCCCGCGCCCCCACGCGGAATGATGGCGTCCACGCAGTCGTCGAGCCGCAGCAGTTCGAGCATCCGGGCGCGGTCCGGGTCGCGGATGACCTGCACGGCGGCCCCGGGCAGGCCCTCCCCTTCCAGCGCGGCGCGGATGGCCTCTTCGAGGGCGGCGTTGGAATGCACCGTCTCCTTGCCTCCGCGCAGAATGGCCGCGTTGCCCGACATCAGCGCCAGCGCCGCCACGTCCACGGTCACGTTGGGGCGGCTTTCGTAGATGACGCCCAGCACGCCCAGCGGCACCCGGCGCTGCGAGACGCGAATGCCGCTGGGAAGGGTCTTTTCCCCGGTCTGCTCGCCCACCGGGTCGGGAAGCGCGGCCACCGCTTCCACGTCGCGGGCGATGGCGGCGAGGGCAGAGGCGTCCAGCCGCAGCCGGTCCACCATGTGCGCGGGCAGCCCAGCGGCTTCGGCGGCCTGCACGTCCCGCACGTTGGCGGCGAGAATCCCGGCCTCGCGCGAGCGCAACTCGTCGGCGAGCGCCCGGAGCGCCTGCACCTTGCGCTCGGTGGGCAGGGACCGCAGCACGCGGGCGGCGCGGCGGGCACGCTGGCCCAGTTCCTGAACACTCGGGGCCTGAACGGTGGGGAGAGAATCGGCCTGCGTCATCTGCCGAGTCTACGGGGTGCGTCCGGGCGGGAAAGCACGCAAATGCCGGACGCGCCCCAGGGCAACAGGTCCCAGGGCAGCGGGAGCTAGAGCAGCACCAGATCGTCGCGGTGAACGGCCTCGTCGCCGTAGGTGTACCCGAGCAACCCCTCGATCTCGCGCGAGTGGTGCCCGCCGAGGCGCCGCAGGTCGTCGGCCCGGTAACGGGTCAGGCCGCGCCCGAGTTCCTGGCCGTCCGGGGCCAGCAGGCGCACGGTGTGGCCGCGCTCGAAGTCGCCTTCCACCTGCCGGATGCCCGCCGGAAGCAGGCTGCTGCCGCGCTCGCGTACCGCCTGCGCCGCGCCGTCGTCGAGCAGCAGGCGCCCCTGGGCGATCTCGGCCAGAATCCAGCGCTTGCGGGCTTCCAGACGGGTGCCCGACGCCAGAAAGCGGGTGCCGAGGGCCTCGCCGTCCACCACCCGGCGCAGGGCTTCAGGCGCGTCGCCGGGGGCGATGACCACAGGCGTTCCGGCGCGTGTAGCGATTTCGGCGGCCTGAATCTTGGTGTGCATGCCGCCCGTGCCCCGGTGGCTGCCCGCGCCGCCCGCCAGCGCCCAGACCTCGGGGGTCACGCGCTCCACCACCGGAATCAGGGTGGCGCCGGGGTCCATGCGCGGGTCGGCGGTATACAGCCCCGGCGCGTCGGTCAGGATCAGCAGCAGGTCGGCCCCGACCAGATTGGCGACGAAGGCCGAGAGGGTGTCGTTGTCGCCCACCTTGATCTGGTCCACCGCCACGGTGTCGTTCTCGTTGATGACCGGCAGCACGCCCCGGCCCAGACAGCCTTCCAGCGTGGTCCGGGCGTTGAGGTAGCGCGTGCGCTCGCGGAAATCGTCGGCGGTGAGCAGGAGCTGCGCCGCCCGCAGCCCATAGAGGTCGGCCAGCGACGCGTAGAGGTGCATCAGTTGCACCTGTCCCACCGCCGCCAGCAGCTGCTTTTCGGCCAGGGTGCGCTCACGCGGCGGAAAGCCCAGCGCCTCCCAGCCCGCCGTGACCGCGCCGCTGGTCACCAGCACGACCTCGTGCCCTCGCGCGTGCACGGCGGCGATGTCGCGCATCAGGTCCACCAGCCGGGGCCGGTGCAGGCGGTCGGTGCCTGCGGTCAGAACACTGGTGCCGAGCTTAAGGACAACACGCATGCCAGGCATGCTAAGCCGCAAAGGGAGAGAGGAGAGGGCAGAAGGTTAGCCCTCTGCCCTCTCCTCTCTCCCTTTTACGTGCGCTTGCGGCGGCGCAGGCGGTCCATCGCCGCTTCGAGACTCAGGCGCATCCGCTCCAGGGCCTGGGCGAGATCACCGATTTCGTCGTTGCGCTCCATGCGGACCGGGCGGGTCAGGTCACCGAGCGAGATGGCGTCGGCCACCTCGACCAGCCGTTCGAGCGGCCCCACGATCTGCCGGGCGGCGCGGGCGGCGAAGGCGAGGGCGAGCAGCAGGCCCAGCAGGGTGGTCAGCACGACCAGCCCCAGGGTGCTGCGCAGGCTGGCGGCGGCCTGCGCACTGGCGACCCCCACCGTGACCCGGCGCACCACCGGGGCCGAGTTTTCCTGGCCCGCAGGCACCGCCCGCAGGACGCCCCCGCTGCCCCGCACGATGCTGACACGGCTCACGGCGTAGTCCTGGTTGCCGACCCGCAGGCGCCCCGCCGGGCGAGCACTGCCGCTCCAGGCGGCCAGCCGGGTATTGAGCGCGGCGAGGTCGGAGGTGGCCGCCGAACGCAGCGTGGCGTTGCCGCTGGGCACCTCCAGGCGCACGAAGCCCACGTTGGGGTCGCGCGCGGCCGCGCCCAGTTGCGCGGCCTGGGCCGCCGCACCGCCCGGCAGGGTGGTTCCGATCACCGAGGCGAGGGTCTGGGCGCTGCTCTGCATCAGCCGCTGCTCCAGCCGGGGCAGGGTCAGCAGCAGCAGCCCCAGGGTCAGCAGCCCCGAGAGCACCAGCGGCGCCAGGGTGCCGAGGCGAATCTGCTGGGTCAGGCTGTGACGGGGCTGGGCGTTGACCACCGCTTCGTCGCCCACCTCGGTCAGGAACTCGGTGGACTGACGCGGCGCGGCGCCCGCCGGACGCGACACCTGCAACGTGTCCGACTCGGGCATGGACAGCGAACCGGTGAAATCGGCCCAGTCGTCGTTCCCCGTTTGATTACCCGCACCGTCACCTCCCACTGCGGGCGCCTCCCGGTCCGGACGCCCCCGCGCCGGAGCGGGCGATCTGGCCCAGTCGGGCAGGACATCGGGGTCGGCGTCGTTCACGTCCAGCGGAGGAACCTGCGGTGCGGCCCCCGTGCCAGCGCCAGCGACACCCGTCAAGCCACCCGCAGTCGAGCCGGTTGGAGTCAGGCCTCCGGCCACCGCCCCGACCACCGTGCTGGAGGACGCAGGCGCCGAGAAAAGGTCGGCAAAGAGGTCGCTGCTCGGCGTAAAGGGATCGCTGGCCCCCGCCGACGCGAAGGGGTCCGGCGCCCCGGCGGAGGACTGGCCGGCGGAAACCGGGTCAGCGGGGGCTGCGGGAACTGGCACTGGGGCCGCTGCTCCCGGCCCGTCGGCGCGGACCTCTTCAAGCGACACCTGGGCGCCCACCGACTCGAACACCTGCACCAGCAGCTCGGCGCGGGCCTGCGAGGTGGGCTTCATCAGGCGGCCCGAGCGCCGGGCGGCGAGGCGCTGGGCCTGTTCGGCACTCAGGCCGAAGCGGCTGACCAGCTGCTCTTCCAGCTGCGGGCGAATCTCCTCGGGAACGGGTTGGCGAATCAGAACCGTGTACTTCATGTGGCTTTCCTCTCGGGCAGGCGGGCCTCTCGGGCAGGCAGCGGACCATCAGGGTGGGGGCAGAGACATCGGCGCGAACTCAGGCCAGCCTCCGCGCCCGCAACTGCCGCACGAACTGGTGCAGGTGCGTTTCGTCCAGTTCCGGCGCGACGGCCCCCAGCAGCGCCGAGAGGGTGGCCCCCTCCCCCACCTGCTCCAGCGCGTCGTCAATCAGGAATTCCCCGATGGGGCCGACCACGCTCACCAGAGCCTGGGTCACGTTGCCCAGCACCGCCTCGGTGACCGGCTGCTCGCGGCGCAGGGCGCGGCTGGTCCAGCTCTGCGCCTGTTCCAGCGCCCGTTCCACGTCCTCCTGACTCAGCTCCAGTTGCGAGGCGATCTGTGCCAGGGTCCGCTTGCCGTCCACCAGATCAAGAACCCGCCACGCCGCGTAGGGCAGCGAGGTTTCGTCGCGCAGGCCGCTGGGCCAACGGGGAATGTCGTGGGTCCAGCGGGTCACAGCGTCTCCAGGCCGGTGGCCGCCCAGCCGGGGCCGCGGCGCACCCCGTCGAGCGGCAGGGTCCGCAGGTCCAGCCGCAGTTGCCGCAGGCTCAGCCGGTAGGCCGCGAGCAGCGCGGGCAGCAGTTCCTGCATCGGCACGTCGTCCTCGACCGCCAGTCGGCCCCGAATCAGCGTCACCTCACCTGCAAACGGGTCGAGGACCGGGTGCCGCCCGGCCAGCTGCATGCTGACCTGCTTCCAGACCTCCTCGAACCTGGGCGCGGTCCGGGCGGTCACGGCCAGCACCTCACGCCAGGTGCTGACCAGCAACTCGCGGTTGTGCTGCTGTCTGGACGACAGCGCGTGACAGGTCGCGCCTGCGGGGGGCAGCACGCCCGAAGTCACCCGCCCCCCCTCCCAGAACGAGCAGTGGGGCCCGGCGAGCAGCACCCCCTGAAACCGCTCGCGCTGCAACCGCTCGTGGACGGCGGGCCAGGGCAGCGGCAGCGGGCGCGGCGCGGTGTGGCGGCACTCCCACAGCACCTCGGCCACCAGCGGGTCGGTCAGGGTCAGGGTGACCCAGGCGCGGGACAGGCCACGCATCGCCACGTCCAGCGTGACCTCACTGCCGCTGGCCGCGAGGCCCCCGAGCAGTTGCCCGCCCACCCACACGAACCGCGCCCAGCGGCCCTGCTGCTCCACGTCGAGCACACCGGTCAGGCCCTGCTGCTGCAACGTCTCCAGCGCCGTGAGCACCTCGGTCCAGGGGTAGAAGTCGGTTGAAAGGCGCCGGAACACGACCTGGTCCTGGGGCACAGGCAGGCGTAGCGGCGCGGCGGACGTGGGGGGATGCGGGTTCTGGGTCATGGGTGAGCAACGAACAGGATGAGCAGCAGACAGGTCGCAGGAAACGGAAGCCGGGGGCAGAGTTCAGACTTGGCCTTGCCCATCATGACACCCGCCGGGGTCTTACCCCCAACTTATACGGATTCCGCTTAATTCCTGCACAGTCGGGCCTGTACAGTTGGGAAGGCGCCGCCTGTGCATCCATATCGCGGAATCCGTATTTTTTCCTACTCGCATCCGCTCTGCTGCGCAGCTTTGCAAGTCGGATTGAATCTGGTAGTTTCAGATTCAATCGGAATCCGTATTACAATCCTCTGTCCGTCTCCCGCGCCGCCCCCACAAAAAGGCCCCGCCCGGAAGGTCCAGGCAGGGCAGGGCGGCAAGGGCAGGAGCTTAACCGAGCTGGTCGAGCACGTCCTGCACGCGGGCTTTCAGGTCGCCCCGGTCCTGCGGCGCACCGAGCTGGTGCAGGCCGCCGTGGTAGGCGTCGGGGTCCCCGAACAGGCGCGAGAGCAGGTCGAACTCGCGCTGCGAGCGCAGGCTGGCGTCGTCGCGGAACATCGTCACGTACTGGTCCTGAAACGCCCAGTCGCTGAGCTGCCCGTCGAGGTAGGCCCGCATCAACTGGCGGTAAGGCTCCACGTTGTCGTCGGTGGCGAGTTGCGCCGCGCCGCTGCGCTGGGGCACGTGCTGGCTGAACACCGGCGCCAGGGCTTCGGGGGTGATGTCCCAGTTGTTGACCTCGTACTGCGGCTGACCATTCTGAAACAGGATGAACTGCGGGCTGTGGTGGGTGATGCCGGTCATCTCCGCGACGTGGTTGCTCGCCGGGCGCCAGTCCACCACCCGGATAAAGCCGATGGGGAGTTCGTAACGCTGCAGGAAGGTCTCGATGACGCCGAAGCCCTGCATGGTCTTGTGGCAGGTTCCGGCTTTGAACACAGCGGCCTGGGGGTGGTCTTTCAGGAACTGGTCCACCTCTTCCGGCGTCGTCAGGGGTTGCAGCACTTGGTCTTGGCCTTGAGTCATGCCCACAGCTTACCCGAATGCTTTACAAAATGAACCGGCGCAACCCTTCATCGGTCACTCCACGTCCCACACCTGCACCTTGAGATGCGCGGCACCGGGATAGTCGCGCCCCGGCCCCAGCGCGGCGCTCAGACGTCCGCGCCGCCCCGCCGTGTCCAGCCCGTGCTCGATGAGGCGCGTCAGGCCGCCCGCCGACACCCCGGCGTGGTTGAGCAGCGCGAGGACGCGCCCGTCCGGAGCCGTGACCCCGCAGGCCTGCGCGAACAGCCGCCCGTAGTCCTTGTCGGCCCGCCACGTTCCGGCCTTCGAGCGGGCGAAGCCGGGCGGGTCGAGCACGACGAGGTCGAACAGGTCGCCCCGCTTGCGCAGCCTTTCGAGCCACCCGAACACGTCGCCGTACAGAAAGTCCGGGTCGGGCGCCGCCAGCCCGCTCAGGGCGTAGTTGGCCTGCCCCCACCCCAACACCTTGCGCGAGAGGTCCACGTTCTTGACGGTTTGTGCGCCGCCGAGGGCCGCGCTCAGGCCAAAGCCGCAGGTGTACGCGAAGGTGTTCAGCACCCGCCCCCCTGCCGAGTGTTCGCGCACCCAGCGCCGCGCCGGGCGAGCGTCGGAAAACAGCCCCAGGCTGAGGTCGGCACCGGGCCGAATCAGGAAGGGCACCCCTTCTTCCAGCACCGTCACCTCGGGCCGGGCCGCGCCCCACACCGGGTCGGGCGGCGAGAGCCGTTCGCGGGCCACGTTCGCCAGGTGTCTCGCCTCGGGCGGGCGGCGCTTGAGGTAGACCCCGGCCAGCCCCGCACCCTCTCCACACTGCGCGGCCAGGGCGTGTTCGGCCTCCGGCCCCAGTTCGGCGTACAGGCTCAGCACCCCGGCGTCTCCTGCCACGTCCAGCGCCCACACACCCCCGGTTTCGGTGATGTGGACCGCGCGGTAAAAGGTGGTACCCGTCTCCGGCAGCCCCGCGCGGCGGCTCAGGGCGCGGGCGAGCAGGTCAGGCGCCGGCAAAACAGTCATTCCCGGATTGTACGCAGTGACGGGAGGGAAAAGAAAAAGCCGGAGCGGTGGCCCCGGCCTGTTCATCTTCTCTGGTGCTCAGGGCCGCCCGCCCATCAGCCACCACGTCAGCGCGGTGGCGATGCCGGTGACCACCCAGAAGCGCAGGGTGACGTGGGTTTCGGGCCAGCCGCTGAGTTCGAAGTGGTGCTGAATGGGCGTCATGCGAAACACCCGCTTGCCGCGCGACTTGAACGACGCGACCTGAATCACCACGCTCAGCACGGCGATGACGGGAATGATGGCGGCAATCGGCAGCAGCCACACGTCCGAGTACAGCGCGTAGGCTCCGGCGGCCACCGCGCCGATGGCGTGGCTGCCCATGTCGCCCATGAACACGCGGGCGGGGTGGGCGTTGAACCACAGGAAGCCCAGCAGCACCGCCACCATCAGTGCGCTGATGGGCGACACGGCCACCAGCGGCAGCAGCACGATCATGCCCACCCCGGCGAGCAGACCGTCGAGGCCGTCGGTGAAGTTGAAGGCGTTGACGCTGCCCACCATCACGAAGGCGATAAAGAGCATGTCGAAGATGGGATAGCCGCCGACGGACATGAAGCCGGGCAGCAGTTGATGGCTGGCGAGCGGCGCGGCAAAGCCCGCGAACAGGAGCGCGACGAGCAGTTGCAAGGGGAACTTCTCACGGGCGAGCAGTTCCTTTTTGCCGCCGAACTTGCGCGAACGGATTTTCAGGAAATCGTCGATGCCGCCCACCACGCCCATGCCGAGCGCGGCAAGCAGAATCATCACCTCGCGGCTGAGGTTGGCCTGCCCGATGCCGCCGAAGGCCAGCAGCGCCAGAAACACCAGCACCAGCGCCAGCACGAACGCCACGCCGCCCGCCGTGGGGGTGCCTTCCTTGACGAGGTGGGTCTGCGGGCCTTCCTGCCGGACCGGCTGCCCCCAGCCGAAGCGCTTGCTGTAATGAATAAACAGCCCAAGCAAAAACCACGACAGCAGCGCCGCCAGGACCATCATGGGCGCACCTGCCGGGCGATGACCCGGCCAGAGCGCCGGTCACGAAGTGGGAAAAAAGGCAACGTCATCTCAGTGACGAAGCGTACCATGAGGGGCTGCACCCTCTCGGCTCAGAAGTGTGGGGGCCGGAAGTGACGCGTCCCGGCCCCCGCGCTCCCCTTGCCCCTTACTTTTTCATCTTGAGACTCGGCGGCACCTGACCGCCGCCGCGCGGCAGTTTGGGCATCCGCATGCCTTTGCCCTTGCCGCCGGTCATCTGGCCGAGCATCTTCATCATTTCCTTCATCTGCTCGTGCATTTTCAGCAACTTGTTGATGTCCTGCACGCTGGAGCCGCTGCCCTTGGCGATGCGCTTGCGGCGGCTGCCGTCAATCATCTTGGGGTTGCGCCGCTCTTTGACCGTCATCGAAGAAATCATGGCGTCGATGCGCTGAAGCTGCTTTTCGTCGATGGTAAAGCCCTCGGGCAGCGCGCGGCTCATGCCGGGAATCATCTTCATCAGGTCGCCCAGCGGCCCCAGCTTGCGAATCTGACGCAGTTGCAGCAGCAGGTCTTCGAGGTCGAAGTCGCCGGGTTTCTTGACGTCCATGGCCTTGAGGTCGGCTTCCTGCGCCCGCTCGATCAGGCCCAGCACGTCGCCCATGCCCAGGATGCGCCCGGCCACCCGGTCAGGGTAGAAGGGTTCGAGGCCGCCGATTTTTTCGCTGACCCCGGCAAAGTAAATCGGCTTGCCCGTGACCGAGCGGGCCGAGAGCGCGGCGCCCCCACGGGCGTCCCCGTCCATCTTGGTCATGATCAGGCCCGACACGCCGATGCGCTCGTCGAAGCTCTGGGCGACGTTGAGCGCCTCCTGCCCGGTCATGGCGTCCACGACCAGCAGCGTTTCGGTGGGCTGCAACTCGGCCTTGAGCGCGGCGAGCTGGTTCATCAGCCCTTCGTCGATCTGAAGGCGCCCGGCGGTGTCCACGATGACGAGGTCACGCGGGTCGCGGGCCAGATGCTCCTCGATTCTGGCCTTCGTCTCGGCGGGCGTTTCACCGTCGTTCACCTTCAGCACCGGCACGCCGACCTGCTTGCTCAGCACTTCGAGCTGGTCGCGGGCGGCGGGGCGCTGGGTGTCGGCGGCGACGAGCAGCACCCGGCGGCCCTGCTTCTTGTAGTGCGCGGCGAGTTTGCCCGAGCTGGTGGTCTTGCCCGCGCCCTGAAGGCCGACCATGAACCAGACGTTGTGCTTCTTGTCGAGCGAGGGCTGCGCCGACTCGCCCCCGAGGGTCTGAATCAGTTCGTCGTGAACAAGCTTGATGACGGTCTGCCCGGCATTGAGCGAGCCGAGCACCTGCTGGCCCACCGCCTGCTCGCTGACGCGGCCCACGAAGTCCTTGGCGACGGTGAAGTTCACGTCGGCTTCGAGCAGCGCCATGCGAATCTCGCGCATCGAGGCCTTGACCTGCGCCTCGGTCAGCTGGCGCTCGCGGCCCAGCTTTTCCAGAATGTCCTGCAATTTGTTGCCCAGCGACTCGAACATAGTTCGGGCAGGCTAGCAGGTTGGGGGGCGAACAACAGGGAATCGGGCGCCGTCCGCACTGCGGGGCCAGCCCGTCGCCCGGAATGCCCGCCGCTCTCACCCCCGCTTCGGCCCGCGCCCGATGCGCAGCACGTCGGTCACGTTGGGCACGGCCAGCAGCGCCGAGCGCACGACCTCCAGCTGGCCCGGGTTGCCCACGGCGAGGCGCAGGTGAATGTGGGCGGTGCCCCCCGCGTCGGCCCGCGCCTCAACCTTCAGCGAACTGGTCTTCTGGTCGCTCAGGACCTTCATCACGTCGGCCAGCAGGTGCGAGCGGTCTTCGGCGACCACGTCGAGGTCCACGATCAGTTCCTGCTCACTGACGGCGTTCCACGAGGCGGCCACGCAGCGCTCGGGTTCGCCCGCGAGCAGCCGGACCATGTTGGGGCAGTCGATGCGGTGGATGCTGACCCCGCGCCCCCGCGTGAGGTAACCCATGATCTGGTCGCCGCGAATGGGCGAGCAGCAGTTGCTGATTTTGGTCTGGGTGGTAAAGCCCTCGACATAGATGCCGTGTTCGGAGGGCTTGACGGCGGCGGGCCGGGGTGACCTGGGCGCCGCCTGCTCCTGCGCCAGCGTGGGCGAGAGGATGCGGGCCACCACGCTGGGCGTGAGCTTGCCCGCCGCGAGTGCGAGGTAAAGCTCGTCGGGGTTGCGGGTGCCGAGCAGTTTCTGGGCAGCCTCTTCGAGCAGCTTGGAGCGCATCAGCTGCCGCACCGCCAGTTGACGTCGCCGCAGGTAACGCTCCAGCAGGTCGTGCCCCTTTTGCAGCCCCTCGTCGCGCTTTTGCTGGCGCGAGTAGGCCCGAATCTTGGTGCGGGCGCTGCGGGTCGCCACGAAATTGAGCCAGTCCTCGCTGGGCTTGCCCTGCTTGCTGGTCAGCACCTCCACCATGTCGCCGTTTTGCAGTCGGTGCGAGAGCGGCACGATGGAACCGTTGACCCGCGCCCCCACCGCCGTTTCCCCGATGCGGGTGTGGATGTGGTAGGCGAAGTCGATGGGTGTGCTGCCCGCCGTGAGCGACACCGCCAGCCCTTTGGGGGTAAAGACCCGCACCCGCTGCGAGAGGATGTCGTTTTTGACCGCGTCGATGTAGTCGGACGCGTCCCCGATTTCGTTCTGGATTTCGCGCAGCTGGGCGATCCAGTTCTCGCGGTCTTTTTGCGCGAGTTGCCCGCCCTGTTTGTAAATCCAGTGCGCGGCCACGCCGTACTCGGCCACCTCGTGCATCCGCAGCGAGCGAATCTGCACCTCGATCGGCTGACCGCTGCGCGAGATGACGGTGGTGTGCAGGCTCTGGTAGCCGTTGGGTTTGGGCACGGCGATGTAGTCCTTGACCCGGCCCGGCAGCGGGGTCCACATGGAATGCACCACGCTCAGGGTGTGGTAGCACACGCGCTTTTCGCGGTTTTCCTCGGCCCGCTCACGGCGCGACTCGTCCACGCCTTCGGGCACCGCCAGCGGGCGGGTCTTGAGAATCACCCGCAGCGCGAGGAGGTCGAAAATCTGCTCGAGGGCCTTGCCCTCCTTCTGCATCTTGTTGTGGATGCTCCACAGGTGCTTGGAGCGGCCCGCAATGTCGATGTCCTCCACCCATTCGAGCAGTTCGAGGTCGTCTTCCAGCGCCCCGCGCAGTTCGGCCACCGCGTTCACGATCAGGTCGTCGCGCTCTTCCTGGCGGGTCCGCAGCCGGGTCTGCAGGTACTCGTAGGCGTCGGGGTGCAGGTACCGGAAGCTGAGGTCTTCGAGTTCCCACTTGATGCGCCCGATGCCGAGCCGGTGCGCGAGCGGGGCGAAAATCTCCATCGTTTCGCGGGCGATGCGGGCCTGCTTTTCGGGCTTCATGCTGCCCAGCGTCCGCATGTTGTGCAGGCGGTCGGCGAGCTTGACCACGATGATGCGCAGGTCCACCGTCATGGCGATGAGCATCTGGCGCAGGTTCTCGGCCTGCATGTCGCGCCCGTCGCCCGGCACCTCGGCCTGCTGGTTGCCCTGTTTGGAGAGCTTGCTGACCTTGGTTTCGCCCTCCACGATGCGCCGCACGTCAGGACCGAAATTCGCTTCGATCCGCTCGAAGGTCACGCCCTCCACGTCTTCCACCGTGTCGTGGAGCAGCCCGGCCATCAGGCTGTCGGTGTCCATGCCCAGCCGCGCCAGGATGACCGCCACCGCCACCGGGTGGGTGATGTACGGCTCGCCACTTTTGCGCCGCACCCCGGCGTGCGCGTCACGGGCAAAGACGTAGGCGGCCTCGACACGCCCACGCTCGACATCGGGCCGGGATTCGATCAGGGCGCGGAGTTCCGCCATGCCGTGGTCAGGGTCGGGGGGGAAAACGGCGGGGGACAGCTCCGGCATCGGCGCAGCATAGTGTCTGCGTCTTGAGGCCACGTTGAGGTGGCTCACACATGGGAGCGGGGACCAGAAAAAAGCCTGCCGCTCAGGGCAGACCGTCGGGGTTCAGCGGCGCTCGCGCACGCGCACGGGAATCGGCACCGGACGTGGCCGGGTCGGGCCGCTCAGCGTGCCGCGCAGCCATTCCAGAAATTCTTTCAGGCCTTTCATACCTCCAGTCTAAGAGCTGAAGGGTGAGCGGAAGTGGCCCGCAGATGATGTCCGCTTCATGTCGGCCAGCAGGGACAAAACTCCTTTCCAGAACTCCGGGCGGGCGCTGGACCCTTCACAGCTGTTTCACTGTCCCGCCCTGCGGCGGACCCAGGCGCTAGGCTCACCGCATGGATCAGGACCTTCAGATCGAGAAGTACCACGAGGGCAACGGTCAACCTGCCGAAAAAGGCAAGATGGTCAGCGTCCACTACACCGGCACCCTGGAAAACGGGCAGAAGTTCGACTCCAGCCGTGACCGGGGCCAGCCCATCGAGTTTCCGCTGGGCGTCGGCTACGTGATTCCCGGCTGGGACCAGGGCATCGCGCAGATGCGGGTGGGCGACAAGGCCCGGCTGACCATTCCCGGCCACCTCGCCTACGGTGAAGCGGGCGTGCCCGGCGTGATTCCCCCGGGCGCCACCCTGATTTTCGATGTCGAACTGATGGACGTTCGCTGACCCCAGCCAGCGCCTACAGCGAGAAAGGACCGGCCCCCTCCCACGCGGAAGGGGGCCGGTCGCTTGCGGCGCTCAGCGCTCGTCTGATACGGATTCCGATTGAATCCAGCAGATTTCTGGATTCAATTCGACTGAAAGGAGTAGGAAAAGATACGGATTTCGCGATATGGATGCACAGGCGGTGTAGTTCCGACTGTGCAGGAATTTAGCGAAATCCGTATGGCTCGCTCTGGGTGCCGCCTTCCAGCGGAGCGTCGAGGACGTTGGTGTCGTCCGAAACATAGTTGCCGTGTTCGTCGAGCATTCCGCCCTGTTCCACGCCTGCGTCGGCGGTGCCGGGGCCGTCCTGCACCACGCCCGACTGCGGGGTGGGGAACTTGGTGGCGCTTTCGGAATCGGTGCTGCGCTGCTGCTGGGGGATGTCGGTCTGTTCGTCACTGCGGCGTCCGGTCATGGCAGGCACTGTAGTCCCCCGCCACAGCGGGCAGGTGTGCCGGACTTGAGGACAGATTTATGAGAACGCGGAGGCTGGAAGCCGACTGCTACACTGGCGGACATGGCCCGTCAACCAGAAATCGGTCTTGCGCTTCTCCGGCTGGTGCTGGGTGTGGTGTTCGTGGCCCACGGAATTCAGAAAATCACCTGGGGCGACCTCAGCCCGCTGGTCGAGCAGTTCCGGGCCTGGGACGTGCCCTATCCGCTGCTGACCGCGCCGCTCGTCGCCACCATCGAAACCGTCGGCGGCGTGCTGCTGTTTCTGGGGCTGGCGGCCCGCACGGTGGCGTTTTTGCTCAGCTGCATCATGTTCGGCGCCATCTGGTATGTCCACTGGGGGCGCACCTTCTTCGCTCCGGCGGGGCTGGAGCTGCCGCTGCTGCTGCTCGGGGGCAGCCTCGCCATCATGTTCGGCGGCCCCGGGATTCCCTCTATGGACCGCGTGAACTACCGCATCCCCTATTTCGGGCGCACCACCACCCGCGTCTATGAAGAAGAGCGGCCCCGGCTCTAGACTCCCAACATGTTGAAAATACAGCGGCTGGGCGCAAGCCTGGTCTTGAGCGGCTGCCTGCTCGTCGGGTGTGACACCGCAGCGGAAAAAAAGGCCTCAACAGACGTCAAAGTGCAGCAGGACGCCGAGTTTTACCTGCGGTCCTGTGCGCGCAGCCTCGAAGCTCTGCGGACCCGGCCCGAGGGCGACGGCACGCTCCCCGCTGCGGTTGCGGGCCAGCCGTGCGACTCGGCGGCGCTCGGGGACTACAATCTGCCCGCCGAAATGTCCGATACGGTCAAGAGCAGCGTCATCCGCATTGACGACGAGCGCCTGAGCGCCTACACCATCGAGATCACGGGCCTGGACGGCAAGCTCTACAGCTACCGCGACCGGGGTGTCCATGCCGCGCAGCAGGAAGAGGACGCCATTTACGCGGACGACAAGAGCACCGTCTTTCCGCAGGAACGCGCCGAGGACGAGAAGAGGACAGGTGGCCCCAGGCTGGAAGAAGGTTCCTCCACGCCCTGACCGGGCAATTCAGAACCGCAGTTCCAGGCCCACCCCGGCCCCGAAGTGCCCGGTCAGGGTGCCCCGGGCGTAGGCCCGCCAGCCCAGCGGTCCCAGCACCGGCCCGCGCAGGCCGCCTTCCGCGTAGAGGTTGAGGCCCTGGCGATACTCGGCGCCCGCGCTGGCGAAGGCGTCCACCTTCGTCAGCGGCAGGTTGAGGTCGCGCAGGGTCAGCGCGGCGGCGTAGCGGTTTGCACCCTGCCAGCCCTTCTCGGCACTGCCTTCGACGCCCAGCGCCCCGATACGCGGTACGGCCAGCAGCGAACTGCCCAGCCGCACGCCGTAACCCGCCTTACTCACGTCCGCCCCGGCCCAGGTGGTCGCGCCCACCGTACCGGAAAGAGACATCAGGGCCAGGGCCGCCACCATCTGAAGCTGTCGCATGAAGGCAGGCTAGGGCGCCGGACCTGACGGGGGATGAGCGGGAAGGGCCACTTCCCAGCCGCCAGGCCGGGCTTCAGCCGTCCAGCCGCACCTCGGCCACCTTCGCCAGCAGGCGGAAGGTCTGGAACAGGTGATAGGCGCTGTCGCTTTCCCAGCCCACCGTCACGGCGTCCACGCGGGTGATGCCCGGCACGCGCTCGCAGGCGTCGGCGCGGGATTGGTGGTCGAAACTGAGCTGGCAGGGCGCGGGCCAGCGGGTGACGTGGGGAGCAAGCGAGGCGGCGCGGCGCACCCCGGCTTCGGCCCCGGCCCGGATGCGGCGCACGGCTTCTGCGGGGTGCAGGTGAAGGGCGGCGAAGCTGCTCAGCCCTTCCTTGACCGCCACCGTCTCGACCCCCTCGCCCAGTTCGGCGCGGATTTCGTTCATGGCGACGTCGTCGCCGGACGCAAAAGCGACAGGCACGCCGTACTGCCCCGCCAGCAGCGCGTTGAGACCGTACTCGCCCGTGTCCACGCCGCCGACCCGCACGTTGCGGACAAACCCGTTCCAGGTGTGCGCCAGGGGGCCGCGCATACTCCCGGCGCGGGCGTGGTAGCCGACAAACAGCAGCGCCCCCACGCCGCTTTCCTGTACGCCCTGCACCATGCTCAGCGGCTTGTCGTTGCCGGTGGTGTAGCGCACCCGCTCGGGCAGCAACTCGGGCAAGAGGTTGCGCATGGTGTCGTGGCTGTCGTTGACCAGCACCTCACTTGCACCCGCTGCAAAGGCACCCTCGGCAGCGGCGGCGGCCTCGCGGGTCATCTGAATCCTGGCCTTTTCATACTCGCTGCCGCTCACCGGTCCCCCGAACTCGGGCGGGCTGACCTGCACCCACGACGCGACCCCACAAATGCCTTCCATATCCACGCTGATGACGACTTTCACGCAAATCAGAGTAAAGGTGCGGCGGAAAGGAAGGTAGACTGCCCCCATGCCAGAACTCCGTAAAAACGAGCAGCAGAGCCGCTATGAAATCGTCCTGGGCGACGAGGTCGTCGGATTCGCCGAGTACCGCCAGGAGGGGGAAAACGTCGTGATGCCGCACACCGTTGTCAACCCTGACCACGAAGGCGAGGGCCTGGGCAGCCAGCTTGCCCGCTTCGCGCTGGACGATATCCGCGCGGCAGGCAAGCAAGTGGTGCCGTCATGCGCTTTTATTCGCGGCTACATCGAGAAGCACGCCGAATATGCCGATCTGGTGGCGCAGGGCTGAGAACAGGGAAAAGGGAGCGCGGCAGCGGGGGAAAAGACCCAGGCTGCCGCGCCCCCTTTTTCGTCATTGATTGCTCGCCACCCACAGCAGCAGCGCAATCAGCAGCAGGTCTATGGCCCAACTCGAAGGCCGCTTGAGCCGCTCGTCGCGCTGCGCCCGCCAGACTTGCAGGCCCAGCCGGGCAAACAGCAGCCCCGCAATCAGGTACGGACTCGGAGGGGGGCCACCACTCAGCAGCGGCCAGAGCAGCAACCCAGCGAGCAGCAGCAGAAGCAGCAGGCTGACGGCGGTCAGGGGGCCGGGGCCTGCGCGGTTCAAGCCTTTTCCCCGCCTTCCGGGTCGGCAGGTTCAGCGGTCAGGGGTTCGGCATCTGCCGGAACGCTCGGACCGTCCACGCGGGCGGGGGTGTCGGCAATCAGGCGCTTTTGCTCGTTGGGCTGGGGCGAGACGGCCCGCTCTAGTTGCACAGCCTGGGCCGATTGCCGCGCCGCTTCCACCTGTTCGGGCGTCAGGGACGGCACGGGCGACAGGGCGGGAGCGGCGGGCTGCACGGGTTCCAGTACCAGCACGCTGCTCGGGGGCAGGTTCAGGTGCAGGCGGTGGGTCTGGCCGTGGGCGGCTTCCTCACGGGCCATGAGGTCGGGCTGCTGGGTGCCGAAGCCGCCGAACTCGCCGTCGTCGGTGGAGAGCACGACCCGGTACTCGCCGCCCTGTGGCACGCCCACCGCGTAGCCCTCACGGTAGACCGGGGTCAGGTTGGCGACCACCAGACTCCAGGCCGCGCCGCGCGGGTCGCGCCGGACAAACGCATAGACCGAAGCGTCGGTGTCGTCGGCAGCAATCCAGGCCATGCCTTCCTCACGGGCGTCGCCCGCGTGCCAGTCGGGACGGCCCACGTACAGGGCGTTCAGGCGCCGCACCAGGTTCATGACGCCCCGGTGGTCGGGCTGCTCGGCGTGGTACCAGGGGAGCGCTACATCGTGGTTCCACTCGGTGCCCTGCGCGAAGTCCTGGCCCATGAACAGCAGCTTCTTGCCGGGCGTGGTCCACATCAGCGCCAGAAAAGCGCGGTAGTCGGCCCGCTGCGCGTACCAGTCGCCGGGGTGCTTGAGGACCATCGGTTTTTTCAGGTGAACGACCTCGTCGTGGCTGATGGCGAGCACGTAGTTTTCGCTGGTGCGGTAGACGTTGAAAAAGGTCAGCTTGTGGTGGTCGTACTTGCGCCACAGCGGGTCCTGCTTGAAGTACGCCAGCGAGTCGTTCATCCAGCCCATCGCCCACTTGTAGTCGAAGCCCAGGCCCTCGGGGGTCGGCGTGGTGATGCCCGGAAAGGACGTACTTTCCTCGGCGATCATCAGGCAGCCGGGGGCCATGTGGTGCGCGACTTCGTTCAGGCGCTTGAGAAAGGCGATGGCTTCGAGGTTCTCGCGCCCGCCATGAATATTCGGGACCCACTCGGTCCGCGAAAAGTCCAGATAAAGCATGGAGGCCACCGCGTCCACCCGCAGGCCGTCCACGTGAAAGTCCTGAAGCCATTTGAGCGCCGAGCCGATGAGGAACATCACGACCTCGTTGCGCCCGTAGTCGAAGATGTAGGTGTTCCAGTCCTGGTGAAAGCCCTTGCGCGGGTCGGCGTACTCGTAGAGCGGCGAGCCGTCGAAGTGCGCCAAGGCGAACTCGTCGGTGGGAAAATGGCCCGGCACCCAGTCCAGCAGGACGCCGATGCCCAGGCCGTGCAGGTGGTTGACCAGATATTTGAAATCTTCCGGGTTGCCCAGGCGACTCGTCGGGGCGTAGTAGCCCGTGACCTGATAGCCCCAGGAGCCGTCGAAAGGGTGCTCCATCACGCCGAGCAGTTCGACGTGCGTGTAGCCCATATAGGTCACGTACTCGCCCAGCCGGTGCGCGAGGTCGCGCCAGTTCAGGAACCAGCCGTCGTCGCGCCGCGCCCACGACCCCACGTGGCACTCGTAGATGCTGACCGGCTGCTCCAGTGCTTGCCCGCGCCGCACCCGCTGCGCGAGCCACTCGCCGTCGGTCCACTCGAAGCCGCGCTGCCACACGATGCTGGCGGTCTGGGGACGCACCTCGAAAAAGGTGCCGTAAGGGTCGGCCTTGTCCACCGTGCGCCCATCCTGCCCGGTCACGCGGAACTTGTAGCGCTGGCCCTGTTCGGCCCCCGGCACGAAGACCCCCCAGAAGCCGAAGTCGAGGCGCTGCATGGGATGCGAAAAGCCGTCCCAGCCGTTGAAATCGCCCACCACACTGACATGCTGGGCGCTCGGTGCCCACACGGCGAAACGCACGCCCTGAACGCCGCCTTCGGTGGTGGGGTGGGCGCCGAGCAGGTGGTCGGGCCGCACCAGGTCAGCGGTCACCAGTTTTTGCAGGTGCTCATGGCTGAGCGCGAGGGGAGGCAAAGACATGCGGCGAGTCTAGAGCAGTTCTCCGAATTACGTGATGCGCGGAACGGCACCCCGCATCACTCCATTCTCTGCTTCGCAGCTTTGCAAGTCCGCCCTGCTCAGTGTTTTGCACTCGCTCTCTTCGAGCTGTCCCAGTCCGCTCGCCAAAAAGACGTTGCGTCTTTTTGTCAAATGCTCTAACCGCGTGTCCTGCCGGGGACGGGCGCGGGGGGGCGAAACTGTGAAAGGTCTAATACGGATTCCGATTGAATCTGGTAGTTTCAGATTCAATCCGACTTGCAAAGCTGCGCAGCAGAGCGGATGCGAGTAGGAAAAAATACGGATTCCGCGATATGGATGCACAGGCGGCGCTTTCCCGACTGTGCAGGAATTAAGCGGAATCCGTATAAAGCCCGCCTCATGGTGGGGCAGCATCCCCTCGGCGCGGGCCGTCGGGAGCACAATGGACACATGACCCAGGACAACGCACCCCGCCCCGATAAAACTCTGCCCGACCACGCCCAGACTGACCGCCCGCTGGAGCAGGCCATTTTCGCCGGAGGCTGCTTCTGGTGTACCGAGGCCGTGATGCAGGACCTGCGCGGCGTGGAACAGGTCGAGAGCGGGTATATCGGCGGCAGTGTGCCCAACCCCGACTACCGCTCGGTGTGCGGCGGCCAGACCGGGCACGCCGAGGCGGTGCGCGTGACCTTCGACCCGGCGCAGGTGAGTTACCGCGACCTGCTGGGGCTGTTTTTCGCCACCCACGACCCCACCACCCTCAACCGTCAGGGCGCCGACGTGGGCACCCAGTACCGCAGCGCCCTGTTTCCGCTGAGCCGGGCACAGGAAGAAACGGCCCGCGAACTGATCGGTCAGCTCACTGCCGAGAACACCTTCGGGCGGCCCATCGTGACCAGCATCGAACCGGCGAGCACCTTCTACGTGGCCGAGGCGTACCACCAGAACTACTACAAGAACAACCCCGGCCAGGGCTACTGCATGGCCGTCATCTCGCCCAAGGTCGCCAAGCTGCGCCAGCATTACGGCGATAGATTGCGCTGATGCGGCCACTGTGGCAGACCGGGGCAGCCGGGGACACCGCGCAGCTTCTCGCCGGAGAGGGGCGGGCGGCGCTGGTGTGGGCGGGCGGCAGGCTGGAAGCCGACACGGTAGAGGAACTGCTGCTTCTGGCCGCAGCGGACGCCCGGCTGCCCGGCGAGCTGTACGCCCGATTGCTCGATGACCTCGACCTGCTGGCGGGTGGCCCGGCGCGGGCCTGGGAGCCTTGATACGGATTCCGATTGAATCTGGTCGTTTCAGATTCAATCCGACTTGCAAAGCTGCGCAGCAGAGCGGATGCGAGTAGGAAAAAATACGGATTCACCTCGGGTGCGGCGAGATTCGCGGTAGTGGGAAGGTAAAAATGCCGTGCAGAGCGCGGGAGCGGTCTCCGCCTTCCAGTCCTGCCCTCGTCATCGCGTGGATGTCCCCCCTCGCCGGATGGATTTCACTTCCGATCGCTTTCCACAGCGCCGAGCAAAAGGTCCCCCACAACATGGTTTGCGCCTCGGTTGAACACTCATTTGCCGCCGCACCCGAGGTGATTCCGCGATATGGATGCACAGGCGGCGCCTTCCCAACTGTATAGGCCCGCCTGTGCAGGAATTAAGCGGAATCCGTATTGACGCACTGAGTGAATCCCGGTGGCCCAGGGTCAGGACAGCGTTCCCTCGGCCAGATGCAGCACTTCCCGCCACACCTGCGCCGCGTCGCTGGGACGGGCCGAGCGGTCGGGGGCCAGCAGATGCTCCCGCAGGCGCACCAGCGGGTCGGTGCAGGAGGGCGCGGGTTCGCCGGGCTGGGGCAATTGCCCGTGCAGGCCCCAGTACAGCAGGATGCCCACGCTGTACAGGTCGCTTTCCGGCCCCTGCGCTTCGCCCCGGCCTGCCTCGGGACTCTGGAAGGCCGGGGTGCCGATGCGCAGCCCTGCGCCTGTCGCCTCCCCCACCGGGCCGCTGAGGTCGTAGTCCACCAGTTTGGCGCTGCCGTCCTCCTCGACCATCACGTTGTCGGGCTTGACGTCGCGGTGCAGGATGCCGCGCCCGTGCAGGTAGGCCAGGGCTTCGAGGACATGCGTCAGGGTCAGCAGGTAGGCCCGGCGGTCACGCTCCAGCGCCGGACGCCGCCGGTAACGCTCGAACAGCACCTGGCCCCGCGCGTAGGCGACCAGCAGCATCGGCTGCCCCCCGATCTGCCCACGCGCGAGCACCGGGGCGAGCCGGGGGTGCAGCAGCCCCACGCCGTGCTCGTACTCGCGCTGCGCGAAGGCGGCGAGGTCAGGCGGAAAGACCTTGACGGCCCGCACCTGCCCCCGCCCCGTCACCGCCAGATACACGACGCTGTGTGAGCCGCGCCCCAGCACCCGCACCAGCCGCGTGCCGTTGTCGAGAAGCTGGCCCGCGACGGTCATGGGTTCAGCTTAGAGCAGTTCTCCGAATGACGTGATGCGCGGAACGGCACCCCGCATCACTCCATTCTCTGCTGCGCAGCTTTGCAAGTCCGCCCTGCTCAGTGTTTTGCACTCGCTCTCTGCGAGCTGTCCCAGTCCGCTCGCCAAAAAGACGTTGCGTCTTTTTGTCAAATGCTCTAGCGAGGACGCCGGACGCCCGGTGAGGACCGGGACAAAGGGGCGCTGAGGAAGGGGGTGGCTGAGGAGAGGGGGACGTCCCCTCGTACGGATTCCGCTTAATTCCTGCACAGTCGGGCCTATACAGTTGGGAAGGCGCCGCCTGTGCATCCATATCGCGTAACCCGTATTTTTTCCTACTCGCATCCGCTCTGCTGCGCAGCTTTGCAAGTCGGATTGAATCTGAAACTACCAGATTCAATCGGAATCCGTATCAATCCTCGTCGTCCCGGAGGTCGCGGTCGTTCGCGTCCCCTTCCTCCGCGTCCCAGTCCTCCTCCAGCGCGGTGCGGCGCGGAGACACTTCATCACGCTCGGCGCGGAGGTGGTCTTCGCCTTCCTCACCGGCCAGCACCGCCTGGGCGCGGCCCAGCACCGGCACGTCGCCCGCCGTCAGGCCGTAGCGCTCGGCGAGGTAGGCCGCCACCCACGCGCCGAAATACCACAGGGCGAGCTGTCCGGCGTAGGCGCTTTCGCTTTCACCCGGGAAGGGCACGTGAATCACCTCGTCGATGCGCGATTCCAGCACCTCGCGGGCCACGGCCAGCGCGGGGTCGAGGTCCCCGAGCAGCAGGGCGAGGCGCCCGTCGCCGTGTTCGTGCTGGGCCTCGAACGCGCCGGTGACGACGGGGAGAGGGTCGCCCAGCACCGGCACCCCCAGCGTCTTGCCCATGCGGGCGAGCAGTTGCTGCCACGCCTGCGGAAGCGCGTCGGCGTCGGGCGCGGCGAGCAGCAGCGGAGCGCGGCCCCACAGACTCCAGGCGAGCGTGCGGGCCGGGTTGTCCTCCCCCGCATCGGGGCCGCAGCGCGTGGCGAGGTCAGCCAGCAGCCGCTCGGCTTCCTGCGCGTCCTCGGCGTGACCGGTGGCGTAGGCGAGCGCCTGGGCGAAGTGGTAGGTCGCCAGCGCCCCGCCGGGCACCAGCACGTCCACCTCGTGCGCCGCGCCCCCGGTCGTCACGCGCCGCACCGCCGCGCCCGCCACCTCGGCGAGTTCGGCGTAGGTTCGCGCCGCGTCCTGACTGTCGGGGCTGGACAGCACGAACTGGGTGCCGGTGCGGGTAAAGTTGCCCGTCACGCCGGGCAGCACGCTCGCCAGCTGGGCGGCCAGGGTGCCTTCGCCCACGCCGACCACCGCGTAGGGAGCGGGTTCGGGGCGCTGGGGGCCGGAATAACTGCCGGGCAGACGGGAGAGGAGAGCGAGAAAGTCGGTGCTCATGGGCAAGAGTGTACGGGGCGCCGCGCGGCAGGAACGGCGCACGGACCTCTCTTGGCGCCCGCCGCTCAGGGCAAAGGCCAGCGCACCGTGCCCAGTTCGTCGGTTCGCCAGACCTTCGCCCCGGCAGCGGCGATGCGGTCCAGCACGGCCCGCGTGGGGTGGCCGTAGGTGTTGCGCCCCACACTGATAAGAACGTCGCTGGGGGTCGTCTGCCGCAGCAGCGCCTCGCCGGTGCTGAAGCGGCTGCCGTGGTGCGCGGCCTTGAGCAGCGTGAGGTCGCCCGCGCCGACCAGGGCCTCGGCGGGGTCGGGCAGGTCGCCGAGCAGCGCGGCCCGGAACTCGCCGTCTTCCACCCGCAGCGCCACCGAGTTGTCGTTGTCCTCGGTGGACCAGACGTGTCCGGCGGGCCAGAGGGCCGTCACGCTGACCGGGCCAGCCGTCACCCGGTCGCCCCGGCGAAGCTCGCGCACTGGGACCTTCCGTTCGTGGGCAGCCGAGAGAACGGCGTCCAGCACCGGGTCTTCACCCGGCTTCTTGAGGTGGCCCACCCACAGTTCGCCCACCGGAAGGCCCCGCAGCACGCTGGACAGGCCCTCGACATGGTCGGTGTCGGCGTGCGTCGCCACCACCACGTCCAGTTTTCGCACGCCCAGCGCCCGCAGAGCAGGCAGCACGGTGCCCCGGCCCACGTCGTAGTCGCTGCCGACCGAGCCGCCGCCGTCGATGAGCATCGTCAGACCCGGCACCCGCAGCAGGGTCGCGTCGCCCTGGCCCACGTCCAGAAACACCAGTTCGCGGGGCGGGCGAAGCTGTCCGGGCAGCCAGGTCAGCGCGGCGCAGGCGAGGGCTGCCGTCAGCGCCGCCTGTCCGCGCACCCGGCCCAGCAGCCAGCCTGCCCCCGCCGCTGCCGCCAGTGCATAGGCGACAAAGCCGCCCGCGCCGAGGTTGCCCCAGGTCAGCACCGGGGCACTGCCGAAGGTCTGCGCGACCCACAGCAGCGCGGACGCGAGGGGGGCCACCGCCCAGTTCACCAGCCCCCCCGCCGGACCCAGCAGCCCCGCGACAAACCCCAGCGGCACCAGCGCGGCCATGAGGGGCGCGGCGAGCAGGTTGGCCGGCAACCCCACCAGCGGCAGTTCCCCGAAGGTGTGGGCGATGACGGGCAGCGTGGCGAGTTCGGCCAGGACGGTGGCCGAGAGCGCCAGCCGCAGCGCACGCGGCCAGCGCGCCGGGAGCCGCTCGGCCAGCCGGCCCGAGAGCAGCAGGCCCAGCACCGCCAGAAAGGAAAGCTGGAACCCGATGTCCAGCAGCCACAGCGGAAACAGCAGCAGGCAGGCGACCGCCGCCAGCGCGACCACCCCCAGCGGGTCGAGTCGGCCCCGCCCCACCATCAGCGCCAGAAGCGCCGCCCCGCCCATCAGCACCGCGCGGGTGATGCTGGGGGTCGCACCGACCAGGAGCAGCAGATACACCGGAAGCAGCGCGGCGGGCAGGCCGTACTTCCATACGGGCCGCGCCCCCAGAGCGCCGAGCAGCCAGATGAGCGTGCCGGTCAGCAGCGCCACGTTCTGCCCGCTCAGCGCCATCAGGTGCGCCAGCCCTGCGCGGGCGAAAGCGTCGCGCACCGAAAAGCCCTCGTCGAAGCTCTCGCGCCCGATGTCGCCGCGTTCTCCCAGTTCCACCGCCGTCATCAGCGCGGCGGGTCGGGAAGGCAGCCCCGCGCTCAGGCCCCGGCGAAACCAGCCGCGCAGCCCCTGTTCCGGAACGTGCCGCTTGACCTCGGCCCGCACCAGCACCGTTTTCGGGGTGGGCACCAGCAGCCCGCCCTGCGAGCGCAGCCACGCCGCTTGGTCGAAACCGCCGGGCGTGCGCCGTCCTTCCGGGCGAATCAGGCGACCAGAAACCACCAGTTCGCCCGGTCCCTGTTTGGGCTTGGGCGCGAGGGCCACCCGCGCCGCCGGGTCGTCCAGCGTCAGAAACTGCCCGTCCCAGTGCCCGCGCAGCGTCACGAGGGCGCCGACCCAGGGGGCCATGCGGTCCGGTTCGCGGGCCTGCAAGTGCGCCGAGCCGAAGCCGAGCACCGCGCCGAGCAGCACCAGCGAGGCCAACAGCGGACGGGCGTCGAGCACGCTCAGCAGCGTTCCGGCCAGCAGCGCCAGAGCGCCCCAGGACAGCCCCAGGTGCAGCAAAATCCCGCCGACCATGCCGAGCGCCAGCGGCACCGACCACGCCAGCCGCCCGCCCTGGGCACGGGAGCCGGGCGGAGGAGGCCGCACCTCGCCCGTCTGCGGGTCGTGACCCGTCACCACTTCACCAGCGGGGCGAGGTCGCGCAGGGTGGCTTCACCCACGCCCTTCACGCGGTCGAGGTCGTCGAGGGAGCGGTAGGGGCGCCCGGCAATGATCTTCCTTGCCAGGGCCGGGCCGACGCGGGGCAGGGCTTCCAGTTGTTCTGCACTCGCCGTGTTCAGGTCCACCCGCCCACTGATGAGGGGAGTCACACTCGGGGTGGCCGGATAGGTCGGCGGCTCGCCCGGCGTTCCGGCCTGGACCGGGGGCAGCGCCGTGCGGGTCACCGAAGGCACCTGCGGGCGCGGCAGCAGCGCGGGGCCGAGGGTCAGGGCGCCGACCAGCAGCGTGCCAGCAGCCAGAAGAGCTTGCCAGACCCGTTCTTGAGGGGGCATGGAGCGAAAGTAGCAGGCGAAAGCAAGAGGCGTCTATTTCGAATACGCCTTATCCAGCTCCTCCTCTTGCATAGCCCATATGAGATTGAGCAGGGCTTCACCACTGGCAGCGCGAACAAGAGTCCCAGGTCGGCGCAGTTCACCCAGGACATCGGACAACTGATGGACGGTAATACCCGCCTGCATCAGTAATTCCTTTTCCAGGGGTTCATAGAGCTTATGAATGACAACTTCTCGCGTCCAAGGGCCAGGAGCAAGCCGACTGCGTAACGCGCTTTTCTCGGGATGGTCAAACTTTTTGGCGACCCATTCCGCAACTCCCTGTTGAAGCTCGTCCAGCTCACGCTTCCGGGCACTTGTTGCCTTACGGTTAGTTGCTCGCTGAGTCGCTTGGGGTACCCGTGAAAGATAACTGGCAGGACGGTGGCTGACCTGCACTTCAAGGTGCCGACATTCCCAGCCTTGAGGGTTAAAGCGGACCGCCAGCAAATCTATCTCATGGACACCGAGCCTGACACCGCGCAGACAGAAAAATCCCTGACGGGCAAGCCACTCCTGTACAATTTCCTCGGCAAGAAGTGCCACGCCGACAGTGTAACTTTTCCCTGCTGCCCCGCTAGACTGCCCGGCGATATGCCCGCTTTTCAGACCGCCGCCCAGCTTGCCCGCGCCGTAAAGAGTGGCGAAACGACCCCCCAGCAGCTTCTGGAACAGGCCCAGGCCCGCGCCGAGGCCGTGCGTGACCTCGGCGCCCTGGTCAGCCTCAACGAGCACGCCGGGGAGCAGGCCGCCGCCGTGCAATCGCGTGTGCAGGCGGGCGAACACCTGCCGCTGGCGGGCGTGCCCATCGTCATCAAGGACAACATTAACGTGACCGGCACGCGCACCACCTGCGGCAGCAGAATCCTGGCGAACTATGTCAGCCCCTACACCGCCACCGCCGCCCAGAAGTTGCTGGACGCGGGCGCGGTGGTCGTCGGCAAGGCGAACATGGACGAGTTCGCCATGGGGTCGAGCACCGAAAACAGTGCCAGCGGCCCGGCGCTCAACCCCTGGGACCGGGAGCGGGTGCCGGGCGGCTCCTCGGGCGGCAGCGCGGTGGCAGTGGCGGCGGGCATCACGCCGGTCAGCCTCGGCAGCGACACGGGCGGCTCGGTGCGGCAACCTGCCGCGCTGTGCGGCGTATACGGTTTCAAGCCGACCTACGGGCGTGTCAGCCGCTACGGTTTGGTGGCCTACGCGAGCAGCCTCGACCAGATCGGCCCCTTTGCCCGGAGTGCCGAGGACCTCACCCTGCTGATGAACGTCCTGGCCGGACACGACCCGCGTGACGCCACCAGCCTGAACGTGCCCGCCGACTTCACCGCCGGGAACGCCGACACGCTGCGCGGCCTGCGGGTCGGCGTGGTCCGCGAGTCGCTCTCGGGCAACACCCCCGGCGTGGAAGCCACGCTCAAGGCGACCCTGGACGCCCTGCGCGGCGCGGGGGCGGTGGTGGGCGAGGTCGGCCTTCCCGCCCTGAAATACGCCATTCCGACCTATTACCTGATCGCCATGCCCGAGGCGAGCAGCAACCTCGCCCGCTTCGACGGCATGGTCTACGGCCAGCGGGCGCCGGGCAGCGACGTGACCCAGAGCATGACGCTCACCCGCGAGCGGGGCTTCGGCAAGGAGGTGCAGCGCCGCATCATGCTCGGCACCTACGCGCTGTCCAGCGGCTACTACGACGCCTACTACGCGCAGGCGATGAAGGTCCGGCGCCTGATTGCCGACGAGTTCACCGCCGCCTTCGGGCAGTACGACGTGCTGGTCACGCCCACCAGCCCCTTTCCGGCCTTCCGGCGCGGCGAAAAGACCAGCGACCCGCTCGCCATGTACGCCGCCGACGTGGACACGGTGGCCGTCAACCTCGCGGGCCTGCCTGCCCTGAGTGTCCCCGCCGGATTCGAGGAGGTGGACGGCAAACGTCTGCCCGTCGGCGTGCAGTTCATCGCGCCCGCGCTCGGGGACGAACGCCTGATTGCGCTGGCTGGCAGCCTGGAAGCCATCGGCGCGGTGCAGATGGACACGCCGCAGGACTGATTGCCAACCTCACGAAAGGGCCGGACACCTCAGCGTGCGTCCGGCCCCTTCTCTTTTCCCTTCTCTTCGGGTTACTCGCGCACGCGCAGACGCACGTCCACGTTGCCCCGCGTCGCCACGCTGTAGGGGCAAACCTCGTGGGCGGCGTGCATCAGCGCCTCGGCCTGCTCGTGGGCGATGCCGGGAAAGTGACCTTCGAGTTCCACGTCGAGCGCAAAGGCCAGCCCCGACTTTTGCAGGCCCACGCGGGCGGTGATGGTGGCGTCTGTGGGCAGTTCGACCTTCTGGCGGCGGGCGACCACACCCAGAGCGCCCTGAAAGCAGGCGGCGTAGCCAGCGGCGAACAGTTGCTCGGGGTTGGTGCCGGGGCCGCCGTCGCCGCCCATCTCTGCAGGCATGCTGAGGCTGAGGTTCAGGCGGTCGTCGCTGCTGCGGGCCGTTCCGGCGCGGCCTCCGGTGGCCGTGGCTTCGGCGGTGTAGATGTTGGACATGCCTGGAGTATGGCCGATCCCGGCTGCCGTGAACGTGAGCGCGAAGGGGCTAGACTTCCCCCCGTGCCCGGTCCCGAAGTGCTGCTCTACGGTCTCCCCCTCGCCTTTCTCGCCGGATTCATAGACGCGGTGGCGGGGGGCGGCGGCACCATCACGCTGCCGACGCTGTTTTTCATGGGCCTGCCGCCCGCGCAGGTGGTGGCGACCAACAAACTGCTCGCCATCTTCGGCTCGGCGAGTTCGACGGTGCAGTACTGGCGTAAGGGGCATGTGGACCGGGCGCTGGTGCTGCGGCTGATTCCGCTGGCGCTGGCCGGGAGTGCGCTGGGCGCGTACCTCGTGCGCTTCGTGGACCCCGACGCCTTCAAGACCCTGGTCGGGTTCGTGATTCTGGGGGTCGGCGCCCTGGTCCTCGCCAACAAGAACTTCGGCCTGGAAGACCGTTACCCCGGCCTGACGCCCCGCGTGCTGGCGCTGACGCTGCCCGGCACCTTCGTCATCGGCATGTACGACGGCTTTCTCGGCCCCGGCACCGGCACCTTCGCCATGTTTCTGTTCGCGCTGGCGGGCTTCAATCTGGTCAGGTCCAGCGGCAACGCCCGCACCGTCAATTTCGCCACCAACCTCGGCGCTTTTTTCGCCTTTCTGGTCGGCGGGCACATGGTGTGGTGGATCGGCCTGCCGATGGGCGTCGCCAACGCGCTGGGGGCCACGCTGGGCGCGAGGATGGCGATGCTGCGCGGCTCGGCCTTCGTGAAGTGGATGTACGGCCTGATCGTGCTGCTCGTGGCCGCAAGGCTGTTTCTGACCCGCTGATACGGATTCCGCTTCATTCCTGCACAGTCGGGCCTATACAGTTGGGAAGGCGCCGCCTGTGCATCCATATCGCGTAACCCGTATTTTTTCCTACTCGCATCCGCTCTGCTGCGCAGCTTTGCAAGTCGGATTGAATCTGAAACTACCAGATTCAATCGGAAATCCGTATGATACGGGTCCGGGCGGCCTGGAACAAAGGGAGGAGCGCTTTTTCGACAGTCCGGCTCTGGCGCGGCCAGCCGGTGCGAGGCCCGAACGTCAGGCCGGTTTGACCAGCACACTCTCCCCGGCCTGCAAGCGCGTTTTGGTGAGCACGTCGGGCGGAATCAGAATCAGCGCTCCCACTTCGGGGTGCCCGCGCACGGGAAAGCGGTAGCTCTTGCCGCCCTCGTCGCGTACGCCCACGTGCTCCGGCAGCCGCCCCAGGTCGCCTTTCCAGCGCTCCACGATCATGGCGTCGACCAGCACGGCTCCCGCGACCTCGTGCGTGACCGCGACCAGCAGCCGGGCGGTGCGCAGCCGCCGCTCGCGCAGCAGGCCCAGACGCGCCAGGCGAGCGGCGAGGGCCGCGGCCCCGGGGTCGGCGGCGAGGTCGCCCAGCGGCACCTGCGCCCGAATCCGGTCCAGCACCTCCCACTCGGACAGCGACCAGGGAAAGGCCGCCAGCCGTGCGGGGTCGGTCACGCGGGCCGGGCCGGTAAACGGCAGTTCGGGCGCAGGCAGCTCGCGCAGCGCGGCGTAGGCCACCACGTCGAGGGGCACGTCGAGCGGGCGGTGCGCACTGCGCACACCTTCGTCGAACTGAAAGTGTCCGCTCGGCTCCCGCAGCAGCCCCACGAGGGCCTCGGCCCCTTCCAGGTCACTTTCCCCCGGCGCGCCCCGCAGCCGACGCAGCGACACCCGCCGCACCTGTCCCCCTTCAAGCCAGCACTGAAACAGGGCGCCGGGCCGCTGCACCCGCAAGACCCCGGTGCGTTTGCCCTGGGCCAGCAGCAGCAGCAGTTGCAGGACATCGAAATCTGCAAGATTACTCAGGGTCATCACGAACCGCCTTGCCGGGAAGTCTAGAGCATTTGACAAAAAAAGCTGGGCTGGACGGCCCCCTTTCCTCTGTCATACGGATTCCGATTGAATCTGGTAGTTTCAGATTCAATCCGAGCGGATGCGAGTAGGAAAGAATACGGGTTACGCGATATGGATGCACAGGCGGCGCTTTCCCGACTGTGCAGGAATGAAGCGGAATCCGTATCACATGCTCTGGCCGAGGCCTCTGCCCCGTGTCTTCCGTCAGCCGCGCTGCTTGCGGCCTTCCTTCTGGCTTGCTCGGTCTGGACAGGCATACACCCAGGCGTCGCTCAACTGCGCAGGAGGTGCGAGAAATCGGCGCCCTGAAGCGGCGGCAACTCCTGAAGGCTGCTCAGGCCGAATTCCAGCAGGAATTTCTCGGTGGTGCCGTAGAGCAGCGGCTGGCCCACGGCGTCGCTGCGGCCCACCACCTTGACCAGTTCACGTTCCTGCAAGGTGAGCACCGTGCCCGCGCTCGCCCCGCGCATCGCTTCTATCTCGGCCCGCGTGACCGGCTGGCGGTAGGCGATGATCGCCAGCACTTCCAGCGCGGCGCTGCTCAGGGTCGGCAGCGGTGGGGGGGCCAGCAGCGGGGCGAGGTGCCCGGCCAGCGGCGGCGGCACGATCAGGCGGTAGCCGCCCGCCACGGCTTCCAGGGCCATGCCCAGTCCGGCGGCGTCCAGCGCGGCCCCGAACGCCTGCACCGCCCGCAGCGCCGCGTCCTCGCCCAGTCCCAGCACGCTCGCCAGTTCGCGCAGCCGTACGGGACGCCCCGCCGCCAGCAGCGCGGCCCCGATCAGGGCCTGGGGCGACCCCGCCGCTCGCTCTGGAGGGGAGGTGTCCGTGCTCAAAGCGTTTCCACCCGCACGCCCAGCGGGGCCAGCCGCGCGGCGAGTTCGGCGCGGCCCAGGCCCCCTTCCCGCAGCACACGGGCCACCTGCTCGCCCGGTGCGGGCAGCCGCAGCACGGTGCTCGGCACGGCCAGGGGCCGGGGGGCCTGTCCCGCCGCGTCCGGAACATCCGGCAAAAGCAGGTCGGCCAGGGCGTAGGCCTCGGCCTCGGCCTGGGAACTGGCCGCCGCCTGACCGCTGGGGTTGAGGCTGGTGGTCGCCAGCACGCCCCCGGCGGCCCGGAGCAGCGCCAGCGCCACCGGATGCGCGGGCACCCGCAGGCCCAGCCAGCCGTCCGGAGCGACGGCCCCTGCTCCCGCGCCCCACGCCCGCAGCCGCTCGGGCTGGCCGGGCGTCACGACGGTCAGCGGCCCCGGCCAGCACCCGCTGAGGGCAAGGAGTGCGGGGCTGGGCACGGCCAGGGCCAGGGCGGTGGCCGCGTCCAGGCAGGAGAGTTGCAGAGGCTTGTCGGCTTCGCGCCCCTTGCGGCGGTAGAGTTCGGCGGCAGCGGCGGGGCGGGCGGCCAGGCCCCAGACGGTTTCGGTGGGGTAGGCGACCACGCCCCCCCGGTCGAGAATCTGGGCGGCGGCGCGAAAAAGGTCAGGGTCGGGGGCAACGTCGGACATGGTCGGCAGGGCGGGCGCGGACATGTAAGGTTCGCGCAAGACGCTGCTGACTATACTCACTCCCATATGCCGGCCTACGAATATCGCGCCCGGGACCGGGGAGGACGGGTCCTCAAATCCCAGATGGAGGCCGAGTCCGAAGCCCAGGTCCGCGACGCGCTCCGGGCCCGCAACCTGATGATTCTGGATATCAAGGCCCCCAAGACGGGCCTGAACGCCGACATCAAGATTCCGGGACTGACCGACCGCCCGCCGGGCCTCAAGCAGGTGGCGGTGTTCAGCAAGCAGCTCGCCACCCTCATCAACGCCGGGGTGCCGCTGGTGCAGTCGCTCGCCATCTTGCAGCGTCAGCTCGACAACAAGACGTTCGAGAACGTCATCAAGAAGGTGCGCGGCGAGGTGGAATCGGGCGTGCCGCTCAGCGAGGCCCTGCAGGAGCACCCCAAGATTTTCGGGCGCCTGTTCATCAACCTCGTCCGCGCCGGGGAGACGAGCGGCACGCTCGACACGGTGCTCGACCGCATTGCCGACTTTCAGGAAAAGCAGCTCGCCCTCCAGGGCAAGATCAAGGGCGCCCTGACCTACCCCACGGTGGTGCTGGTGTTCGCCATCGGCATCACGTACTTTCTGCTGACCACCATCGTGCCGCAGTTCGCCAGCATCCTGACGCAGCTCAACGCGCCTCTGCCCTTCATCACCCGGATGCTGATGGCGGTGTCGAGCTTTCTCCAGAATTCCGGCCTGCTGATTCTGGCGTTCATCGCCGTCACCGTCTTCGTCTACCGCTGGTACTACCGCACGCCGAAGGGCCGCTACGTCATCGACGACATCAAGCTGCGCATGCCGGTGTTCGGAAACCTGATTCAGAAAAGCGCCATCAGCTCGTTTGCCCGCACCTTCGGCCTGCTCATCAGCAGCGGGGTGAACATCATCGAGTCGCTGGAAATCACCAAGGGCACCGCCGACAACGCAGTGGTCGAGGAAACCATCGAGAACGCCAAGAACGTGGTCGTTTCCGGCGACCAGATGAGTTCGAGCCTGGCGACGAGCAAGGTCTTTCCGCCGATGGTGGTCAGCATGGTCGCCATCGGGGAAGAAACCGGGTCGCTCGACAACATGCTGAACAAGGTCGCCGACTTCTACGACCGCGAGGTGGACGAAGCCGTCGAGAGCCTGACCGCCGCCATCGAACCCATGATGATCGTGTTTCTAGGCGGCATCGTCGGCCTGATCGTGGCTGGGATGTTCCTGCCGATGTTCAGCATCATCGGCACGCTCAGCCAGTAAGCGGCGTTTGCCGCTCCGCTGCCCCCGTCCGTGTGGCGGGGGCCAGTCCTTTACCGGCGGGCCGCGTCGAGCGCGAGCAGCACGAAGCCCGCAATCATGAGCACGCCGCCGATGGGCGTAATGGCCCCCAGCCAGCGCAGGCCGGTCAGCGCCATCAGGTACAGCGAGCCGCCGAAAATCACGGCGCCGAGCAGCAGCGGCCAGCCCGCGCGGGTCGAGAACGGCAGGGCGCCGAGCAGCATCAGCGCGAGCGCGGCGTACATCTGGTAGCGGGCGCCCGTCTCGACGTTGGCGAGCATGGCGGGGTCGAGCCGGGTTTTGAGGGCGTGCGCGGCAAAGGCGCCGATGGCGACACTCAGGGCGGCGAGCAAAGCTCCGGCTTGCAGGGCGAGACGAGCGGTCATGCCCCCAGGGTAGTGGGAAAAGGGCGGGGAGCGTGTCCTCCCTGGGCCCGCCACGCCCGGCCCAGGGTGGGAGGCCTGGGCAGGAGCGAGGGAGTTTGGGGGGGGAAGGTGGGAATCGGTGGTAAAGCGTGGTGAACGCTGTTACACTTTTCACGTCAGTTCAGGAACGTGCCCCCCGTGGTGCGGGGCTGGGCTGCCTTTACTTTTACTTTATTTCAGAGACGTCGGACGGCCCAGCCGCCCGCGTGCTGAAAGTGCCGAGGAGAGGACCCCCGTTGCCGTTTGGTGAATACCCCTATACGATTGACGACAAGGGCCGCGTGGTCATGCCACCGGCCTTCCGTGAATTCGTGGAGGACGGCCTGATTCTCACGCGCGGCATGGAAGGGTGTCTGTACGCTTTTCCTCTGCCGGGCTGGAAACGGGTCGAGGAACAGCTTGAGGGCCTTCCCCTCACGGACGCCGGGTCGCGGGCGTTCGTGCGGTTTTTCTATTCCGGGGCCAGCAAGGCGCGGCTCGACAACCAGAGCCGGGTCAGCATTCCCCAGACCCTGCGCACCTTTGCGGGGCTGGAAAGCGACGTGATCGTGGCCGGTGCCCCCGGCAGGCTGGAACTCTGGAACCCCCAGCGCTGGGAAGCGGCCATCGCGGCCGTGCAGGCCGAGCCACCTCAACCTGACCTTCTCGCCAACTTCGTGGCGTGATCATGATGACTGCAAATCAGGGGCCTGTGTCCCCTTTTCCCGAAACTCCCGACTCCGAAGCCTCTCTCTCCCACGTTCCGGTGCTGGCCGCCGAAATCGTGGAGGCCCTGGCCCCGGCCCCCGGCAAGGTGTTTGTCGACGGGACGCTGGGCGGGGCCGGACACACCCGGCTGCTGCTGGAACGCGGCGCGACCGTGTACGGCATCGACCAGGACCCCTACGCCCTGGAGCGTGCCCGGCAAGCCGGACTGCCCGGACTGCACGTTCTGCAAGGCAACTACCGCGACATGGCCGGGCTGCTCGCCTCGGCGGGGGTCACGCAGGTGGACGGCATTCTGCTCGACATCGGCGTGAGCAGCTTTCAGCTCGACGACGCCGGGCGCGGGTTTTCGTACCACACGGAAGCCCCGCTCGACATGCGCATGAGCCAGAGCGGCGAGTCGGCCGCTGACGTGGTCAACGACCTGGACGAAACCGAACTCGCCGCGCTGATCTACGAGTACGGCGAGGAAAGGCACTCGCGCCGCATCGCCCGTTTCATCGTGCAGGCGCGGGACAAAGCCCCCATCGAGACCACGGTGCAGCTCGCGGAGATCATCAAGCGGGCGTATCCGGGGTTTTCCAAGGGGATTCACCCCGCCCGGCGGACCTTTCAGGCCCTGCGCATCTACGTCAACGACGAACTCGGCGCCCTGCGCGACGGGCTGACGGCGGCGCAGAGCCTGCTGGCCCCCGGTGGGCGGCTGGCCGTGATCAGCTTCCACTCGCTCGAAGACCGCATCGTCAAGCGCTTTTTGCTCGGCAGCGACGTGCTGACCCCGCTCACCAAGCGGCCCATCGTGGCCGCCGAGAGCGAGCAGGCCGACAACCCCCGCGCCCGCAGCGCCAAGTTGCGGGTGGCCGAGCGGGCCGCCGTGCCCGCGCCGGAGGCGAGCTAGGTGCCGCGCCAGGGCCTGCTGAGCGCCGACCCAGCGCTGTGGCGGCGCCGGGCGGTGCGGCTGCTGCTGACCTACCTGCTGCTGACGTTGACGCTGCTGAGTGCCCGCTCGCTGACCCGCCACGTGCGCCCCGACCTGCTGGCCGCCCGTGAGCAGGAACAGGCGCTGACCCAGGAACGTGACCAGCGCGAACTGCGCGTCCAGACGCTGCTCGCCGACACCCGGGTGCGGCAATGGGCGCTGCAAAACGGCATGGTGCTTTCCGCCGAGGCCCCCAAGACCTTCCGCGACCTGGGCACCCAGACGGTGCCGCCGCTGCCCCAAGCTCCCGCAGAGCCCCTGAAGGTGAAGATCCAATGGAACTGAAAATTCGTAGCCGCTCCCGCCTGATGCAGATCATCGCCCTGATGATGTTCGCCACGCTGGTGTGGGCCTACGCGCAAATCGAGTGGGGACCGCCCAACTCCATCACCGTCAAACATCAAACCGTGCGCGGCAGTGTGCTGGCGAGCGACGGCACCGTGCTGGCCCGCACGCTGGGCGACAAGCGCGTCTATCCCCAGGGCACCCTGGCCGGGCAGGTGCTGGGGATGCTGGGCGACTCGGGCGGCCTCGAAGGCATCGAGCGCACCTTCGACGACTCGCTGCAGGCCGGGCAGGACGTGCGGCTCACGCTCGACCCCTCGGCGCAGGCGATTGCCGAAACCGCGCTCGCACGCGGCGTTCAGACGCACCAGGCGCAGTACGGCACGGTGGTCATGCTCGAAACCCGCACCGGGCGCGTCCTGGCCGCCGCCACCTATCCGCCCTTCGACCCGGGCAACTGGCGCGGCAAGGCGGACACCCAGGAACGGGTCAAAAACCGCGCCTTTCTCGACGCCTACGAACCCGGCTCGACCATGAAGGCTCTGACCATCGCCGCCGCCCTCAACGACGGCATCACCACGCCGGGCACGGTGTACGACACCCCCATGCGCCGCCACGTCGGCGGACGCTGGGGCCACAACATCGGGGACGCGGTGGACCATCCGCCGAGCCTCACCACCCAGCAGGTGCTGCGCTACTCGTCGAACGTGGGTATGAGTCACATCGTCGAGGGCTTTACCTACCAGAAGCTGCGCGATTACCTCGTCGCCTACGGGTTCGGGCAAAAGGTGAACCTGACCGGCGCCGTGACCGCGCAGGGCATCCTCAAACCCATCGAGAAGTGGAACGACCTCGAGCGGGCCACCAACTCGTTCGGGCAGGGGGTCAGCGGCACCACCCTGCAGGTGGCGGCGGCCTACAACGCGGTCGCCAACGACGGCCTGTACGTCTCGCCGCGCCTGATCGAGGGCGCTCCGGCAGGCGAACGCCACGAGGTGGTCCGCGCCAGCTCGGCCCGTGCCGTGCGCGACATGCTGAAAAACGTGGTGGTCGAGGGCAAGTTCGCCAGCATCGACGGCTACGACCTGAGCGGCAAGACCGGCACCGCGCAGGTGGCGACCGAAAACGGCTACTCCAGCAGCGTGTACAAAAGCACCTACGCCGGGTTTTTCCCCAGCGATACCCCCCGCGTCACCGTGGCCGTGATGATTCACGGCGCTCAGGGCGAGTACCACGGCTCGCAGGTCGCGGCGCCCGTGTTCCGCGAAATCGCCTCGGGCATGCTCTCGGAATGGGGTACTGCGCCCGAAGTCACGGCCAGCGAACCGGCCAAGTAAGACGAATTCATACGGCTTCGAGCACCGGGTCGCATATCAAATCCAGTGTTCGGAGCCGTATGATACGGGGCTGGGCTTTACTCCGCACATCCGAGGAAAGCGCCCGAATGTGCTCTGCTTCGCAGCTTTGCAAGTCTGCTTCGCCCAGCCCCGTTTTTTCTTCTACTCGCTCTGCTCGGAAAAATAGTTTGAATACCCAAACTCTTTTTCAAAGCCGTATGCCCTACATCACCGAGTCGCTTTCCCGCAGCAAAATCGGCAGCTCGAAGGCGGGCGCCAGCCACTGCCGCTGCTCGTGAATCGCCTGGGGCGGGCAGGAGCGCAGACAGGCCATGCAGCCGGTGCAGGCGGACAGGTCGAGCAGCAGCCGCACGCCGCCTTCGGGTTGCAGGTCGCGGGTGATGGCCTGGGTAGGGCAGACGTTGGCGCACACCGGGCAGTCGATACAGGTCTCGTCCACCACCGGCGCGGGCCAGTCGATGCCCACGTCCTGCGGAAGCGGCGTGCCCAGCGCCTTTTTGCGCCACTGCCACTCGGCGGGGGTGCGCTCTGCAGGTTCGGACCAGTCCACGAAGGGCAGCGGGCGCTCGGGCAGGCGCTGGGCGAGTTGCTGCGACCCGCTGCGGAACAGGGCACCGAAGGCCCCGCGCCGCGTGAGGTTCTGCGCCCGCTCGCCGTCCTCCGGCACCGCCGGGCGCAGGGTCACTTCGGCGGGGCGGCCCGTGGCGCGGCGCAGGGTCTGGGTCTCGTGCAGCGCGTTCAGGAGGCGCTGCGGCACGTCGGGGCGGCCCACCGAACAGGAGCCGCACTCGCCGTGAATCAGGGTCAGCGGAATGCCCCAGCCCCCCGCCGCCGTGAGCAGGGCGGGGGTGACGCGGCCCAGGCAGGGCAGTTGCGGCCCGCCCGCGCCGCTTTGCGAGCAGGTCAGGGTGGCTTCGCTGGCCGCGCCGCCGCGCTGCCCCTGCACACTTTCCAGGGGCGCGAGCAGGTCGTATTCCAGCGCCCCCGACGGGCAACTCTGGACGCACAGGCCGCAGCCGGTGCAGCGCTCAGGGTCGATTTCGACGGCGTAACCTCCGGCGTTCACCGTCACCGCTTCGTGCGGGCAGGCCTCCACACACACCGCGCAGCCCCCCACCGCGTGCCGGTCGAGCAGGCAGCGCGGCTGGGTGTACCGGGGCACGAGGTTGCCCATCTCGCCGAGTTGGTCCAGAACGCCGCGCAACATGGGGGCGAGTATGCGGCCCGGCGCGGCAAGGCACAAGGAGCAGGGTTACGAGGGGCCGGCCCCCTCCTCCCCCTCACCTGCACTGCCACAGACAACGCCCGTCCCACTTTCCCGGCAGGCGCTAGCCTCGCCCCGATGTCCAGTTCTCCTCTGCCCGGTCTGCGGGCCGCCGACTCGCCCCCCACCTTCTTACCCGGCCCCGCCGAGCGGCCCCTGGGCGACCTGCCGCTGACCGTGCTGGTCGGCGTGACCGGCGTGGGCAAAAGCACCGCGCTGGCGGCGCTGCGGGAGGCGGACCCCGCGCTGAAGGTGCTGCCCGACCGCCGGGAAGTGACCGACGCGGTGATGATTCTGCCGCTCTCGGGCGGGCCGGTCAGCGACCGTGAGGAACGCTTTCGCCTGACCGCGCTCTACCGCCAGACCCATCCCGGCGGCATGGCACAGGCGCTGGGGTCCCTGCTCGCCGACACCGGGCACTGGGGCGAACAGCCGGTGTTCGACGGCCTGCGCGGCGAGGACGAGGTGCGCTACGCCGCCGCGCACTTTCCCCGCTGGCGCTTCGTGGCGCTGGGGGCGCCCGACGCGGTGCGGGTCCGGCGCTTGCTGGGCCGGGGCGACCACTTCGACCAGATTCGGACGGAAGGCGCCGAAGACCTCCGCGCCGCGCTGGAAGGATTGAAGGGCAGCGCCGAGGTGTTCACCGCCGCCGAACTCGACGACCTCGCCGCGCTGGTAAAGGAAGGCCACCGCCCGGAGGACATCCTCGCCAAGACGAAAATCGTGCTGAGCGAGCGGCGCAACTACGACCCCGCCGCCGCCGAAGCCGCGCTGCGGACCCTGCCCCCCGAGCGGGCGCTGATGCTCGACACCGTGCAGCTCTCGCCCGAGCAGGTGGGCGCGGCGGTGCGGGCCTGGGCCGGGGGCAAGGCGTGAGCGCGGCGGTCCGGACGATCGAGGCGATTTCCTACCGTCTGCCGCTGACCTCGAAGCTGGCCTGGGGCGCCCACTCCGCGCTGAGTGCCGCCGAGCACGTGCTGGTGCGCGTGACCCTGACCGACGGCAGCGTGGGCGTGGCCGAGGCGACCCCGCGCCCGACCATCTACGGCGAGACGCCCGGCAGCGTGGTGGCCATCCTGCGGCACCTCGAACCCGCGCTGCTGGGGGTGGACATCGGGGACGAGGCGGCTCTGAACCGGGTCCGGAACGGCGTGGCGGGCAACCACACGGCGCGGGGGGCGCTCGACATGGCGCTGTGGGAAGCGCGGGCGGCGTCACGCGGAGAGAGCCTCTTCGACACCCTTCTGGGGCCAAAGGAGCGGGTGCGTGTCAGTTTCATCCTGGGCATCGCCACGCCCGCCGAGATGCTGGACGAGGCCGAGCGGGTGGTGTCGGCGGGCGTGCGCTGCCTGAAGGTGAAGGTGGGACGCGACGCGGCGCATGACCTGAAGGTGATTGCCGAACTGCGCCGCCGCTACGGGGACGACGTGCAGCTCTACGCCGACAGCAACGAGACGCTGACGCCCGACCTCGCGCCCGACGTGCTCGCGGCGATGCGGGACGCCGGGCTGACCTACGTGGAGGAGCCGCTGCCCGTCCGTGACCTGCGCGCCCGCGCCGCGCTGCACGCCGCCGGGGTGCTGCCCATCGTGGCCGACGACTCGTGCTTCACGCCCGCCGACCTCGAACGCGAACTCGATTTCGACACCTTCGACGTGCTCAACGTCAAGACCGCCCGCAACGGCTTTACCGACGGGCTGCACATGCTGCGCCGCGCCGCAGAACAGGGCAAACGCGGCATGGTCGGCTCTCAAGCGAGCACCGGCCTGGGCACCCTGCACGCCGCGCTGCTCTCCACCCAGGCCGAAGTGACCGAGCCGTGCGAACTGAGTTTCGTGCTCAAGCTCGGCGCCGACCTGCTGAATAAGCCCATCGAGTTCCGGGACGGCTGGCTGAACGTGCCGGAGCTGCGTGAACACGGGCTGGACGAGGCGAAGCTGGCGCAGTACCGCGTTTGATACGGATTCCGATTGAATCTGAAACTACCAGATTCAATCCGACTTGCAAAGCTGCGCAGCAGAGCGGATGCGAGTAGGAAAAAATACGGATTCTGCGATATGGATGCACAGGCGGCGCTTTCCCGGCTGTGCAGGAATTAAGCGGAATCCGTATCACTCGTCGCTGATGTCTTCGGATTCCAGAATGGCCCGGTAGTCTTCGAGGCTCTCGCCTTCGCCGAGGTCCTTGGCGATTTTTTCGATGGCGAGGCGCACGACCTCGCTCTTGCTGATCAGGCGCTCGGGGCTGGAGAGTTCGTAGGCGGTGCGGGTCAGCAGGGCGTCCTGCTCCTCGCTGATGACCACCTGCAAGCGTTTGCGTTCCTTTTTGGGCATCGCACTCCTGTTCCGCGCTGGGCGCGGCGTCAGCGGGCAGAGTAACACGCGCCCTACTCAGGGGCAACAGTTGCTCACCAGCCGCACGAGGGGGCAGATGTGTAGAACTGCCCTTTTCAGAGGGGCAAATTGAGGAGAATGTGTAGGATACACACAAGGCGCCTGACGGAGGCCGCTTCCTGCCTGGGGAGGACTCCGTATACTGGGCCGCAATGAAGTCCATCGGCTCCTATGTGGTGTTGCGCGAAGTCGTCGTGGGCGAGGGGCGCGGCGCGGCGCCCGCCTCCGCAGAGAGCGCGGCGGGTGAGGAGCTGTCATTTGAGGCCCAGCCCCGCCGCCGCGCCACTTTCCGCACGCTGTGGGCCGCCGACCGGCTGACCGGGCTGCCGGTGTTGCTGCACCCGCTGACCGCCATCGCCGCCGCGCCGCGCCTGCCCGCGCACCCGCGCCTGCTGCCGTTTACCGACATGGTGGTGGAAATGGCCGGAGCCTACCTGGTCACTGAGTTGCCCCCCCAGACCCGCCCCGCCCGCGACCCCATGCAGGCGGCGCGGGGGGCGCTGGAGGCCCTGAGCTTTCTGCACGCCCAGGGGCTGGCGCACGGCTCGCTCGACGCGGCGCAACTGTGGGACGTGGACGGACAACTGCGCGTGACTGGCGCCGGGCTGCCGCGCCCCGGCCTGCGCCCACAACCGCTCGACGACCTGCGTGACCTGGTGGCGGCCCTCGAAACGCTGGACGCCCCACCCACCCTGCTCGCGGCCCTGCGCGGCGCCCCCGACCTGAGCAGCGCCCGCGAATTCATGGACCTGCTCGACATGGGCCTGTCCGGGCAGCAACTCGCGGGCGCCCTGCCGCATGTGACCGCGCTCGGCCCGGCCCCGGAACCGCCCCCCGCCATCTTCGACAGTCCCGCCGACATCGTGCTGGGGGGCGCCCTGGCCGACGACCTGCTGGGACCGGCACCGGAGCTTTCCCCCGCATCCGGGGAAACAGGGGCGGAGACCAGGGCAGCGGAGAACGGGGCAGCGGCAGAGGGCGTGCCGGTGACCTCTGCCGCAAGCGGCGAAGCACCTGTTTCGTCCTCCTCTGCCCCCCCAGCCCCGGTTTCTTCCGCTCCCCTTCCCCGGCTTTCACGGGACCTGACCGCTCCTGCCGGGCTGCCGCTCAGGGAGGCAGCTCCCGAGCAGGACACGGTGCCCGAAGTCCTGGTGGTCGCGGCCCGGACCGGCCGTTCCGAACCGGCCCTGTCCACTTTCGCCGTGCCCACTCCCCCTGTATCGGACCTGCCCAATTCCGGCGTGACCGACTCTGACGTAACTGGGCCTGCCATGACTGGGCCTGCCATGACTGGGCCTGACCTCCCCGCCGCGCTTTTTGCGGGTCCGGGCAGTTCCGTGTCGAGCGGCCCCGCGCAGGAGGCGGCAGCGCCGGAGGTTGCGCAACCCCACGCGCCTGTGGCCCCGGAACCGGGGGCGGCACCTGGAGCGCCCGCGTCGGCCCGGCCCCGTGCCGTTCGCCGGGCGGCGGGGCGCGAAGCCCGCGAGCGGCTCAAGGCCGACCACCGCCGCCGCCTCGACCTCAGCGAGTTGCGACTGCGCCGCACGGCCGCCGAGGTGGAAAAGCTCCATGCCCCTCCCGGTCTGGTCTCCTCGCCCCTGTCCGTGGAGCCTCAGGCGGCCCCCGCCGACGAGCAGGCCGCCTCGCCCCAGGAACGCCGCCGACTGGAGCAGCAGGCCTGGGAAGAACAGGCGGCCCTCGACGCCGAGCTGGCCGCCGCCCGCCGGGCCCTGGCCCCGAGTGAGCGCCCGGCGAGCGTGCTTGTCCCCGGCGCCGCCGTGCTGGGGGGCGAACTGGCCGAAATCGCCGAGGTGCAGCGCCGGCCCCGCACCTTGCCCCTGCCGGCCCGCGCCCAGGGCGTGGTCCGTGCCGCCCGGCAACTCGCGCCGATTCGCATGGGCTGGGGCCGCGACGGTGAGCGGCAGGTGCTGCGGCGGCGCGGCCCGCGTGAGGAACTGCTGCGCTGGCTGCTGCCCACGCTGGGGGCCTTGCTGCTCGCCTTCGCGGTGGCGGCCCTGCCCCGCGCGGTCCGGGGCGGCGCCGCGCCCTGCTGCGAGGTCCAGTTCCGGCTGCTCGCCGCCGAGGCGGGCAAGCAGGCCACCCTGACGCTGCTGAGCAGTCCGGCAGGCAGCGGCTGGCAGGCCGGAACCCCTCTGGGCCGGATTCCCGGCACCGTGCGGCTGCCCGCGCCCGGCAGTTACCGCATCAAGGTCAGCGCCGACGGGTACGCGCCCGCCCGGATAGACGTGACCGCGCCGCGCCGCGAGCCGGTCACGGTTCAGCTGGGCCGCTGAACCTGCCCGCCCGGGGGCGGTGAAGGGCGCGGCTCTCCCCTGGCCCCGGCGCCGTGCCACAATCGGAGCCGTGAGCATCGTCATTCTGGATTTCGGCAGCCAGTTCACCCGCCTGATCACCCGGCGTTTCCGGGAACTCGGCGCGTACTCGGTGATTTTGCCCGGCACCGCGAGCCTGGAGCGCATCCGGCAGGAAAACCCCCAGGGCATCGTCCTCTCGGGCGGCCCCAGCAGCGTCTATGACGAGGGCGCCCCGCGCCCCGCGCCCGGCGTGCTCGACCTGAACGTACCGATTCTGGGCGTGTGCTACGGCATGCAGTACCTCGCGCACGAGGCGGGCGGCGACGTGAAGCGGGCAGGCAAGCGCGAGTACGGCAAGGCCGACCTGACCGAGTACGGCGGGCGGCTGTTCGAGGGCATTCAGGGCGAGTTCGTGGCCTGGATGAGCCACTCCGACTCGGTCACGCAGCTGCCCCAGGGCTATCAGGTGGTCGCCCGCACGGAAGACACCCCCGTGACCGCCATCGAAAACAACGAAACGCGGCGTTACGGCGTGCAGTTTCACCCCGAAGTGGTGCACACCCCCAAGGGCGGGCAACTGCTTGCCAACTTCCTCGACATCTGCGGCGTGAACCGCGACTGGAACGCCGAGCACATCGTGGACGAACTGATTGGGGGCGTGCGGGCGCAGGTCGGCGACTCGGGCCGGGTGCTGCTGGGCATCTCGGGCGGGGTGGATTCCTCGACCCTGGCGCTGCTGCTGGCCCGCGCCGTCGGTGACCGCCTGACCGCCGTGTTTATCGACCACGGCCTGCTGCGTCTGGGCGAGCGCGAACAGGTCGAAGCGGCGCTGCGGCCCCTGGGTGTGAATCTGGTCACGGTGGACGCCAGGGACGAGTTTCTGGGGCAGCTTGCGGGCGTCAGTGACCCCGAGCAGAAGCGCAAAATCATCGGGCGCGAGTTCATCCGGGCCTTCGAGCGCGAAACGGCCAAGCTGGGCGAGTTCGAGTTTCTGGCCCAGGGCACGCTGTACCCCGACGTCATCGAGTCGGCCGGGGGTGAGGGGGCCGCGAACATCAAGAGCCACCACAACGTGGGCGGCCTGCCCGACGACGTGAAGTTCAAGCTGGTCGAACCCTTCCGCACGCTGTTCAAGGACGAGGTGCGCGAGATTGCCCGCCTGCTGGGGCTGCCCGACCACATCCGGATGCGCCACCCCTTCCCCGGTCCCGGCCTCGCCATTCGCGTGCTGGGCGAAGTGACCGAGGAAAAACTCGACATCCTCAAGCGGGTGGACGACATCTTCATCTCGGGGCTGCGCGAGTTCGGGCTGTACGACGGCTGCTCACAGGCGCTGGCGGTGCTCACCCCCATTCAGTCGGTCGGCGTGATGGGCGACGAGCGCACCTACTCCTACACGGCGGCGCTGCGGGCGGTGACCACCGACGACTTCATGACCGCCGAGTGGGCACGCCTGCCCTACGAATTCCTGGCGACCATGAGCAACCGAATCGTCAATCAGGTGCACGAAATCAACCGCGTGGTGTACGACATCACCGGCAAGCCGCCCGCCACCATCGAGTGGGAATGACCGCCTGATACGGATTCCGCTTAATTCCTGCACAGTCGGGCCTGTACAGTTGGGAAGGCGCCGCCTGTGCATCCATATCGCAGAAGTCCGTATTTTTTCCTACTCGCATCCGCTCTGCTGCGCAGCTTTGCAAGTCGGATTGAATCTGAAACGACCAGATTCAATCGGAATCCGTATGACAATCCCTTTCGCCCCCGGCCCGACGGCTGGGGGTTTTCTGTCCTTTTACTTTTTGCCCTTCCCGACCCCGAACAACGCCAGCCCCCACGCCATGCTCGGCCCGGCCAGCAGCGCGAAGACGAGGGTGCCCCAGCCCAGCGGCCCGCCGAGCGCCGTGCCCGCCGCGAGCACGACGAGTTCCACCACCGTGCGGATTCGGGCCACCGGCCAGCCGTACACGCGGTTCAGGCCCAGCATCAGCCCGTCACGTGGCCCAGCCCCCAGACCGGCACCGACATACGCGCCTGTGGCGAGGCCGAGCAGCGCGACCCCCAGCAGAAACTGCGCCCAGCGCCCGGCCAGCGTGCCCGGGGTGTGGACCAGCGGGGCCAGGGCGTCCAGAAACACGCCGATGAGCAGCACGTTGAGCAGCGTGCCGACCCCCAGCGGCTCGCGCAGGTTCAGGCGGGTGTACGCGAGCAGCGCCAGCCCGACCAGAATGCTGACCTGTCCCACGCTCAGGCCGGCGTGGGCGCTCAGGCCGAGGTGAAAGACCTCCCAGGGCGCCACGCCGACCCGCGCCTCGATCATCAGGCGCAGGCTCAGGCCGTAGCCCAGCAGCCCCGCCAGCAGCAGCAGCAGGCGCGGCAGCGAGGACCGGGGCAGCGGGGGACGGGACATAGAGGCCGAGGCTAGCACCGTCAGTAACCCCGCTCTAAAGAGCGAGGCTTGTATCTGGATTCCATCGCAATTCCGCGTACCTCGAAAGGCGAGCGGCTTTGACTTCAACATCCGACACATCAGGGCGTACTGACAAAACACCCGTACTCATCCAGTCCTGCCGGACAAGCATCGTTCTCAAACCGATATTCACACTCGCCACCCTATCCGCGTGACCCCTATGACCACAGACCTCACAAACAAACTCCAGGCCAGCACCAGGGCGGTTGTCTTTCGAGACGTGGCCGCACTTGTGGCAGGCTTGGCTGGTGTAGTTGGCATCTACCCGCACGGCGAGAGAGCCGTGCAGCGGTGCCTTGTACGCCAGCATCGTTTGGAGTTCCGCGAACGACCACTGACTGCGGCGGCGCTTCGCTTTCCGCGCCTTCTTACTGGCCTTCGGATTGCTGCGCCCCTCGGTGCGGTCGCGGATGTTGGTCAGGTCTTCCAGGCCAAAGATCGAGCCTGGAAAACGGGTGAGGAGCATCTTGCTCAGAACGTGGTTGCGATCAGCGACAAACCGTCTTTCCCGTCCGCTCACGGCGACCAACCTACGAGTCGCGGAACGGGTGCCTTTGCGCTGGAGGGATTTCCTTGTACGAGCGAACTGGTCTTTTCGCTGCCCGGTTGCCGCCCCCTTCTCGAAGAGCGATTTGCCATCCTTGTCGGTGGCGACGAAGTGATACCGCTGGCCTACATCCACACCGACCACGTTTTTGTGGTCAGTCGGCTGCGGGTCGGGAAGCTCGATGTTCAGGGCGACGATCAGGAAGTATTGCTTCCTCGACTTCTGGTAGTAGAGCTTGGCGGCTCCCGTCTCGCAGCCTTGCTGAATGTAATCAAGGTGCTTCTGATGGCCGTCGAACTCCAAAACCAACCGTCCGTCAAGCGTTCCGATGCTGACCCGTCCATCTTTCTTCCACGAGTAGTCGCGCTGGTATTGGTATTCCAGCGTGCGACTGACGAACTTGGGCGCAGAATCCAAGCCCTTGTAACGCTTCTTGGTGAAGCCTTTTTCGCGGGACTTGATGTTCTGCTTCAACTTCGTCCACTGCGTCTTGTAGCTGGCAGCGACCTGCCTCTCGACGGTACACGCAAGCTGTGCCCCCAGTCCGAACTTCTCCCGCAGTGGCTTGTAGGTCACGGCGTGGAGCTTCGGGGCCGAGGACGTTTTGTCCAGCTTAAACGCTTCTTCGGAGGCGAAGTTCAGAGCGTCACGGTAGGCCAAAGAAACCGCGTCCAGCTTCGCCTTTTGTTCCGGCGAGTGACGCAACTTCAGCTTGGCGCTGATCGTAACCCTCATAAGAGCAACCTAGCATGGTGAAGAAATTGAAGCGAGAGGCTTCGGCCTATGTCTCGCCGCCTACGGCGTCGTCTCCATTCCTCCCCGCGCTAAAGCACGGGGTCTCCTGGAGTTTCCTATGAAAGTGAGGGCACCCGTGACGGCGCGGCCCCGGCCAGGGCGACTACACTCGGGCGCGTGAACATCGAGCCGCTTTTCCCCGGCGTGGCCCGGACCACGCTGTACGCCAACGTCTACCTGCTGCGCACGCCGCAGGGCCGGGTGCTGCTCGACACCGGCACGGTGAACCACGCGCCCGCTTTCACCCGGCTGCTGCGCTCCTTCGACCCCGACGCGGTGGTGGTCAGCCACAGCCACATCGACCACGCGGGAAACGCCTTTCTCGCGGCGCGGCTGGGCTATCCGGTGCTGGCCCACCCGCTGGAACACGTCCGGCTGCTCGGCCAGGACCACACCCTGCCCTACCCGGCGGGGCGGCCCAGGACCGGGCGGCTGATTTCGCGCCTTCACCCCCGGCCCGGCGCAGGGCAACTTCAGGCCGTCGGGCCGGGCGAATCGGTGCGCGGCTGGGAGGTCGTTCACCTGCCGGGGCACACCGACGGGCAAATCGGGCTGCGGCGCGGCGGGGTGCTGCTTGCCGCCGACGCGGTGCTGGGCCACCCCCGCACCGGGGCGCACCTGCCGCGTGAGGTCTACAACTGGAACCACGCCGTCGCCCTGCACACCCTGGGACGGATGGCCGCCCTCGACCTGCAGGCGGTATTGCCAGGGCACGGTCCGGCGCTGAGCATCGCGCAGCTGCGGGCGCGGGCCGGGCGTGACGTCGCTCCGGGCGCCGGGGAATAGACAGGGCCTTCACGTCCCGCACGTCATTTTCCGCGCTACTCTGCGCCCCGTCATGTCGCGTCCTCCGTCTTCCCAGCCTTCCGGCGCCGCCGCCGTGCTGATGCTGGTGATCGGGGGGCTGATCGCGGTGGCGGCTGAACCCGCCTGGCGAATGCTGACCGGGCCGCTGCTGGGGCTGCTGCTCGTCACGGTACTGGTCCTGATGGCCGGGCCGCCGCGTTCCCGCCCTGGCGCCGTTTCGCCCGCGCCCCCCCGGTCGCCTGCTCCTGTTCCGCCTTCGCCGGTCTCCCCTGCTCCTACCGCACCTGTACCCGGCCCCAGCGCACGTTCGCTGGCCGACCTCAGCCCGCGTGAGTTCGAGCTGCATGTGGCCGAACTGATTTCGGCCCTGCCCGGCTGGCAGGCGCAGGCGACGCGGGGCCGGGCCGACCAGGGCGCCGACGTGCTGGCGAGCGGTCCCGGCGGCGTGCGGGTGGCGGTGCAGGTCAAGCGCTACCGGGCGGCGGTGGGCAACGGGGCGGTGCAGGCCATCGTGGCGAGCAAGGCCGTTTACGACTGCACGCACGCGGTGGTCGTGACCTCTGGCCCCGGCTACACCCGCTCCGCCCGCGAACTCGCGCAGGCCAACGGGGTGGGCCTGTGGCAGGCGGGCGAACTGGCCACGCTGCGCCGCTGCGCCCGGCAGGGAGTGGCCCCCCCACCGGAACTGCTGCCGGGCCGGGCCGGATATAGCGGACAAAAGCCCAAATCGCCGGGAAGCAGGGGGTAAACTCGCTGCCATGAGTGCGCCCGCTGCCCCCCAGACGTCGGCCCAGAGCCAGGAAGACCGTTACCGTTACAAATTTGCCCAGGAAGGCATCACCTTCGACGACGTGCTGCTTCAGCCCCGGCACTCGCAGGTGCTGCCGCACGAGGTGAATATCGGTGCCCAGCTCACCAAGCGCGTCCGGCTGAACATCCCTTTCGTGTCGGCGGCGATGGACACCGTGACCGAGACCAACATGGCGATTGCCATGGCCCGCGAGGGCGGCATCGGCGTGATTCACAAGAACATGCCGATCGACCACCAGGCCGAAATGGTGCGCAAGGTCAAGCGCTCTGAAAGCGGCATGATCGTGGACCCCATCACCCTGCCGCCCACCGCCACCGTGCGCGACGCCGACCGCCTGATGGGCGAGTACCGCATCAGCGGCGTGCCGGTCACCGACCCCCAGGGTAAGCTGCTGGGCATCATCACCAACCGCGACCTGCGCTTTATCGACGACCTCGACGTGGCGCTGGGCGACGTGATGACCCGTGAACACCTCGTGACCGTGCCGGTCGGCACCGACCTGGAACAGGCCCGCGAACTGTTCAAGCGCAACCGCATCGAAAAGCTGCTGGTCACCGAGGGCGAGTACCTGCGCGGCCTGATCACCATCAAAGACATCGAAAAGACGGTGAAGTACCCCAACGCCGCCAAGGACGACCTGGGCCGACTGCGCGTGGCCGCCGCCATCGGCGTTTCGGCGGACCTGATGGACCGTGCGGACGCACTCGTGCAGGCGGGCGTGGACGTGCTGGTGCTCGACTCGGCGCACGGCCACAGCCAGGGGATTCTGAACGCGCTGGCGAAGGTCAAGGAGCAGTTCGACGTGGACGTGATCGCGGGCAACGTCGCCACCCGCGCTGGAGCGCGTGACCTGATTCTGGCCGGGGCCGACGCGGTCAAGGTCGGCATCGGCCCCGGCTCGATCTGCACCACCCGCGTGGTGACGGGTGTGGGCGTGCCGCAAATCACCGCCATCTTCGAGGCTTCGGCGGCGGCGATGGACGCGGGCATCCCGGTGATTGCCGACGGCGGCATCAAGCAGACCGGCGACGTGCCCAAGGCGATTGCGGCGGGCGCGAACGTGGTGATGATGGGCAGCATGCTCGCGGGCACCGACGAAGCCCCCGGCGAAACCATCCTGCGCGACGGACGCCGCTACAAGTCCTACCGGGGCATGGGCAGCCTGGGGGCGATGGACCAGGGCAGCGCCGACCGCTACTTCCAGGGCGGCAGCCGCAAGTTCGTGCCCGAAGGCATCGAAGGGATTGTGGCGCACAAGGGCACGGCGGGCGAGGTCATCTACCAGTTCGTCGGCGGCCTGAAGTCCAGCATGGGCTACTGCGGCGCACCCGACCTGCAAACCCTGCGCGATGCGGCGCAGTTCGTGCGCATCACGGGTGCGAGCCTGATCGAAAGCCACCCGCACGGCGTCACGATTACCAAGGAAGCGCCCAACTACGGCGGACGCTGAGGGACGCAGAGGGTCAAGGGCAGAGGGCAAAAGACAGGTTTTTATCTTGACGGGGTAAAAGGAAATGTAGAGGGGAATTTCATGCGCTTCTGACCCTCTACCCTGGTGGGAGAGGGCCTCGCATAGCGAGGGGTGAGGGGGCATCCGAGCGACAAAAACGCCCTATAGCCCAAGGAAAATCTTTTTGTACTGGGTGGAGATAAAAACCTGGGCAAAAGAAGGGACGCTTTCCCACGGGGGAGGCGTCCTTTTCCTGTGGCGGGCGCGGCCCTACTCGGCGCCGCTTTCGGGGGGCACGCGGCCCTCCAGTTTGGCTTCGGTGGCCTGCTCCGCCCGCGCCACGTCCTGCTCCTTGATTTCGCGCTGCTCGTGGTCGTTTTCGAACAGTTCGCGCCGCGCCCGCAGCTTGGACTGCGGCTGCTCCAGGTCGCTGCCCGACCCCTGGTGAACCTTCTGGAACAGTACCAGCGCCCCGCCTGCCAGCGCCAGCGAACCGGCGAAATACAGCGTATCCAGCGGCTTTTCCCAGCGAATGAAATGTTCCAGGAACGTGACGCCCAGAATCACGATGACCACCGACACGACCTTCTGTTCCAGGTCGGCCAGACTCTCGACGCCCAGCGCGGCGGTCAGGTTCAGCGGCTTGATAAAGAGCGAGTACAGCCCTATGCCGATGAGGTAGAACACCACCGCCTTGAGCATGGTGCCCACGACCTCCAGAAACTCCACCGCCAGGGTGCCCGACTGACTCTTGATGCCGTGCGTGAACATCTCGCGCCAGGTTTCGTAGATGGTGCTCAGGGCAATGAGGGTCCCCTGCAAAAACAGGCTGAAGGCGACGAGCAGAACGGCAATCACGGCGACCAGGACGATAAACCGGGTGCGCCCGATCAGTTCGCTGAACCACTCGCGCTTGGACGGCTCGGTGCCGGAAGGACGGAAAGCGGACATAGACCCTGAGCGTAGAGTCATTGCCTGCACGCCACACTGCGCCGCGCTTTAGCTGTCCTGCACCTTCAGGAGACCGGGGGCGCCCGCACAGGTCACCGACTCCCCCCGCCCCCCGAGGTCACCGCAATCAGCGCGTCCCAGCTGTCGGGCTGCTCGGGGTCGTCCAGCGCGGCTTTGTTGCGCCCGGTAAAGCCGCACTTCTGGCAGCGGTGAACCAGAATCCAGCCCTTTTTCCCGCTCTGCTCGGCGCCGACGGGTTTCATCAGGCCGTGACAGTCGCAGGCGCGGTCGCCGGGCAACACGTCCACATGTTTGGAATGCAGGCACACCGGGCAATGGTTCCTGACCGAGCCGTTTTGCAGCGGCTGCACCTCTGCGCCGCAGTTGCCGCAGGTGAACGAATTGTTGGTGCCCTGCACGGTAAATCTGCGCCCGGTCATGCCCGCCCCCGCGCCGCCCAGCGGCCATCCAGAAAGGCGCGAATGGCGGGGTGCCCCACCAGCAGCAGCCCGCAGGCGATAAAGGCCAGCCCCGCCGCGCTGACCACCCAGCCCTGCCAGCTCACCTGCCCGGCGAACATCCCACCCATGAACACCAGCAGCCCCGCCACGATGCTCAGGCCCACCGTGACCCGCCACGACCACACGCCGCCCCGCCACACGCTCCGCAGCAGCAGGGCGGTCCCCAGCGCGTAGGCCAGATGCCGGGGCACCTCGCTCGCCTGGCCTTGCACCAGCGCGGCCACGAAGGGAAGCACGGTCAGCACAAACAGGCCGCACAGCGTGGCGAGGGTGTAGGTCTGCCCGGCAGCGGCGAGCGCCGGGTCGAAGGGAGACGCGGGAGAAACGGGGGGCGGCACACTCACGCCCGCCATTTGAGCATGCCGCGCGGCACAATAGGGCCATGAAAATCATCAGCGTGAACGTGGGCCAGCCCACCGCCCTGCAAGTGGGCGAACGGACCGTCGTGACCGGCATCCGCAAGCATCCGGTGCCGGGGCGGGTGCGGGTGGACGAACAGGGCTTAGAAGGCGACCGCATCATGAACCGGCGCTACCACGGCGGCCCCGACCAGGCGGTGTACGTCTACACCCGCGAGGACTACGACGCCTGGGAAGAGCGGCTCGGGCGCACGCTGGAGCCGGGCGCCTTCGGCGAAAACGTGCTGATCAGCGGCGCAGAGTCGGCCGAAGTTCGCATCGGGGAGCGCTTCACGCTGGGCGAAGTGGTGCTGGAAGCCACCGCCCCCCGGATTCCCTGCGGCACGCTCGGCGCACGCATGGAAGACGCCGGGTTCGTCAAACGCTTCGTGCAGGTGCGCCGCCCCGGGTTCTACGCCCGCGTACTCACCCCCGGCGAAATCGGCAAGGGCGACCCGGTGACCCGCATCCCTGCCCCCGACGGTGCGCCCAGTATCGGGGAACTGTTCGACGCCGACTTTGCCAAGGACCGCGACCCCGCCGCGCTGCGGGCGTGGCTGGCGTTTCCCCTCGGGCAGCGCCAGCGCAAGGACGTGGAAAAGTGGCTGGCAAAGGGCGAAGGGGTTTGAGACTGCTCTGAACAATCCCCTTTCTTGCAGAGCTTTCCAGGTCTGGGGAGAGGGGTCAGGGCTGAACTCAGGCCGTTTCGCGCACCACCAGCCGGGGCATGAACTTTCTGGCCCGCGCCGGACCCTTGTACCCGCCCAGCCGGGAAAGCAGCAGCGTGGCCGCCTCGTGGCCCATGCTCTCGACCGGCTGGTGCAGTGTGGTCAGGCCCCGGCCCGCCGCCCAGGGCTGGTCGTCGAAGCCGATGACGCGCACGTCTTCACCAATCCGCAGGCCCCGCGCGGCCACTTCGTCCAGCAGGGCCGCCGCGAGCAGGTCCGCCGCCGCGAAGACCGTGCAGGGCAACTCGGCCTGGTCGAGCAGCTCCGCCGCCACACGCCGGGCGGTCAGGGGGTCGAAGCCCGCTGTGGCTTCGCCGGCCAGGGGTCGTCCGGCGGCGCCCAGCGCGGCCAGGAACCCGCTGCGGCGCTCCTCGAACACGCGGGTGACGAAGAGCTGGTCGAGTTCGGTTTCCACCCAGATGGCGTAGACAGCGCCCGGCAGCGTCGCGGCGTACTCGCCTGCCACCTGCCCCCCCGCCACGTTGTCCATGTAGGCGCAGTCCACGCCCTCGGCGTAGGCGTCGACCAGCACGGTGGGCTGCTGGGTCTTGACGCGCCTTTCGGTCAGCAGCGTGGTCAGGTTGTAGGTCGCCATCACCAGTCCGTCGGCCTGGTACGCCAGGGTGTGCGAGCCGAGATACCGCTCCAGCCGCGAGCGGTCGAGCAGCGGAAAAATCGCCACGTCGTAGCGGGCCTCCTGAAAAGCGGTTTCCAGGCCGTCGAGCAGCCGCACATAAAACTCGGTGGTGACGACCGGCAGCAGCACGCTGATGGTGTAGCTTTTGCCCCCGGCGATGCGGCGGGCGTGCGGATTGGGCGTGTAGTCCAGTTCGGCGATGGAGCGCAGCACGCTCTCGCGCGTGGAGGGCTTGACCGAAGGGTGGTTGTTCAGGACCCGCGACACGGTGCCGACCCCGACCCCGGCGGCGCGGGCCACATCCTGAATGGTGGGAGGACGCATCTGCCGGGCAGCATAGCGCGAATGGAACCCGCTTCCATGCGCCGGGGACAATCCGGCCCGCCGCCGCCGCCTAGACTGCCCGCCGATGGGCCGAGCGTTCCCCGGCCCTCAGGGAAACCCACTGTGACCACTTCCAGAAAGACGCTGACCGCCGCCGGACTCGCTGCGCTGCTGGCCCTGTTGCCCGCACTGGCAAGCCAGAGCACACACGCGGCCCCGGCGAGCAAATGGACCAAAGCGCCCGCCAAAACGCAGCCCCTGCCCGTGACCGTTCAGGGCGCGACGGTGGCCGCCGTGCCGCCGAGCATCAAGGACACCGCCGCCTACATGACGCTGACGAACAGGAGCAAGCAGCCCATCAAGCTCGTCGGCGCCGCCACCTCGCTGGCCGCGCACCCCATGCTGATGATCACCACCAGGAGCGGCGGCATGATGGGCATGAAGATGGTGCCCTCGCTGACCATCCCCGCCGGCGGCAAACTCACCCTGCACCGGGGCGGCGACCACGTGATGCTGATGGGCCTGAAACGTCCGCTGAAGGTGGGCGAGACGGTCACGCTGACCCTGACCGCCGAGGACGGGCGCACCCTGAAGGTCAGCGCCACCGTCAAGAAGAACTGAGATGAGCACGGACCTGAGCAGGCCAGGCACCCTTTCCCCCGCCGAACCGGGCCAGGGGGCGGGGCGGCCCTGGTACGTTTCGGCGCTGCTGGCGCTGCTGGCCGTCGCGCTGGTCCTCGGCGGCGCGTGGCTGTTCGTCCGCGTCCGTTCGCCTTTTCCTTTCTACGGCACGGCGTATCCGCAGACCCCCGCCGCTGCGTCCTTCAGCGGCACCGGGGCGGACGGGCAGCCCTACACCTTTTCGCCTGCGGGCAAGACCAGCGCGGTGTTTTTCGGCTTCACCCACTGCCCCAACATCTGCCCGGTCACGCTCGGCTTTCTCAATCAGGTGCGCGAGAAGCTGACCCCCGAGGAGCGGGCCGACTTCCGCGTCGTGCTCGTCAGCGTGGACCCGCAGCGCGACACGCCGGAGCTGCTGAACGAATACCTCGACTACTTCGGCGGCGGCGAAGCGGTCAACATTCCCGAACCGAAGCTGAGCGAGGTGGCGAAGGCCTACGGCGTGGGCTACCGCCGCTCGGCGGTCAAGTCGCCGCAGGAGTATCAGGTGGACCACACCACCGCCACCTACCTGATCGACTCGGCGGGCAAGCTGCGCGTGCTGTGGGACTACACCCAGCTCGGTCAGGTGGACCGCGTACTGGCCGATGTCCGTTACGTCATGAGGAACCCAGCGAAATGACCACTTCCCTGCCTGCGCCTCCCGTTTCTGCGCCTCCCGTTTCTGCGCCTCCTGTTTCCGCGCCCCCCGTGTCCGGCGGCACCGACCTGAACCCCAGCGCCGCGCAACTGCTCGCCTTTACCCCCGACTGGCCCATGCTGGCGCTGCTGGTGCTGAGCGCGGGGGCGTACTTCTGGGCTTTTGCCCGCGCCCGGCGCACGGAAGGGGGCCGCGCCCGCTGGCCCGGGTGGAAAGTCGCGCTGTTTTCGCTGGGCCTGGGGCTGTGGTACGTGGCGACGCAGACCGGCACCCGCGCCTACACCGGGCAGAGCATGGCGCTGTACATGGGCCGCCTGATGGTGCTGGCCGAGGTGGTGCCGCCGCTGCTGGTGCTGGGGCTGCCGCGCGGCATCACGCTCTCGCGCCAGTCGCCGCTGGGCCGGGTGCTGGGGCTGCTGCTCGACCCCTGGGTCGCGCTGGCGGTGTGGACGGCGGTCATCATCTTCTGGAACATTCCGGCGGGCTTCAACGCCAGCGTGGTCAGCAACACGGCGGCCCCGCTGCTGCCCACGCTGTACCTGCTCAGCTCGCTGCTGGTCTGGGGCGTGGTGCTGCGCCCGCTGCCCACCGTGCAGGCCGCTGGCGTCGGCAACCGGGGGGGCTTCGGCCTGCTCGCCGCCCTCCCGATGATGGCGGTGGCCGCCGTGTGGCTGTACTCGCGCGAGGTGCTGTACACGCCCTACGTCAATGCGCTGTGCCTGTGGAACCTCACCCCGCTGCAAAACCAGCAGATTTCCGGCTGGATCATGATGATTGCGGGGCTTCCGGCGATGGCGCTCGCCTTCGTGCAGCTCATGATGTGGCTGCTCGCGCTGGCCGACGGCGAGGGCAACCAGACCAGCAAACCCGGCTGACGATTCCGCCTGTCGCTTCGGGTAGTTGAGAGAGGCGCTTGATGCATCCGCCGCATCGAGGGCCTCTCTTTTCAGCTCCGCACCCCGTAGCATGACCCCACCATGAAACCTGTTGCCCTCTGCCTCCTGGCGGCGCTGCTGTGTGGCGCTCAGACGGCCTCTGCCGCCCCCACCGCCGCCCCGCTGCCCCTCACCCCGGCGCCGCAGGCCCGGCTGCTCTCGCCGCTCGCCCGGCCCGTGCCGCAGCCGAGAGAGGCGAGCTATCCGGCGGGCACGCTGCCGCTTGCGGGCCTGGGGCTGAAGGTGGTGGGCACCACTCCTGAACTCGCCTGGGCCGCCCGTGACCTCCGCGCCGAGTGGCAGACGCGGCTGGGGCAGAAGCTCCCCGACGGCGGCGCCAGAACGGTGACGGTGGGCACCGTCGGCGACGCGGCGCTGGCGGCCAGAGTGAAGGCGGCGGGCCTCCGGGCCGAGGGCGCCGAGGGCTACGCGCTGCTGGTGGACGCTTCGGGCGCGTACGTGGTGGGGGCCACCCCGCGCGGGGCGTATCTGGGCGCCCAGACGCTGCGGCAACTGCTCACGCCCCAGGGCCTGCGCTTTGCCCGCATCAGCGACGCGCCGGTGATTGCGGACCGAATCGCCATGCTGTATCTCGACCAGTACAGCAAGGGTGTCAATGACCGGCTGCTTCCGATGCTCGCGCAGCTCAAATACAACAAGGTCCTCATCATGGCGAACTACGTGCAGTGGGACGCGGCCAGGGCGGGCGGCTGGGCGCACCCCGGCGGCGCGAGCAAGGCCGAGGCGCGGCGGGTGGCCGAGCTGGCCCGCAGCCACGGCCTGGAGCCGATTCCGCTGATAGAAACGCTGGGACACGTGGGCTGGATGTTCTACGGAGGCAAAAATCTGGACCTGCGCCAGGACCCCGACTCGCAAAACCCCTTCGCCTACGACACCCTCAACCCGGCGACCTACGAGCGCGTCGTTTTTCCGGTGCTGAAAGAAATCGTGGAGGTCTTCGGGCCACGGGTCGTCCACATCGGACACGACGAGGTGCGCAACCGTGACCGCTTCCCGGCGCGTGAAAACGGCAAGGCGGCGGGCTTCGAGAAGCTGTTCGTGGACGACACCGTCAAGATTCACGGCTTCCTGAAGGCGCGAAACGTCGGCACGATGATCTGGCACGACGCAGCGTTCGCCGACTCGGTCATCGCCACCCTGCCCGCCCGCCTCCCCAAAGACATTCAGGTCGCCTACTGGAACTACGGCGCGAGCACCGGCAGCGACACGCTCTCGCGCATCAAGGCGCTGGGGTTTCCGGTGCTCGGCGCGAGCTGGAAGGACGCGGGCAACCCCGAAGGCATGGCGCGGGCGGCGGCGCAGGTGGGCGCGGGCATGATTCAGACGCGCTGGAACGGCTATTTCGGCAACCCGTCGGTGTGGGACGGCATGGCCGAGCAGGGTGTGGCCTACGTGCGGGCGGCGAACGCCTTCTGGAACCCGCAGGCCCCCGCCTTGCAGGGCGCCGCTGGCCTGTACCGCGACCTGTACCAGCCCGGCAGCTACTCGCCGCAGGCCGGGTACACGGTCAGCCTGAAAGGGGTCGCCAACCGCACCTTTGCCGACCAGGGCGGCGAGGGCTGGATAGGCAAAGGCCCCGACACCGACCTCCGTGCGCTGGGGCAGGGTGTCAAGCGGGTGGGGGCGTACGCCTTCGACCTGTCCGGCGCCGTGATGACGCGCGGCGAGCGGGCCGCCGTCGCGGGGCTGCCGGAGCGCGTGACCCTGAACCTCGGCGGGCGGCGGGCGGCGGGGCTGGTCTTTTTGCATACGACCGGCTGGCCCGGCAACGACCGCGAAGGGGTGGGCCGCTACGAGGTCGCCTACGCCGACGGCAGCCGCGTGAACGTGCCGCTGGAATACGGGCGCCACATTCGCGCCTGGACCGAGCCGCTGGGCACGCCGGGCGCCGAGAAGTTCAGCATGGTCGCCGCGCCCGTCTGGATCGGCCAGACCCGCGACGGCCTGGACGTGGGCCTGAGTGCCCTGGAGTGGACCAACCCCAAACCCGGCGTCGGCATCGCGTCCGTCACGCTGGTCAGCGAGGGCAAAGGCGCCAACCCGGTGCTGCTGGGCCTGACACTGCTCGGCGGGCAGTAGTCGGCCTCTGCGCCCGCGCCCCGACATTCCGTGCGGCATAGTGGGCGCCGATGCCGAGCGGACGCGTTCACAACTTCATCAACCTCGGGACGTTCGCGGTGCTGGGGGCCGCCGCCGCCTACCTGCAACGCGAACGGCTGTGGCCCGACCCGACCTTTACCCTGACCCCCGCCATGACGCTCAACTTTACCTGGGCCTTTCTGGTGGGGACGTTTCTGCTCTCGCCCGACCTCGACCTCTCGGAAGGCCGGGTGGACAGCAAACGCCGCTGGGGGCCGCTGGGCTTCCTGTGGGTGCCGTATGGCCGAATCTTCAGCCACCGGGGGCTGTCGCACACCTGGGTCGTGGGGCCGCTGACCCGGCTGCTGTACCTGGGCCTGATTGCCGCTGGCGTATGGGCACTCGCCAAGTTCGCCTTGCCGCAGCTCGGACTGGGCTGGCCGCGCCTGCCGCAACCGCTGCCGTACAAGGTGCTGCTTCCGGTGGCGGCGGGCTACTACCTCAGCCAGTGGCTGCACCTGCTGGCCGACGGGGTCTACCCCGACCACGACTTCCGGCACGCCCGGCGCAAACTGCGGCGGCGCTGAGGGCCGGTTGCTGGGGGCCGGTTGCTGGGGGCCGGTTGCTGGGGGATTGTCGAGAAGGCTCTTGCCCTGCTCTGGCGAGGTGTTGTGAAGCCGTTAAGTAGGCTGGTGTTTTCCTGAATCGTGTGCGGCCCGTGCGCTGCGCGCCCGACGGCCTCGGAATTCTGCGTTTCCCGGTGGCTCGGCGGGGAATGACTTTAACCCCCTCCAACGCCGTCTGAGCAACGCCGTCTGAGCGCGGAGGGGCCTTTTTCCATCAACCAGGGACCATCAGCGAAGCGGAACCATCAACATCACTTCTGCCCGCTCTGCTCCCACTCGGCGCGGCCTGCTTCGTTCAGCGCCCGGAAATCGTCGTCGCTGAGGGTGAGGCCAGCGGCGGCGACGTTTTCTTCGAGGTGCTTCACCTTGCTGGTGCCGGGAATGGGCAACATGACCGGGCTGCGGCGCAGCACCCAGGCGAGGGCCACCTGCGAGGGCGTGGCCCCGAGGCGGGCGGCGGCATCGGTCAGCACACTGCCCTCGGCCACGAGCTTGCCCGCCGCGAGCGGATACCAGGGCAAAAAGCCGATGCCTTCGCGCTCGCAGTGGTCGAGCACGGCTTCGGACTTGCGGTTGGTCAGGTTGTAGAGGTTTTGCACGGTGGCGACGGGAAAGACCTGCCGGGCGGCCTCGATTTCCTCCACGTTCACCTCGGACAGCCCGGCGAAACGAATCACGCCGTCGTCGAGCAGTTGCCGCACGGCGCCGAACTGTTCGTCACGCGGCACCTTCGGGTCGATGCGGTGCAGTTGCCACAGGTCAATCTGTTCTACCCCCAGGCGACGGCGCGAAATGTGCGCCTGCTGAATGAGGTACTCGGGGCGGCCACAGGGAGGCCAGACGTTGGGGCCGGTGCGGGTCAGGCCGCCCTTGGTCGCCACCACGAGGCCGGGGTAGGGGTGCAGCGCCTCGCGGATGAGTTCCTCGCTGACCGCCGGGCCGTAGGAGTCGGCGGTGTCGATGAGGTTGACGCCGAGGCCCGGCAGCGCCCGCAGGGTCGCCAGTGCGCCTGCGCGGTCGGCGGGGTCGCCCCACACGCCGTCGCCGGTCACGCGCATGGCGCCGAAACCGAGGCGGTTGACTTCGAGTTCGCCGCCGATGAGGAAGGTGCCGCTCGTTGCTGCATTCGGGGTCTGGGACATGCTGCGCAGGATAGGCGACGAGACGCCGCCAGCACAGCAAGGGAGAATAGGATTGCGAACGGAAAAGGAGACGGGGGCCGCCCCTTTCTCCGGACAGCCCCCGCCGCGAACGTCTCGCCTCTGTTCATACGGATTCCGCTTCATTCCTACACAGTCGGGCCTAGAGCATTTGACAAAAAGACGCAACGTCTTTTTGGCGAGCGGACTGGGACAGCTCGCAGAGAGCGAGTGCAAAACACTGAGCAGGGCGGACTTGCAAAGCTGCGAAGCAGACTGGTACAGCTCCGCAGGAGAGAATGGAGTGATGCGGGGTGCCGTTCCGCGCATCACGTAATTCGGAGAACTGCTCTATACAGTTGGGAAAGCGCCGCCTGTGCACCCATATCGCGTAACCCGTATTTCTTCCTACTCGCCTCCGCTCTGCTGGGCAGCTTTGCAAGTCGGATTGAATCGGAAACTCCCAGATTCCATCGGAATCCGTATCAGTTGCCGCTCGTCGCGGGCTTGAGGCGGTCCAAGCCTTCCTGCGCCTGCTTGTAACCGGGGGCGAGTTTCAGGGCCTTTTCGTAGTTCTCGCGGGCTTTGAGGTGGTCGGGAGCAACGCCGGGCACGCCGCGCTCGTAGGACAGGCCCAGGTAATAGGCGTACTCGGCGGAGCCGCTGCTCAGCGCCACGGCGCGGGTCAGGTTGTCGCGGGCGGCTTTCAGGTCGCTGCTGTCGAGGTCGAGACGCCCGAGGTAGTAGTAGAACTCGGGGTAGCGCAGGGGGTCGAGCCGCACGGCCTGCGCGAGTTGGGTGCGGGCGCCCGCGCGGTCCCCGGCGAGGTAGCTGACCACGCCGTACTGCCCGGTGGCGTAGGCGTTGCCCGGCACCAGCCGCGCCGCCTGCGCCGCTTCCACGCGGGCCGAGGTCAGGTTGCCGCTCAGGGCGAGCAGTTTGGCGTAGTAGGCGCGGTTGTACGGGTCACGCGGGTCGAGAATCACGGCCTGTTGCAGGGCGCTGATGGCGAGCGGCAGTTGCCCGGTGGCCGCGTACATGTCACCGAGGTTGAACAGAATCAGGCTGTTGTCGGGGTTGAGGGTGCTCGCCTGCCGGAACGCGTCGATGGCCTGGGCAGGCTTGCCCTGAAGGCGGTAGATGTTGCCGCGCTCGTTGAGCAGCTTGCTCTGGGCCAGGGGCCGGTCGGCTTCGGGCAGCGCCGTCACGGCGCGGTCGGCCTGCTGCAGTGCGGTGAGCGCCGCGTCGAGGTTCCCGGCCACCCCGGCGCGGTTCCCACTGCCGATGAACTGCTGCTGGTACGCCTGCGAAAGCGCCACGTACCCGCTGACGTTCTGGGGGTCCACCGTCGTCAGGCGGCGCAGGGTGTCCAGGGCAGGGGCGTAGAGCCGCAGCCGCACCTGCGAGCGCCCCAGGCCGAGCAGCGCCTGCACGTTGCCCGGGTCAAGTTCGGCGGCGGTGCGGAAGGCCACATACGCCTGGTCGAACTTGCCCTGGTCGTAGTACAGGTTGCCGACGACCACGTAGTTGGCGGCGGGTGCCCGGGGGGCGGGAGCGGCAGCAGGGGCCGGGGCAGCCGGAGCCGGAGTTATGGGAGCAGGGGTCACGGGAGCAGGGGCGGGAATGGGCGCGGCAGGCACACTGCTCTGGGCCAGGGCGCCGCCGGGGACAGCGCTGCCGAACACGGCGGCACACAGCAGGGTCAGGGTCAGGAAACGTCGCACGAAAAAAACCTCCAGAGAGGGCGAAGAGGAAACGGGAAACAGGGAAGGCAAGGAACAGCCGGAAACGGAGCAGGAGGGACGGGAAGCGGCGCGGTCTGTTCCGGCATGATACGGGGGCAGGCCTCGTCAGGCAGGAGGGAGTGCCGCAAAGCACTGACCGCCAGCATCGCCGGGCCGTGTGATGGGGGTCTGAACGAACCCTGGCTGAACAAACCTGGCTGAACGGGCCTGGCGGCGCTGGCCCCGGCTATGCTGCCCGCATGACCTCCGGCGAGTCCGCTGTCTCCCCCGCCCGCCCCCGCCGCCTGGGACTGACCGGCAGTATCGGGGCGGGCAAAAGCACGGTGGCCCGCCTGCTGCGTGAGCGCGGCCTGACGGTGATCGACGCCGACGCCGAGGCCCGGCGCGTGACCGAGCAGCCCGAGGTGCTGGCGGAGCTGGAAGCGGCTTTTCCTGGCGTGGTGGTCGGCGGCACGCTGGACCGGGCGGGGCTGGCGGCGCGGGTGTTCGGCGACCCGGCGCTGGTGGCCCGCCTGAACGCCCTGACCCACCCCCGCGTGCGGGCACGGATGGCGGCGCTGGAAGCGGAAGCCGCCGCACGCGGCGAACGCTGGGTGGTGCAGGACATTCCCCTGCTGTTCGAGGGCGGGCTGGAAAAAGGCATGGACGCCGTGCTGGTGGTGGACGCCCCGCTGGAGCTGCGGCTGGAGCGTGCCCTGGCGCGGGGCGGCCTGACCCGTGAGGACATCCTGGCCCGCGACGCCCGGCAACTGAGCAGCGAGGAAAAACGCCAGCGGGCCACCCTCGTCCTCGACAACAGTGGCCCGCTGGATGCGCTGGAGCGGCAACTCGACGCCGCGCTGCGTCAGCTCGGGATTCTTTGACCTCGCCCTGAAAAAATGGAATGGGCGCAGACGCCCCCTCCCGGTTTACTTGACCTGAATTTCCACCGAGTTCAGCACGTCGGCCTCGGTTCCAGCAATCGGCCCGGCGTTGTCGTAGTTGCGGGTCAGGCCGTTGACCGTGTCCATGCCGCTTTCCACCTGCCCGAAGATGGTGTAGCCGCCGTTGAGGAACTCGGTAGGGCCGAACGTGATGAAAAACTGCGAGCCGTTGGTGTCGGGGCCAGCGTTCGCCATCGCCAGCACGCCCGCACGGTTGAAGGTCAGGCTGCTGCGCTCGTTGGCGAAGCTGTAGCCGGGGCCGCCGGTGCCCCAGGCGTCCTTCTGGGCCAGGTCGGCGCTCTGGGGGTCGCCGCCCTGCGCCATAAAGCCCTCGATGACGCGGTGAAAGCGCGTGCCGTCGTAAAAGCGATTGAGGGCCAGGAAGACGAAGTTGTTCACGGCCAGCGGCGCGGCCCCCGCGTCCAGACGGACCACCACGTCGCCCTTGGAGGTCTTGAGAACGGCGCGGTAGCTCTTGCTCGCGTCGATCACCTGCTCGGCGGCGGTGAAGCTGGTGCGGCGCTCGGCGCTCAGGGGAGCCAGGGCCGTCCACTCGCTGACCGGCGTGACCGGGGCCGGAGCAGCGGTCTGGGGAGCAGGAGTCTGGGTGGCCGGAGTTTGGGTCACGGTGGCGGCGGTGGTTTCCGTCACGGTGGCGGGGGCCGCAGGCGCGGGCGTGGCTGGGGTGCTCGTAACCGGCGCTGGGGTCGCCGGAGTGGAGGTCACCGGAGCGGGGCTTGCCGGAGCGGGGGACGCCGGGGGCGTTTCGGTCACGGTCGTGGTGGTCGTCGTGGTCGTTTCCGTCGTGGTCTGTGCGGCGGTCGCCGGGGCCGCAGGCTCCTCGGTCACGGTGGCGACGATGCCTGGGCCTTTGAGGGGCGGGTTAGGCGTCAGCACGGCGGTCTGGGTCGGGGCGCAGGCCACCAGGCCCAGGCCGAGCAGCGGGGTCAGCATCCATTTCTTCATGCCCTCAGCCTAGGGGCCGCGCCGCAGAGGGTGATGAAGGCATGTCTACCAAAACGTTATACGGATTCCGATTGAATCTGAAACTACCAGATTCAATCCGACTTGCAAAGCTGCGCAGCAGAGCGGATGCGAGTAGGAAAAAATACGGATTCTGCGATATGGATGCACAGGCGGCGCTTTCCCGACTGTGCAGGAATTAAGCGGAATCCGTATTAGCCCTCCTGTGGCCTTCAGCCCTCGTCCAGCGGCAGGCTGGTCGTGTACTTTTCCTGCTTGACGACGATGGTGCTGTCGGTGTTTCGCACGCCGGGAATGGCCGCCAGCACGTCCACCAGAAAGCGCTGGTAAGCGTCGAGGTTGGGCACGCAGACCTTGAGCAGGTAATCGGTGTCGCCCAGGCAGAGGTAGCACTCCAGCACCTCGGGCCGCGAGCGCATCTGCTCGGCGAAGTCCTGAAAGCCCTGTTTGGTCTGCTTGTCGAGGGTCACGCGCACCATCACCATCAGGTCGCGGTTGACCAGCTTGGGGTCGAGCAGCGCCACATAGCGGTGAATCACGCCTTCTTCTTCCAGACGCCGCACCCGCCGCAGCGTGGGCGCGGGCGTCAGGCCGATTTCGTCGGCCAGTTCGGTGTTGGCGATGCGGGCGTCGCGCTGCAGGATGGACAGAATCTGCCGGTCGGTGGGGTCCAGATCGGGAAAGGGACGCGAGTTGGACATTTCGCCCTCAAATTACCCCAGTTCGCGCAACCGCGTTGCGAAAAAGCCTGCAAAGTTCCTCGCGGTGGCAATCCTCAGCGGCGGCGCCCCTGCTACCATTGCGCCACTTTCAAAGAGCAATCGCCCCCGTGCCAGACGGCAACGGGCGGCCCTGAGGTGAGACATGCACGTAGGACTTCCCAAGGAAATCAAGGTCAAGGAAAACCGGGTGGCGCTGACCCCCGGCGGGGTGGCGACCCTGGTGCGGCGCGGGCACCGGGTGACGGTGGAGCGCGGCGCGGGCGCAGGCAGCGGCCTGCCCGACCACGAGTACGAGCAGGCCGGAGCGACCCTGGGCAGCGCCGCCGACGCCTGGGGCGCCGAAATGGTGGTCAAGGTCAAGGAGCCGGTTGAGAGCGAGTACGGCCACCTGCGGGGCGACTTGCTGCTCTTTACCTACCTGCACCTCGCCGCCGACCGCCCGCTGACCGACGCGCTGATGCAGGCCGGAACGACGGCGGTGGCCTACGAAACCGTGCAGCTCGCCGACGGCAGCCTGCCGCTGCTGACCCCCATGTCCGAGGTCGCCGGGCGCCTGAGCGTGCAGGCGGGGGCCTACCACCTGCAAAAGCCGGTGGGGGGCAAGGGCGTGCTGCTCGGCGGCGTTCCCGGCGTGCAGCCCGGTCACGTGACCATCGTGGGCGGCGGCGTGGTCGGCACCAACGCGGCCAAGATGGCGATGGGCCTGGGGGCCAAAGTCACCATTCTGGACGTGTCGCACCGGCGCCTGACGTATCTGGACGACGTGTTTTTCGGTAAGCTGACCACCATGATGAGCAGCGAGGCCAACCTCCGCGCCCTGCTGCCGCACACCGACCTGCTCATCGGCGCGGTGCTGATTCCGGGCGCCAAGGCCCCGCACCTCGTCACCCGCGACATGCTGGGCCTGATGGAGCCGGGCAGCGTCATCGTGGACGTGGCGGTGGACCAGGGCGGCTGCGTGGAAACCATCCACCCCACCACCCACGACGAGCCGACCTATGTCGTGGATGACGTCGTGCACTACGGCGTCGCCAACATGCCCGGCGCGGTGCCGCGCACCTCCACCTTCGCGCTGACCAACGCGACGTTCCCCTACGTGCTGGCGCTGGCCGAGCGCGGCGTAGGCGCCCTGAAACGCGACCCGGCCCTGGCCGCAGGACTGAACACCCACCGGGGTCAGCTCACCTACGCGGCGGTGGCCGAGGCCTTCGGGCTGAGCGGGCAGGACGTGGCGGCGGCGCTGGCCTGAGCCTCCTCGCCTCCGCTTTGTCACAATGAACCTCATGGACAGCGCCCTCAACATTCCGCACCAGATTGACCTCACCGGCTTTCCTGCTGGTGTCAGCGTCACCCACGAGCGCGGCACCCAGGGCGTGTTGCTGCGGGCCGAGCAGGGAGAGCGCGGCCTGGAGCTGTGGCTGACCGACGAAGCGATGAAGATGTACGGCCCCGGCCCCGCCGTGACGATGGCGCTCAGCCACCTCAAACAGGCGGTGGAGGCCGGGTTGCCGGAGAAGGAAGAGGGCGCCTACCACCGGGCGGTGTTTCTGGGGGATTGATACGGATTCCGCTTAATTCCTGCACAGTCGGGCCTATACAGTTGGGAAGGCGCCGCCTGTGCATCCATATCGCAGAATCCGTATTTTTTCCTACTCACATCCGCTCTGCTGCGCAGCTTTGCAAGTCGGATTGAATCTGAAACTACCAGATTCTATCGGAATGCGTATTAGCCCTGACGCTGCTGGTCCTGTTCGCCTGCGTTCTGGCCGCCCGCATTCTGGCCGCTCTTTGCCGCCGCTTCCTGGCGGGCCTTTTCGGCGCTGGCCTGAAGCTCCTTCGCCATCTTTTCGGCATTCACGCGGGCCTGCTCGGCCATCTTGGTGGCCTCGGCGCGGGTCAGGTCGGCAATCTGGCGCACCTGCTGGCGGGTTTCACTGGTGGCGTCCTTGAGCTGGGCGTCCATGGCGGTCAGGCCCGCCTCGTACTGCTTTTTGGTGGCGTCGGCGCGGGCGCGGGCTTCCTCGGCGGCGGCGCGCTGGGCGGCGTTTTCGGCCTCGTCGTCACCGATGCGCGAAGCGATGTCGTAGGCCAGGGCGCGGGCGCGGTCGGCAAGTTCGTCGGCGCTCTGGCGGGCAATGTTCACCATGTCGTCGATGAGCTTCTGGTGGTCGGGTTTCGTCATGGCCCCAGCATGGCGCCCTGGCGCGCAGGGGCGGTGAAGCGGGCTTGAGGCTTTGCAATGAAAAGCAGAGTGGGGCCGGGCGCAGGCCGCTATCTTCCCCCCGTGACGCTGTTCGACCCGCCCGCTCCCCTCGCCGAACGCCTGCGCCCCCGCACCGTGTCGGAGGTGGTGGGGCAGTCGCACCTGCTGGGGCCGGGCAAACCGCTGACCCGCGTGCTGCAAAGCGGGCGGCTGGGGTCGCTGATTCTGTGGGGGCCGCCGGGGGTGGGCAAAACCACGCTGGCAAGGCTGCTGGCGGGCGAGGTGGGGGCGCATTTCATCCAGCTCTCGGCGGTGTCGGCGGGGGTCAAGGACGTGCGCGACGCGGTGGCCGAGGCCGAACGCGAGCGGGCGCGGGGGCGGCGCACGGTACTGTTTCTGGACGAAATCCACCGCTTCAACAAGGCGCAGCAAGACGCGCTGCTGCCGCATGTGGAGTCGGGCCTGCTGACCCTCATCGGCGCGACCACCGAAAATCCCAGTTTCGAGGTCAACCCCGCGCTGCGCTCGCGTGCCCGCACGCTGGTCTTGCAGGCACTGACGCAAGAAGATGTGCTGGGGCTTTTGCGCCGCGCCCTTCAGGACGAGCGCGGACTACCGGGGGTGGAGGCGCAAGACAGCGCACTGAACCTGCTCGCCCGCCTCGCCGAAGGGGACGCCCGCCGCGCCCTGAGCACGCTCGAAGTGGCGGCCACCCTCGCCGACCCCGTGACCGAGGAAGCCGTCACCGAGGCCTTCGGCAAGCACCTCCCGGCGATGGACAAGAACGGCGAGGACTTCTACAACCTGATTTCGGCGCTGCACAAGTCGGTGCGGGCCTCGCACCCCGACGCCTCTCTCTACTGGCTGGCCCGGATGCTTCAGGGCGGGGCCGACCCGCATTACGTCGCCCGCCGGATTGTCCGCATGGCGTCCGAGGACATCGGGCTGGCCGACCCGCAGGCGCTGCGGCTGTGCATTGCGGCGCGGGACAGCATGGAGTTTCTCGGCAGCCCGGAAGGCGACCTCGCGCTGGCGCAGGCGGTGGTGTACCTCGCGCTGGCCCCCAAGAGCAACAGCGTGTACGTGGCCTGGAAAAAGACCGTGCGGGCCGTGCAGGAGGGCGAAAGCCTGCCCGTGCCGCTGCACCTGCGCAACGCCCCCACCGAGCTGATGAAGGGCCAGGGCTACGGCAAGGGCTACGCCTATTACTTCGACGACCCGGCGGGGTCTTTCGCGCAGAACTACCTGCCCGACGGCGTGCAACTCGACCTCTACCAGCCCACCGGCGAAGGCTGGGAAGCCCGCATGACGGAACGCTGGCGCAAGCTGATGACCGCGCACGAGGGGGTGGATGGATGATGGGTGCGCTTCGCTGATGGATGATGGAAGAAGGCTGGCTTTTCGACCCTCGTGTCGAATGCTCTAACGGTCTCACCATTTGGCCGTTAGACGGTCTGACGGTTTGACCTTTTAAGCCCTGCGCAACATCTGGGCGTTGAACACCGCCGAAGCCCCACGCGGAATGCTAAGGCTCTGAAACTCTTCACCGCGCAGGGTCTTGACCAGAAAGACGAGCTGAAAGACGTGCCCGCTGGCGTGCAGGGCTGCCCGCTCCACTGCGCCGAGCACCGTGTGCGCCTCGCCGCGAATGGTCAGGGTCTGCGTCAGGTCGTCCGGGCGCAGGTGGTCGAGCGCGTCGAGAAAGACCTGCCAGCCGTCGTCCCAGCGGGCGATGAGTTCGGCGGGCGAAAGCTGCGCGTCCTCGAATTCGGCGTCACGGTCACGCGTGGGCGACTCGCCCTCCACGCCTTCGCGGTAGCCGCCCAGCAAGCCGCCCCAGCGCGAGCGCAGGTTGCCCGCCAGATGCTGCACGATGACCGCCACTGAGTTGCCTTCGGGGGCCAGCACCGTGTGCCAGTGCTCCTCGGGCAACTGGGCCAGCGCCCGGTCCCCGAGTTGTTTGGTTCCGCGCAGGCGCTCGCGGACTTCGGAGAGGTAAAGCGTTCCCAGGTCCATCTCAGTATTCTCCACGGCGGGCGGCCAGATGGCCGATGACTTGAGTGAGGGCCGAACGTGCCTCCGTGAGCCAGCCGCGTGGGGCGGCGCGTTCGGGTGTAGCGGTCAGTGCGGCCACCTTGCGAAAGACCTCACGGGCCTCGGGCAGGAAGGTGGCCCCCATGAACACGTGGAAACCGCCGTCCGTCAGGTGCAGCCGCGCCTCGCTGCCCGCCGCCTGCACCCGCCGGACCAGTTCGGTGCTGTCGGGCAGCAGCAGGTCCGCCGTGCCCTGAAACACCTCCAGCGGCGGCAGCCCCCGCAGGTCGGCATACAGCGGGCTGAGCAGCGGCTGGCGCGGGTCTTCGCCGCCCGCCCACCACGCTCCGGCCTGCACCGCACCGTCCACCCCCAGCATCACGTCAAAGGGTTCGAGTGCCCGCGCCGCCGGGTTCGCCAGCGTCAGGTCCACCCAGGGCGCGAACAGCAGCAGACGCCGGGGGAGCGGCAGGCCCAGGTCACGCCAGCGCAGCGCCTGTCCCAGCGCCAGCCCACCCCCAGCCGAGTCCCCGGCAAGCAGGATGCGCCCGGCGGGGACGCGCTCCAGCAGGTCACGGTAGACCTGTTCGAGCAGCGCGTAGGTGGCGCGGTAGCGGTGTTCGGGTGCCAGCGGATAAATCGGCACGGTGACGCTCGCCCCCGTCACCCGCATCAGTTCGGCCACGATGGCCCAGTGTGCGGGCAGGAGGGCATGGATATACGCCCCGCCGTGGGTGTAGACGATGTGCCAGTCGCTGGCCCCCGTGCGCGGCGTGAGGGTGAACACGGGCTGTCCGTTCACCCGGCGCTCTGTCACCTCTGCCGTGGCCCGCAGGCTGCCGGGAAGCGCGGCCATGACGGGATAATACGGATTCCGCTAAATTCCTGCACAGTCGGAACTACACCGCCTGTGCATCCATATCGCGAAATCCGTATCTTTTCCTACTCCTTTCAGTCGGATTGAATCCAGAAATCTGCTGGATTCAATCGGAATCCGTATAAGGCCGCCCCAGCGTGCGCTGCGCGAGGGTCCGGGCGTCGCCCAGCAGTTTGGGCTGTCGCCGCAGGACGGTTTTCACGAGTTCCATAGCCGGGCTGCTCATCATTTCCCCCGAATTCTTTCCAGCAGCGCCGTGTTCCTGGCCTCGCGCTGCCGGGACGCCGCGATCTGCCACGCCGAGGCCGACCCCGCCGAGAAGAAACGGTCTTTGGCCCGCGTGAGGGCCGTGTACACCAGATTGCGCGAGAGCATCGGCATGTGCGCCTCGTGCAGCACGCCCAGCACCGTGTCCCACTCGCTGCCCTGGGCGCGGTGGACGGTCAGCGCGTAGCCGAGTTGCAGGTTGAACAGTTCGGCGCCCGTCAGTTCCACCACGTTGCCGTCGAAATCCACCGTCAGGCGCGACCCCTCGGCCTTCAGCACCGTGCCGAGCGTGCCGTTGAAAATCTCGTTCGTGTAGTCGTTTTTGGTCTGCACCACCGTGTCGCCCGGTCTGGCTTCGCCTTCAGCAATCCGCACGCCACCCTCGCCGGGGTTGAACAGGCTTTGCAGGTGGTGGTTGAGGTGGTCCATCCCCAGCGGCCCCTTGCGCATGGGGGTCAGCACCTGCACCGCGCCCGGCCCGCCGAGTTCGCGCACCATCAGCGCCACGCGCCGCGCCCCGCCGTCGGGGTCGGTTTCGGTGAGGTTCAGGCGTTTGTCGCCCCAGTGCGGGGCCTGACCGTGCAGCAGGCCGTGCGCCGCCTGAATAATCGGGTTCTTGGCGGCCTGGCGGTAGACCTGCGTGAGCCGAATGGTCGGGGCCGCCTGCGCCAGCGCCAGCAGCGGCAGCCCCGCGTCCACCGGCGGCAACTGGTCGGTGTCGCCCACCAGCAGCACCCGCGCCCCCGGCGCCACCGCCGAGAGCAGCGAGAGCATCAGCGCGTCGCCCATCATGGACACCTCGTCCACAATCAGGAGGTCATACGGCGCGGGTTCGAGGGGGTTGTGCCGGAAGCCCTGCGGCCCGTACCCCAGCAGGCGGTGAACGGTACTCGCCGTGCGGCCCGTGACCTCGCCCAGCCGCCGCGCCGCCTTGCCGGTGGGGGCGCACAGCCCGACTTCCAGCCCCAGCGACTCGGCGAGGTCGGTCACGGCCCGCGTCGTGGTGCTTTTGCCGGTGCCCGGCCCACCGGTCAGCACCACCAGCCGATGTTCGCCGAGCAGGTCCAGCACGTTTCCCTGCTCGTCACTCAGGCCCTTGCGCGCCTTTTTGGGCACTTTGCCGTCCCTGTCACGGGGCCAGTCGTCGTTGCCCGCGCCGTCTACCGGCGGGGTGGCGAGCAGCGTACGAATCAGGCTCGCCAGTTTCTTCTCGGCCCGCAGGACGTGGGGCAGGTAGATGCGGGGTTCCTGACCGCCTTGCCCGGCCAGGAGCGGCGAATCGTCCTCCGCCAATCTACCGAGTTCCACCGCCGTTTCCACCGCCAGCCTCGCCTGCCCCGGCGTGACGCGGGTGTAGTGGACGACGCCCTTTTCGGCCCGCGCACGCGGCAGGAAGCTGTGCCCGGCCTGGGTGCCCGCCAGTTGCAGCGCGTACACGGCGGCGGCGGTCAGGCGGCGGGGGTCGTCGGGCGCCCCGCCCCGCGCCTGCCAGAGCTTGTCGGCGGTCAGAAAGCCGATGCCCTCGACTTCGGTCAGGGTAAACAGGTCCTTTTCCAACCTGTCCAGCGCGTCGGCCCCGAAGTGCTTGACCGCCCGCTGCGCCTGGTTGATGCTCAGGCCCAGGCCCTGCAACCCCGCCAGCAAGCGCCGCTCTAGCCCTTGCTGACTCCAGCTGCTCACCATCTTGTGCAGCGTGGACTCGGTGACGCCGGGGATTTGCAGGAGCTTTTGCGGCTCGTCTTCCAGGATGTCGAAGGCCGCCGCGCCGAACGTCTTGGCGATGCGTCCGGCCAGCACCTTGCCCACGCCGCCCACCCGCGCTTCGAGGTACGCCGCCACGCCCGCTTCGGACAGGTCGGCGGGCATGGCCTCCAGCACCATGTTGACCACCCGGTACTGGTAGCCGTACTCGCGGTGTTCTTCCATCAGCACCTCGGCGCTGAAGGTGTCGCCCACGTCGAGCGGCGGCATGATGCCGATGACGGTGGCGTCGGGGTCCTCGCCCTGGTCGTTGCGGAGGGTCGCACTCATGACGGTAAAGCCGGTGTCGGACCGGAACCGGACTTTGTTGACCCCCCCGGAGACTTGAAACGGCTCGGCAGGCAGGGCAGCAGACATGCCAGGCAGGATAGCGCGGAAGGCCGATTACGTCATGAGCGTAATCATGTGGGCGTGCCGGATCTGTTATACGGATTCCGCTTAATTCCTGCACAGTCGGGAAAGCGCCGCCTGTGCATCCATATCGCGTAACCCGTATTTTTTCCTACTCGCATCCGCTCGGATTGAATCTGAAACTACCAGATTCAATCGGAATCCGTATTACAACGTCTCACGAATGTCCGGGTGAAAAACGTGGAATTTTACGGGTCATGGCGGGGGACCGGGTGGGCATACTGCGTGACGGAGGCCCCATGCTTGCCGTGACCACCGAATCCACTGCGGACATTCTTCCCCTTCAGCTGGGATACAGCGGTATCCAGCTTTTGCCCGTGCCACTCGGCCACCAGGGCCGGGTCTACTCCGAGCGGGAGTTGCCGCCAGACCAGCTCGTCAACCTGATCCGGGCGACGGGCGAACCGGCCCGTACCCTGCCGGTTCCCGACGAGGCGGTGGCACGGACCTTCGAGGCGGCCCTCCAGAGTTCGAGGTCGGGCCGGCTGGTGCATGTCGCCTCGGGCAGCCGTTTTACTCCGCATCACGAGGTCGCGGCGCGGGTGGCGGAGAGATTCGGGGGACGGGTGCAGGTGATCGACGGCGGGACGGTGAGTTACGCGCTCGGGGTTCAGGCGCTGCACGCCGCGCACCTCGCCGATCAGGGGGCGGACTCCGGGCAGATCGGCAGTGCGCTGAGCGAGTTGCGGGAACGGACGCTGCTCACCTTTGCCGTGGAAAGCCTCGATTTTCTGCGGGTCAACGGACGCATCGGCAACGTCGCGGCCTTTATCGGCAACTGGCTCGGCCTGCGGCCCGTGCTGGCGGTGGAGGCGGGCGAGGTGGTGAACAAGTCGCGGGTGCGCGGTCAGGACGCCGCCGTTCGCACGCTGCTGAGCGCCACCCACCAGTTTCAGCGTCAGACCGGCGAGACACTGCGGCTCTACTGCGGGCACACCATCGGGGGCGAAGGAGGCGCCGGGCAGCTCCAGGCCCAGCTTCAGGCCGTCTACGGGAACCCGCCCGCCCCGCTGCACCCGCTCGGCAGCGGCCTGACCGCCAACGTCGGCCCCGGCACGGTGGCGGTGCTGGCTTTTCCGCGCCGCTTCGGGCTGGGCTACGCCTGATACGGATTCCGCTTAATTCCTGCACAGTCGGGAAAGCACCGCCTGTGCATCCATATCGCGGAATCCGTATTTTTTCCTACTCGCATCCGCTCGGATTGAATCTGAAACTACCAGATTCAATCGGAATCCGTATGAACTCGGGGACCCGGCCCTTACCTAGCTGACGGCCTGACTCTCCGGCGGCCCGCCCGGTTCTCCCTCGCCCACTGCCCCGAACGCCAGCGAAATCGCCAGCATGTCGTCGAAGCCACGCTGCGCCCCCGCGCCGTCGCCGCGCTCGATGCCGTCCACGATGCGCTCGTGGGTGGCGAGGTTGTCGGCGAGCTGCCCGGTGGCTTTCAGGTGGGCGATGCTGCGGCGCAGCTGTTCCATCAGCGGGCGCTGAATGGCCCGCATCAGCCGGGTGACCACGCGGTTGCCGGCGACCTCGGACAGCAGCAGGTGAAACCGCATATCGGCCTCGGCGTAAGCGTCCACACTGCCTGCCGCCGCCTGCATCGCGGCCACCGCGCCGCGCAGCGCCTCCACCTGGGCCGGGGTGGCCTGCTGCGCCGCCTGGGCGATGGTGAAGGCTTCGAGCATGCGCCGTGCCTGCATCAGTTCCTCGAACTCCTGCTCGTCGCCCACCGCGCCCAGCCAGCCGTCGAAGGTGGGGCCAGCGTCGCCCACACTCCGCACCACCGTGCCGCGCCCCGGAGTTGCGCTGACCATCCCCGCCGCCGAAAGCACGCTGACCGCCTCGCGTACCCCCGCCAGGCTGGTGCCGAATTGCTGCGCCAGTTCGCGCTGACCGGGCAGGCGGTCGCCGGGCTGGTAGGTGCCGCTCTGGATCAAGTCGCGTAGTTGTTCAGCGATATCGGCCCCGACCGAGCGGCGTCTGGGCAGCGGACGAATAGCGGAAGTGGAACGGGCGGACATGAAGCCCCAGTGTAGCCCCGGAGTGTAGCCCCGGCAGAACACGCGGAAAACAGCCCCCCGCACACCCCCACTTTTTGCACCCGCTCCAAAGATTGTTCAGAACAATTGACATTTGGGACAAAGGCCCTTAGTCTCAAGCCACTTTCACAAAGCTCAGAAACAGGCGGCGGGTTCAGGGCCGCCCAGGAGGAAGGCTATGGAACAAGCCGCGTCGGTCTGGACGCAGAATTACGCGCCGATTGGGGGAAGCCTCTGGCTGTCCACCCTGGCCGCGCTGATTCCGGTCGTTTTCTTTTTTGTCGCTCTGGTGGGCCTGCGGCTGAAGGGCTATGTGGCGGGCGGGCTGACCGTGCTGCTCGCCTTTCTGGTGGCGGTGCTGGGCTACGGGATGCCGGTGGCGAAAGCAGTTTGGGCCACGCTCTACGGCTTCGGCTACGGGCTGTGGCCGATCGCCTGGATTATCGTGGCGGCGGTCTTCCTGTACAAAATTGCCGTCAAGACCGGGCAATTCGAGGTCATCCGGCAGTCGGTGCTGAGCATTACCGAGGACCAGCGGCTCTTGGTGGTGCTCATCGGCTTTTGCTTCGGCGCGTTTCTGGAAGGGGCCGCCGGATTCGGGGCGCCGGTCGCCATCACGGCGGCGCTGCTGGTGGGCCTGGGGCTGAATCCCCTGTACGCGGCGGGCCTGTGCCTGATTGCCAACACCGCGCCCGTGGCCTTTGGGGCGCTGGGCATTCCGATCACGGTCGCGGGCAACCTCACCAACATCCCGCCGTTCACCATCGGCCAGATCGCCGGGCGTCAGCTCCCGCTGCTGGCGCTGTTCGTCCCGTTCTTCATGGTCTACCTGATGGACTCGGGCAAGGGCGGCATGAAAGCTGGGATGAAGGGCGTGCGTGACCTGTGGCCCGCGCTGCTGGTCGCCGGGCTGTCCTTTGCGGTCACGCAGTACCTCACCTCCAACTTCATCGGGCCGGAACTGCCCGACATCACCTCGGCACTCGTCAGCCTGGTCGCCACCGCCGGATTCCTGAAGTTCTGGCAGCCGCGGGAAATCCAACCTATCCCCGCGCCGCAGACGGTGGGGGCGGCCTACCGGCCTGTCCAGATGGCCAACATGACCGCTGGAAGCGTCCTCAAGGCCTGGTCGCCCTTCCTGCTGCTCACGCTGTTCGTGGTGATCTGGAGCCTGCCCGCGTTCAAGGCGCTGTTCGACCTCAAGGCGCCGGGGCCGCTCTCGTGGATGGTGCTGCACTGGGACGTGCCCACGCTGCACAACGGGGTGATGAAGGTCTCTCCCATCGTGACCGAGCCGACGCCCTACGCCGCGAGCTACAAGCTCGACTGGTTTTCCGGCACCGGGACGGGCATTTTCCTGGCCGCGCTGGTCAGCATGGCGGTGCTGGGCATGAAGCCGCGTGAGGGCGTGCAGACCTTCGTGGAGACGCTCAGGGAACTCGCCTATCCCATCCTCAGCATCATGTTCGTGCTGGGCTTCGCGTACATCGCCAACTACTCCGGCCAGAGCGCGACGATGGCGCTGGCCCTCGCGCAGACCGGGCACCTGTTCCCGCTGTTCTCGCCGGTGCTCGGCTGGCTGGGCGTGTTCCTGACCGGCTCGGACACCTCGTCGAACGCGCTGTTCAGCGGACTACAACAGGTCACCGCGCAGCAGATCGGCGTCAACCCCGCGCTCACCGTCGCCGCCAACACCACCGGGGGCGTGACCGGCAAGATGATTTCGCCCCAGAGCATCGCCGTGGCCTGCGCCGCCGTGGGCCTCGTTGGGCGCGAAAGCGAACTGCTGCGCTTCACCGTCAAAAAGAGCCTGGGCTTTCTGGCGGTCATCATGGTCATCACGTACCTTCAGGCGTACGTGGTGCCGGGGATGATTCCCAGGTAAGGCCCCGTCCAGGGGTCGGGGGTCGAGATTCGGCCAGCTCGACCTCTCGACTTTTTCACCCTTTTCCAGTTTTTCTTTCCAGAGGAGAACCCTCATGCACATAGACCTCTTCCTCACTTGCGTCAACGACGCGCTGTTTCCCGGCACCGGGCAGGCCACCGTGCGGCTGCTCGAGCGGCTGGGCCACAGCGTCAACTTCAACCCCTGCCAGACCTGCTGCGGCCAGATGCACCTGAACACCGGCTACGCGGGCGACGCGCTCGACCTCGCCCGCAAATTCGTGCGTGACTTCAGGGACTCCGAAGTCGTGGTCACGCCCAGCGGCTCCTGCGCGGCGATGGTGCGCGAGCTGTACCCCGAAGCGGCGAAGTGGGCCGGGGACGAGGAGCTGCTGCGGGACGTGGAGGCGCTGGCCCCCCGCGTCTACGAACTCTCCGAGTTTCTGGTGAACAAGCTCGGCGTGACCGACGTGGGCGCGTACTACCCGCACCGCGTGACCTACCACCCCACCTGCCACGCCATGCGCTCGCTGCGGGTGGGCGACGCGCCGCTGAAGCTGCTGCAAAACGTGCGCGGCATGACCCTGCTCGAACTGGAAGGCGCGAACGAATGCTGCGGCTTCGGCGGCACCTTTGCCGTCAAAAACCCCGACGTGAGCGCGGCCATGCTCTCGGACAAGACGCGGCACATCATGGACACGGGGGCCGAAGCCTGCACCGCCGGGGACAATTCCTGCCTGCTGCACATCGGCGGCGGGCTGCACCGCCTCCGCAGCGGCACCCGCACCGTGCATCTGGCCGAGATTCTGGCGAGTACCGAAGGGAAGGTGTTTGCATGAGTAACCACGGAGGACTTCACCCCGCCCAGCCCTTTCCGCAGGCCGCCCGCGAGCAGGTGCTTAAGGCGCAACTGCGGGCCAACCTGCGCAAGGTCACGCACACCATCCGCGACAAACGGGCGAACGTGGTGGCCGAGTTGCCCCACTGGGAGCAGCTGCGCGACCTCGGCGCCGCGACCAAGGACGCTTCGCTGGCGAACCTCTCCGACCGCCTGCTGGAACTGGAACAGAGCGTCCGGGCACGCGGCGGGCAGGTGCACTGGGCCAGGGACGCGCGGGAAGCCCGCGAAATCGTGGCCCGGATTGCCGAGGCGCACGCGGTGGACGAACTGATTAAGGTCAAGTCCATCACGTCCGACGAAATCGAGCTGAACAAAGCATTGGAAGAAAAGGGCATCCACGCCATCGAAACCGACCTCGCCGAACTCATCGTGCAGCTGTCCAACGACCGCCCGAGTCACATCCTGGTGCCGGCCATCCACCGCAACCGGGCCGAGATTCAGGCGCTGTTCAATGCCGAACTGCCCGGCGAAGGCCAGCTTTCCGACACCCCGGCGGAACTGGCGGCGGCGGCGCGGCGCTACCTGCGCCACAAGTTCCTGACGACCAAAATGGCCGTGTCGGGCGCCAACTTTGCCATTGCCGAAACCGGGACGGTGTGCGTGGTGGAATCGGAAGGCAACGGGCGCATGTGCCTGACGCTGCCGGAGGTGCTCGTCAGCATCATGGGCATCGAGAAGGTGCTGGAGAAGGTGGAAGACATCAGCGTGTTCATGGAACTGCTCCCGCGCAGCTCCACCGCCGAGCGCATGAACCCCTACAACTCGTTCTGGAGCGGCGTGACGCCCGGCGACGGCCCGCAGGAGTTTCACCTCGTGCTGCTCGACAACGGGCGCACGAACGTCCTCGCCGACGAGTTCGGGCGCCAAACGCTGCGCTGTATCCGCTGCTCGGCCTGCCTGAACGTCTGCCCCGTCTACGAACGGGCGGGCGGGCACGCCTACGGCTCGGTGTATCCCGGCCCCATCGGCGCGATTCTGACGCCGCAACTGCTCGGCATGCACGACAAGAACGCCAACACGCTGCCCGGCGCCTCCAGCCTGTGCGGGGCGTGCTACGACGTGTGCCCGGTCAAAATCAACATTCCGCAGGTGCTGATTTACCTGCGCACACAGGCCAATCTTCAGAAGGCCAACGTGCAAAAGGGCCTGAGCGCCGAGGCCCTCGCCATGCAGGGCATGAAATTCGTGATGTCCGAGGGCTGGCGCTTCGAGGGCGCCCTGAAACTCGCCCGCGTGGGCCAGGGGCCGCTGGTGCACGGTGACGCCATCACCTCGCTGCCGGGCCTGCTCGGCGGCTGGACCCAGGTGCGCGACCTGCGCCCCTTTCCGAGGGAGGGTTTCCGGGAGTGGTGGAAGCAGAGAGCAGAGGGCGAAACCGAAGCCGCGCCGCCCGCCGTCGTACAGAAGGCCGAGGAAGGCCCCACCCCGCCGCAGAAGGACGAAGGCGGCAGGTTCGGCGCCGAACCCTCCCGCGAGGACACGCTATGACCCCCGAACACAATTTCCCGTCCAGCACCGAAGCCCGGCTGGACATGCTGACCACCATCAACCGCGCCATTGCCGGGACCAGGCCGCAACCGCTGCCGCCCTACCCGGTGTCCGTGCCGCTGACCCGCGCCGAGATTCTGCACCAGTTCGAGGACCGGATTCTGGATTACAAGGCGGCCTACACGCACGTTTCCGCCGCCGAGCTGCCGGGGGCGATTGCGGCGGCGCTCGGAGACGCCCGGCGCGTGGTCGTGCCCGCCGGGGTGCCCAGCGAATGGCTCACGCCCGGCCTGGACGTGCTGCGCGACGAGCCCAGGCTCTCCAACGCCGAACTCGACGGGGCCGAAGCCGTGCTGACCGGGTGTGCCGTCGCCATCAGCGAGACGGGGACCATCATCCTCGACCACCGCGAGGACCAGGGCCGCCGGGCACTCTCGCTGATTCCCGACCTCCACGTGTGCGTGGTGCGCGGGGAGCAGGTGGTGCAGACCGTCCGGCAGGGCGTGGACGCCGTCGCCCAGAGTGTGCGCGAGGGCCGACCTCTCACCTGGCTTTCGGGCGGCAGCGCCACCAGCGACATCGAACTGGTGCGGGTGGAAGGGGTCCACGGGCCGCGCCGCCTGCACGTGATGGTCGTCGGCTGATACGGATTCCGCTTAATTCCTGCACAGTCGGGAAAGCGCCGCCTGTGCATCCATATCGCAGAATTCGTATTTTTTCCATGCGCTCCGCGCAAAATTGCGCCCGGACATGTCCGGGACTCAATTTGAAACCGTATGATACGGACGCTTTCTCTCCCCCTGTCCTGCCCCTGTCGCCGCGAGGTGACGGGGGCGGTTCGGCTCAGGCGAACCCTCGGGCGAGGGGAAGCCCATGCAGGGGGTACAGGCGGGCCAGGACGGATACGGTTCTGAACTCTATTCCGCCCATCCGGGCACAGCACCTCAAGTAGGCTCTGCGGCGCAGCCCCACACCACACGTCCGTTCGGAAACAGTACAACTGCTCGGCTCCGCGCTGGGGCGGGCGGTGGAGAGCGGCCCAGTTCTCTTTCCTGGCCCGTCTCTTTCCTGGCCCGTCTCTTTCCTGGCCCGAACTCCGGTTACGCTGTGCCGATGTTGCGTTCGCTGCTGTGGGTGCCGGGTCTGGTCCTGGTCGGGATAGTGGTTCACGACCTGCTCAAGGTGACGATGCAGGGCGGCGACGGCACTCTCAGCCAGACGGTGCACCAGCGGGTGTACCAGCTTCTGCACGCGCTGGCGCGGCGCACCGGCAACCGAATCGTGCTCGCCTGGGCCGCGCCCACCATAATCGTCTCGGCGCTGCTCACGTGGACGCTGGGGCTGTGGCTGGGCTGGACGCTGGTGTTCTGGTCCTCGCCGGGCAGCGTGGTGGGCGCCGACAGCGAGTCCCCGGCCACCTTCTGGAGCGTCGTGTACTACGTCGGCTACACCATCAGCACGCTGGGGCTGGGCGACCTCAAGACGACGGTGACGCCCTGGCGAATGCTGACCAGCGTGGCGGCGCTCAGCGGGTTCGTCAATCTGACCTTCGCCATCACCTTCGTCGTCCCGGTGGCCGAGGCCCGGCTTGAGCGGCGCGAACTGGCGCGGCTGCTGCGGCGCTCGGGACCGGACGCGCAGGCGCTCGTCATCGGGGCGCTTCAGGACCACCCCGACGGCCTGCAAAGCCTGATTTCGGGGCTGCACCAGACGCTCAACACTCTGGAAACCAAGCACAACCACGCCCACTACCTCCACCGCTTTCATGACCGGGCAGCCTTAGAAAGCCTGTCGCTCGCCCTGCCCGCGCTCGGCGAGGCGCTGCTGCTTATCGAGTGCGCGCTGCCCGGCCCGCCGCCGCCCGGCCTCAAGCTCAGCCGGACGCTGGTGGACAGCCTGGTGCGCGGGCACGCGAAACACTGCCCCTCTCCCCTGCCCGCCGTGCCCCCGCCGCCCTCGCTCGCGCCGCTGCACGCCGCCGGTATCGCCACCGTGGACGAGGCCGAGTTCGCCGCCTGCCTCGCGCAGCACGCCGAGCACCGCCAGTTCCTGCGGGCGATGGTGGAAGAAGGGCTGTGGAACTGGGCGCAGGTGGCGCGGACGGTCAGAGATCAGGCGGACGGAGACCGGGGAGGCCAGTCCACAGCCGCCCGGCCAGCGCCGCCTGCTCCTGTGCGCTGAGTCCGTAGGCCGCGAGATAAGCGCCCACCCCGCCCCACTTCTCGTCCAGATGGCTCAGCGCCGCGAGAATCTCTTCTGCCCGAGTGTGGGAAAACGGCTCCAATGCCGCCCATCCCTCGGGCGTCTTGCGTTCCCGCTGAGCGGCATAGAAACCGGTCAATTCTTCCCCGGTTCGGGCATAGTCCTCGCCGATCTGCGCCCGCGTCCGGCCCGCGAGTTCCCCGCACAGCGCCGCGATGAGGCCGGTGCGGTCCTTGCCCGCGTGACAGTGGATGAGAACCGGGCCGGGAGGCGCGTCCAGAATCGCGCCGAGGATGGTGACGATGTTGTTCGCCGCGTGGTCGAGGTGCGCCCGGTAGAGGTCGGCGTTCGTCCGGGCAGCGGCCGTCGCTTCGTTCATGGCCCGCACCCGCCAGGGCAGCAGCGGCAGGTTGAGGTATTCGGTGCGTCCCAGAAAAGGCGGCGCGTCTCTCAACCGTTCGCGGCGGTCACGCAGGTCGATGACGCGGCTCAGCCCCAGTGCGAGCAGTTCGGCGCGGCCCTGTTCACTCATACAATTTCAAATTGAGTCCCGGACATGTCCGGGCGCAATTTTGCGCGGAGCGCATGGAAAAAATACGGTTTTAAGGAGATGGACGGGCATCCGGCGCCTTTCCGGATGCTCGGGAATCGGATTAAAACCGTATCAGGAAACTGAGATTGGCCGAGCGCCACAGCCCCGGCAGCGGGCGGCGAAAGTTGAGGGCACCATCGGGAGAGGCAGTGAGAGGCACCCGCGCAGGATGCCCCGGTTGTGCTGCGCCCCGGGGTGCGCCGCGCCGCTGTGATGGCCGCCATTTTCCGGTAAGTTGGAAGCGTCAGAAAAAACGCCCGTCTTTCCCTGGCTGGTCCCTCGCCGGGCGCCCAAGCCCCGGTGAAAGCGCGTCAGGTCGGACCCGCAGCGGAGCACCCGCCAAGGGGCGCCCCCATGAGGGAAAAATCGCTGTTTTTCTTCGTCTTTTCCGGTAAACTGGGGGGCGTTGAGGGAAGCGGCGCTGTTATGCTTTTAACATAATATGATATGCTGTTTCCATACCTGGCAGCGTGCCGGGACACTCATCTTTCCCCGCGACTGAGGGTGCATCCGCGCCCCCACCGCCCCCTGATTGGAGTGCCATGACCGGAACCGGAATTCAACCTGTAGACATCACCAGCGAAGTCAAGACCAATTTCATCAACTACGCGATGAACGTCATCGTGGACCGCGCCCTGCCCGACGTGCGCGACGGCATGAAGCCGGTGCAGCGCCGCATCATGTACGCGATGTTGCAAGAAGGGCTGATGAGCAACGTCAAGCACGCCAAGTCCGCCAGCGTGGTGGGCGAAGTGATGAAGCGCTATCACCCCCACGGCGACAGCTCCATCTACGACGCGATGGTGCGGCTCGGGCAGTGGTGGAACATGCGCTACACCCTGGTCGATCCCCAGGGCAACTTCGGCTCGATGGACGGCGATATGGCCGCCGCCATGCGCTACACCGAAGCCCGCATGACCAGGGTGGCCGAGGAAATCCTGGCCGACCTCGAAAAAGAGACGGTGGACCTCAAGCCCAACTACGACGAGACGACCACCGAGCCGACGGTGCTGCCCAGCGCCGTGCCCAACCTGCTCATCAACGGCGCGTCGGGCATCGCCGTGGGCATGGCGACCAACATCCCGCCGCACAACCTTACCGAAATCTGCAACGGCCTGTTGGCGCTGATCGACAACCCCGCCATCACGCTCGACGAGATGATGACCCACGTGCAGGGACCGGACTTTCCCACCGGCGGGCGCATCGCCAAGGCGGGCATCCGCGAAGCCTACGCCACCGGGCACGCGGGACTGAAGGTGCGCGGCAAGGCCCGCATCGAGGAAGGCAAAAACGGGCGCACCCAGATCATCATCAGCGAGATCCCGTACCAGCTCAACAAGACCAACCTGCTCCAGACCATCAGCGCCATGTACAAGGCGGGCAAGATTCCCGACATCGGGGCGCTGCGCGACGAGTCCGACCGCAAGGAACCCGTGCGGATCGTGATTGAACTCAAGCGCTCGGCGGCGGGCATGGGCACGCTGGTCCTCAACCAGCTCTACAAGTACACCCAGCTTCAGAGCAGCTACACGGTGATGAACCTCAGCATCGTCAATGGCGAGCCGCGCGTGCTGCCGCTGATCGACACCATGCGCTACTTCCTGGACCACCGCCGTGACGTGGTGACCCGCCGCACGGTGTACGACCTGCGCAAGGCCAAGGAGCGGGCACATGTGCTGGAGGGCTTACTCAGGGCCCTCGATCACATCGACGAAGTGATTGCGCTGATTCGTGCGAGCAACACCGGCGCCGAGGCCCGCGACGGCCTGATGGCCCGCTTCGGCCTGAGCGAGATTCAGGCACAGGCGATTCTGGACATGCGCCTGCAACGTCTGGTCGGCCTGGAGCGCGAGAAGCTGCAAGGCGAGTACGACGAGCTGCAAAAGACCATTGCCCGCCTGGAATCCATCCTGGGCGACGAGAAGCTGCTGTGGCGCGAGATCAAAAAGGAACTCCGCGACATTCGTGACCGCTACGGCGACGCCCGGCGCTCGGTCATCACCGAACTCGAAGAGGACATCAACAAGGAAGACCTGATCGCGGTGGAAGACATGGTGATTACCATGACCCGCGCCGGGTACCTCAAGCGCACCAACCTCGACGCCTACCGCGAGCAAAAGCGTGGGGGCCGGGGCAGCAGCGGCGGCAAGCTGCGTGAGGAAGACGCCAACACCGGGGTCTTCGTGGGCAGCACGCACGATTACCTGTTGTTCTTCACCGACGCGGGCCGGGTCTTCCACGAGAAGATCTACGACCTGCCGGAAGCGGGCCGTGACGCCAAGGGCACCCACATCCGCAACCTGCTGCCGGGCCTGCGCGACGACGAGAACATCGCCTCGGTGCTGTCGGTGGGGGGTTTTGACCAGCCGGGCAGCTTCATCTTCGCCACCAAGAACGGCGTGATCAAAAAGAGCCTGATCACCGACTACGCCAACATCACCTCGGCGGGCCTGATCGCCATCAACCTGCAACCCGGTGACGAACTGATCGGCGTGGACATCCAGCAGGACGGCGACGACGTGGTGCTGGCGACGAAGAACGGCCAGGCGATGCGCTTCGAGGCCCACCTGGTGCGCGACACGGGCCGCGCCACGCAGGGCGTCATCGGGATTCGCCTGCGCGAGGGCGACGAGGTGGTCAGCATGGCGCTCGTCCCCGGCAGCGACACCGAGGGCGAACTGCTGGCGATCAGCGAGTGCGGCCTGGGCAAGCGCACCAAGGTCAGCGACTACCCCAGCAAGGGACGCGGCGGCCTGGGCGTCATTACGCTCGACGTGACCGACAAGACCGGCAAGCTGGTGACCCTGGCGCACGTCGCGGGCAACGAGGAACTGATGGTCCTGACCGAAAAGGGCACCGTCATCCGCACCCGCGTCGAGGAAGTCCGCGTGACGGGCCGCAACGCCCAGGGCGTCAAGGTCATCAACATCGGGGACAAGGACCGCGTGATCGACGCCTTCCCGATTCGCAAGGAAGACGAGCTGTAAGGGAGGCGGATGGCCGGAGGCAGATGGCTGATGGCTAAAGGCGAAGGGGGCTGGCGCGTGGGCGCTGGCCTCTTTTTTGCTCTCTGCCCTCCCCCCTTCACCCTCTCCCCCATTTGACTTTTGTCCTGGCTTACCGTACGGTAGGTAGGCTATTGACCGCTCGGTAAGCGGGCGGGCGTACTTCCTGACTTTGCCGGAGGCCTTACCTATGGACGAAACCATCATTCAACCCGCCGTTCACTCTGCTGTCGGCGGCATTGCGCTGCTCGTCGCCCTCGTGACCACCGTGCTGACCTGGCTGGGGGCGCGGCGCGGCACGTTCGGCAAAGCGCAGGCCGCCGCGCTCATCACCCTTCAGGTCGTGCTGATGCTTCAGGCGGCGGTGGGCATCAAGCTGCTCGACCAGGGCATGGGCGTCATTCAAAAGTACGTGCATTACCTCGGCGGCCTCGGCTCGGTGGGCCTGCTGATGCTGTTCTACTGGCTGCCCAAGCGCAGCGAGGCCGACACCGCGAACAAGGCGGCGTGGCTGACCACCGCCAGCCTGCTGTTCGTCGTCATGACCTTCTTCATCGGGCAGATGTACGTCAAGGGGCAACTCAGCGGCTAATACGGATTCCGCTTAATTCCTGCACAGTCGGGAAAGCGCCGCCTGTGCATCCATATCGCGGAATCCGTATTTTTTCCTACTCGCATCCGCTCTGCTGCGCAGCTTTGCAAGTCGGATTGAATCTGAAACTACCAGATTCAATCGGAATCCCGTATTACAACAAGCACTACGTCTCGGGGCCGGGGCAGGTGGACTACCAGAAGTTCTACGGGCAGGCCGACCTGAACACCTTCCTGAAAGGCGCGGAAACGGCTCTGAACGCCATGAAGCGTGACCCCCGCGTGGACCCCCGCCGCATCTTCGTGTACGGCTGGAGCGAAGGCAGCAGCGTGGCGGCGCAACTCGTGCGCGACCACCCCGAGTTTTGCGTCACTGAGTCACGTCATTGGGCCACGTCACCGGGCCGCGCCGCGTCCGATTTCGCAAGGCAGGCCGGTCACGGAGTTCGTCCGTCCTCGTCTGTTATGCTGCGAGCGTAATGGCGACGGTGGCAGAACTGCAAGAACGACTCCGGCGCCCCCTCGCCGCTGAGCTGGCGGGGGGCTGCCATGACCGCGTGGTGGCGGGCGGTGTGGAAAAGCTGCTGAGTACGCCGCTGGCTGGCCCATTTCCCAGGGTGCGCGAGGTGCTCAGCGGCTACGGCCAGATGCGTGAGGACGAGCGGGCCGGGGCGCTGCGGGAGGCCCTCGCCCTGCTCGGCAACAGCAGCAAACCGGCTCGCCGCGCTGCCCCGACCAAAGTCGCGCCGCCACAGGCGAAAGGAGGCGAGCGCCTGCCCATTGACGCGCCGGTGGAGCGGCTGAGCACCGGCCCCGGCGGGCCGCGCAAGCTGCAAAGTCTCGGCCTGCACCAACTGCGCGACGTGCTGCACGCTTACCCCCACCGCCACGAGGACCGCCGCGCCCTGCCGGACCTTTCGGAAGTCGAGGAAGGCCAGAAGGTCACGGTGGAAGGCACAGTGGTCAGCAAGTTTCGCCGCAGCCCCAGGCCGGGGATGCTGATTCTGGAAATCGTGCTGGAAACCCCCAGCGGCGGGCGGGTCAAGGCGACGTGGTTCAACCAGCCCTGGGTGGAAAAGGGGCTGCGCGAGGGCGCCCGGCTGGTCCTCACGGGCCGCGCCAAGAAATTCGGGCGCCAGACGCAGCTCAGCGTGGAGCACATGGAAACGGTGGACAAGGCCGAGCAGAGCCTCAGCACCGGGCGGATTGTCGGCGTGTACGACGCCAAAGAAGGCATCAGCCAGGAGTTTTTGCGCCGGGCCGCGCATCAGGCGCTTCAGGCCGCGCCGCTCGACGACTATCTGCCGGCCCACTGGCGGCGCAAGTACGGCCTGACCGACCTTGCCGACGCGCTGTGGGGCATTCACTTTCCGCACGACGAGGCGCACCTGAAACGGGCCAACGGGCGCCTGCGCTTCGACGAATACCTCTTTCTGGAACTGCGGATGCTGCTTCAGGGCGAAGACGCCGTGCTGCAAGGCAAGCGCTTCGAGGCGCGGGGTGACGACATCAATAAATTTGAAGCCGCATTGCCCTTCCGCTTCACCAACGCGCAGCGCCGGGTGCTGCTGGAAATCACCGACGACATGCGCAGTGACAAGCAGATGGCCCGGCTGGTGCAGGGCGACGTGGGCAGCGGCAAGACGGCGGTGGCGGCCTGCGCCCTGTACCTCGCCGTGCGCGACGGCTACCAGGGCGCACTGATGGCCCCCACCGAGATTCTGGCCCGCCAGCACTACGCCAACTTGCAGGGCTACCTCGGGAAACTCGACGTGCGGGTGGGCCTGCTCATCGGCGCGATGACCCCCAAGCAAAAACTCGAAATGCAGACGCGGATTGCCGAGGGCGACGTGGACGTGGTGGTCGGCACGCAAGCACTTATTCAGGAAAACGTGCAGTGGGACAACCTCGGGCTGGCGGTGGTGGACGAGGAACACCGCTTCGGCGTGCAGCAGCGGCGAAAACTGCTGGCCTCGCGCCCCGACGTGCTGGTGATGTCGGCCACGCCCATTCCGCGCTCGCTGGCGCTGACGGCCTACGGCGACCTCGAACTGAGCATCATCGACGAATTGCCACCGGGCCGCACACCCATCGAAACCAAGCTGATTCAGGACACGGCCCGCCAGCAGGCCTACGGCTTCGTGATGGGCCAGATTCGGCAGGGGCGGCAGGCGTATGTGGTCACCGCGCTGATCGAGGAAAACGAGAACCTGGAGCTGCTCGCCGCGACCCAACTCGCTGACGACCTCAAGACCATCCTGCCCGAAGCCCGCACGGAGATGCTGCACGGCAAGATGTCCGCCGCCGAGAAGGATTATGTGATGGACCGCTTCCGGGCGCACGAGTTCGACATTCTGGTGTCCACCACCGTCATCGAGGTCGGTGTGGACGTGCCCAACGCCACCGTGATGGTGATCGAGAACGCCGAACGCTTTGGGCTGGCGCAGCTCCACCAGCTTCGCGGGCGCGTGGGGCGCGGCAGCCTTCAGAGTTACTGCGTGCTGATTGCCGGGGAAACGTCCATGAAGACCCGCAAGCGGCTGAAAATCATCGAGGGGTCCACCGACGGCTTCGTGATTGCCGAAGCGGACCTGAAGCTGCGCGGTCCCGGCGAGCTGCGCGGCACGCGGCAAAGCGGCATCCCGGATTTGCGACTGGCCGACCTTGCCAACGACGAAGAAATCATCATGCAGGCGCGCGAACTCGCCAAGCACATCCTGGCGAACGACCCCCGGCTGGAGCACCCGCGGTTGCAGTATTTGAGGTCGGAATTGCAGAACAGGTCGCAGAGTGTGGCGTATAGGGAGGTGATTTGATGACCTCATACGGATTCCGCTTAATTCCTGCACAGTCGGGCCTATACAGTTGGGAAAGCGCCACCTGTGCATCCATATCGCAGAATCCGTATTTTTTCCTACTCGCATCCGCTCTGCTGCGCAGCTTTGCAAGTCGGATTGAATCTGAAACTACCAGATTCAATCGGAATCCGTATCACCCCTCATCGTCCTGCGTGGCAATTCGGGCAGCGGCAAAAGCTCGGTGGCGCGTGCCCTGCGGGAGCGCTACGGCTACGGGCTGGCGTGGGTCGAGCAGGATTATCTGCGGCGAGTCCTGCTGCGGGAGCGCGACATTCCCGACGGAAAAAACATCGGCCTGATCGAAACGAACGTGCGGTACTGCCTCGGCGCGGGGTACGTCACGGTACTGGAGGGTATTTTGCACGCCAAACACTACGCGCCCATGCTTTCGCACCTGCACACTGATTTTGGCGGGCAGTGGTACTACTTTGACCTGCCGTTTGAGGAAACGGTGCGCCGCCACGCCACCCGCCCTCAGGCCACCGAGTTTGGCCCAGAGCAGATGCGCGCCTGGTACAGGGAACGCGACTTATACGGATTCCGCTAAATTCCTGCACAGTCGGGAAAGCGCCGCCTGTGCATCCATATCGCAGAATCCGTATTTTTTCCTACTCCTTTCAGTCGGATTGAATCCAGAAATCTGCTGGATTCAATCGGAATCCGTATTACTGCCCTTCGTAAACGACACCGTGATTGGCTCAGAGCAAACGCTGACGCAGACGGTAGATACCATCCTGCAAAAGCTTCACAGCACTCCCGCGTAAATCTCGCCCAAGCTCAACTCCAGCCCCAGGCACGGCAGAGGAATGACGCCCTCACCGACATATTCGGTCAGCGTCCAGCTTGCGCCTTCGCGGGCATAGGCGTACACCCGCCGCTCGTACTGGTCCACGATCAGGTAGGTCTGCAGGCTGGGCAGGGCGGTGTAGACGGCATATTTGGCGTGCCTGTCGGTGTGGGCCGTGCCGCGTGACAGCACTTCGACCAGCAGGCAGGGCGCGGTTTCCGAGTAGGGGTCGCTGTTCTCGGGGCCGCAGACGACCATCACGTCGGGGGAGTAGAAACTCTGCTGGGCGTCTATCCGCAACTTGATTTCGCTGGCGTAGGCGCGGCAGCCCTGGCGACGGGCGGCGGGGCGCACGACCTGCATCACGTTCATGATGACTTCGGCGTGGCTCTTGCTGCTGCCCGCCTGCGCCCACACGCCGTCCGAGTTGTCCACGGCGTACACGAAGCCGCCCACATACTCGCGCTTGACGGGGCTATCCACCTCGGTGCGGAGGTATTCTTCCACGCTCATTTTTTGGAAGGCGGGCTGGGTCATGGGGAAAGTCTACCGTCGCCCTGGCTCCCGCTTCAGCGCTGCTCGTCGGTGAAGGTCAGCCGGGGCTGCTTGCCGAAGGTCGCCTGCTCCAGCCTCACCCCGCGCCACTCGGCATTTTTCTCTTCGGGCAGTTGCAGGGTCAGGAAACGGCAGCGGCCCTGTTCGCTCATCAGCACCTTGGCGACGAGTTCGCCTGCCCGGATGCACTGGACGTCAGGGGCACAGCGGCTGTCCTGTACGCGCAGCACGGTGATTTTTTTGTCTGCGAGTTGCCCGGTCTGCCCCGGTTGCAGGGTGACACTGGCGGCAGAAGCGGCGGCGCTCAGGGCAATCATACGGATTCCGATTGAATCCAGCAGATTTCTGGATTCAATCCGACTGAAAGGAGTAGGAAAAGATACGGATTTCGCGATATGGATGCACAGGCGGCGCTTTCCCGACTGTGCAGGAATGAAGCGGAATCCGTATCAGGAGGGGCAGCACTCGGCTCATGACCGGATGATGGCTGCCCAGGCTGAAGTCGGGCTGATTTCCGCCGGGCAGTCTGTCCCGGCCCCCACTCCATGCTATTTTTTCCGTCATGCGCGTACTTCATACCGCCGATTTCCATGCCGGGCGGTTGCTCAAGGGGTTTGACCGGACACCCGAAATTCATGACGCCCTGACCGAAATCGCGGGGCTGGCCCGCACCGAGGGGGCCGACGCGGTGCTGGTGTCGGGCGACCTGTTCGATACCGGCAACCCGTCCGCCGACGCCGAAGCCGCCGTGTTCGACTTTTTTCTGCGGCTGCGCGACGCCGGGATTCCGGGCATCGTCATCGCGGGCAACCACGACAGCGCGGCGCGGCTGGATTCGGTGGCGGGGCTGCTCGGCTGGGTGGGGATTCAGGTGGTCGCGCAGCCCAGCGGCGACCCGCTGGCGATGGTGCGCGAGGTGGCGACGAAATCGGGCGAGCGCCTGCGGGTGGGCGCCCTGCCGTACCTCTCCGAGCGGCGGCTGATCAAGGCGGTGGACGTGCTGCAGGGCGACCTCGGGGCGCAGCGGCAGAAGTACCGCGAGAACATGGGGTTTTTTCTGCGCGAGCTGGGCCGGGGCTTCGAGCCGGGGGCGGTGAACATGCTCATGGCCCACACCACGATGGACGGCGCGGTGCCGAGCGGCTCCGAGCGCACCTTTCAGCTCGACCTGACCAACGCCTACACGGTTTCGGGCCTGCAACTGCCGCCCGGAGCGCAGTACGTCGCGCTGGGGCACATCCACAAGCCGCAAACGGTGTCCGACGCGCCGCTCGCCTGCTATCCCGGCAGCGTGATTCAGCTCGATTTCGGCGAGGCGGGCGAGAAGAAGCAGGTCAACCTGATTGAGGTCCAGGCCGGGCGCCCCGCCCGCGTGGAGGGCATCCCGCTGGCGAGCGGACGCGACCTGAAAACCGTCTACGTGGACCTCGACAACGTGGAAAAGCGGCTGGGCGAAGTGGCGGCGAGCGGCTTTTCCGGGCTGCTGAAGGTGGTGGTGCGTGCTCCCGCCGGAACCGCGCTGCCGGGTCTCAAGGACCGGGTGCTGAACATCACCCCGAACGCCCTGAGTGTGGAACTCGACGCGCAGCAGGAAGACCTCGCCGTGCCGGAACTGCGGCGCGAGGGCCTGACCCTGATGGAACTGTTCGAGCGCTACTGGCAGGAAAAACGCGGCGAGCTGCCCGGCGACGTGCGGGCGGCCTTTCAGGAAGCCGAGGCGCAGGTGCGGGAGGGGTTGTGATGCAGAGGGCACAAGGGAAGCAGAGGGCAGAGGCGAGAGAGAGGAGAGGGCAAACCGGAGCGGCGGCGCGGGCAGGGGCGGGCGCACTGTGAAGCCGCTGCACCTCAGCCTGCGCGGGTTCACGGCGTTTCGGCAGACCACCGACCTCGACTTTTCCGACCTCGAACTGTTCGCGCTGGTGGGGCCGACCGGCAGCGGCAAATCGAGCCTGCTCGACGCGATGACCTTCGCCCTCTACGGCGAAACGGCGCGGTTGGGTGCCACCGGCCTCGACGCCCTGATTTCGCAGGGCGAGCGCTCCCTGAGCGTGGCGTTCACCTTCGAGGCGGGCGGGCAGACCTACCGCGTGACCCGCACGCGCGGGCGCAAGCAGGCCGACAACGAGGTGCGGCTCGACCGCCTCGACAGCGACGGCGAGTGGACCGGCCTGAGCAGCGGCTCGCAAAAGGACATCTCACAGCGCATCGTGGCGGTGGTGGGGCTGGACTTCGACACCTTCACCCGCTGCGTGATGCTGCCGCAGGGCCAGTTCGCCGCGCTGCTGCACGGCAAAGCCAAACAGCGCCAGGAACTACTCGGGGAACTGACCGGCCTGGGCCGCATTCAGCAGATGCACGCCGTCGCCGCCGACCGGGTCAAGGAATTCAAGCACCAGTCGCAGAGCCTGGGCAGCGTGCTGGCCAGCGAATATGCCGGGGTCAGCGAGGACGCCGCCGCCGAGGTGAGGAGCCAGCGCGAACAGGTGAGCGCCGAGGCCGAGCGGCTGGTGCAGCAGCGCGAGGAGCTGCAAACCCAGGTGCAGCGCCTGCGCGAGCAGGAAAAGGTCTGGCGCAGCCGCGAGGACACCGCCCGGCGCCTGAACGTGCAGGAAAGCCGCGCCGGGGACGTGCGCCAGGGGGCCGAACGCGCCCGCCGCGCCCGGCAGGTGGCGGGGGTGCTGCCGCTGCTCGACGCCGCCGAGCGTGCCCGGATTGCCGCCGGGCGCCAGGCCCGCGAACTGCTCAGCGCCGAGGCGGAGCTGCGCCGCGCCCAGGCGCAGAGCGACCTCGCCGCCGAGCAGATGGCGCAGGCCCAGGTGCAGCAAGAGCGCATTCCCGTGCTGGAAGAAGAAGCCAGCGCCCTGCGCGAAGCCGAAGCCGACGCCGCCCGCCTGAAACGCGCTGGGGGCACCCCGCAACTCACGCACCGCGACCCCCTGCCCTGGAACGAGGACGCCTTCGAGGCGGCGCGGGAGGGGGCGCAGAAGCTGGAAAAACTGCGGGTGGAGCGCGCCCTGATAGAAACGGAAAAGGCCGCCCTGAAAGCCGCCCAGGAGCGCTACGCCCAGGAAGAACGCCAGCAGCAGGAAGAAACGGCGCAACTCGAACGGGTCAAGCAGGACGGCCTGAATGCCAAGGCGCAACTCGAAGCTGCCCAGCGACGCGAGGAAGAAGCGCGGCGGGAGGCGGGGCTGACGGCCTACCGTGCGCACCTGCATGAGGGTGAACCCTGCCCGCTGTGTCAGCAGATCGTTCAGCAGGTGCCCGGGGGCGAACGTGTCGACCTGGACGAGCTGCACGCTGAGGTCGGTCTGCTGCAAAAGCTGGTGCAGGAGCGGCGCGAACATTTCACCGACCTGCGCGGACAGCTCAAGACCCGGCAACTGTGGCTGACGGAAAAGGCCAGCGAATACCGCGACTGGGACGAACGCAACAAACAGCGCGAGCTGGACGCCCGGCAGCTGGAAAGCCACGTGTCCGGCAACCCGCAGGACGACCTTCAGCGCCTCCTGGCTTCTCTGGCCGCCCGCGTGCGGCAGGCCGGGGGCAACCCCGCGCAGGCCCGGCGCGACCGCCTGGCTGAGATTCAGAGCCTCCGCACGCGCTTTCAGGAGGCGCAGGCCGCCCTGGCACGTGCCCAGGGCGACCTCGCCGCGGCCCAGGCCACGCAGCAGGCCGCGCAGCGCATGAACGCCGAGCGCGAGGCCGACCACGCCGCCGCCGCCGCCGCGCTCGCTGCGGCCCTTGCCGGACTGAACCTGACCGCCGAGCAGGCGCGCACCGCTGGCCTGCCCGAAAGCGAAATCGCCGCGCTGGAAGAAGGCGCCCGCAAGCACGAGGCGGAAGTGGCACAGCTGCGGGCGGCGCTGGCCGACCTGGACCGGCAACTGGGCGTCTCCCCCTTCGACCCGGCGCACCTCGCGCAGGTCAGCCGCGACCTGACCGCCAGCGACGCCGCGCTGAGTGCCGCCCGCGAGCAGGCCGGGCGACTGGCCGAGCAGGAGCGCGGGCTGCGCGAGAAACTGACCCGCAAGGCCGACATCGAGGCGCAGGCGGCGCAGGCCGGGCGGCAGCTCGACACCTGGCAGACCCTGAGCAACGCCCTCAAGGTCAACGAATTCCAGCAGTTCATGCTGGCCGAGGTGGAAGCGCAGCTGCTCACGCGGGCGGGGCTGCTGCTGTTCGACATCAGCGACGGGCGCTACCGCCTGAGCCTCGAAAAAAACGAGTACGTCGTGCAGGACCTCTGGAACGCGGGCGAGGTTCGCGCCGTGCGCACCCTCTCGGGCGGCGAAACTTTCCTCGCTTCGCTCTCGCTCGCCATCGCCCTGAGCGACTACCTCGCGGGGAGCAAGGTGCTGGGCGCCCTGTTTCTGGACGAAGGCTTCGGCACCCTGGACCCGCAGGCCCTCGAAGCCGTCGCCACCGCGCTCGAAAACCTCCGCACCCAGGGCCGTATGGTGGGCATCGTCACCCACGTCGAAAGCCTCTCCGAGCGCCTGCCCAGCCGCCTGCTGGTGAGCAAGAGCATGGCGGGCAGCAACGTGGTGCGGGTGGACAGCTGAGCTGACCTTCTATCAACATCAGGTCAGTTTCATGCTTTACGCTGCCCGCATGACCCGGCGTTTTCCTCTGCTTCCGCTGGCGGCCCTGTGCCTCCTGACGCCCCTCGCCCAGGCCGCCGACCTGCGCCTTTACCCCTCGTTCGCTGAAGTCACGACCCCCCCGCTGAAGGTGGAGGGCGGCGCGGTCACGGTGCCTTTTCCCCGCGCGGACTGGGCCTGGACCGTGCCCGGCAGCCTGCGCCTGCTGGGGGTGCCGGTGACGCGCACGCGCGTGACGCCGGGAATGCATCCGCTTCAGGCCCACGAAGGCGAGGCCGTGCGGGTGCTGCGCGGCGGCCTGAACCTGCCCGGCACGTTGGTGGACGCGGGGGCCTTGCTCGTGCAGCTCGGCAGCGGCGAGTACCTGACGGTGCGCCCCGACGAACTCGCCCTGAGCACCCGCCCGCCCAGCAGCCGGGACGTGGCCGACGTGAAGGTGCGGTTTGAAACGGGCGGCGCAGGTGAAGCCAGGCTGCTGTACCAGACCCGCGCCCTGTCGTGGAAACCGCGCTACGACCTCGACGCGAGCGGCGGCGCGGCCACCCTGCACGCCCTGGCCGAGATTCGCAACGCGGGCGAGCAGGCCTTCAGCGGCGGGGCCGACCTCTACGCCGGAGACGTGCGCCTCGTGCCGGAAAACGTGTCGACGCCAGCATCTGTCGGCGTGGGGGAGCAGGGGTTTGGAGCCGCCACGACCAGCACAGCGGGCAATGTCGCGCAGGACCGCGCCGTTCTCAGTCTGGGCGAGGTGAGGGGGCTGCAACGCTACGCCCTGAGCCGCCCGCTGACCATCGGTCCCCGGGAAACGCAGACCTTGCCTTTCCTGACGCCCAAGCTGTCCACCTTTGCCCGCTACGCCCGCGTCAGCACCTATTTTTCACCGCAAAACTCGTCGGGGCGGGCGGGCCGGTTCTACAAGTTCACCGCCGACGCCGCGCTGCCTGCCGGACCCCTGACGGTGCGCGAGGACGGCGTGCTGGTCGGCACCGTCGGTCTGGGGGCCGCCACTGCCGGGCAACTGAGCGACCTGTCGCTCGGCGCCGACCCCGACCTGCGCTTCGCCCGCCGCGTGACTCTGCTGAACACCGAAAAGGACAGCGCCGGGCGCACGCTGAGCCGCAGCTACCGCGTGACCTACACCCTGACGAGCACGAAGTCGGCGGCCATCACCACCGAGGTGCGCGAGCAGGTCTACGGCCAGGGGGTCGTGGTGGACGGCAAAGCCCAGAACGGCAACCCGGCGACGGTGGTTCGCTACGCGGCGGTGCCCGCAGGCGGTCAGGCGAACGTGACGTTTACGGTCAAGGTGCGGGGAGGCTGACGGCGGGCAGTCTCGGGCTTACCCCCGGCGCTTCCTCGCCTGCCACGCGCCCGACGACCACAGCGCCACGCCAATCAGCACCGGCTGAAAAAACAGGCGGATGAACCGTTTGCGGTCGGTGTCCAGCCCGAAGGCGTCGGTGCGGGTCAGGTACTGCGAGATGTTGCCCGGAAACACGGCGACGAAAAAGGCCGCCAGCAGCCAGCCGAGCGGAATCCTCTTTTCCTTCCACAGCATGAACGCCGTGCCCAGGCTGATTTCGGCGATGCCCGACGCCAGCACCACGAAGTCTTCGTTCAGCGGCAGCGACTTGGGCACCTGCGCCTGAAATTCATCACGGGCGAAGGTCAGGTGACTCACCCCGGCGAAGGTCAGAAATCCACCGAGGCCGAGGCGGGCGAGCGTTTGCAGCGCAGATGTGGGGCGCGGTTTCATGCCTCTACGCTACTCTGATTCGCCCACAGCCCGACGACCTGCGCCTGCCGGGTGCGCGGGTCATGCCCCTCGGCCAGCCGCTCGGCGTAGGCGTCGGCCCAGCGGCGGGACGGGTTGAGCAGGGGAAGCTGCAGTTCGTCGGCGGCCCCGATGAAGTGAAACAGCGACCCGAACGCGGCGTTGTTCAGCGTGTGCCCGGTTTCGTGCGCCACCAGGCCCAGCGCGTCCGGCGTGACGAAGGCGAACTGGCCCAGACTGTAGCCCCCGCGAAACCCCGGCCACCACAGCCAGCCGCCGACCAGCACGACGGTTCCGGTGGCCCGGTCCATCCAGACCCGCCGCACCGAGGGCCAGGCGAGCGCGTTCAGCCCGAAGGCCCCCAGCCCCAGCACCGTCGCGGGCCAGCCCAGCGGCAGCAGCCAGCCCGACCACCCCAGCAGGTGCCGGAAGCGCGGGCGACAGGTCAGGTCAGACGCGGCCAGCAGGTTCAGCGCAGCGGCGCAAAGGCCGAGCGGCCCCACCCAGGGCAGCAGAGCGGCGGCGTTCAGCCCGGCATTCAGCCCGATGAGCACGCCGCGCCAGAGCGGTTCAGGGCCGCGACTGGCCCCGACATAGAGGAGGACGCTCAGTCCCCCCCACAGCGTGAGGGCCTCCCCCGGCGGCAATCTGACCAGCCCCCATGCCAGCAGTGTCCCGAACAGGGCGCCGGGCAGGGGCAGCGGAATCACAGGGAAAGTCTGCCAGAAGCGGAACGCTGCCGATGCCCTCTGCTGAAGAAGTCCCATTCGGGACGGGATGCATGACAGCCGGGGAGTTTGAGGGGCCAGCAACACGGGACAAGCAAAACGCACCCGGAGTTGCAGCTCTGGGTGCTGGAAAGGAGGTGATTCCTTAGGGCTAGACACCGTGACCTACTCCCCGGACTTCAGTCCGGGGCTTCTCAGCCCACGCATGACTTCTGCGTTCTGGACTGATGGCAAGGCCCTTGCCAGGATGTTCTTGGCTGCGTTGTGGTCGGCATTCGCCGTATGACCACAGTTCACGCACCTGAACTTCGCCTGCCCAATCCGATTCTCTCCGCAGGCGTGACCGCACTCGTGACACGTCTGCGAGGTGTAGCGGGGGTCTACGGCGATAACTGTCCGTCCGGCGCTTGCAGCCTTGAGGGACAGGAGAGAAAAGAACTGACCCCATCCAACATCGTGGATGCTGCGGGCCAAGTTCCCTTTGCCCATTCCCAACACGTTGAGGGCTTCGTGCGCCACCAAGTCGTTCTCTCGGATGAGCTTGGCAGCCGTCTTGTGGTGGAAGTCCAGCCGTTGCCGGGCGACCTTCCGGTGCAGCTTGGCAACAGCGGCTTTGGCTGTCTTGCGGCGATTGGAGCCGCGCTTCCTCCGGCTGAGCGTGCGCTGAGCTACCCGGAGTTTCCTCATGGCCCCCTGAAAGTGCCGAGGATTCTCCACGAACTCTCCATCGGAGGTGATGCAGAACCAGGTGGTGCCCACGTCCACGCCCACCTGACTGCTCGTAGCGGGCAGCGGGGCAGCTTCCACCTCGCACACGTAGCTGACGTACCACTCCCCGCACTCCCGGCGGATGGTGGCCGTCTTGAGTTTGCCTTCCAAAGGACGGTGCAGCCGGATTCGGATGTTCCCGATTTTTGAGAAGAACGCGGTCTTGTCGGACACGCTGAACCCGGATTGCGGATAGCAGATGGAGTCGTACCAACCCGCGCCTTTGAAGCGTGGATAGCCCGGTGTCTGGCCTGCCTTGACTCTGCGAAAGAAAGCCTTGAATGCCTTCTCCAGTCGCTTGAGAACGTCTTGAAGCACCTGCGAATAGACGCCCGCGTATTCCGGCAGCGCGGCCTTGATTTCCGTCAGGTATTTCATCTGGTCGTAGGCTGTGACCGTTTTCCCGGCCTTGCGATAGGCGTCCCGGCGTTCCTGCAAGGCGGCGTTGTACAACCCTCGGCAGAGCCTCAGTTGCTCCAGCAGGGCGACTTCCTGAGCCTTCGTGGGGCGCAGACGATAGCGAAATGTCTTTAAGTGCGTGGTAGCCTGGATGTGCGTCACCTCCTCTAAAGGTGTTCGCCGTCCCCCGCGCCTGACTCCCCAGAAAGGCGGCGGGTTTTTGCTGCCCAAGCATACCACGGCGGGACGCTTTTGCCTCAGGCATAAGCATCAGCACCGCCCCCTTCGGGGGCCTGGGCTATCCATCTCCGGGTTGAAACCCGGAGCATTCCGCCCAGACCCTTTTTTGTAAGGGCCCTCTCGCCCCCGGCTTGCATCTGACAGCCCTCGCCCCGTGCGGGGGTTTTTGCGTGCGAGCCAATGAAAAGCCCCCGCCGAAGCAGGGGCCTTGTAGGACAGGAAGCGCTTACTCCTCGCTGTCGTTTTCCCAGTCGCGGGCGCGGGCCACCGCTTTTTTCCAGCGGCGCATCAGGCGGGTGCGTTCTTCTTCGCTCATCTGCGGCTCGAAGCGCTTGTCTTCCTGCCACTGGTGCGCGATGTCGTCGGTGGACTTCCAGTAACCCACGGCGAGGCCCGCAAGGTAGGCGGCGCCCAGCGCGGTGGTTTCGGTGACTTTGGGCCGGATGACCGGCACGCCGAGAATGTCGGCCTGGAACTGCATCATCAGGTCGTTGGTGCTGGCGCCGCCGTCCACGCGCAGTTCCTTGAGCTGCACGCCCGAGTCCTTTTGCATGGCTTCGAGCAGCTCGGCGGACTGGTAGGCCACCGCTTCGAGCGCGGCGCGGGCGATGTGCGCCTTGGTGGTGCCGCGCGTGATACCGACCATGGTGCCGCGGGCGTAGGCGTCCCAGTACGGCGCGCCGAGGCCGACGAACGCGGGCACCAACATCACGCCTTCGCTGCTGTCCACCGTGCGGGCGAGCGCCTCGATCTCGGTGCTGGAGCGGATGATGTTCAGGCCGTCGCGCAGCCACTGCACCACCGCGCCGCCGATAAACACCGAGCCTTCGAGCGCGTAGGTGCGCTCGCCGTCCAGCTGCCACGCCACCGTGGTGAGCAGTTTGTTCTGGCTCGGGACCGCCTCGCCCTCGGTATTCATCAGCATGAAGCAGCCGGTGCCGTAGGTGTTTTTCGCCATGCCCCTCTCAAGGCAGGCCTGCCCGAAGGTCGCCGCCTGCTGGTCACCGCCGATGCCGGCAATCGGCACCTGCGCGCCGAGCAACCCCGCCGCCGTCTTGCCGTACACCTCGGAGGAGTTGCGGACCTCGGGCAGCACGCTGCGCGGCACGTCGAGGATGCGCAGCAGTTCGTCGTCCCACTCGCCGGTGTGGATGTTGTAGAGCAGCGTGCGGCTGGCGTTGGTGGCGTCGGTGATGTGCAGTTCGCCGCCGGTCAGGTTGTAGACCAGCCAGGAGTCGATGGTGCCGAAAGCGAGTTCGCCCTTCTCGGCGCGTTCGCGGGCGCCGGGCACGTTGTCGAGCAGCCACTTGACCTTGGTGCCGGAGAAGTAGGCGTCGAGGACCAGTCCGGTCTTGTCTTGCAGGGTTTTGGCATACTGGTCGCGGATAGAGTCGCAGTAGCCGGCGGTGCGGCGGTCTTGCCAGACGATGGCGTGGTGAATGGGCTTGCCGGTCGCGCGGTCCCAGATGAGGGTCGTTTCGCGCTGGTTGGTGATGCCGATGGCGGCGAGGTCGGAGGCGCGGATGCCCGCGTTGCTCAGGGCCTGCTGCGCCACGCCGATCTGGGTGCTCCAGATTTCGTTGGCGTCGTGCTCCACCCAGCCGGGCTTGGGAAAGTGCTGCCGGAATTCCTGCTGGCCGACGCCCTTCATGTTGCCCTGGTGGTCGAAGACGATGGCGCGGCTGCTGGTGGTGCCCTGGTCGAGGGCGAGGATGTACTGGTCTGACATGTTCTTTACTCCTTTTCCTTGGAGGTGGCTTGGCGGCGGCGCTCAGCTTTCGGCCTTCTGCCTTCCGCCATCCGCCATCTGCCTCAACTCTTGACGTTGTACTCGGGGTCCACACCCTGCTGGCTGGTCAGTTGCCGCGCACTCTCGTGGGCGCGGAGCATCGCCTTGCCAATCATGGAGTCGTAGATCAGGGCGCCGAGCACCCCGCCGATCAGCGGCCCGATGACGGGCACGAGCCACACGCCGTTTTCGAAGCCGGTGTTCTTGAAGCCGGCGACGAGCGCAAAAAGGCGCGGGCCGAGGTCACGGGCGGGGTTGATGGCGTAGCCGTGCATGGCACCGAAGCTCATGCCGATGGCCATGACCACGAAGGCCACCGCCAGCGGACCCCAGGCCGCCGCCACGGGGTTGTTCAGCTTGTCGCCGATGGCGAGAATCAGCGCGACGAGCAGCGCGGTGCCCACGATCTGGTCAATCATGCCGGGCCAGAAGGTGCCCGCCACGCCGGGGAAGGTGGCGAACACGCCCGCCGTGTTGTCGAAACCGGGGTCGAACTGCTGCCACTTGGCGTAGTACACCGCGAACACGATGGCCGCGCCGAGGAACGCGCCGAGAAGTTGCCCCAGCACGTAGTGGGGCACCTTGGCCCAGGGAAAACGCCCGGTGACCGCCATCGCCAGCGTGACCGCCGGATTCAGGTGCGCCCCGCTGATGCCGCCGGAGATGAAAATCCCCATCAGCACCGCAAAGCCCCAGCCCAGCGTAATGTTGGTGTAGCCCCCGTTGACGATCTGCCCGGGAATCGGCGGGTTGGTGGAGGCGAACAGCACCACCATCGCCACCACACCGCAACCAAACAGAATGAGAACCAAAGTGCCGAGTAGCTCGGCGACAAACTCCTGCGCTGCCGTAAATTTCATTGTGCTCACCTCTCCTTTTTTTGTGACAAAGTTTACCTATTTTTCAGACGGACAGTCACGGGGGAAACCAGTCATAGGGGAAACCAGTCACAGGGGAAACACAGTCACAGGGGAAACTGGGTCGCCTGCCCGGCCACGATGTACCAGGTCAGAAACAGCGCCGAGACGAACGCCCCGAGGTAAGGCCGGTCGGTGCGGCGGGCGAAATAGGTCATGAACACGCCCAGAATCGCCAGAATCGGCAGGAACTGAATGGCGACGATCACGTTGAGCGGCTCGCCCGGCGTGAACAGTTGCCCGCGCGTGAGCAGCGTGCCGTACTGCACCGCCAGAAACAGCAGGAAGCCGCCCGCCAGCAGCAGCGCGTTGGTCAGCATGGACCCGCGTGCATGGCGGCGCATCTGGTTATGCAGCACCGTGGCCGTCATCAGTGCGTAGAGGGTGAAGGGAATCAGGTAGGCGAGGAACATCCGCAGGTGGGTCGGCGTCATGGGCTTCAGGCCGACGAACCAGAAGCGGTAATCCACCTTGAACAGGAAGTTGGTCAGCAGCAGCGACAGGTAGCCGACGCCCACCGCGCCCAGGGCCACCGCCAAAGCGCCCAGAACCTCGTTGCCCCGGCGGGGAGCAGGAGCCGTTGCGAGCGGGGCGCCCGCCGTGTCCACCGCGACCGCGAGGTCAGGCGGAGTCGTCGGAGCGGTCACAGCCTGCGCCCGGCGACCCGCGCCCGCGCGCCAGATGAGGTACAGCATCAGCGAAACGAGGGTGTTGACGAGCGCCCAGACCATGATCTGGTTGGTGATGCTCTGCGGCCACAGCGCACTCGGCTTGAGGACATTGCCCGCCCAGCGGAACAGCGGGAAGAAGGTAGCGATGGGCAGCGCCAGCATCACGAGCGCCGAAAACCACCAGCCGGCGCCGGTCAAACCACGCGGAGCGGAGGGCGCGCGGCGCAGCCCTTCAAACGAGCGGGTGTGCAGCAGCAGGCCGCCGGTGCCCAGCACCAGGGCAATAAAGCCCAGCCAGCCCAGCGTGGTGCCGACCTCGTTCCAGTGCCAGACCTGATTGCTGGCGGGCAGCGGGGTGCCGCCGGTCAGGGTGCGGCCGAACCAGTCGAGCGCATGCCCGATGGCCTCGTGCGACAGGTGGTCGCCGGGGTGGGTGGTGGCGGGCGTGTACAGCACCCGCGCCGTGCCCGCCGCCGGGTCGCCGTAGACCTTGCCGGGCTGCACTGTTTCGGTGGTCCCGAAGACCTTCTGCAGTTTGGGGCTGCTGGTCACGTCCTTGGCGCGCGGCACGTCCCACATCAGTTGCGAGAACTCGTCGTACTGGCTGAACACCAGCGCCAGGTTGCGCGGATACGTCAGGGTGCCCTCGGGAGCACGGCCCGAGCCGGTCGAGGAGCCTTCGAGCACCATCGCCTTGTACCCGTCGGGGTAGGCGGCGGCGGCGCTGAGGACGGTCCAGCCGCCCATCGAGTGCCCCTCCAGGCCGATGTTGTTCTTGTCCACGAGGTCGAGGCCGCGCAGGTAGGCCAGCCCCGCCGGGCCGCCGTAACCGCTCACGAAGGCCGGGGCGTCGCTGAAGCCGTGCCCGGCCTGGTCGAGGCTCAGGACCACGTAGCCGCGCCGGGCAAATTCGAGTGCGAAGTCCGACTGCACCTCGCGCGAGTTGATGTAGCCGTGCACCGCCAGGATGCCGGGCGCGGGTTTCTCGGCGCTCACGCCCCCCGGCACGTAGAGCAGGGCGCTGAGCTGTTGGCCGTTGGCCCCGGTAAAGCGCACGTCACGGATGCGGACCTGCCCCCCCGAGGACTGGGTCCAGGCCGCCAGCAGCCCACCGACGAGCACCAGCACCAGGCCCAGCACAAAAAGCTGAAGGCTGCGAGATGTTCTCAATTTGACTCCTTTGCAGCGGGTCGCCTGGAAAAGCGGCGCCCGGCAGCGAGCACGCCGGACACGCGGCGGGGGGAGGGGCCGGTGGAGAATGAGGCCAAAGCCCCGGTACGCCCCCACGCGGCCAGACGAGTCCAGATTTTGACGTGCTCTGACGTTGCCATCACACCACCCGCTGAACAGAAAGTCAATGCATTTGAACAGATGTTCACCTGCGGCCCTGCCCCACCGACTGCGGGTCAGGCTTCACCTATGCTGACGGCGTGAACGACGCCGCACCCGACGACCCGACCGACGACCCGACCGACGAACAGGCCGCGCAGGCCGTTCAGGTCGCCCGCCTCTACTACCACCAGGGCCTGACCACCGGCGATATCGCCCGCGAACTGGGATTGTCGCGCCCCAAGGTGAGCCGCCTGCTGGCGCTGGCGCGGCGCAACGGCACGGTGGACATCCGTATTCACGACCCGCAGGGCCACCCGCGCAGCGTGCAGGCCCGCCTGACGGGGCGCTGGCCCGGCGTGCAGGTGCAGGTGGTCGGGCTGCCGCCGCACTCGACCCAGGACCTGCGGCTCGAACGGGTGGCGCTCGCCGCCGCGCACTGGCTCGGCTCGGCGCTGCGGCCCGGCCTGGTGGTGGGGCTGGCGTGGGGCAACACCCTCGACGCCGTGAGCCGCGCCCTGACCCCGCGGCCACTGAGCGGCGTGCAGTTCGTGCAGCTCAACGGCAGCGCCAGCGTGCTGGAACTCAGCTCGGGCTTCGTGGGCGGCACCCTGACCCGCATGGCGCAGGCGGTACGCGGGCAGGCCCACCTGTTTCCGGTGCCCACCTTCTTCGACGACCCCGCCACCAAACAGGCCATGTGGCGCGAGCGCAGCGTGCAGCACGTCGTGCAGTTGCAGCGGCAGGCCGAGCTTCTCCTCTTCAGCGTGGGCAGCCCGTACGCCGCCCTGCCGAGTCACGTCTACGCCGCCGGGTATCTGGACCCCGATGATCTCGCGCAGCTCGAACGTGAGGGGGCCGTGGGCGACATCGCCACCATGTTTTTCCGCGCCGATGGCCGCTGGGACGGCCTGTCGCTCAACGCGCGTTCCAGCGGTCCCGACCTCGCGCTGATTCGCGAACACCCCAACACCGCCTGCATCGTGGCCGACCCCGGCAAGGCGGCGGCGCTGCGCGCGGCCCTGGACGGCGGGCTGCTGCGGACCCTGATCGTGGATGAGACGACGGCGGCGGGCGTGCTGGGCGAAAGCTGATACGGATTCCGATTGAATCTGGTGGTTTCAGATTCAATCCGAGCGGATGCGAGTAGGAAAAAATACGGATTCTGCGATATGGATGCACAGGCGGCGCTTTCCCGACTGTGCAGGAATTAAGCGGAATCCGTATGAGCGACCGGGCCCCCGGCTCAATCCCCAACTCGCCTTCACACCGTTATCAGGCCCGTCACCTGCGGCGGGGGCAGACTCGGGGCAACTCACCACAGGAGGTACCCCATATGACTGGACCCTACGACCGCCCGACTTCCCCGGCCAGCGAACCCACCGACACCCCGGCGCCCATGCCCGAGCGTTTGCCCGGCGGCGGCGATACGGCGCCCGTGATGGACCCGCCCACCAACCCGGACACCCCGGGAATGCCCGAGCCTCAGCCGACCTCTAATCCCGACCTGCCGGGGATGCCGGAGCCTATGCCTGCGATGTAAGCGGGGCAAGGGGAGAGGGTGGAGAGCAGAGGGTTTTGTCCCTTTTCTCTCCACCCTCTCCCCTTCCCGTTATACGGATTCCGCTAAATTCCTGCACAGTCGGAACTACACCGCCTGTGCATCCATATCGCGAAATCCGTATCTTTTCCTACTCCTTTCAGTCGGATTGAATCCAGAAATCTGCTGGATTCAATCGGAATCCGTATTACTTGCCCTTTTTGGTCAGCCGCCAGAGCGTGACGCCGTTGCTGAGCATCAGCAGCAGGCACAGCAGCACCATCGGCCACTGCTCCTTTTGCACGAAACGCATGCCCAGCATGCCCCAGCCGCAGAGCAGCGCCGTCACCAGCCAGATGCGCCACTGCGGCGCGTTCATGCTTTTTGCCTCATGCAAAGAGCATAGAGCAGTTCTCCGAATTACGTGATGCGCGGAACAGCGCCCCGCATCACTCCATTCTCCGCCCTGCTCAGTGTTTTGCACTCGCTCCGCTCGCCAAAAAGACGTTGCGTCTTTTTGTCAAATGCTCTAGAGCGCTCGCCCGGAGACAGGTGCCCCCTCAGGGTTTGGGAACCGGGGGCAGCGCCAGCGCCGCTTTGAGGGCGGCTTCGGCATTCAGCAGGCCCGTGCCACAGGTGCGGCGGGGGTCCGCGTCACAGCGTCCCGCCACGAAGGGCGTGACCTGCCGGGTCAGCAGGCTGCTCAGCGTCGCGCGGGTGAGGCCAGGGCGCACGCTGAGCAGCAGGCTCGCCACGCCCGAAACGTGGGGGGCCGCAAAGGACGTGCCGTTGGGTTCGCGTTCGCCCCCCACGCCGCTCACGCTGCTCGCCACCACGCCGTGCGCGGGGTCGCCGCCGGGCGCACCGAGCGACACCGTGCGGCCCCAGTTGGCGTAACCGGGGCGCTGGCCTGCCCCGTCCACACTCGTCACCGTCAGCACGCCCCGGCATCCGGCGGGCGAGTAGCCGCTCGCGTCGCGCCCGTCGTTGCCCGCCCCGACGACGACCAGGACGCCTCTGGCCGTCACCTCGTCCACCGCCTTCTGAATCCGGGCGTCGCAGCCGGTGAGCGGAATGAAGTCGGCAAAGAGGCTGAGGTTGAGCACCCGCGCCGGATTGGGGTTGCTCGGCACGCCGGGCACGCTCAGGCCCGCCGCCCAGCGCAGGCCGTCTATGAGGTCCTGCGGGGCGATTTCGCCGTTCACGTCGGCCACGCGCACATGCACGATGCGGGCACGCGGGTTGATGCCCGCCATGCCGCGCCCGTCGTGCGCCGCGCCGATGAGGTTGGCGATGACCTCGCCGTGGTAGGCGAATTGCCCCACCGCACTCGCGTCCCGGTCACGCCCGCCGCCGTCGCCCGCCCGCGCCGGGTCCGACACGAAGTCGTAGCCGCCGAACACCCGTCCGGCCAGTTCCGGCGAGGCCACGTGGCCCGTGTCCAGCACCGCCACCGTGACCGGAGACAGGGTTTTTTGCGTCTGCCACAGCGCCCACGCCTGCGGCATGCGAATGGCGGCGAGGTTCCACTGCCGGGCGTAGAGCGGGTCACGCGGAGAAAAGGGGGACAGGGCAGCCGTCACCGGGGAAGAAGCCGTCGCCGGGGAAACGGAAGGCGCGAGCGGGCCAGGCAGCAGGGGTCCGGCGGGCAGGGGGGCGAACGTGCCCCGCAGCGCCGGAACGGACGCGGGCGGCGGGACGGGTTGCAGGGTGGGCAGCGCGGGCGGCAGGGCGGACTGGGCGACCCCCGCCCCGGCGACCAGGGCAGTGAGCAGCAGGGCACGTCTGAACATTCGCCCAGTCTCCCCTGTCCGGCTGACCCACAGCTGAGCAAGCGGCCAAGGCGAGGCGAGAAGTGCCCCTTCTACAATGCCCGCATGACCCCCACCTCTTCCCCGACCCGGCCCGTCGTGGTGCTGACCGGCGCGTCCAGCGGCATCGGCCTCGTCACCGCCGAAGCGCTCGCCGCACAGGGGTACGCGCTGGTTCTGGCCGCCCGCCGCGCCGACACGCTGCACGCGCTCGCCCGGCGGCTGGACCCCAGCGGCAGCCGCATTCTCGCCGTGCCCACCGACGTGACCGACGACGCCTCGCGCCGCTCGCTCGTGCAGGCGGCCCATGACCGCTTCGGTCAGGTGGACGTGCTGGTGAACAACGCGGGCGTAACGGTGGAAAAGGGCTGGTGGTGGGACGACCCCGACCCGTTGCGGGTCCTGCGCGTCAACCTGGAGGCCCCCATCGAACTTACCCGGCTGGTGTTGCCGGAGATGCGCACGCGGGGCAGCGGCCACATCGTCAACATCGGCTCGGTGGCGGGGCGGGCGGCCACCAACGGCATGTACTCGGCGAGCAAGTTCGGCCTTCGCGGGTTCTCGCACGGTCTGCGGCGCGAACTGCTCGGCACGGGCGTTCACGTCAGCCTCATTGCCCCCGGCTTCGTGCAGAGCGAGATGACGGCGAAGGCCAACCTGCCCATGCCGGGGCCGGACGTCGTGGCGCGGGCGGTGGCCGACGTGCTGCGCCGCCCGCAGCCGGAAGTCATCGTGCCGCGCGCGTACGCCGCGCTCGCGCTGCTGAACAGTGCCGCGCCGCGCCTGGGCGACCTGCTGGTCAGCCGGGTTCTGATTGCGCGGCGGTATCAGCACGGGAAGAAGGGTCAGCACGGGAAGAAGGGAGAGTGACGGGCGGGGGGCGCCCCACAACGCGGAAGGGGACGCCCCAGCCCCCGGAGCATCCCCCCCTTTTTGCCCTCCAACTTCAGGGATGGCACCTGTCTGCGAAGGTCTGCTGGGCGCTGAGGTCACCCGCGATTTTGAGGTAAGCGCCGTTCTCGCCGAGTTCCCAGCTTCCGCGTTCGTCGGCCCACTCGGTATCCATGATCTGGAGGAAGGTGGCGCGGTGGCCGTCTTCGAGCACCGGGGCGATGACTTCCACCCGGCGGTCGAGGTTGCGGCTCATCCAGTCGGCGCTGCCGAAATAGACTTCGGGCTGCCCGCCGTTGCCGAAGGCATAGATGCGGGCGTGTTCGAGGTAACGCCCGAGCAGGCTGCGCACGCGGATGTGCTCCGAGAGGCCCGGCACGCCGGGGCGCAGGCAGCACACGCCACGAATCACCATGTCGATCTTGACGCCCGCCTGCGACGCGCGGTACAGGGCCTCGATCATGCCGGGGTCGGTGAGCGAGTTGAACTTGAGCCGCGCCCAGCCGCCGCGCCCGGCCTGCGCGTGCTCGATTTCGCGCTCCAGCAGGGCCTCGAAGCCGCTGCGGGCGGTATCGGGCGCGACGAGCAGGTGCTGGTACTCGGCCTCGGCGTAGCCGGTGAGGTGGTTGAACAGCTCGGCCACGTCCGCCCCGAGTTCGGCGTCGGCGCTGAGTACGCTCAGGTCGGTGTACAGCCGCGCCGTCTTGGGGTTGTAGTTGCCGGTGCCGACGTGGACATAGCGCCGCAGGCCCCCTTCCTCGCGCCGCACGATCAGCGTGACCTTGGCGTGGGTCTTGAGGCCGGTGATGCCGTACACGACATGCGCCCCAGCGCGTTCGAGTTTGCGGGCCGAGGAAATGTTGCGCTGCTCGTCGAAGCGGGCCTTGAGTTCGATCATGGCGACCACCTGCTTGCCGTTTTCGGCGGCGGTGCGCAGGGCGCCGAGGAGCCGGGGGTCGTCGCCGGTACGGTAGAGCGTCTGCTTGATGGCGAGCACCTGCGGGTCGCGGGCGGCTTCCTCCAGAAAGTTCAGCACGTTGACGAAGGAGTCGTAGGGGTGGTGCAGCACCACGTCGCCCTGCCGCAAGGTCTCGAAGATGCCGCCCTCGTCCTCGTCGAGGTCCGGCACGGCGGGCGTGAAGTCGGGGTAGGACAGGTCGGGGCGCTTCACCGGCAGGCCCATCAGGTCGGCGGTGCCGAGCGGCCCTTCGAGCATGAAGATGTCGGCAGGGTCGAGGTGCAGCTTGTCCTGCAGCAGTTCGAGCATTTCCGGCGGCATGCCGCCCACCATCTCCAGCCGCACCGCCGACCCGAAGCGGCGACGGCGCAGCCCGTCCTCGATGGTGGCGAGCAGGTCCTCGGCTTCTTCTTCCTCGAACTCGTAGTCGGTGTTGCGGGTCACGCGGAACACGTGGGTGGACAGCACCTTGCGGCCCTTGAACAGCTCGCCGATGTGCTCGGCAATCACGTCTTCGAGCAGCAGCAGATGTTCGCCCACGGCCACCACGCGCGGCAGCACACCCACCGGCACCTTGACGCGGGCAAAGTCGGGGTCCTCGCCCTTTTTGGTCCCCAGCAGCACCCCAAGGTTGAGGCTGAGGTTGCTCATGTACGGAAAGGGGTGGCTGGGGTCCACGATCAGCGGGGTCAGCACCGGCTGAATCTGGGCGAGGTAATGCTCGCGCAGCCCCGCCCGTTCGCGCTTGCCGAGGTCGGCCACCGTGCCCAGGCGCACGCCCTGGCCGCGCAGTTCGTGCAGCACCTGCCGGGCGGCCCGTTCGATTTCGCGCAGCATGGCGTGGGTCTGCTCGCGCACCAGTTTCAGGGTTTCGCGCGGCAGCAGGCCGTCGGGACTCGGGGTCTGCACGCCCGCCGCGATCTGGCGGTGAACTCCCGCCACACGCACCATGAAAAACTCGTCGAGGTTGCTGCCGCAAATCGCGGCGTACTTCAGCCGCTCCAGCAGCGGGTTGCGCTCGTCCCGCGCCTCGGCCAGCACGCGCTCGTTGAAGGCCAGCCACGACAGCTCGCGATTCAGAAAGCGGCTTTCGGGGTTGGCGACGGTGGTCAGCGTCCGCACCTGACCGGACGCGGCCCGGAGGGACTTCTTGTGTTCTCCCTTGGCTTCGGCAGGGGCAGACGGAACGGCAAAATCAGCAGGCACGGTGTTCACTCCTTGAGACATAGCGCACGGCTGCCAAGCGCAGGTCAGCCGACAACCGGCAAACGACAGAGAGACAAAAGAGACAGGCGCCGCAGCGCCGTGAGACTGGAACCGGACCCAGCATAGCGCCCGCACCGCCCGCCTAATACGGATTCCGCTTAATTCCTGCACAGTCGGGCCTATACAGTCGGGAAAGCGCCGCCTGTGCATCCATATAGCAGAATCCGTATTTTTTCCTACTCGCATCCGCTCTGCTGCGCAGCTTTGCAAGTCGGATTGAATCTGAAACGACCAGATTCAATCGGAATCCGTATAACCGGACGTTCAGCTCCCCGTCATGCCCCCAGCGCACACTGCGGGAATGACCTTCCTTTCTTCCCTTCTCCTGTCCGCCGCACTGTCGGGGGGCGGCGCCCCCACCCCGCCCGCAAGCCTGACGGCCCGCACCTGGGTTCTGACCGAGATTGCCCCAGGGGGCCGGGTGCGCCGGGTCAGCGGCGAGCGGCCCACCCTGACCGTGACCTCCCCGAACGTGACCCCCCCAACTGCAACCTCGCAGAGCGGAAGCCTGACCGTCAGCGGCAGCACCGGCTGCAACACCTACCGTGGCCCGGCGACGCTCAGCGGCCAGCGGCTCAAGCTCTCGGCGCTGGCGACCACCCGGCGCGGCTGCGCTCCGGCGGCGGCCCGGCTGGAAAACGACTTTCTGACGCTGCTGCGGGGGGCCAGCCACTACCGACTCAGCGGACAGACCCTGACGGTGTACGCGGGCGGCCTGTCGCGCCTGGTGTTTACCGCTGCTCCTGCCGCTGCCCCCGGAGGTTCCATGCCCACCCCACCGAGAACGCCCGCCACTGCAACGCCCCCCGCTGCGACCCCCCTGACTGCCGCGCAACTCGCGGGCGAGTGGCAACTGACCCGCCTGCGCGAAGGCGGGAAAGCGGTCAACGTGCCCGCCGACGCCCTGTTGACCTTCACCGCGAGCGGCGCGAATACCCTGCGGCTGAGCGGCTCGGCAGGCTGCAACCGCTTGATGGGCGAAGCCACCCTCGGCGGCGCGAACCTCACCTTCGGTCCCCTCGCCGGCACGCGGATGTTCTGCGAGGACATGGCGGCGGAGCAGGCCCTGACCCGCATGCTGCGGGGGACAGGGCAACTGGCCGTGAGCGGCAACCTTCTGACCTGGCGGGGGACCGGGGGCGAGCTGGAGCTGACCCGCCGCGCTGCGGTGACTGTGGCGGCTGATCTCGGCGGCACCTACCGCCTGCTGAGCGTCAGCGGCACCCCCGCCGACGCCAGCCGCGCGGTGCGCCTGACCTTCAACGCGGGGCAACTCGGCGGCTTCGACGGCTGCAACAGCTTCGGCGGCGAGTACCGGCTGGACAAGGCCGGGCAGCTCACGGCGGACAGCCTCATCTCCACGCTGCGGGCCTGCCCGGAGCAGACAGACCAGCCGAGCCTGACCGCGCTGCTGGGTAAGGCGCCCATGCTCCGGCTCAGCGGGCAAACACTGACGCTGGAAGCCGGGGGCGAGCAGTGGGTGTTCGAACAGGAATGAAAACGCCCGGCACGCTGTAGGCCCTCTACAGGGGGTGAGGGGGCCGTCGAGGAGGGGGGGCCAGAGAATCAATCTCTCTGGCCCCCCCCTCTCCCCTTTCTTCTCTTCAGACGCGCTTGAACAGCAGCGCCGCGTTCTGCCCACCGAAGGCGAAGGAATTGCTCAGCGCGTACTCCACCTGCGCCTCGCGTGCCCCTTCAGGGACGTAATCGAGGTCGCACTCGGGGTCGGGGTCGGTCAGGTTGATGGTGGGCGGCAAAATGCCGTCTTGCAGCGCCTGCGCCACCGCGATGGCCTCAATCGCGCCCGCCGCGCCGAGCAGGTGCCCGGTCATGGACTTGGTGGAGCTGACCGCCAGTTTCTTCGCGTGGTCACCGAAGACGTGCTTGATGCCCTGCGTTTCGTGCAGGTCGTTGAAATGGGTGCTGGTGCCGTGCGCGTTGACATAGCCCACCTGCTCGGGGTTCACGCCCCCCGTTCGCAGGGCCATCTTCATGGCGAGCTGGGCACCCGCACCCTCGGGGGCAGGCATGGTGATGTGGTGCGCGTCGGCGCTGACGCCAAAGCCGACCACTTCGGCGTAGATGGTGGCGCCGCGCTTCACGGCGTGCTCGTACTCCTCCAGCACCACCACGCCCGCGCCCTCGCTGAGCACGAAGCCGTCGCGCGACGCCGAAAAGGGACGGCTGGCATGCTCGGGGTCGTCGTTGCGGGTGGACAGCGCCTTCATGTTGGAAAAGCCGCCCACCGCCATCGCCGTGACCGAGGCCTCGGCGCCGCCCGCCAGCATCACGTCGGCCAGACCGAGCTGGATATACCGCGCCGCCTCGCCGATGGCGCCGGTGCCGGTGGCGCAGGCGGTGACCACGGTGCTGCTCGGCCCCATCGCGCCGTAGCGCATGGCGACGTGTCCGGTGGCCATGTTGGCAATCTGCATGGGAATGAACATGGGCGAGATGCGCCCGGCGCCGCGCTCCACGTACACCCGCGCCTGGTCCTCGAACGTCTTCATGCCGCCGATGCCGCTGCCGACCAGGGTGCCGGTGCGCTCGCCGCGAAGCTGCTCGGCGCTCAGGCCGCTGTCGCGCACCGCGAGTTCGGCGGCGGTCAGTGCCAGCAGGGTATAGCGGTCGAGCTTGCGGGCTTCACGCGGGTCCACAAATTCGTCGAGGGTTTCGCGCACCTCACCGGCAATCTTGCTGGCCGTGTCCTTGGGGTCGAAGTGGGTGATGGGGCCGATGCCGCTCCTCCCCGCCCGCTGCGCCTCGGCGTAGGCCGCCGCCCCGACGCCGATAGGCGTGACCGGACCGAGGCCGGTGATGACCACCCGTTTGAGTCCCGAAATCATGTCCTCTCCTTTTGAATCTTGCGGAATGGGAGCGGGGCACGGGAGAACTTCCCCCGCGCCCCGCCTCAAAACTGCGCCAAGGAGCGCGTTTTACTTGTTGTTCTCGATGTAGTCCACCGCCGCCTGCACGGTGCGGATGGTTTCGGCGGCTTCGTCGGGAATGGTCACGCCGAACTTGTCTTCCAGGCCCATGATCAGTTCCACGGTTTCCAGGCTGTCGGCGCCGAGGTCTTCCACAAAGCGGGCTTCGGGGGTCACCTTATCGGCGTCCACGCCGAGCTTGTCCACAATCACATCTTTCACGTCATCAAAAGTCGCCATTATCAAATTCCTCCTGAAACTGAAGTGCCCGCAGTGTACACGCCGGGCGCAAAATGGGGCGCGAGGCTGAACGGGGTGCAACGACCGCTGTCACACGCCCCTCAGTTCGGGTTCATGCCCCCGTCCACCCCGATGGTCTGCCCGGTGACGTACCCGGCACCGTCGGAGGCGAGAAAAGCCACCACAGCGGCGACTTCTTCCGGCTGACCGAAGCGGCCCAGGGGAATGTTCGCCTGGTACTTCTGCTTGGTGTCGTCGGGGAGCTTGCCCGTCATGTCCGACTCGATAAAGCCCGGCGCAATCGCGTTGACGGTGATGCCGCGCCCGCCGTACTCCTTGGCGAGGGCGCGGGTCAGGCCAATCAGGCCCGCTTTGCTGGCGACGTAGTTGACCTGACCGGGGTTTCCGGCGAGCGCGACCACGCTGGACACGTTGACGATGCGCCCGCTGCGGGCCTTCATCATGAACTTGAGGGCGGCGCGGCAGGCGGCGAAGGCGCTGGAGAGGTTGGTGGCGATGACCGCCTCCCAGTCCTCGTCTTTCATGCGCACGGCGAGGCCGTCACGGGTAATCCCGGCATTGTTGACCAGCACGTCCAGGCGCCCCATCCTGGCGAGGACGTCCTCGACGAGCTGTCCGGCATGGGCCGGCTGCGAGAGGTCGGCGCCGAACACTTCTGCCTGCCCGCCCGCCGCACGGATTTCGCTGGCCACCTGCTGCGCCTCGGCTTCGCCCCGGCCATAGTGCACGGCCACCGCGAACCCGTCCTGGGCCAGACGCAGGGCCATCGCCCGGCCCAGGCCCCGGCTCGAACCGGTGATGAGGGCGACGCGGGCGGGGGCGGAGGGGGTTTCGTTTTGGGTCATGGCGTTCCTTTTGTCATGGGCCTTTCGTCATTGGCCTTTCGTCATGGGCCTTTCGATATGGCCTTTCGGTACGGGCCTGTCATGGCCCAGCGTGGGGCCAGTTCGCGCGTGTTGCCGCGCTCAGTTCACCGGCGTCAGGGTCAGGCGCGATACCCACGCCGACGACAGCCGCTCGCCTCCGGTTTGGGTACTCAGGGCGCAGGTCCAGACGTTGGCGGCAGAGCGTTCGCAGCTCAGGTCGTAGACTTCCCGGCCGCCTCGCAGCAGTTGCGCCCCGAATTGCGGGCCGCTTTGCCGACCCTGCACCCCGAAGGTGCCCGCCTCGTTCCAGGCCAGGGCCGGAAGTTCGGCCTGACCGCGCACCTGCCCGCCTTCCTGGGTCAGCGCCAGGCGCAGGGCGGCCTGCTGCACGTCGGCGGTCCACTCGCCTGCCAGCGTGCTTCGCGTCTGCTGGGGCGTGAACTGTGTTTCAGGGGCCGCCGAGCCGCACGACGCGAGAAGGGGAAGCAGAAGGAGAGAGGAGAGGGCTGGCTTCATAGCAACGTCTATTTTCGCGTCAGAGGCCAAAGGCTTGGACCTGCTCGGTTGAGCCGACATTCATGGTTCGTGCCCCGGGCAGGATGCGCTTGACCAGCCCGGAGAGCACCGTGCCGGGGCCGAACTCGACAAACACGTCCACACCGAGTTCGCCCAGCGTCTGCACCGTCTCGAACCAGCGCACGCTGCCGGTGATCTGCCGCTCCAGCAGCCCGGCGGTGTGCCGGGGGTCGTCTACCAGTTCGGCGCTCACGTTGGCGACCACCGGAAACAGGAAGGGGCCGTACTCGGCGGCGTGCAGTTCGGGCGACAGCCCTTCGGCGGCGGGGCGCATCAGTTCGCAGTGGAAGGGGGCCGACACCTTGAGCGGAATGGCCTTGAGACCGCGTGCCTTGAGTTCGGCGCTGGCGGCGTCCACGGCGGCCTTTTCGCCCGAAATCACCGTCTGGGTCGGCGCGTTGAAGTTGGCGGGCTGCACCACGCCCCGGCTGCCCGCGCAGACTTCGGCCACCACCGCCGGGTCGCCCATGACCGCGCTCATGGCGCCGACGCCTTCGGGCACGGCCCGCTGCATCAGCTCGCCGCGTTTGCGGGTCAGGCGCAGCGCGGCTTCCAGGTCCAGCACACCCGCCGCCACCAGCGCGGAGTATTCGCCCAGGCTGTGCCCGGCAGCCACCATCGGCGTGAGGCCCGTGTGCGCCTGCCAGGCCCGGTACGCGGCCACCGACGCGGCGACGAGGGCGGGCTGCTGGTTGGCGGTGAGGGTCAGGTCGTCGAGCGGGCCTGTTTCGATAAGTCCGCGCAGGCCGGGCAACGTGCGTTCGGCGGTGGCGTAGACCTCCTCGGCCTGGGCAAAAGTGCGGGTCAGGTCGGCGCCCATGCCCACGGCGTGCGACCCCTGACCGGGAAACAGCGCGGCGATTTTGGGGGCGCTCATGCGGGCACCTCCCCTCGCTGCGGGGCCGCCGCCTGAAGGGAGGGCGCCCCGGCCCACCACTTCATGGTGCAGGCCGCCCAGCTCAGACCGCCGCCGAACACCACCATCAGCAGTTCGTGTCCGTCCTGAATCCGTCCGTCGTTCACGGCCTCGTACAGCGCCAGCGGCACGGTTCCGGCGCTGGTGTTGCCGTAGCGGTCGAGGTTGATGACGGTCTTTTCCATCGGAATCCCGAAGCGCTGCGTGGCGGCCTCGATGATGCGGATGTTGGCCTGATGGGGAATCAGCCAGTCCACGTCGCTGTTTTGCAGGCCGGACTTTTGCAGCACCTGCGTCCCCGAATCGCCCAGCACGCGCACGGCGAACTTGAAGACCTCGCGCCCGTTCATGGTGGGCACGTCGCGCATGACCTGTCCGTCGGGAAACTGGTCGGCCAGGTTGGAGATGTAGAGCGCCGGGCCGCCCGCGCTGTCGGCCCCCAGCACGAAGTCCTGAAAGCCATACCCGGCGGGCACCTCGCCCACCACCGCGCAGCCGCAGCCGTCGCCGAAGAGGATGGCGGTGTCGCGGTCGTTCTGGTCGAGCGCTTTGCTCAGGACTTCGCCGCCCAGCACCAGCACTTTGCCCGCGCTGCCGCCCAGAATCATGCCCCGCGCCATGCTCAGCGCGTACACGAAACCGCTGCACGCGGTGGACAGGTCGTAGGCACCGACTCCAGTCAGCCCGACCTGCCCGGCGACCAGCGCCGCCGTCGAGGGAAACATGGCGTCGGGCGTGCAGGTGGCGTAGATGACGAGGTCCACACCACTCAGCGCCTCCGGGTCACGCGAAAGCATGTCCTGCACGGCCCGGACGCCGAGGTGACTGGCAAACTCGCCGGGGGCGGAAAAGCGGCGCTCGCGGATGCCGCTTCTGGACTCGATCCAGCCCGCTTCGATGCCCATGCGCGATTCGAATTCCTCGTTGGAGACGACCCGCTCCGGCACGTACATGCCGATGGCGGTGATGCCGATACTGGTCATGGGGTCACGCTAGCACCCGCAGGCGGGCAGGCCGGAAAACGTGGATTGGGTTCAAGGCCCGGCCCACCACCGCGCAGCCGCCGCGCCCCAGCTCAGGCCGCCGCCGAAGCCCGCGAGCAGCAGCTGGTCGCCGTCCCTGAAACGGCCCTGCGACTCGGCCTCGGCCAGCGCCAAAGGGATGCTCGCCGCGCTGGTGTTGCCGTAGCGCTCAAGGTTGGTCACGGCGCGTTCGAGCGGCAGCCCGAAGCGCTCGCAGGCGGCCTCGATGATGCGGATGTTCGCCTGATGGGGAACGAGCCAGTCGATGTCGGCGGTGGACATCCCGGCCTGCCGCATCGCCTGTTCCGCGCTGTCGCCGAGGGTGCGCACCGCGAACTTGAACACCTCGCGCCCGTTCTGGGTCAGGTGCGGCCCCATCTCGGTGCCTTCGGGCAGCCGCAGCGCCGCGCCGCGCAGGTAGAGGTGCGGCCCGCCCGCGCTGTCGGCCCCCAGCACGAACGACTGAAAACCGTAGCCCTGCGGCACCTCCCCGATGACCACGCAGCCCGCCCCGTCACCAAACAGGATGGCGGTGTTGCGGTCGTTCTGGTCCACTGCGCCGCTCATGACTTCACTGCCGACAATCAGGGCTTTCCTGGCGAGTCCCGCCCGAATCATGCCGTAGCCCACGCTCAGGGCGTACAGAAAGCCGCTGCACGCCACGCTCACGTCGAAAGCGGCGGCTCCGCGTAAGTTCACGCCCCCGGCAATCAGCGCCGCCGTCGAGGGAAACATGGCGTCGGGGCTGCTGGTCGCGCAGATGACGAGGTTCACGCCGTCCAGGGCGCCGGGAAAGCGCTCTGACAGGTTCTGCGTGGCCCGGATGCCCAGCACGCTGCTGCTCTCGTCCGGGGCCGCGTGCCGCCGCTCGCGGATGCCGGTGCGCGAGGTGATCCAGTCGTCGGTGGTGTCCAGCCGCGCCGCGTAGTGGGCGTTGCTCACCACGGCCGCCGGAGCGTAGGCGCCCACCGCCAGAATGCCGATGGCGGGGGCCGAATGAGGTGCCGTCATGACCCTGACCGTAACACCTGCCCGGCGACTTGGGCAGGGCAACGGGGCTGTCTGAACCGGGTTCAAGGGGAGACGGCAGCCAGAAAACGAACACGCAGAAAACGAGCGGCCAGAAAACGGAAGGAGGCGCATCCCGCAGGACACGCCTCCCCTCATCTGAAAAAGCCTTATTCGGACTTCTGCTCGCCTTCGCCCTCGGCAGTTTCGGTCTGAGCGGTGTTGGTCTGGGCGTCTTCGGTGCTTTGGCCGTCCTTCTGGCCTTCGCCGCTGAGCTGCGCCAGCGCCTGCTGAAGGCCGCGTTCACGCAGCAGGCTGACGTAGTACGACTGGATGCCGTTCTGACCGAGCTGCTGCACGAGCTGCTGGGGGGCCATGCCGTTGGTCTGGGCCAGGTTCATCAGGGTCTGGTTGAACTCGGCGTCGCTGACCTGCACGTTCAGGTCGGTGGCGAGCTGCTCGAGCGCGAGGTCACGGCGCACGCGGGTCTCGGCATTCTTGGCGAGGTCGGCCTGGAACTCCTCGAGCTTGCCCTGCTCCTGCATGAAGGCTTCGTATTCCTTCCACTGCACGCCCTGACGGCGCAGGTCGTCCTGAATCTCGCTCATCATGCCTTCGCGGCGGCGGTCGATCAGGGCCTGGGGAATCTCGACCGTCATGCCCTGCACGAGGTGCTCGACGAGTTCCTCGCGGCGCAGGTTGTCGCCTTCCTGCTGGGCGCGGCGCTCGAGTTCCTCGCGCAGGTCGGTGCGCAGCTTGTCCATGGACTCGTAGTTCAGGCTGCTGGCGAACTCGTCGTTCAGCTCCTGAAGCTTCTTGCTGCTCACTTCGACGACCTTGACGCGCACGGTGTGCTCGGGGTGCTCGTGGTCGCCGTGCTGGTGGGCGGGCACGGTGATGTCCACCACGTCGCCCGCGCTCTTGCCCAGCAGGGCGGTGCGGACGTGCTCCTCGGCCATGTCGAGGTAGATGGGGTAGCTGCCGCCGTCCTCGCTGCCTTCCTCGCCGAGTTCCTGAATGGTCACCTGGTCGGCGGCCTCGATGGGACGCTCGGCCTTCTCGAAGGCGGCGTTGCGCTCGCGCAGGTCGTTCAGGGTCTGCTCCAGCACCTCGTCGGTGATTTCGGGGGCCTGGGCGCTGACCTTGAGGTCCTTCCAGTCACCGAGCTTGACCTCGGGGTAGGTTTCGCCCTTGACGGTGAACTCGAAGCTCTGGCCGCTCTTGACGTCCTGGGGGTCGATGGTGGCGTCGACGAGGTTGAGCTTGAGGTCACGCAGGCCCTGCGAGTAGTGGGTTTCGAGCAGGCGGTCGCGCACCTGAGATTCCACGTAGCCTTTGCCCACGCGGCTCTCGATGACCTTGCGGGGCGCCTTGCCGGGGCGGAAGCCGGGCACGCGCACGTCGCGGGCCAGTCCCGCCCACACCTGGTCATAGGCGCGGTTCACTTCGGCGGCGGGCACCGACACCTTGAACTCGACCTTGTTGCCTTCCTTGCTGATCAGCTCTGCCATGAGTCTCCCATCCTGCCACCCCTCCACGACTGGAGCGGTGGCTGTCCTTATCAGGTTGTGTTGCCGCCCTCTTTGTGCCGGGCCGGGGTCTGGACCCTGCGGCGGGCGGGCGGCAAGCCAACGGGGATGATACGGCTTTTGCCGCTGCAAATGCGAGGGCGAGGCAGCGGCGGCCCGGAGCGCCCGCTATCCTGCCCCCCATGACCGTGCCTTCCACCACCCCGGACTGGGCTTACGAGCGCGAACACTGGCGGCGCGGGCACTTCCGGGTGGCGGGCGTGGATGAGGCCGGGCGCGGCGCGTGGGCGGGGCCGGTGACGGTGGCGGCGGTGGTGTTGCCGGGGACAACGCAGGATTATCCCTTCCGCGACAGCAAGCAACTGAGCGCGGCGCAGCGCGAGGAGTACGCCGCCGAGGTGCGCCGGGTGGCGGTGAGCTACGCGGTGGAACACGCCTGGCCCGAAGAAATCGACCGCCTGAACGTGCTGGGCGCCACCCACGCCGCCGCGCTGCGGGCGATTGCCCGGCTGGAGCCGCCGCCGCAGGCCCTGGTGACCGATTACCTGCGCCTGCGCACCGACCTGCCGCTCAGCGCCCCCCCCAGGGCCGACGCCCTGAGCTACAGCGTGGCCGCCGCCAGCCTGCTCGCCAAGACTGAGCGCGACCGGCTGATGCGCGAGCTGGACGCGCAGTTTCCCGGTTACGGGTTCGCGGCGCACAAGGGCTACGGCGCCCCCGCCCACCGCGCCGCGCTGCGCGACCTCGGCGTGACTGAGCAGCACCGCCGCAGCTACGCGCCGATTCGGGCGCTGCTGGCGGCCCCGGAGCTGCTGCTTTGAGGGCCGACATCTGGCAGACTCCGGCCCATGAGTGAGCGTGTACTGGCTGGACAGGTGGCGGAGATGCCCGCAGGCTTTCAGGGCGAAGTGCAGGTGAACGGCGTGGGCGTGGTCGTCGTCAACTATGAGGGCGAGTTCTACGCCCTGCGGAACAACTGCACCCACAAGGACTTTCCGCTGCTGGGCGGCGACGTGTCGAGCGGCAAAATCACCTGCGAAAAGCACGGCGGCAAATTTGAGCTGACGACGGGCAAAGCGCGGGCCTTGCCTGCCGTCAAAGCGGTGAAGATTTATAAGACTGAGGTGGAAGGCGGGGCGGTGTACGTCTCGGAACTCTGAAGGCAGACGGTCAGGGTTTGGGGAGGAAGATGCCGGATTTGAGGTTGTTGAACGGCGTGTTCGTCAGCCGCAACAGCAGCACATCGTTTCCCGGCTGGGCAGGTTGCGCCGTCACGAAGTGGGCGTCCGGCGGGACTTGCAGGCTGACCTTGCCCTCAGCGTCCACCGTCCCAAGGCTTAGCGTGACAGTGTTGGCGACGTAAGCCCCGGCGGGACTCGTCGCAGGCTGAGAGGCTTTCCAACGGTAGGCGGCCACGACCTCACCGGGCCCGATCCCCGTCAGGAGAGTGCGCTTGGAGGTGTCCACCGCTTCGGTCAGGTCAATGCTCCACACACGCTGCCGGGAAAAGTCGAGCAGATTGTGGGCGGCACTCTGGGCGACCGCGCGGTACACGCGGGGCGCCGCCCCTTCCGCCTCGCCTGTCAGGGAGAAGTTACCCAACCCACCGACCTTGAACACGGGCCGGTCTGCGTCCTGCACAGTCACCGGAACGGGGAAGCCGGACATCGCCATCATGAAGAGGTCAACCGCGTCCAGGTATGCTTCGTCACCGCGCTTGAACCGGGGGAACAGCCCGCCGACCCGCCGCCCGCCCAGGGGCGCGTCGTAGAAGTGGATTTCTCCGTTCTGCGCCGTCTCTGCGCGGAGGCCGAGGGGCTGCATGGCTTTGGACATTTCGGAGAAGCTGATGTACCCTCCTGCGACGCGCCAGCGTCCTGATAGCAGTTAACCATCTCCGTCTTGACCAGCAGTGGTAAAGCAGGCTGAGCAGCGGTGGGCTTCACGCAGACCTGACGCGGCGCACTTGTCAGCACCGGCACCTGCAAGGTGGGTCCGGATGGCTGCGCCAGCGCGTACAGCCCCGCAGTCACGATGAGCGCGGCCAATCCTCCAATCGCTATCAATTTCGGCATGTTATGCACTCCGTTCATTCCGGCACTGACCCGCAGGGGTGGCCCCAGGTGCAACTCACGTCGGTAGGGGAAGAAGCTGCTGTAAGAGGCGTTCTCGAAATTCGTCATCCCAGCCTGCCCGCTTACGGTTCTTATTGACGGCACCCACTGACCCTTCACGACGCATCAGGTTCAAGGCCCATCTTCGCAAAGTCGCCAGATTCTGGGGGCCGTGGTCAGTCCGGGTTGTACTGTCATCTTCCGCAAAAGCAACGTCCAAAACCCAGTGGAGTGAATTTTCAATTTTCCAATGTGTCCTGACCGCGTACAACGCGGTCACTGAGCAGGCAGGTAACGAGGTGAGGAAAAATCTCTGCTCTGTCGCAGTTTTTCCGCGTACTGTTCGTGTGCTTTCGACCATAACCACGCTGCGCAATCCAGGCCAGTGGTAGTCGTCAAGATCAGGATGAGCGGGGAGAACCCAACTCGTTCGTTTCTCTGAGCGCCGTCGGTCTTCCCAGGTGCTGGCTCCGTGCAATTCTGTTTCTGAAATTTGACGTCTCAGTGCATCTGAGAACATCTCCTGAACGTCTTCAAACAGGTAGCCCTGATTCCCTTTGAGCGCCAGGAGATACTGGGCATGGAGAGCAACCAGCTTCTCAGCAACGGCGCGCTGGGTTCCCATGGCGTCAATCGTGACAATGCATCCAGAAACCTCAAGAAGTGCCAAGGTGTCGATCAGAGAGGGCAAGATGGAAATCTCATTTTGCTTTCCTGCAACTGGCTGAGCAGCGAGGCACAAGCGGTGCCTCGCAGACCAAACATTGACCATATGAACGCCCTGAACCTCGTGCTCAGATGTGCCGCGCAGTCTTTTTCCGTCAATGGCAACGATATCCCCTTCGAGTTGTCCGCCAATCGCTTGCTTGATCCAGTCCAGCGCGCTGGACTGGAAAGCCACGGGATCAAGACGAGCAAAGACACGACGGAACGTTTCGTGGTCAGGAACACGCCGGAAGTCGAGGAAGCGTCTCAACCAGTCCCGCTTGGACTCCGCGAATGCCTGAATCTCTGGAAAGGTGTCTGCCCCGCTCATCACTGCACACAGCGCCATGACCACGATAGTCACGAGGCTATGGTTCAGCCCACGGTGTTTACGCTCATCTGGAAGCTGGGCGAAGAGGCTCACAGCTAACTTCAACTGCTCATCGGTCATTCAAAGAGCTTGCCGGTTATTTCCTCCCGACGTGAGTTGCACCTGGGGGTGGCCCCAGTTCGGCCAGTGCCTGGGCAAGGGCTTGTTCGGGGGCCGCGCCTTGCCATTCGAGTTGCTCGGCGCGGCAATAGACGTGTTCTTCGAGTTCGTCCCAGACTTCCTGACGCTTGGCCGGGGGCAGCCCGGCGGTGGCGCGGCGCAGGTACGCTTCCAGGGCGGGGGGCGGGGCGGTCACGGCGGTCATGCTCAGGCCCCGGTGAGACGGTGAACGGCTCCGGTGAAGGTCTGAAATTCCTCGCGCTTCTGGGCCAGGCGCTCTCGCCCGAGGTCGGTGAGGGCGTAGTACTTGCGCGGCTTGCCGTTGCGCCCCGCTTCGCCAAACTGCGGCGCGAGCAGGCCGTCCACTTCCAGGCGGTGCAGCGCCGGGTACAGGCTGCCTTCCTTGAAATCGAAATACCCGTTCGTCCGCTCCCTGGCCTCCTGAATGATGGCGAAGCCGTACAGGGGCCGCCGCTCCAGAATGGTCAGCAGAATCAGGTCGAGGTTGCCGCGCAGCAGGTCAGGGTTCATCAGGGCTTCTCCTTGCGGGCGTGGGCTGTCCGGCGTCCCGGTCAGTTGCCGCCCCACATAGCTATGTCTGTCTACATAGTCTGTCTGGGTTACCCGAATGTCAAGCCTAGTCCGCCTATGGTTCATTCGGCAGATGTGCCGACAGAGACAGAGCGTCAAGCTAGGAGGATGCAACCCTGGATGCTGCGGGCGCCTGCTTACGACCTCTCCCCTGCCGATGAGGAGGCTTGCCAGGCAGCGCTGGGGGTGAAAACGGCGGCGTTGCTGCCGGAAGCACTGCCCAGATGGGTCTTTTTACGGTGGCTGGCGGAACAGGGGTTTTTGCTGCACGGGTCGCCTGTCAATGACCTCAAAGAGTTGCACCCAGCAGACAAGGCTTACAGACAACCCGACGAATTCAGCAACACAATCGGCGTCTACGCGGCGTCGGACGGCATCTGGGCGATGATGTACGCCCTCCGTAACCCTCAGACCACTCAAATGAGCGACATGTGCCTACGGCTTCGGGAAGAGGGACAGTGGAGCGAGATGCTTTATTTCATGTCTCTGGCACCCAGACAGGGGCAGGTCAACAGGGCAGAAGAATTGCTCACAAGAGGCTCGGTCTATGTTCTGAGCCGGGAAGGCTTTCAAAGCTCACCGCCTTACCATCATTCTGGTCTCGGTGAAGTTCAGGAAAGTCACTGGGTTTCCCCCTCCCCCGTCCGGCCCCTGTTTACCGTGCCCGTGCAGCCCGCCGATTTTCCCCTGCCCGTGCGCCTGCACGACCGGGCAACGGTGGACGCCCGCTGCCGGGCCGACCCCTGGGGCTTTCCCTGGCTGACTGCGCACCCTGGCTGGATGCGGAAGAATGACCTATGACCGACCGCCGCCTGTCCGCCCTGCTCTCGCTGAGCGCCGCTGACGCGCTGGGGGCCGCCACCGAGTTCAAGACGCCAGACACGATTCGCGCCCGCTACGGCCAGAGCATCACGACCTATCAGCCCGGCAGCGTGTTCGGGTTCGCGCCCGGCGAGGCCACCGACGACAGTCAGATGGTGGTCGCCACCCTGCTCGGCTACCGCAAAGGCGACGGGCTGAGTGGCGTGCTGGCGGGCCTGCGCGACTGGCTGTCCACCGCCCCCCCGGACGTGGGCGGCCTGACCCGTGCGGCCCTACATTTCGGCACCCTGGACGGTGGCGTGCGGGCCTGGGCGCAGAGCGGCTTTCAGTCGGCGGGCAACGGCGGCCTGATGCGAATCGCGGCGGTGTGGCTGCGCGGCTTTCGGGGCGAAGAGTTGGCCCGCGAGAGTGCGGCGGTCACGGCGCTGACCCATGCCGACCCGCGCTGCGTGTTCGCGTCGGTGTTTTTCACGGCCTTTCTGGAAGCGCTGGAACAGCAAAGCGCCTACGCCGACGCTGCCGAGGCCGCGCTGAAGGTGATGGACGCGACGGACGCCCGCACCCTGCTGCTGGATGCGGGTCTGTTCGGGGTGGACACCCGCGCCGCCTTCGACGCCTTCAAGAGTGCCGAGCGGCAGGCCAGAGCCGACGTGCGCCGGGTGGTCCACGAAGGACTGGGCGGGCGGGTCAAGTCGCAGAGCGGCTACGTGCTGGACACCTTGCAGGCGGCGCTGGCACACGCACAGGCCGACACCTGGCTGGGCTGCGTGGAGAGGGCCGTACTGCTGGGCGACGACTCGGACACGGTGGCCTGCGTGGTGGGCGCGATTTGCGGGGCGCGGGGCCTGAACGTGCCGGAGCATCTGCTGCCCGACCTGCGGTTGGGGCACAGCTGGGCAGGGTGGCAGCGGGAGTGGGCGTGTACGGCGCATTTTCCGGCGCTGCTGGCATGACCGAGCAGGAATTTCTGGCACTGGTGCGGCAAAACCCCATCAACGCCGCGATTCTGGACCGTCTGCCCCAGCTCGAAGCCTTCGCGCCGGGGGTCATGCTGGTGGCGGGGTCACTGTTCGGCACGGTCTGGAACGCGCAGGCGGGCAACGCGCCCACCGACCACATCAAGGACTACGACCTGTTCTCCTGGGACGCCGACCTCAGCTCCGAGGCCGAGGACGCCGTGATTCGGCAGACGGCGGAGTTGTTTGCCGACCTGAACGCCCCCATCGAGATTCGCAACCAGGCCCGCGTTCACCTGTGGTTCAACCCCAAGCACGGCCTGAATCGTCCGCCGCTCTGCTCTGTGCGCGAGGGTATAGAGCATTTGACAGAAAAAGCGCAGCGTTTCTGTCCGACTTGCAAAGCTGCGAAGCAGAGCAGAGCGAGTGAATTTCGACGAGCAGGACGGACTTGTAAAGCTGCGAAGCAGAGAATGGAGCAGGTGGCGGTGTTGTCCCGGCGCACGCGTAATTCGGAGAACTGCTCTAGACCAGTTTCTGATTGAGTGCACCTGCCTGGGCATCAACGCGCAGGGAACCGTCTACGCGCCCTACGGACTGGGCGACATGGAGGCGGGGCGGCTGAAACGCAACGCCCTCAACCATTCACCGGGGCTGTACGCCGCCAAAGCTGCCAGTTACCTCGCCCGCTGGCCCTGGCTGCTTGATACTGAGCAAGTGTCGCCCGGTGAACAGCAGGGGGCCGGGCCGCGCCGCTAGACTCTGGGCATGTCTGAAAACATCGTGATCGTGGCGGCCAAGCGCACGCCCATCGGCAGCTTTATGGGCAGTCTGAAAGACGTGTCGGCGGTGGACCTGGGCGTGACGGCGGCCAGAGCCGTGCTGAGCGGCGTCAGCGACGAGGTGCAGGCCGACATCGCCGACGTGATCGTGGGCTGCGTGCTGCAGGCGGGCCAGGGCATGAACGTGGCGCGGCAAATAGGGCGCGGGGCGGGGCTGCCCGACGCAGTGCCCGGACAGACGGTCAACCGCATGTGCGGCAGCGGCCTGCAATCGGTGGTCAGCGCCCTTCAGGGCCTCAAGTCGGGCGACGGGCAGATTTACCTCGCAGGCGGCACCGAGTCCATGAGCCGCGCTCCGTACCTGCTGCCCCGCGCCCGCGAGGGCTACCGGCTGGGACACGGCGAGCTGCTCGACACTATCCTGACCGACGGCCTGACCGACGTGTTCCACAACTACCACATGGGCATGACCGCCGAGAATCTGGCCGAGAAGTACAGCATTTCCCGCGAGGAGCAGGACGCCTTCGCCCTGGAATCCCAGAACCGCGCCGCCGCCGCGCTGGAAGGCGGGTTCTTTGCCGATGAAGTGGTCTCCGTCGAAGTCCCGGGCCGCAAGGGGCCAGTCACCTTCAGCCAGGACGAGTACCCCCGCGCGACCTCTCTGGAGGCCCTCGGCAAGCTGCGGCCCGCGTTCAAGAAGGACGGCGGCACCGTGACGGCGGGCAACGCCAGCGGCATCAACGACGGCGCGGCGATGGTGCTGCTCGCCACCGAGAGCTACGCCCGCGAGCGTGGTCTGCCCGTCCTGGCCGAAGTCAAGGGCTACGCGAACGTCGGTGTGGACCCCGCCGTCATGGGCATCGGCCCGGCCTACGCGGTGCCTCTGGCGGTCAAGAAGGCCGGGCTGACCATGAGCGACGTGGACCTCTTCGAACTCAACGAGGCGTTTGCCGCGCAGAGCCTCGCCGTGCTGCGCGACCTGGGCCAGCAGGGGGCCGAGGTGGACCCCGCCAGGGTCAACATCACGGGGGGCGCGATTGCGCTGGGCCACCCCATCGGCGCGTCGGGCACCCGCGTCCTGACCACCCTGATTCACCAGTTGCGGCGCACCGGCAAGGAAACCGGCGTGGCGAGCCTGTGCATCGGCGGCGGCATGGGGATTGCGCTGGTGGTGCAGGCCCGCTGAGGGCGCAGAGGGCAGAGGGGGAAGGGTGGAGGGTGAGCGGCCTCCGTACCCTTCCCCCTCTCCTCTCCACCCTCTACCCTACCCCCATGTCCGACGCCGCCACCGACCTCTTTACCGCCATCCACGCCAACAACCCCGAGGGCGTGCGGCTCCTGATTCAGGCCGAGCCGGAGCTGCTGCACTCGCGCAGTCCGTCCGGCCTCTCCCCCGTCCTGTTCGCGGCGTACTACCACCGGCCCTACGTGCTGGACGTGCTGCTCGCGGCCGGGCCGGAACTGGACGTGTTCGAGGCGGCGGCGACGGGACAACCTCTGCCGGAAGGGGCCGACATAAACGCCTGCAACGTGGACGGCTTCACGCCCCTGCACCTCGCCGCCATGTTCGGGCGCACCGAGGCGGCGCGGGCCTTGCTGGGCAGCGGCGCAGACCTGCACGCACCCAGCCGCAACCCACAGGCGGCAACGCCGCTGCACTCGGCGCTCGGGGGGCGGCAGTGGAACACGGCGCGGTTGCTGCTGGAGCGGGGCGCCGACGTGAACGCCGCGCAGCCCGGCGGCTGGACCCCACTGCTGCTGGCCGTGCGTGAGGGCGAGGCGGAGATGGTGGCCGAGTTGCTGTCACGCGGGGCCGACCCCCATGCCCGCACCGAGGACGGCGAGAGTGCGGCCGACCTCGCACGGGAGAACGGGCACGAAACGTTGCTGGGGCAGTTTCCGGCGTTGAGTGACCCGACTGACGAGGCAGGCGCGTGAGCACCCAGGACGACTTCAGGGCGCGGCGGCAGGCGGCCTTCGGCGCATCGCAGGTCGGGCAGAGCTACACCACACAGCCTCGCCTCCGGACAGATTAAACGCAGCAAGCAATGCGCCCACGCTGCACTTGGCTCAGCGTGGGCGGGATTTTACGGGGTTTTAGCGTCCCAGCTTTACTTCTTCGAGGCGTTCACCGTCAGCACGGGCGAGGTCCAGACTTCCTGGTGGGCGGGGTTGCTCGCGTCGCCCAGCGCCTTGAGCACCGTCAGGCGCACCACGTACTGACCGTTGGGCACGGGCTTGCGCTTGTCCTGCGCGTTGTCGCTCACGCCCCGGCTCCAGCGGACCTGGCCGTCCCAGGCGAAGTTGAAAAATCCGGTCGGGGTGCTGCTGCGCGGCAGGTACTCGTCCTCGCTGCTGTTGAAGAACTGGGTGTTGACGGGCTGCCCCGTCCGGGCGTCGAGCACGTCCATCCGCAGCGAGCGGGCAAAGTGGTCGAGGTGCACCTGGAAGACGGGCACGTCGCTGTCACGCATGGTGAAGGTCAGGTTGTCGGTGGGCACAGTGGTTCCAAGTGCCTCGTCGAAGCGCGCCACGCGGGGCGCCACGGTCAGCACCTTGAGGCTCTGGTAGTCGCCCGCAAAGCCTGCGTAGGGCACGCTCAGCGCCGTGCCGCCGCCCTGCGGGGTCAAGACCACGTAGCCGCCGTACACCGCCTGCGCGGGGGTGCTGCCGGGGTTGACCGTGACCGTCACCTGCGCGGCGCCGCCTGCCGGAACCGTCACGGTGGGGGCGCTGAAGCTCACGCTGGCGGCGGAAGGCTGGGACTTGACCGCGTAGTTGCCGGTGCTCGTCAGGGCACCCTGGTGCGACAGGACGTAGGTGACGGGCGCGGCGCCGCTGTTGTGTACGGTCAGCGTCTGGGGCGCCACGCCGCGCTCACTTTCCCCGAGCGAGAGCTTGGAGGGGGTCACGGTGGCGGTGGTCGTCACGGCACGCACCACGTCCACCATTCCGGCGCCCTGGCGGTGCACGTAGTCGAGCAGGCCGAGGCCCGGGTTGCCGTTCCAGGGCTTGGGGCTGGCGGTGTTTTGCAGCAGCGTGCGCATGTCCCCGGCGCGGATGGGCTGCCCGGCGCGGCGCTTGGCCTCGATGACCAGGGCCGCCACCCCCGCCACGTGGGGCGACGCCATCGAGGTGCCACTGAGGGTGGCGTAGCCGCTGGGGTCAATGCTCAGAGGGTAGGCCGCGCGAATCATGCCGCCGGGGGCGCCCACGTCGGGCTTGAGGTCGAGTTCAGCGCTCAGACCGAAGGAGGTGGAGGTATCGAGGGTGTTGCCCGTCGGCAGCGGGTAGCTGCCCACCCGGTCGGTCCAGGTGATGGTCGCGGCGGGGTCGGCGGCCACGCGGTCGTTGAGCACCTTGCCGAACGCGTCGGACACGCCCACCACCGGAATCTTGATTTCGGGGCTGCCGGTCACGCTGGCGGCGAGGGCGCCGGGCGCGTTGTTGTAGAGGATGACGGCAGCGGCGCCCGCCGCCTGCGCGTTGGCGGCCTTGGCATGGAAGGTGCAGCTGCCGCGCCGAATCAGCACCGCTTTGCCGCTCAGGCTGCCCTCAGGCAGCGGCGCACAGCCGTCGGCAGTCGAGGCCGGGGTGCCGGTGCGGGCCAGCGGCAGACTGCCGCTCGTCGGGGCGGCGGGCGAGGGGCTGGCCTGCTGGTAGCCGATGCGGGTGCCGTCAGGCGAGACGGTCAGTTCTTTCAGGGTGACGTGGGTGTTCATGAAGTTCGCCACGCCGATGACCTTGTCGCCCACGCCGGGCGCGCCCGCCGCCCACACGCCACCCGAGCCGCTGTTGCCGATGGACGCGGCCACGACCACCCCGGCGTCCACGAGGTTGCTCGCCGCCACCGCGCTGGGGTACTGCGGCCAGGAGTTGAACGACGAGCCGATGCTCATGTTCAGCACGTCCATGCCGTCTTCGAGCGCGCGCTCCATCGCCTGAATCATGATGTCGGCGCTGGTGCTGCCCTCGCAGCCGAACACGCGGTAGACGCCGAGTTGCGCTTCGGGCGCGACCCCGGGCACGTCGCCCGCCCCCGCCGCAATGCCGGCGACGTGGGTGCCGTGCCCGCCGCAGTCGTCCACGTTGTCCTGCCCCGGAACCGGCGTGTTGCGCCCGGTGTAGGCGTCGCCCACCAGGTCGTACTGCTTGACCACGCGCCCCGCGAACGCCGGGTGGTCGAGGTCGATGCCGGTGTCCATGATGGCGATTTTCACGCCCTTGCCGGTCAGCCCCAGCTCGTTGCGGGCCACGTCGGCGCCGGTCTGGGCCAGGGCGGTCAGCATTTCGGGGCGGCTTTCGTTCACCACGGCGGCGTCGGGCAGCGCCACGTTCAGCACCGGGTACACGCCGCGCACCCCGTCGAGGCTCTGGAGCTTTTTCAGTTCGCCGGGCGCCACGCGCACCGACAGACCGTTCCAGAGCCGGTCGAACTCCAGCCGCTCCTGAAACTTGATGCCCGCCGCTTTCGCCTGCTGCCGGAAGAGTTGCTTCTCGGCGGCGATGGCCGAGCGCTGCCCGCCCTTGCTCGTGGGACGCTCTCCGAACTCGATAAACCACAGCTGCGGCGTTTCGTCCTGGGTCAGCGGACCCGTCACCGTCTGGGCCTGGAGGGAGGTGCCCGGTGCAGCGGCCTGGGCCAGCGTGGGCGCGGTCCGGGCCTCCGAGGCGGCGGGCGAACCCTGCTGACCACAGGCGGCGAGGGAGAGCGAAAGCAGCAGCAGAGCAGCGTTGCGGGGAGCGTTCTTCATCAGGACTCCAGAAAAAGAATGAGGGCCAAGGAGCGTGAACCGGGCCTGCCAGCACTCGGGGGAACCAGTAGCAAAACGAAATTGTGAACCTTGTGAAGAAGACTATATAGGCTTCTCACTTGACGGTGTGAATTGGTTGACATTCAAGGGGGTGACTGTTGGGGCGAAGTGCGGTGGTTTCCCCAGGCTCCCGCTCCTCAAGACACGTCAAGGAAACTCCAACGCGCCGCCGCCCCCCAGCGCCCACAATGCCGCTATGGACGAACAGAACAAGACGACGGCCACCGGCACCGTGACCACCCACACCGATGCCGGAGCCGACAGCGCCCGTGACGTGCATCAGGCGACCTACACGACCACGCCTCTGGACAGCCGCGTGAGCAGTTCCAATGAGGGTCTCGGCGGTGCCGTCAGTCCGGTCATGCCCGACCCCAAGGAAGTGACGGGGCAATTCGACCACCTCGCCACCCGCGACCCCGAAGCGATGGAGCAGCGCCTGCAGACCCCCGAATTTGCCGGGGCCGAAACGACGGCGGGCCTCGGCAGCGAGTCTCTGGCCGGTCTGCCTGCGGGCGGTGACGTGGCGGGCTTCGGCGGTGCGGGGATGTTCGAAACTGGTCTGGGGCCAAGTGGCACCCGTACGAATGCCGACCCCAACGCCGGCTACACCGCCCCTGCCCTGAGCGGTCCGCCCCACGTCAGCGAGCAACCCGGCGACCTGCCCCCCGGCGAAACCGAGGAACTCAAGAGCCAGATCGAAAACCGCTGAGCCTCGCCCAGAAAGCGCCGCCCACAGCGAGAAATCCGGTGTGGGCGGCGCTTGTCTGTTCGCGTTCTGACCGTTGCTGCCCAAACGGGCGAAGGAGCGTTCAGGCCCGCATCAGCGGCGGCCAAACCCCCCAGGGCGTCCGGGGTCGTTGCGACCCGACGCGGGCGTGGCCGGAGCTGCCGGGGCCGCCGCACCCCGTCCGAAGTCGCCGCCGCGCCCGGCACCGCTGCTGGCCGCGCTGCTGTAGGCCGGAACCGGCGGCGCGGCGGGCGTCATGGCCGCGCCCCCCAGACCCGCCGAGGGGTCGTTGGCGAGGCGGGCGAATTCCTTGGGGTCGATGGCACGTTCCAGGCCCTTGTCGTAGGTGATCAGGTGCTTGCGGAACAGTCCGGCGAGGTAGGCGTCCATGGTGACCATGCCCTCGCGGGCGCCGGTCTGCATCACGCTGGTGATCTGGAAGGTCTTGCCCTCACGAATCAGGGCGCGGACTGCCGGGTTCGCCAGCAGAATCTCGTAGGCCAGCACGCGGCCCTGACCGTCGGCGCGGGGCAGAAGCTGCTGGGTCATCACCGCGACGAGGTTGTTGGCGAGCTGCACGCGAATCTGTTCCTGCTGCTCTTCGGGGAACACGTCCACGATACGGTCGATGGATTCGGGCGCCGAGTTGGTGTGCAGCGTGCCCATCACGAGGTGCCCGGTTTCGGCGGCGGTCACGGCGGCCTTGATGGTTTCGTAGTCACGCATTTCGCCCACCAGAATCACGTCGGGGGCCTGCCGCAGCGCGGCCCGCAGCGCGTCGTCGAAACTCAGGGTGTCGGCCCCGACCTCGCGCTGGTTGATGATGCTGGCCTTGTTGGGGTGCATGAACTCGATGGGGTCTTCGATGGTCAGGATGTGCAGCTTCTTGGTGGTGTTGATGTGGTCGATCATCGACGCCAGGGTGGTCGATTTGCCCGACCCCGTCGGCCCCGTCACCAGCACCAGCCCACGCGGGGCGCTCGCGATGTCGATGACGGTCTGCGGCAGCCCCATCTCGGCGATGGTGCGGACGGTGGTGGGAATCAGTCGCATGACGCCGCCCACATTGCCGCGCTGCATGAAGGTGTTCACGCGGAAACGGGCCTTGTCGCCCAGCGCGAAGGAAAAGTCGAGTTCGCGCTTTTCCTCGAAGGTGCGCTGCTGGCGCTCGTTCATCATCGAGTACATCAGCTTGCGGGTGTCGGTGGGCGACAGGGCTTCGAAGCCCTGCGAGTCGTAGGTGCCCGAGAGCTTGAACTGCGGGGGCAGTCCGGCGGCGAGGATGACGTCGGACGCGCCCTGGTCGGCGGCGACGCGCAGGATGTCGGTGATGTCGATACCGGAAGTCATGGTCATGGGTCAGGGTTCCTTTGGCGTTGCGGCTTCGGCGGGCTTCAGTTGGCGGTGGCGGCCAGCACTTCTTCGAGGGTGGTCAGGCCCTGCAAGGCTTTCTCGATGCCGTCCTGACGCAGGCTGCGCAGGCCGCTTTCGTTGAGCGCGATGTCACGAATCTCGGCGGCGGGGCGCCCGGCCCCGATGGCGCGGCGCAGCGAGTCGTCAATCACCATCAGCTCGTGAATCCCCATGCGGCCCTTGTAGCCGGTGCCGCCGCAACGCGGACACCCGGCCCCGCGCACCAGGTTGGCGCCGCGAATCTCGCGCTCGCCGATGCCCAGGCGCCGCAGCACTTCGGGGTCGGCGTTGGTGGGCTGCTTGCACTCGCTGCACACCCGGCGCACCAGCCGCTGCGCGAGCACGCCCATGACCGACGCCGAGATGTTGAAGTTCTCGACGCCCATTTCTTCCAGTCGGGTCACGGCGCCCGGCGCGTCGTTGGTGTGCAGCGTCGCCAGCACCATGTGGCCGGTGAGCGCGGCTTCCACGGCAATCCTGGCGGTTTCAGTATCCCGGATCTCGCCCACGAAGATGATGTCGGGGTCCTGACGGAGAAAGGCGCGCAGCGCGCGGGCGAACGTCATGCCGGTGGTGTTGTTCACCTGCGACTGCACGATGCCCGGCACCTCGTACTCGATGGGGTCTTCGATGGTCGTGGTGTTTTTCTCGGGCTTGGCGATGCGCTTGAGGGTCGAAAAGCAGGTGAACGACTTGCCCGACCCCGTCGGCCCGGTGACCAGAAAAATCCCGTTGGGCCGCTCGATGATTTCGGTGTAGCGGGCGTAGTTGTACTCGGAGAATCCAAGCTGCTCGAGTTCGGGGATGTTGCTCGCCTTTTGCAGCAGACGCATCACGGCCTTTTCGCCGTACACGGTGGGCAGGGTCGAGAGACGCAGGTCGAGGTCGATGCTGCCCTTTTTGAAGCGGATGCGCCCGTCCTGGGGAATGCGCCGCTCGGCGATGTCGAGGTGCCCCATGATTTTGAGGCGGGCCATAATCTGCTGCGCCGCGCCCTTGGGAAAGGAGTTCTGGTCGCGCAGCGCTCCGTCGATGCGGTAGCGCACCTTGACGCCGTCGTCGGTGGTTTCGATGTGGATGTCCGACGCGTCCTGCAGCGCGGCCTCGCGGATGATCGAGTCCACCACCTGCACGATGGCGCTCTCGTCGGCCACCGAGAGGTCGACTTCCTGCGACTGCTGGGTCTTGTTGCGCTCGGCGAGTTCCTTGTTGAGCTTCTCGAAGCCCTTTTCCCCGAAGTAGCGCTCGATCAGGCGGATGATGTCCTTTTCCGCCATCACGGCGGGCAGGATGTCCTTGCCGGTGATCAGCTTGAGGTCGTCGAGCGCAAACACGTTGCGCGGGTCCTTCATGGCGACGACGAGCGAGTTGCCCTGGAGACGCACCGGAACCACCACGTACCGCCGGGCGGTGGACTCGGGAATCATCAGCGCGACCTTGGGGTCCGGCGGGTTCTGGATGGGGTCGAGAAACTCGTAGCCGAGCTGCGCGGCCAGCGAGCGGGCGAGCATTTCGGGGCTGAGCTTGCCCGACTGCACCAGGGTGTCTTCGAGGCGGCCCCCGCCCACGTTCTGCTTTTGCAGCGCCGAATCCACCTCGTCGGGGCTGGCAAAGCCCAGTTCGGTGATGATCTCGCCCAGCGGCTTGACCTTGCCCTCGCGGGCCTGGACCTGAAGCGCCTCACGAAGTTGATCGCGTGACAGCGCCCCTTCCTGCACGAGCTGTTCGCCCAGGCGCCCGCGCTGGGGGTAGAACTGCTCGATCAATCGCTCGATGTCGCGCGGGCGCGTGAGCATCAGCTGCACCGGGCGCCCGATCAGCGCGCCGATGTCGGGGCGCTTGCGCGGGTCGCTGGTGAGCACCGTCACGCCCTGCTCGGTTTCGTCCACCGGCACGGCCAGGAGGCGCAAGGCGTCGGCGCGGAGCATACTGCCGAGCACTTCCTCGCCAGGGTGAAAGCCGCTGGGGTTGGGAAGGAAGGTGGTGCCTTCCTGCTCGGCCAGCACTTCGTAGAGCTGGTCTTCGGTAATCGCCCGCTGCGAGATCAGGGTGGCCCCGAGCGCCTCGCCGGTCTGCTGCTGCGCGTCGAGCGCCACCTGAAGCTGCGCGTCGGTGATGTAGCCGTGCATGATCAGCCGGTCACCGAGCTTGCCCCCGGCGCGCCCCGTTTCCGACACGCCGCTGGGCACCACGATGTCGAGGCCCAGTTCGGGATAGTGCGTCGCGAGCGCCCACAGCACTTCCTCGCGCAGCGCCTGATACGGTTCGATATCGAGGCCGCTGTCGTCCTCCAGGGTCTCGATAGAAAAGCTCGACAGCGGGTCCACCAGCGCCACCCGCAGCCGGTCGCCCTCCAGTGCGAAGGGAAACGCTTGCAGGTTGAGGGCCGTCTGGGGCCGAATCGAGCGCAGCGCCGCCGGGTCGGGCTGCACCGCCAGCAGGTTGACCAGCGGGATGCCCAGCGCCTCCTCGATGGCGCGGGCAATGCGTCTTTCGCCCACCATGCCCGAGTCGATAAGGACGTCGGCCAGCCGCCCCCCCACCTCGGCGTGCCGCTCCAGCGCCCGCTGCAAGTCGTTGTCGCCCAGATACCCCTGGTCCAGCAAAATCGCGCCCAGACGGCGGTCACCGATCGAAAGAGCCAAGTTCCATCCCTCCAGTCGCTCTGCCCGGCAGAAGCGTGAATCGTCGAGACTCAGGGTAAAGCCCCGCTTGTCACAACTTTATGCCGCAGGCGACACAGTGGGGCAGGCGACACAGTGGGGAGGTCATGCCACCCGGAAAAGGAGAGAAGGCATGTCACCACTTTTTCCGAGCAGAGCGAGTGGAAGAACGTGCGGGACGGACCTTCGCCTGATTCCTGGCACGTCTCCCGAGAGTTACCGGCGGGCCTGCCAGTCGTACCCGTAGCGCCTGAGCACCTGCCGCTCCACCATCCGGGCCAGGCGGGTGTGGGGCAGCGCGTTGTCGATCAGCGGCTCGACCAGCACCGTGTGCATTCCGGTCAGGTTGCCGCCCAGCACATCGGTAAACACCTGGTCGCCCACCATCGCCACCTGATGCGCGGGCAGGCCCAGCGTGTGCAGCGCCCGGCGAAAGGCGCGGGGGTTGGGTTTGCCCGCCATGCCCACGCCCCCGAACCCCAGTTTCGGCAGCCAGAAGGCCGCCCGCTTTGCAGTGGCGTTGCTCAGCAGGTACAGCCCGATGCCTGCGCCGCGCAGGTCGGCAGCCCAGGCAATCATTTCGGCGGCGTCCTCGTAACTGCGGTACGGAATCAGCGTGTTGTCGAGGTCCAGCACCAGCCCGCGCAGGCCCCGCGCCGCCAGAAACTCGGGCGTGATCTGCGAGACGTGGGCGATCAGGTCGTCGGGACGCAGCAGCGGTTTCATGCCTGCTCCCCCGCGTGAACGGGCAGCCCGATGACCGCCCACATGCGCCCGGTCTGCCCGTTGTCCCGGCGGTAGGAGTAGAAGTCGGCCTCGGTGGAGCAGCGCCCACTGACCCAGACGTCCCCCACTCCAGCTTCTTCGAGCAGGGCGCGGTTGGCCCCGGCGAGGTCGAGATGAATGCGCCCTCCCACGTCCAGCACGAAGTCCCCCAGCCTGGCGGCGCGAAACTGCGCGGCCACTTCCCCCCCCACCTCGTAGCGCTCGCCGCAGATACCGGGGCCGACGGCGGCGCGAATTCGTTCGGGGCGGGCGCCGAGGTTCACCATCTGCTCCACCGTCCTCTGCCCGATGCGCCCCACCGTGCCTTTCCACCCGGCGTGCGCCGCACCGACGACGCCCGCTTCCACGTCGGCGAGCAGCAGCGGATAGCAGTCGGCGGTGCCGATGGCGAGCAGCACACCGGGGGTACGGGTCACCAGCGCGTCACCCTCCCAGACGCCGGGGGCCTGCGCGTGAACGACCTGCACGCCATGCACCTGACTTAGCCGGGCAAAGTCCGCCGCCCCGAAGCCCAGCGCCGCCGCGAGCCGGGCGCGGTTTTCGGCCACCGGGCGCGGGTCGTCCCCCCGGTCGTCCAGATTCAGGCCCGCATAAGGCCCCTGCGAAACGCCGCCCGCCCGGGTGGAAAAGGCGTGTGGCAGCGGCAGGTTCGGCGCGTGAAGCAGCGGGAGGCCGGGGGCAGTCATCCCCAGAGTGTACCGGGGCCGCCGCCCTGGCTGAACCTGCTCCAACCATCTTTACCCCGCCACGCGTTAGAGTCCCCCGCATGAGTGTGACGATTGACCTTTCGGGCAAGACGGCCCTGGTGATGGGGGTCGCGAACGCCCGCAGCCTGGGCTGGGCGATTGCCGAACAACTGCTTCAGGCGGGCTGCCGCGTGGGATTTTCCTACCAGGGCGAGCGCCTGCGCGGTGAACTGGAAAAACTGACCAAGGACTGGGAAGGCACCTGGATTCAGCAGGCCGACGCCACCAGCGACGAGGACATGGACGCGCTGTTCGCCCGCGTGAAGGACGAATTCGGTGAGCTGCACCTCCTGGTCCACTCCATCGCCTTCGCGCCGCGTACCGCGATGGACGGGCGCTTTATCGACACCACCGCCGACGACTGGAACACCGCGCTGAATGTCAGCGCCTACACGCTGGTGTCGGCCTCGCGCCGCGCCGAAGCCCTGATGCCCAATGGCGGCTCCATCATCAGCTTGACCTACCACGCCTCGCAGCAGGTGGTCCCCAAGTACAACGTGATGGGCGTCGCCAAGGCCGCGCTGGAGGCCGCCACCCGCTACCTCGCCGCCGACCTCGGCGAGCGCGAGATTCGCGTCAACACCATCAGCGCCGGGCCGATGCGGACCATTGCCGCCCGCTCGATTCCCGATTTCGGCAAGCTGTACAACAAGGGGGCCATGAACGCGGCCTTCGGGCGCAACGCCACCTCCGAAGAAGTCGGCAAGCTCGCGCTCTTTCTGCTTTCCGACCTCAGCAGCGGCATCACCGGGCAGACCGTGTACGTGGACGCGGGCCTGAGCATCATGACGGTGAAAGAAGGTGCCGAAGGCTGAGCGCGAGTACGACAGAAAGCAGGACCGGAACAGAGTCGTCCGGTCCTGCTTTTTTGTTGCGCTGCTCAGGAAAATCAGTAGAACTTGGCGACCCGCTCCACGCTGTGGCGGTGGTGGGGGTAGCCTTCCTCGGCCCGCTTGCCCAGGGGCAGAATCCCGGCGAACTGCACGTGCTCGGGCAGGTCCAGAATCTGGCGCACCTTGCCGTGGTCGAAGCCCAGCATGGGCACGGTGTCGTAGCCCAGGCCACGCGCGGCGAGCATCAGGAAGCCGAAGGCGATGTTGGCCTGCGACAGCCCCCACTGCCCACGCTGCGCGGTGTCCTGCGCCCCGAAAGCGCCGTCGAACGTCGCCCGCTGCTGGGTGCGGCCCGCGTCGCCGAGGCCAGGGTGGGCGGTGTCTTCCGCCGTTTGCAGGGTGTCTTCCATGTCGCTGTAGATGACAATCACGGCGGGCGCGCTCGTCACCTGGGGCTGACCGTAGGCGGCTTCGCGCAGTTGCTCCTTGAGTTCGGGGGTCTGCACCACCGCAAAGCGCCAGGTCTGGGCGTTCCAGGCGCTCGGCGCGAGGCTGGCGAGGCGCAGGATTTCGCGCAGGTCATCCTGATTCATGGGTTCCTGCACGAACTTGCGGATGCTGCGGCGGGCTTCGATGGCTTCGGTCATGCTCAGCGGGCGCTGGGTGGCGGCGGGGGGCGTCTGGGTCGCAGTCATGGGCGACAAGTTAGGTCAATCGCTTTAAAAAGTCAAGCAATATGGTTTTTGTCATGCTTTGCTCTCCGACATGGTGTAGGATGCTTGGCATGAGCGACGCTGTTTTCACCACCCTCTGTCCTGCCTACCGCGCCATCGGCGTCTTGCAGGAAAAATGGGTGCTGCACATCGTCCGCGCTCTGCTGGGCGGTGAAAAAGGCTTCAACGAACTTGCCCGCGCCGTGGGGGGCTGCAACAGCGCCACCCTGACGCAGCGCCTGGAGAGCCTCGAAGACCTGGGGGTCATTGCCAAGCGCACCGAGGACGGCGGCGGCAAACTTGCCCGCAGCGTCTATTCCCTGACGCCTGCCGGGCAGGAACTGCAAACGGTCATCAACGCCATCGACGCCTGGGCCAGGGCGCACCTCAGCGAAAGCGAGCTGCCGCGCTGCACCGGATAATACGGATTCCGATTAATTTTGGCATAAAGGCCACAGTGGAAAAGGGTGTACTGGGAGAGAAGGTCTAGCTGCGTCTCAAGCCAAGCGCATTGCTGTCCGAGAACTTCACTAAGGGCGTCAAGGCTTTCAAAGCATCTGTTGGCTATGGTGGCGTCGGTTAGTTGCCAGAGTCGTTCAGCAGGCTGCAACTCTGGTGAATATGGGGGGAGGCGAACCGTTTCTATACCGCTTGGATGTCCCTGCTGTGCAGGGACGTGGAACCCACCACCATCTTCAACGACAAGAACGTGATGGTCTGGCCCCGCGTCCACACTTTCAGCAAAGGCCGTCATCACTGCTTGGTATGCGTCTTTGTTCAAAGTGGGAACAAGCCAAAAACGGCCTTCACCTGTTTCAGGGTTAACAAAGGCATAGATATAGAGCCATTCGTAGCGGGGTTGTACTGGACGAAGAGGTGTTTGCCTCGTTGGTGCCCATATTCCAGCGGATATGGGAAGCAACCCTACGCGGTGTTCGTCCATGCACCAGAGTGAGACGCGGGAATGGAGAAGCTCCGCTTGGCGAAGCTTCTCCCCTAATACGGATTCCGCTTAATTCCTGCACAGTCGGGAAAGCGCCGCCTGTGCATCCATATCGCGTAACCCGTATTTTTTCCTACTCGCATCCGCTCGGATTGAATCTGAAACTACCAGATTCAATCGGAATCCGTATAAAACTTTGTTTTGAATGCTTCCCTTGCCTCGTCACTGCTTCCAGTATGTCTGGGACGCGGTTTTTGTTTTGAAAATCCAGCAGCATCTAGCCACTCGTAGACTCTAGCCAGATGTACCTCTTTACCAAATTCACGCTGCACCCACTCATGAAGCTTTTTACCGTCCCAGAGGATACCTTGAGCAAAATCATCGTGAAGCTGAGCAGCAATGCGTTGCTGCTCAGCAGCAGTCAGAACAGTAGGCGCTCCCCGATTATCATGACGGGCGTCGCGTAGACCAGCTAGACCCAACTCGTGGTAGCGGCGGACAGTACGACGTGCCGCGTTGACTGAGTATTTAGTGAGGTCAAATACCTCGGATTCCGGTTTTCCCTCAGCGATGAGAGCAAGGAACTGTGCCCGTCGGCGTTCTACAGCACAAGTGCTACGCCGGTAGATGTCCCAAAAATCCTGGGGAACGTGACTGAACTGGACAGTCATATAGAGCTTTTTGACGGTCATATTCTGCCAATTTTAATCGGAATCCGTATAAGCCGTCAACAGGCGAACAAGCAGCGGAGGGAGCCTCGAAATCGGTGGCTCCCTCCGCTTTGGTGGTCCGGGCTTCAGTACTCGATGCTCTTCACCTTGTACTTCATCTGCTTGCCGCCTTCGAGGGTGACGACGAACGCCTCGCCCTTCTTGCGGCCCATCAGTTCCTTGCCCACCGGGCTGTCCTCGCTGATGCGGGTCAGGGTCCCGCCGACCATCGCGGCTTCGGCGGCGCTGACGACCTGAACCTTCATGTCCTTTTTGCTGGTTTCGTTGGACAGCTGCACGATGGCCCCGAGTTCGACGCGCCCGCCGTTTTCGTGGTCCTCGATCAGGGTGGCGCGGGCGAGCGTGTCCTCGAGTTCGTCGATGCGGGCCTCGATGTTCATCTTCTCGCGCTTGGCGTCTTCGAGGCCGGTGTCCTCGTTGTCGGCGCTCGTTTCCATCTGCTCCTGAAGGATGCGGGTGGCTTCGTTCAGGCGGTTTTGCTCCTGGGCCAGCGCCTTTTCGAGACGCTCGAAGCCTTCACGGGTGAGTCGGACTTGTTTGGGCTGGGTCACTTCGTTGCTCCTTACGGCGGCCGGTACCGGGCCGCTGCTTGATGGCAAATCACAGGTTCGGGGCTAGAATTCGCCGCGCATTCTGCCACAGCCCCCCGTCCCTGACAATGCGCTGGCAGGGCCGCACGTTAGCGCCGCCGTGACGCCCGCCGAAAGCGCCAGGGCCAACCAGGGCCAAACCGCTACTCTGCGTCCCGATGCCCGCTGCCGACCCTGCCCCTCCCCTGCCCGCACGTCTTTCCGCTTCCGTTCTGGGGGCCGGGGCCGCGACCTTCCTGACCCTCGGGGTGCTTCAGGCCATCTACGGCCCGGCCTTTCCCGCGTTCGAGGCCCGCTACGGGGTCTCTACCGCGCAGGTCGGGGTGATCGCCAGTGCCCACTTCATCGGGTCGGCGGCGGCCCCGCTGCTCGCCGGGCTGCTGCTCACGCGCCTGGGCCTGGGGCGGGTGGTGACGGGCGCCTCGCTGCTGCTCGCCGCCGGGGTCGTGCTGGTGGCCATGTCCCCCACCTGGCCGCTCGCGCTGCTGGGCGCCCTGCTGGGCGGGCTGGGGCTGGGCGGGGTTTCGGGGGCACTCAACGCCGCCTACGCCGTGGCGGGGACGCAGGCCATCAATTTCGTGAATGCCGTGTTCGGGGTGGGCAGCATGGTCGCGCCGCTGCTGCTGACCTTCGCCTCGCGGCAGGCGGGGGACGTGGCGGGGGGCCTGCCGCTCGCGTTCGCCACCATCGCCGGGCTGGTGGGACTGAGCCTGGTCGCCGCCGCCGCCTGGGGCCTGCCCCGGCTGGCCCACACCGCTGGCGACACCGCCGGGGCCGTGGACCGGGGCACCCTGGCGCTGTTCGCTGCCCTGATGCTGGTGTACGTGGGGGTCGAGGTCGGCACCGGGGCCTGGGCCGCCAAGACCCTCGCGGCGAGCGGGCACACCCACCCCGCCCTGGTCGTGAGCGCGTACTGGGGGGGCCTGACCGTCGCGCGGGTGCTGACCAGCCTGCTGGGGGAGCGGGTGGCCCCCGGGCGGCTGGTGCTGGGCGCGGCGCTTCTCACCCTGGTCGCCTCGGCGCTGACAGCCCTGACCACGCTCGCCCCCCTCGCCTACGCGCTGGTCGGGCTGGCGTGCGGCCCCATCTTTCCCACCGCGCTGGCCTGGGCCGCCCGGCACCTTCCGGCGCGAATGGTGCCCTTTTTGCTCGTCGGCGGCAGCGCAGGCGGCATCCTGATGCCCTGGCTGCTGGGGCTGGGCTTTACCCGGCTGGGACCGGGAGCGGTGCCGGGACTGCTCGCAGGGGCAGCGGGTGTGCTGCTCCTCCTGGTCGTGCTGACGCTGCGGCGGGTGGGCACCGGCGCGCGTGCCGGGTAGCGAAAAGAGCACGGCGCGACAGGAAAAGACAGAAGACAAGCCTCGCCTCCTCACCTCGCCCACTTTCGGACTTTCGCTGGCGTGCGATAATGGAGGTTATGAGTGTGATTCCCTACGTCATCGAGCAGACCGGACGCGGCGAGCGGTCTTACGATATTTACTCGCGGCTGCTCAAGGACCGCATCATTTTCGTGGGGACGCCCGTCGAATCGCAGATGGCGAACTCCATCGTGGCGCAGCTCCTGCTGCTCGACTCGCAAAACCCCGAGCAGGAAATCCAGATGTACATCAACTGCCCCGGCGGTGAGGTCTACGCGGGTCTGGCCATCTATGACACCATGCGTTACATCAAGGCGCCCGTCAGCACCATCTGCGTGGGTATGGCGATGAGCATGGGCAGCGTGCTGCTGATGGCGGGCGACAAGGGCAAGCGCATGGCCCTGCCCAACAGCCGCATCATGATTCACCAGGGGTCGGCGGGCTTCCGGGGCAACACCCCCGACCTCGAAGTGCAGGCCAAGGAAGTGCTGAAGCTGCGCGACACGCTGGTGGGGATCTACCACAAGCACACCGACCTGCCGCACGAAAAACTGCTGCGTGACATGGAGCGCGACTACTTCATGTCGCCCGACGAGGCGCTCAAGTACGGCCTGATCGATCAGGTCATCGACCAGACCCGCGACAGCCGGGGGGCCGAACAATGACCCGCGCCGCCGACCGCTGCTCCTTCTGTGGCCGCCAGCACCCGCAGATCGCGCAACTCATCGAAGCGCCGGGCCGTGCCGCCTTCATCTGTAACGAGTGCGCCGAGCGCGCCTTCGACCTCGTCAAGCAGCAGCGCAAGGAAGCGGGCAGCGAGTTTTCGCTGGAGGAACTGCCCAGCGCCAAGGAAATCAAGGCCTACCTCGACGAATTCGTGATCGGGCAGGACGAGGCCAAAAAAGCCCTCGCTGTCGCCGTGGTCAGCCACTACCACCGCCTGTCCAACCCCGACGCGGGGCTGCAAAAGAGCAACATCCTGCTCATCGGCCCGACCGGGACGGGCAAGACGCTGCTGGCGCAGTCGCTGGCGGAGATGCTGGAAGTGCCCTTCGCCATCGCCGACGCCACCACGCTGACCGAAGCCGGATACGTGGGTGACGACGTGGAAAACGTCATCGTGCGCCTCTTGCAGGCCGCCGAGTACGACGTGTCGGCAGCCGAGCGCGGCATCATCTACGTGGACGAAATCGACAAGATTGCCCGCAAGTCCGAAGGCACCTCGATTACCCGCGACGTGTCGGGCGAGGGCGTGCAGCAGGCACTCCTCAAGATCATCGAGGGCACGGTGGCGCAGGTGCCGCCGCAGGGGGGCCGCAAGCACCCGCAGCAGGAACTGGTGCAGGTGAACACCAAGAACATCCTGTTCATCGTGGGCGGCGCCTTCGAGAGCATGGCCGAAATTGCCCGCGCCCGCACCAACGTCCGCGCGGTGGGCTTCGGTGCCGAGCACAAGGGCGAGGAAAAGGAGGAAGTGCGTTTCCTGCCCGAAGACCTCGTGAAGTTCGGCCTGATTCCCGAGTTCGTGGGCCGTCTGCCGCTGGTCGTGCAGCTTCAGGACCTCGACGAAGACGCGCTGATTCGCATCCTGAGCGAGCCGCAGGGCGCCATCATCAAGCAGTACCAGGCGCTGTTCGGCTTTCAGGGCGTGAACCTGACCTTCAGCGAGGAAGCGCTGCGCGAGGTCGCCCACCGCGCCGCCGAGCGCAAGACCGGGGCGCGTGGCCTGCGGGCGGTGCTGGAAAAGGCCATGACGGACCTGCTGTTCGAGCTGCCCCGCGAGGACGTGAAGGACATCCGTTTCGAGGCCGAGCATATCGACGAGCCGCTGAAGGCACTTGAGTCGAAGGGACTCAAGAAGTCTGCATAAAGCAACTTAGCTTACAGCCAAAAACCCACCTGCGGCCCTAGACTCCGGGATACACCGCAGGTGGGGCTTTTGCCCTCCATGCAGTTGACTTTCCGAACTTTTCCGCATGCAAAGCGGCTTTCAAGGAGCAAACATGATTTGGGAACTTCCCGTCGTCGCACTCAGAAATATCGTGATTCTGCCCGGCGTCACCATGAACGTGGACGTGGGGCGCCCCAAGAGCAAGCGGGCGGTGGACGAGGCCCAGGCCGCCGACCGCCGCGTGCTGCTGCTCACCCAGCGTGACCCCCGCACCGACGACCCCACCCGCGCCGAGCTGTACGAGATGGGTGTGCTGGGTGTGGTCAAACAGGTCGTGCGGATGCCCGACAACACCTATCAGGTGCTGGTCGAGGCGCAGGAACGCGCCAAGGTGCTGGACGAAGTGCCCAGCGCCTACCTGCGCGTGCGGGCCGACACCCAGCCCGTGACCGAGCTGGCAGACGAGGACGCCCGCGTGGTCGGCGTGCTGGCGAGCGAAGTCAAGTCGGCCTTCGAGGAGTACCAGCGCCAGAATAAAAACCTGCGCCTGGACAACTATCAGCTCGAGGGCCTCAAGGCGCTGACCGACGTGGGCGCCCTGGCCGACCAGGTCACGCACCACGCCACCTGGACCCCGGAAGAAAAGCAGGCCGTGCTGGAAGCGAGCGACCTGCGAGCACGCCTGGAAGAGGTGCTCAAGCTCCTGACCCGCGACACCGAGCGCTTCAATATGGACAAGAAAATCGCTGGGCGCGTCAAGGAGCAGATGGACGCCAACCAGCGCGAGTACTACCTGCGCGAGCAGATGAAGGCCATCGGCAAGGAACTCGGCGGCGGCGAGGACAGCCCTGCCGAAGTGGACGCCCTGCGCGAGAAGATCGAAGCGGCGGGCATGCCCGAGTCGGTCAAGGAAAAGGCCCTCAAGGAGCTGCAACGCCTGGAACGCACTCCCGGCGGCAGCCCGGAAAGCACCGTCGTTCGCAACTACATCGACTGGCTGACCGACGTGCCCTGGAGTAAGCGTGACGAGGAAATCCTGGATATTTCCCGCACCCGCGACATTCTGGACAGCGACCACTACGCGCTGGGCGACGTGAAGGACCGCATCCTGGAATTTCTGGCCGTGCGGCAGCTGACCCACAAGGAAGGCGAGACCGAGGAGCAACGCAAGGAGCGCAGCGCCGAGGAGCGCACCGACGACGCCGAGCTGCGTGCGCCGATTCTGTGCCTCGTCGGGCCTCCCGGTGTGGGCAAGACCTCACTCGGCAAGAGTATTGCCCGCTCGCTCAACCGCAAGTTCGTGCGCATGGCCCTCGGCGGCGTGCGTGACGAGTCGGAAGTGCGCGGCCACCGCCGCACCTACATCGGCTCCATGCCGGGGCGCATCATCCAGGGCATGAAGACGGCGGGCGTGGTCAACCCGGTGGTGCTGCTCGACGAGATCGACAAGATGAGCAGCGACTGGCGCGGCGACCCCAGCAGCGCCATGCTGGAAGTCCTCGACCCCGAGCAGAACCACACTTTCCAGGATCATTACCTCGAAGTGCCCTACGACCTCTCGCAAGTCATGTTCATCACGACGGCGAACAGCCTCCAGACGATTCCCCGCCCGCTGCTCGACCGCATGGAAGTCATTCAGATTCCCGGCTACACGCAGCAGGAGAAGGTGGAAATTGCCCGCCGTTACCGCGTGCCGCGTCAAATCAAGTCGCACGGCCTGCTGGGCAAACTGGAAATCACGGACGCGGCGCTCAACCGCATTGTCGAGGAGTACACCGCCGAGAGCGGCGTGCGCAACCTCGACCGCCAAATCAGCAAGCTGGCCCGCAAAGCCGCCCGCGAACTGCTGGAAACGCCCTGGGACGGCGTGAAGGTCATCGACGCGCCGCAGATTCCCGACTTCCTGGGTGTGCCGCTGCACCGCCCCGACAAGATGGAGAAGGAACCGCAGGTCGGCGTGGCGCAGGGGCTGGCGTGGACTTCGGTCGGCGGCACCATGCTGCTGGTCGAAGCCCTGGCGACCCCCGGCACCGGCAAGGTCGTGATGACCGGCAGCCTGGGCGACGTGATGAAGGAAAGCGTGGGCGCGGCCATCGCCTACCTGCGGGCGCACGCCGCCGAGTACGGTGCGGACCCCGACTTCCACAAGAACCTCGACCTGCACGTCCACTTCCCCGACGGCGCGACGCCCAAGGACGGCCCCAGCGCGGGCATCACGATTGCCACCGCCGTCATCAGCGCCATCACGGGCCGCCCGGTGCGCCTCGACGTGGCCATGACCGGCGAAATCAGCCTGCGCGGGCGGGTGCTGCCCATCGGCGGCGTGAAGGAAAAACTGCTGGCGGCGCACCAGGGCGGCATCCGCGAGGTCATCATCCCGAAGGACAACGAAGCCCACCTTCAGGAAGTCCCCGACAGCATTCGCGGCGAACTGACCATTCACACCTTCGAGCGTGTGGGACAGGTGCTGGACCTCCTGCTGCTGCCCAAGCCGGAGCAGGAGGAGCAGGCCAGCGTGCCGCCGACCCTGAGCAAGAGCGTGCAGCCGGGAGCGTAAGCCTCAGCCTCAAATCCCACAGGGCATCCTGCCTGCGAGCGTTAGACTCCGGCAGGATGCCCTCCTGTTTGCCCGAGTTCACCGCCCAGACGCCCGAGCAGGCGCGGCTGCTGCTTTTGCCCCGTTATCAGGCGGTCCTGGGCGCGACGATGCAGGCGGAGGCGGTCAGCGCGGGCGAAATCGCGGGACACACGGGAACGCCGCTCAAGCAGGTGCATCACTGCCTGACCCGTTTACAGGAACACGGACTGGTCGCGGTGGTGGCCGAGCGCAAACGTGGCGGGCGGGCCATCAAGCTGTATCAGGCGGTGGCTGCCGAGTACCGCGTGCCGCTAGAATTGACCGACGGGGTGGATACCCTCGACCTGTTCGAGCGGTTGTTTCGCCCCTTCGTGTCAGGGTTTATGGAGGGTGCGGCGCAAGTTCAGCGGGGACATGCCGAAGAAGTGGTGCTGCAATGCGACCAGTTCGGCAATCTGGGCGCCAATTACGGCAGCTACAAGGGTGTCATTCCTGCGGGCGCTTACGGTACCTTCGGACAGCACAAGCTGACACCCCAGACACGGCAGGAACTCGAACACCGCCTGCGTGCGCTCAAAACGTGGGTGCAGGAACAGGCCCACACCGAGGAGAACGAGCCGGACGCTGAGGATTGCCTGCTGGGGCTGCTCTACACGCGGGGCGGACTGGAATGAGCGGGGTATTTGTAGCGCAAACGCGGGAGCAGGTGCGCTTGCTGCTGGATTCCAACTATGCCGGGCTTCTGAGCTGCCTCCTGACGCGGGAAAGCAGCGCTTCGGAAATCGCCGGGCACACAGGTCAAAATCTTCAACAGACCCACCACAAACTGACTCGGCTCCTTCAGGCGGGTCTAATCGTTCAAAGTGGTGTTCAACCCCGAAAAGGCCGCCCTATCAAGTTTTACCGGGCCATAGCCGACGAATACCGTATTCCTTTTGAACTGACGGACGCCGCCACGTTGGGCGAGCTGATTCAAATGGAACATAGCCCGCTGCTGCGCTCACATTACGCGGCGCTCAGTCGGGCAGGTGGACAGGATTTGCGGCTCTTTCGCTGTGAAGACGGGATGGCGCTCAAGGTGGATGATGAAGTCAAGCAAGCCAGAGGTATTTCGCACAGTGTTTTTCTGAATTACCGCCTCAGCGACGAGAAGGCGCGGGAACTGGAAAAGCGTTTGCAGGAGCTGGCGGGGTGGCTTTCTAAAGCGAGCGTAGGCCCGGCGGAGGAAGGGAAAGATTACCTGCTGGGGCTTCTGCTCTCGGAGGGCAGGCTGAACAGCTAGTGGATGACCAAGGGCATGAGAAGGCTTATAATGCTGCATGGGACGCCAAAAGCGATTCGTCGTCAACCTTCCTGAAGCTGAGCGTCAGAAGCTCATCGATATGACGAAGAAGGGAATGATCAGTGCGCGAGTCATGACTCGCGCACGTGTCCTTCTCCTGGCAGATGAACAGCTGCATGACAAGGTGATCGCTGAACGGCTGGCCGTCAGCAAAGGAATGATCGGTCAAATCCGCAGAAAATATGCGACTGACGGGGTAGCTGCTGCTCTTTACGAAAAACCGCGCCCCAAGCAGCCCCCAAAACTTGATCCGAAAGCCACGGCGATCCTGATCGCAGAAACCTGCTCGGATGCGCCAGAGGGGTACGCGAAGTGGACGATGCAGCTTCTCGCTGATCGTCTTGTCGCTTTAGGCGTCGTAGACAGTATTTCTGATGAGACCGTCCGAAAAACGCTTAAAAAAACGCACTCAAACCCTGGCAGGTCGAGAGCTGGTGCGTCTCCAAAGTAGGGGCAGACTTTGTCTGGCGTATGGAGGAAGTGCTGGATACGTACGCTTTGCCCTATGACCCTGAATATCCAGTGGTCTGCCTCGATGAAAAATCTGTCCAGCTTCTCGATCATGTTCGTGAGCCGCTCCCACCCGTGCCGGGATACCCGGCACGGGTCGATCACGAGTACAAGCGCTGTGGGACAGTTAATCTCTTTATCGAATTTGAGCCGCTGACGGGGCAGCGCAGTGTGACGGTGACTGAGCGGCGAACGTCACAGGAATACGCAGCTCGTTTGCAAGCATTGGATCGACGCTACCCAGAGGCGAAGAAAATCCGGCTGATCCAGGACCAGCTTTCGACCCATTCACCAGCAGCGCTCTACGACACATTGCCCGCAGAAGAAGCGAACCGCTTGAGAAAGCGGTTCGAGTGGATCTATACGCCAAAACACGCGTCCTGGCTGAATATGGCCGAGATGGAATGGGCCGCTCTGCAACGTCAGTGTCTGGATCGCCGTATAGCGGCGAAAGAAGCACTTGAGACGGAAGTTGCCGCCTGGGAGCGGCACAGAAACGCCAGGGCAGTCAAAGTGAATTGGGAATTCACGACCCAGGCAGCAAGAGGCAAAATGGCGCGTCACTACAAGCAAGTCGAATAGCCTCAATCATGCCCTTGGTCATCCACTAGTCAGCGCATTCTGGCTTTGAGTGCTTTGACTGCCGCGTCTGGCCCCCGCACACTCCCGCGCACGGAAGCCCGCCCCACTGCCTCCTCTATCAGGCTGGGAGTCACGTCGTCAGCGATGGTCAGAACGCCGATGATATTCAAATCGAGGCGGCGACGCTTACACTTTTGCGCTTCCAAGACGCTCCGGCTCAGGTGAGCAGTCCCTACAGTGAAAATCAAGCTGCTCATGCACTCACCTCTCCGGTTTCTGCATCGCGCCGCAAAATCCCCACCCAGGCCAGAGCACCCAGCACCGTCACAATGCCGCACACGGCGAAAATGCTGTTGATGCTGAGGCGGTCAGCGAACGGCGTGAGGGCCAGCAGCGTCAGCGGCATGCCTGCCATACCGACCATGCCCAGCAGACTCCCCACCCGCCCGAAGTATTCGGGGGCCACTCTTTTCTGAAAAATCACACCGATGCCCATGTTGCAAAAGGCGTTGCCCAGGCCCATACACACGGCCAGGACGTACATTTGCACCGCTGTCTGTGTAAAAGCCAGCGCGAGGACTGCCAGCCCCATGACCGTCATCCCCGCCACCGAAGCGGCGCGGGCGTTGACCCGCTGCCCCAGCCCAGCCACCAGAAAGCTGCCGCCTGCCGCGCCTGCCAGCAGCAGCCCGAAAAAGAGGCCGTAGCCGCGTTCGCCTGCGCCCAGGCTCAGCATCCTCTTGGGCAACAGCATGTCTATGGGAGCAAAAGAGGCGTTGACCAGCAGAGAGAGCAGCGGCAGGCCCATCAGCAGAGTGCTGCCGCGCACGTAACGCACCCCGGCCTTGAAGGTGTCCCAGTACCGTTCGTCGGCGGCGTGGGACGCACGGGCGGGCAACTGCACCAGCAGCAGCACCCCGGCGAACACGAGAAAACTCAGGCCGTCGAGCATCAGCGTCTGGGCGCGGCCCAGCGTGGCGACCAGAAACCCGCCCGCGACCAGGCCCAGCATGGTCATGGTCTGGGTGGCCCCCTGCATCAGCCCCGTGGCGCGTTCCAGCTCCCCGGCGGGCACCAGCCGCGCCACCATGCCCTGCGTGGCAGGCGCATAGAAAGCCCCCACCAGCCCTGTCATACGGATTCCGCTTAATTCCTGCACAGTCGGGAAAGCGCCGCCTGTGCATCCATATCGCGGAATCCGTATTTTTTCCTACTCGCATCCGCTCGGATTGAATCTGAAACGACCAGATTCAATCGGAATCCGTATCAGGAACGAGGCGGCGTAGATGATTTCGGTGGGCAGGTGGCCCCGCAGCGCCCAGAAGCCGACGCCCAGTTGCAGCAGGACGCGCAGGACGTTCCCCGCGACCAGCGGGATTTTGAGCGGAATGCGGTCCACCCACGCCCCCAGGAACGGCTGCAGCAGCGCGGGCAGCATCGCGAGCGCCAGATTCAGCCCCATCGCCGAGGCGCTGCCCGTCTGGTGCAGAACCAGAAAACTGGTGGCAATGCCTGCGAGCGCTGTCCCGAAGGCACTCTGGGCACTTCCTAGAGCAGTTCTCCGAATTACGTGATGCGCGGAACGGCACCCCGCATCACTCCATTCTCCGCCCTGCTCAGTGTTTTGCACTCGCTCCGCTCGCCAAAAAGACGTTGCGTCTTTTTGTCAAATGCTCTAGCCACCACAGCACGAAGTTTTTGTTCCAGAGCTTGACAGGCGCGGCAGCAGAGGAGAAGGTCATGCCCCTCAGCGTGCGCCGGGAGCTACTCCATGCGGGAGGTGGGGGCGTGGAGTAGAGGAGCCACCCTCACCGCTTCACGTTCACAATCGTGACGCCGTGCCCGCCCTGGTTGGCCTCGGCGTCGTGGAAAGACTCCACATTTTTGTCGGTCTTGAGGTAGTCGCGCAGGGTGCGGCGCAGCACGCCCATGCCCTTGCCGTGAACGACCCGCAGCGGCGATTCTTTCAGCGCCCGCGCCTCGGCGATGGCGGCGCGAAGTTCCTCCACCGCCGCTTCCACGCTCAGGCCGCGCAGTTGCAGTTCGTTGTCGAAGCGGCTGGGGGCGCTGCCGACGAAGCTCGGCTTGGGGGCCTTGACCTTGGCTTCGGGCACGAGGCGCACGTCACGGCGTTTGACGCCCACCTTCATCAGGCCGAGCTGCACCACGAGGTCGTCGCCGCGCATTTCCAGCACCTGTCCCTGGGCACCGTAGGCGGGCACGTCCACCTTGTTGCCCACCCGGATGGGGTCGCCGCGTTCCTCACGCTTGGGGGGGACAGGGCGGGCCTTTTGCGCCTGCACCCGCAGCTCGCGCAGTTCCTGCATCACGCGGGGGCGAGCGCTTTCTTCCTGGGCGCGGGCGCGGAGGGTGCGGACGCGCTCCACCGCGTCGGCGTACAGGCTCTCGGCCTTCTGCGCGGCCTCGGCCATCATTTCATTGCGGCGGCTTTCCAGGGTCTCGCGTTCGTGCCGCACCCGGCCCAGCTCGGCCTCGGCGTCACGGCGGGCGGCGGCGGCGGTTTCGAGTTGCTCGCCCAGTTCGCGCCGTTCGCGTTCCAGTTCGCCCAGCATCCGTTCCATCAGCCCCGCTTCCGGCCCCAGCAGTTCCCCGGCGCGGGCCAGCACGTCACGCGGCAGGCCCATGCGGTTGGCAATCGCCAGCGCGTAGGAGCGGCCCGGCTGCCCGACCTGAAGGTGGTAGGTGGGCGCGAGCGTCGTGACCTCGAAGCCCATGCTGGCGTTTTTCAGGCCCGGCGTTTCCAGCGCGAACAGCTTGAGCGGCGACAGGTGCGACGTGATGATGCCGCGTGCGTCCTGCTGCAACAGGGTTTCAATGAGCGCCTGAGCCAGCGCCGCGCCCTCGTCGGGGTCGGTGCCGCTGCCGAGTTCGTCCACCAGCACCAGCGTGTCGGGGGCCGCGTGCCGCAGCACATAGCGCAGGTGCTTGAGGTGACTGGCGAAGGTGGACAGGCTCGCCTCGATGCTCTGCTCGTCGCCGATGTCCACCAGCACGTCACGCACCACGGGCAGCCGCGCCGAATCCGCCGCCACGTACAGCCCGCACTGATGCATCAGCACGGCGAGGCCCAGCGTCTTGAGGGTCGCCGTCTTGCCGCCCATGTTGGGGCCGGTAATCAGCAGCAGTTTGGTTTCGCCCAAGTTGATGTCGTTGGCGACGGGGTTTTCGATGAGGGGATGCCTGGCTCCGCGCAGGTCGTACAGGCCGTCTGCCAAGGCCTCGGGGCGGTTGAGGCGCCAGTCGCGGGCGAGTTTGGCCTTGCTCGCAATCAGGTCCAGTTCGCCGATCGTGCTCAGGGTCATCGGCACGGCGCTGTCCTGGGCGAGCAGGGCCGACAGCTCGGTCAGAATCCGGCGCACCTCGGCTTCCTCGTCCAGAATCAGGCGGGTCAGTTCGTTGTTGAGCTGCGTGACGGCGGCGGGTTCTACAAAATAGGTCTGCCCGGTGGCGGAGGCGTCCACGATGATGCCCTGCACGCTCCCCACCCGGCTCGCCAGCACCGGCAGCACGTAGCGGTCACGGCGAATGGTGACGAGGTGTTCCTGCAAGACCTCCGACCACTGTTCGAGTGTCTGCGTCAGTTTGTCGCGGATGCGCCCGCGCAGAGGCTCGATGCGTTTGCGCAGGTCGCGCAGCCGGGGCGAGGCGTCGTCGCGCACCTGCCCTTCCCGGTCCAGGCTTTGCAGCACCCGCCGCACCAGTTCCGAGTGGTCGCCCAGGCCCTGCCCCACGTCGCGCAGCGGGCCGCGCGAGTTGGCCTCGATGGCCCGCTTCACCGTCATCGCCCCGTCGAGCGAGTAGGCGGCGTTGAGCAGGTCCTGCCCACTCAGCACCCGGCCTTCCCCGGCGCGGGCGTGCAGTTCGCGGATGTCATGAATGCCGCCCAGACTCAGGCTGACGCCGAACAGGGCGTCTTCCACCTCGTCGAGTTCCTGAGCGATGCGGTAGGCGTCGTCGCTCGGGCGCAGCGCGAGCGCCCGTTCTCGGCCCAGCGTGGTCGAGGCGCGGTCGGCCAGAGCAGCGGTAATTCGGGGAAAATCAAGTGCAGAAAGAGCGCGGGAATCGAAAGCCATCTTGAGACTGAGCATACGGGAGGGCCGGGCAAGACAACGTGCGCCGGGTGGCTTAGCCGCGTCCCGTCATCCAACCCGTGTCCCCGCACCCCGGCCAGGCGGCTTACATTGATCACGCGGCATGTCCGTATCCCCTGCCGAGGAGCCATATTCCCCTTGCCATGAGTGATACGGATTCCGATTGAATCTGGTAGTTTCAGATTCAATCCGAGCGGATGCGAGTAGGAAAAAATACGGATTCCGCGATATGGATGCACAGGCGGCGCTTTCCCGACTGTGCAGGAATTAAGCGGAATCCGTATGATAGGCCATGAGTGCTGGGCCATAAGCTCTGAACAGCCTCTTCATGGCTCATGGCTCAGAGCCAGTCGGCACAGCAGGCTTGAGACCAACTTGGCACGTTCTCAATAACTTCTGCCCCCGCCTGGTCCACAATGAACGCATGAAACTCGCCGAAGCCCTCATCGAACGCGCCGACCTGCAAAGGAGGGCCGCGCAACTCGAAGAACGCCTCACGCAGAACATGCAGGTGCAGGAGGGTGAGGTCCCCGCCGAGGACCCCCACGAACTGCTCAACGAGCTGCTGACCGTCCTGGACGCGCTGGAGCGGCTGCTGCCGCGCATTCACCGCGCCAACCTGACCGCCACGCTGCCCGGCGGCCAGAGCCTGACCGACGCGCTGACCCGCCGTGACCTGCTGGACCTGCGCCTGCGTGCCCTGCGCCGCGCCGCGACTGCCGCCGCCGAGCGCCAGACCCGCTACAGCAACAGCGAATTGAGGATGGTGGCCGTGATTCCCGCCCGCGAGTTGCAAAAACTGGCCGATACGCTGGCAAAGGAGCGCCGCGAACTGGAAGTCCAGATTCAGCAGGCCAACTGGCTGACCGAGCTGCCCGCCTGACGGCTGGACACCCTGCCTGACGGCTTGACACCCTGGCCTTCCTCCCCCACCCTGAGACGCGGAAGTGGGGGAAGCGCCCAGGCGAAGGCCTCCCTCGCGGCGGGGAAAACAGCCGCACCCATGAGGCTCCGGGACGGGGCCACCCCCGAACAGCGCACGTCCAGCACGTTTCACCCCTGACCGCGCACCGTTCACCTTGACCACCGTGGCCTTGATGGGCCTGCCCCCCGCTTCCGCCGCCGCGCCCCTCCCGGTGCGGCGGTTTTTCTGCTTCCCCAACCCCCGCTTATTGCCCTTCCCATCCACCGGCCCCGGCGACACCACACAATGCGGCCTATGGCTGAGCAAGCAGAACATTCTCCCCGCATTCTCGTGACCGGCGCGAGCGGCTTCGTGGGCCGCGCGGTCGTGGCCGAACTCACCCGGCGCGGCCATGAGGTCTTCGCGGGGTCCCGCCACGGCAAGGGCGTCGGGCAGGGCGTCGGCATCAAGCTCGACGTGACGAACGAAAAGAGCGTGCGTCAGGCGCTGCGGGACGTGCAACCGAGCGCCGTCATCCACCTTGTCGGCATCATCGCCGAGAGAGGCAAACAGAACTTCGAGCGGGTGCATATCGAGGGCACGCGGCATGTGCTGAGCGCCCTGCGCGACCACGACGACGCCCGGCAAAAGGCCCACACCGGCGACGAGATGGAGCGGCCTCGCCCCACCCGTTACCTGCACATGAGTGCCCTGGGTGCCGACGTTCTCAGCCCCAGCGCCTACTCGTGGAGCAAGGGCGAGGCCGAGGGGCTGGTGCGCCTGAGCGGGCTGCCCTGGACCATCTTCCGCCCCAGCCTGATTTTCGGCGTGGGCGACGATTTCTTCGGACGGGTGCTGAAAAACCTGGTGTCGGCGGCCCCGGTGGTGCCCCAGATCGGCGACGGCAAGTTTCCCTTCCGCCCCATCAGCGTGGAGGACGTGGCCCTGGCCTTTGCGGGCGCCCTGGAAAAGCCGGAGACGGTGGGGCAGACCTACGCCCTGACCGGACCGCAGGAATTCACCTTCCGCGAACTGCTCGACCTGGAGCAGCGGGTCCTCGGCCAGCGCAAGAAGGTGGTCCCGATTCCCCAGAAACTGATGGACCTCGCGGTGCCGGTCATCAGCAGACTGCCCGCCGCCCCCATCACGGGCGACCAGTACGCGATGCTCAAGGCCGGGAACACCGCGCCGAACGACGCCGCCCGCGCCGCTTTCGATCTGCCGCTGCACCGCCTGCAAGACCGCTTGCCGCACATTCTGGCCCGGAAGTAATCGCTGTTTTTAAGCAGAGGAAAGCCGCCCGGAATCGTTCCTGGGCGGCTCTCCTGCGCTTCTTTATTCCAGCTCGTCGTAGTGGTGCAGCAGCGCCGCTTCGGGGTCCCCCACCGAGGCGTGGTGGCGGGCCACGAGCTGCGCGACCCGGGGCCGGGCGCCCGCGTGGGCAAGCAGTTCGGCACCCAGTTCGGGATGCGCGGCGCGAATGCCCACGGCCCCGGCAGGCGGAAGCAGAATGCTCAGGCGGTGAGGAATCAGGCCGACCAGCACGCGCTCGACCACATGGTAGGGCCGCACGCTCTTGCCGCAGTCGTGCAGCAGGGCGGCGGCAAGCAGTTCGGGGCTGGCCTGCGGGTGGTCACGCAGCAGGTGCCGGGTCACGCGGCAGGCGTGTTCACGGTCACGCGGGTCCATGCTCCGGTAGACCCGCGTTTCTCCCGGGTTGAGCAGCGTCTCGGCCCAGCGGTCATCGGGGTGGGCGGCATCGGCCCGCAGACTGCGCGACAGCCGCCGGACCTTGCCCATGTACCCCCCCAGCTTGCGCCGCAGCCGGTCAGGAAAAGAAAGGCGCAACATGGGGGCCATCGTACCGCCTGCCGCTCGCTGTGGCCGCTTGGCTGACGGAAAAGACAAGAGGTGTCCGGGCACCACAAACAGGAGCGCCCCGGCATGAGGCGCTCCTGTGCAGCAAAGCGGCGTTCAATCAGCCGCCGTCTGTGCCCCACCTTCCTCGCCTTCCACTTCCAGCGCGGCGAGCTGACGCTCCACCGTCATGGCGGCGCGGGTGCCGGCACCGACGCTGGTGGCGAGCTGGCGGTACACGTAATCGCTCACGTCTCCGGCGGCAAACAGCATGGGAATGTTGGTGTAGATATCGTCGCGCACGTCCACGTAGCCGTCGTCGCGCAGCTTCACGAGGTCCTTGACGAATCCCGTGTTCGGCACATGCCCGATGAAGATGAACACCCCGTCGGTCGCCAGTTCGCTGACCTCGCCGGTCTTGAGGTGGCGCAGCTTCACGCCACTGACGCTGTCGCCGCCTTGGATTTCCTCCACCGCCGTGTCCCAGATGAACTTCATCTTGGGGTTGGCGAAGGCGCGGGCCTGGGCCACCTTGTTGGCGCGCAGGGTGTCGCGGCGGTGAATGACCGTGACCTCATCGGCGAACTTGGTCAGGAACAGCCCTTCTTCCACGGCGGCGTCGCCCCCGCCGACCACCACAACCTTCTTGCCCCGGTAAAAGAACCCGTCGCAGGTGGCGCAGGTGCTCACGCCTTTGCCCCAGAAGTTTTCCTCCCCAGGAATACCGAGTTTGCGCGGTTCGGCGCCGGTCGCCAGAATCACCGCCTTGGCGCGGTACTCGCCGTTGTAGCCCCGGACGGTGAACGGGTAGGGGTGGGCGCCCGCGTCGTGCTGCACGCTCTGCACCTCTTCCATTTCGACCTTGGCACCGAATTTTTCGGCCTGCTGGTGCATCCGCTGGGCGAGTTCCATCCCGGGAATCGGTTCGGGAAAGCCGGGGAAGTTCTCGACCTCCTCGCTCCAGGCGATCTGGCCGCCGGGCATGCCCTTTTCCAGAATCAGGGTGCTGAGTTGCGCCCGCCCGGTGTAAATCGCCGCCGTGAGTCCCGCCGGGCCACCGCCGATAATCACCACGTCATAGTCGTGAGAAGTAGGTGCTGTCATGCCGCTCAGCATAGCACGAAAGTCCCTTCTCCGGTTTACTTTTTAAACCATCGCGCAGGGCCGGGACGACAAGAAAAAAGAGAGAAGCCGCGTGAGCTTCTCCCTTTCTTTGGCTGGGGTACTAGGACTCGAACCTAGATTAACGGTGCCAGAAACCGACGTCCTGCCATTAGACGATACCCCAACGGTGTTCATCTGGCTGGGCCTTTCGTAAGGCGGAGGGGAGTATAGGGGGCCATGCGGGTCAGCGTCAAGCCCCCAGTTGCCTGTGTCAGCCGCCTGCATCCACGCACCGGGCAGGCAGCAAGGGGGCGAAACGCTTGACCGGGTCCAAGTCAGAGCGGCGGCGCAGCGGGGCGGACACCTGCCCTTCCCCTTGCCCCTGACGCATTTTTTCTGGTAAGATAAGGTGTTGCCGTGCGAGCAAGCCCTCTACCGACGCACTGTTCATCTGGACCCATCCGGAGCACCAGTCGGGGCAGGCGGCGAAAGCAGAGGGCAAAAGCACAGGTATCAGGCTAGGCCCGGAACGTTCCAACGTGAAGGTTTCGGGCCAGGAGGACAGGAGTTCATGGAAGACAACACCCAGACCCCCGCTGTCAACGGCGGGACTCAGCCCGCGACGGGCGACACCGGCACCCAGCAAGCGATGAGCGCCCAGACCGAACAGGCCCAGACGGAAGTCAGCCAGGGCGAGCAGGCGCGTCAGCAGGAGCAGGCGACCAAGACCCAGGCTCAGGAAGAGCGCGAGTACCCCGAGATGACCATGGAGGACATCCTCGCCGCCGAGGCGCAGGAACCCCAGTCGGTCACCCGTGGCGACATCGTGGACGGCACCGTGGTCTTTATCGGCCAGGAAGGCATTGCCGTGGACATCGGCGCCAAGGTGGAGGGCGTCATTCCCCTCAACCAGCTCGGCGAAGAACCCGTGACCCTGGAGCAGGCGCAGGAAATGTACAAGCCCGGCGACGCGATTGAAGCGTATGTCGTGCGTGTGGACCTGCCCAACAGCCAGATCGTGCTCAGCAAGAAGCGTGCCGAGCAGGACAAGGGCTGGCGCGTGCTGGAGCGCATGCAGGAAGCCGACGAGGCTTTCGAAGTCGAGGTGCTGGAAAAGGTGCGCGGCGGCCTGGTCGCGCAGGTCGAGGGCATCCGTGCGTTCCTGCCCGCCTCGCAGGTGGACACCCGCCGCGTCAACGACCTTGACCCCTACGTGGGCAAGCCCCTGATGGTCAAGCTCATCGAGCTCAACCGCAAGCGCAACCGCGTGATCATCAGCCACCGCGCCATCATGGAAGCCGAGAAGGCCAAGGCCCGTGAAGCCACGGTCGGCCAGCTTGAACCCGGCGCGCAGTTCGAGGGCGAAGTGGTCGAGATCACCGACTTCGGCGTCTTCGTCAACCTCGGCGGCATCGACGGTCTGGTGCACCGCAGCGAGCTGACCTACGGCCGCTTCAACCACCCCCGCGACGTGGTCAAGGTGGGCGACAAGGTGCAGGTTCAGGTCATTGACGTGGACGAGGGCCGCGAGCGCATCAACCTGAGCATGAAGGCCCTGACCCAGGACCCCTGGGAAGGTGCCACCGAGCGCTACAGCATCGGCCAGCGCGTGAAGGGCAAGGTCACCAACCTGACCAACTTCGGCGCCTTCATCGAACTGGAATCCGGCCTCGAAGGCCTGGTTCACGTCAGCGAGATGAGCTGGACCAAGCGCGTGCGTCACCCCAACGAAGTGATGAAGGAAGGCGACGAGGTCGAAGCCGTTATCCTGCGCATCGACCCCAAGGACCGGCGCATCAGCCTCGGGATTCGTCAGACCACCGACGATCCCTGGAGCGCCCTGCCTGACCGTTACCCCCCCGGCACCCCGGTCAAGGGCAAGATCACCGGCATGACCGACTTCGGCGTGTTCATGGAAATCGAAGAAGGCATCGAGGGCCTGATCCACATCAGCGAACTCGACCTCAACCGCGTGAACAACCCCGCCGACCTGTTCAAGAAGGGCGACGAGATCGAAGCCGTCATCCTGAACATCGACCCCGTGGAGCAGCGTGCCAGCCTGAGCCGTCGCCGCTTCCTGGGCGGTGGCCCCGTGCCCCAGCGCGGTGAAGGCGGCGGCCAGCGCGACTACGTCAGCCAGGGTGGCGGCAGCCGCCGTGACTCCACCTTCGGCGGTGGCGCCCAGCGCGGCGGTGGCCGTGGCGGACGCGGTGGCGCCGACTACGCCTACAACGCCAAGGACGCCCAGCAGGGTGGCAAGATCAGCACCAAGCTCGGCGACGTCTACGCGGACCTGTTCGCGCAGTTCGGCCTCGGCAGCGACAAGAAGGAAGAAGGCAAGAGCGAGGAGTAATCCTGCACCCTGCCTAGAAAAGACCGCCTCCCAGTGAGGCGGCTTTTTTTTGGTTTTTTTGGTTGTGGGCTTGACCCTCTAGATTTCTCCTCTGCGCATTTCTCCCCTGCGCTCTGTCCGGTCCACGATGTGGTGGACCCGGCACCGGGCCTCGTAGCTCTCCTTTGCACCGACCAGCACCACCGGGTCGTCGAAGCGGGCGGGCTGGCCGCCGATCAATCGCTGGGTGCGGGTGGCGGGGGCGCCGCAGACCGTACAGATAGCGGTCAGCTTGTCCACACTCTCGGCGCGGGCGAGCAGCTCCGGCATACACCCGAACGGCTCGGCGCGGAAATCGAGGTCAAGCCCGGCGAGAACGACCCGCACGCCCGCATCGGCAAGGTCGAGGGCCAGCGGCACCAGTTCGGGACCGAAAAACTGCGCCTCGTCGATGCCGACCACGTCCACGCCCTCGGGGGTGGCGCTCAGCAGTTCACCCTGGCCGGACAGGTGGGCGCGGATGGCCCGGGCGTCGGGCACCGCCACCGCTTCGAGGGTGCGCCCGGCGTGGCTGGCGACCTCGCTGGCGTGATAGCGGTTGTCGATGGCGGGCTTGAACACGGCGACCCGTTGCCGGGCAATCAGCGCACGGGTCAGGCGGCGAATCAGCTCCTCGCTTTTGCCGCTGAACATGGGGCCGACCACCACCTCAAGGTGACCACCGGAATAGGGAGAACGCAACACCCGGGGAGTATGCCAGAGACACCCGGAAACAGGAACGGTGCGCTGGTCTCATACGGATTCCGATTGAATCTGGTAGTTTCAGATTCAATCCGACTTGCAAAGCTGCTCAGCAGAGCGGATGCGAGTAGGAAAAAATACGGATTCCGCGATATGGATGCACAGGCGGCGCCTTCCCAACTGTATAGGCCCGACTGTGCAGGAATGAAGCGGAATCCGTATCAGGGCCGCTGCTGCGCTCCCTCGACCGCGTCGGCCTTGGCCCGCTCGGCGGGGGTGGCCGTGGGCAGGGGCGAGGTTGGGGCGCCCTGAGGCCGCTGCTTGCCCAGCACCTCGTCCACAGCCGCATTGATCCAGGCGAAGGCCCGGCGAGTGTTGGGCATGGTGTAGGTTTCATCGGCACCATGCTGCATGAACGCGTAGACCACCCGGCGCCCGTCCCTGGTCTGGAAGTAGCCGCTGTAGGTCAGCAGTTTCCAGCCGTTGCCCCCCTTGCCGCCGAAATAATTGATGTTGCCCGCGTGCTGCGCCTTCAGCGCCGAACGTCCGAAGCCCGTCGCCATGACCTCGCGCTGCCACTTCTGGGCACGGGGTGAGAGCCCAGGGCGCAGAAACTCGTGCGTGACCAGGGTGGCGAACTCGTAGGGGGTGCTGACGTTGTGCACCTTCAGGTCGTCGGCCGGGTCGTAGCGGTGGTCGAAATAGTCGTCGAGCTGCCGCTGAAGCTGGTCATAACGCTGTTTCTGGGCGTCGGCATCGATCTGCCGGGCGAGTTGCAGGCGCTGCGTTCCGGTGGCCGTGTCCCAGTCGCGGGCGCCGTTGAAAGCAGGCGACAGCCCCGTCTCGGCCACCCACCACGCCTTGGTCGGCAGAATCAGGCGGGTGCGGCACAGATGCAGGCGGTCGGCCACGTCCTGCACCTGCCGCAACCCGGCGCGGCGGTGCAGGATGTCGGTGGCGGTGTTGTCACTGAACTGAATCATGCGCTGCGAGAGTTCGCGCACATTGCTGTCGTCATAGGGATAATCGCCCAGGCTCTGGTTTTGCACCGTCACGTCGAACCGCTCGTTCGGCGACACCCGGCCCGCGTCGAACTCGCGCAGCAACGCCCACAGCACGGCCTGTTTGTAGGTGCTCGCCAGTGGAAACACGTCGTCGGGGTTGGAGGCCACGGCCCGGCGCGGCTCCAGGGTGCGGGGGTCCACCTCGGCCACCCACAGCCCCAGTCGCCCGCTGAGGGCCTGGGGCGGAGGCGGCGCCGGGGCCACCGCCGGGGCCGGGGGCAGGCAGTCGGAAGGGGTGGGGGGCACGTCAGGGGCGGTCGCCGGGACATCAGAAGCAGGCGCCGGGGTCGCGGGGCGAGCAGGTTCCGTCGGCACACCCGCCCGGACGTGGGACGAGTTCGCCGTCCGGTCCACCGCTTGCGGAGAGGGGGCCGGGTCCTGGCTTTCGCGGCTGCGGCAGGCGTTGATGGCGCCGCCCAGCAGCAGCAGCGCCAGAGTCAGGCGAATGGTGCCGCGCACGGTCAGGCGCTCAGGGGTTCGAGGGCCACCCCGACGGCGCCCGGCCCCGCGTGGGCCGTGACCACCGCGCCGATTTCGTGGTCGCCCATGTCACGCACCTGCCCGCCCCAGTCCAGCCCGCTCAGCTCGGCCCGCACGGCGGCGCGGTCCTCTTCCCCGCCCACCGTCGCCAGAAACGCCACCCGCGCTCCCCCGTGCTCGGACACGTAGCGGCGAACATGCTCGACCAGATCGGCCAGCGCCTTTTTCTGCCCGCGCACCCGGCCCCCGGCTTCGACCCGGCCCCCGCGCACGACCAGCAGCGGCTTGATGTTGAGCAGCCCGCCGAGCAGCGCGGACGCGCCCCCGATCCGGCCATTGAGCCGCAGGAAATCCAGGGTATCGACCGTGAAGCGCAGGTCGGCCTGCGAGGAGACGCGCTCCAGGGTCTGCACGACCTGCGCCGCGCTCTGGCCTGCCTGCACCAGTTCGGTGGCCCGCACCACCTGAAGTCCCAGCCCCAGCGTCACGGTGCGGCTGTCCACCACCGTCACCCGGTCCCCGAAGTCCTGCGCCGCCAGCCGGGCGCTGCCCACGGTGCCCGAAAGCTGCCCGCTCAGGTGCAGGCTGAGCACCTCGTCGGCCTGTTCCAGAGCGCGGGCATAGGCCTGAGCGAACTCGGCAGGACTCGGCTGCGACGTGCTGGGCATCGCGTTGCCCGCCCGAACCTGCTCCACCAGTTGCCGGGCGCCGAGCTGCACCCCGTCCTGATAGAGCTGACCGCCGAGCAGCACGTAAAGCGGAACACTCGTGACCCCCAGAGAGGCGAGGTGTTCCGGTGTCAGGTCACTCGTGGAATCCGTGACGATGGCAATTGACATTCCCGAATGTTAGCGCGCAAGGGCAAGGTAAAACACAATTCGCTTCCAGGTGCCCCTGTCCTGGCCTGTGGCAAGACAGAAAAAGGGCCAGCTCCCGCAGGAACCGGCCCCTCATACGGATTCCGATTGAATCCAGCAGATTTCTGGATTCAATCCGACTGAAAGGAGTAGGAAAAGATACGGATTTCGCGATATGGATGCACAGGCGGTGTAGTTCCGCCTGTGCATCCATATCGCGAAATCCGTATCAGTTCGGAAAACTCAGGCGCTGACGATTTCGCCGCCGTGCTTGCTGACGGCTTCCATCAGCACGTCCTGGGGCACGTTGTCGTCCACGGCGACCGCACGGCCACCCGCGTTCACGCGCTCGTGGATACGGTTGTAGTAGGCGTCGTCGGCCTCGTAGGTGTCGTAGCTGCTGCGTACGGCGCCGCCGGTTTCATCCACGCCCGCCGCGCCCCCCGCCGCGCCCACGGCCGCGCCGACGCCCGAGCCGAGGGCCGCCATGCCCAGAATCACCGGGAGGGCCAGGCCGCCGGTCGCCACCGTCGCCGCAGCAGCGGTGCCCAGCGTGGCTGCCGTGCCGAGCACACCCGCCGCCGCGCCGGTCAGGGCGCCTGCAACGGTGCCCTTGACGGCGCCCGCACCGGCGTCTTCAGCGGTGCCGCCGCCCTCCACGTAATCGGTGGTGGTGGTCGTCGTGGTCGTGGTGGGGGTCGCCACGGTTCCAGCCGTCGCGGCCTGCTGCACGCGGCGGTTCATGTTCATGGTGCCCACTTCAGGCTGCACCACGCCACGGCTCTGGAGGTCGGCAATAAAGGCGTCGGCGGCGGCCACGGTCGGGAACAGAATGTGTTTCATAGGTCGCAGTCTCACAGCCTGCCCGGTCAAGCAAATGAGAGTTCAGGAAATGTGGCTTGGGTTGCAGGGGAGGCGACGTTTAAGGAAGGGGGGCCTCCCACCCCCACCCGAAGCCGCATGACAGCACGCACCGGGCCTCGACCATCAGGCGGAGACCCGGTGCGTGCTGTTCGTGTTTTGCCGATTTGCCCAGCGGGTGCTGAGGGGGTGCTCATACGGATTCCGCTTAATTCCTGCACAGTCGGGAAAGCGCCGCCTGTGCATCCATATCGCAGAATCCGTATTTTTTCCTACTCGCATCCGCTCTGCTGCGCAGCTTTGCAAGTCGGATTGAATCTGGTAGTTTCAGATTCAATCGGAATCCGTATCAGTCGCGCTCGTCCTTCAGTCGCGCTCGTCTTCCGGGATGCTCGCCAGTTCGCCCCGGCGGGCGGCGCGGCGGTCTTCCTCGGCCTGCTCGGCGGCGTCGTAGGCTTTGATGATGCGCCCGACGAGGGGATGACGCACCACGTCCACCTCGGTGAACTCGTGCCAGCCGATGCCCTCAATCTGGCTCAGCACGCGCTTGGCGACGGCGAGACCGGACGTGATGTGGCGCGGCAGGTCAATCTGCGTCACGTCGCCGGTCACGACGACCTTGGAGGAAAAGCCCATGCGGGTCAGGAACATCTTCATCTGCTCGCCGGTGGTGTTCTGCGCCTCGTCGAGGATGATGAAAGCGTCGTTGAGCGTGCGCCCGCGCATGAACGCCAGCGGCGCAATCTCGATGACCCCGCTCGTGAGGTACGACTCGAACTTTTCCTGGTCGAGCATGTCCTGCAGCGAGTCGTACAGGGGCCGCAGATACGGGTCGATCTTGGCCTGAAGGTCGCCGGGCAAAAACCCCAGCTTCTCGCCCGCCTCGACCGCCGGACGGGTCAGGATGATGCGCTTGACCTTCTTGGCCTTGAGCGCCTGCACCGCCATCGCCACCGCCATGTAGGTCTTGCCGGTCCCGGCGGGGCCGACGCCGAAGGTGATGTCGGACTCGTTGATCAGGTCGAGGTAGACCTTCTGCCCCGGTGTCTTGGGCTTGAGGCCGCGCGGCAGGCTCAGGCCACTGACCTGGGTTTCCTGGGCCAGGCTGCGGCCCTCGCTGCTCAGCCGCGCCGAGCGCAGCAGGCTCTCGGGGGTGAGTTCACCGCCCGAGCGCACCACGTCCAGGGCGTCGCGCACCATGCGCTCGGCGCCTTCCACGTCTGCCGCGTCTCCCGTGATGGTCACGGTTTCGCCCCGCGCAATCAGTTTGGCCCGGGTCAGCTCGCGCATCCGGCGCAGGTTGGCGTCGTTCGCGCCGAGCAGAGCGTAGGCCTCGCGCTGGTCGGTCAGGGTGACCGTCGCCGTTGCGGCAGGTGCGGTGCCCGCAGAAGTGGGGGCGGAAGGCGTGCCAGTTTGAAAATCCGTCAACTTGTCTCCTGTTGTGGCCCGTCCGGGCACAGGTCTTCCCCATGAGGCGGGAAGGGAAAGAGGGCGAAAAAAGGCATTCGGATAGCGCCATTGTGTGACGAGGAGCGTCAGACCTGGGTATGCCGGTCCACATTTGCTTTCGGGCGGGCCGCGCCCCTGCAGGGTCGGGTCCCCACAGGCAGGATGACACCCGGCGCCCGTCCGGGCATCGGCCACTTGGCCGGGTCAGGCGGCCGATACCGGACGGAAGTCATCTTCCTGCCCCTCCATCCCATATGTTCGACTCGCTCGACTCGGAAAAAGGCTCCGAAAAAGAGATGACGCGCCTTATTTCCCGAAGTGTTCCGACACCGGCACAGCCCAGCAGCGCTCGGTCGGCCCCGGCAACCAGACGAGCGCCGCCCGTGAGCCGACGCCGAACAGCACTGCTTTTTGCCCGAACGCCTCGCCCCAGCTCCGCGCCTGCGCCAGAGACGCGCCGGGCACGAGCAGACTTTCCTCGGCCCACTCGCCGCTGCCGTTGACGGCAGGACGTGGGATCAGGCCCGCCTGGAGAACGCAGGCCAGAAGCCGCTCCTGCGCGGCGCAGTTGGCACTCTCAGGGGCCTGCTGCGCGTCCGGGTTCCAGGCGGTGACGATGGCCCATGAACCGCTAGCCCAGCGAGGAACGGGGCCGGGAATGGGGCTGAGGCGCACGCGCTCGCCGGGCGGTCCATAAAGCGCCGCCAGAAATGCAGCCCGCAGCGCCGGGTCGGGACGGGGGCAGGTCAACGCCCGCCGCCCAGCAGCCGGGCGTGGGCCGTTCACTCGTGGTCCTCCGTCGCGCCTTCTGCCGGAGTACCTTCTGCCGGGCCAGCTTCGTCGTCCGGGCCGCTGGTGTCCACCTCGGTCTTCATCACCTCGCGCAGGACACTGGTGGCGAAACTGCCCTTGGGAAGGGTGAAGGCCAGCACGTAGCCGTCGTCCTCGGGGCGCACCTCGGTGCCGGCGGGAAACACCCGAATCAGGCGGCGGTCGCCCTTGCGCGAGGCGAAGACCTGCGGGGTCAGGCCGAAAAGGGAAAGGGCTTCGGTTTCCAGCGCGCCCGCGTCGGCGGTGAGTGGCCTGACCTTGCGTCCGAACAGGGTGCCGGTGGCACTCACCTCGCCTCGCTGCGCCCGGGGGGTTTCGACCTGCGCGTCCTCGACCAGAAAGACGCCGCCGGTGTCATGTTTTTTCGCCATGTCGCCGGTCAGCAGCCGGTCAAAGGCGCCGCGTTCCAGCCGCAGACTGACCAGGGCGTTGAACACCGCGCTCTGCACGCTGCTTGTCAGGAAGCGGCGCACGCGGGGGTCACGCAGCTCCGACTCGCCGCGCAGCACCCGCAGGCCTTCCTCGGCATTGAGTCCGCCCAGGCCGAAGCGCTGGGGGCCGAAATAGTTGGGCACCCCGTGTTCGGCCAGCGCCGCCAGCGTCTCCCCGGCCTGTTCCGCCGTGCCCGGCGCCCCGCGCACCCGCACCACGAAGCGATTGCCGTGCAGATGCCCCAGGCCGAGCTTGTTGCTGTGGCGCGACGTGTCCAGAATCCGCACGCCGGGCAGCGAGAATTCCCCCAGGCGCGGCTCGACCTTGCCGGGCAGGCTCAGCCACTGGGTGGTCACGGCGTGGCGGTCCTTGAGTCCGGCCACCCCCACGTCGCGGTCACGCACGCCGAGCTGGGCGCACAACTCGCGGACCACATGGGCGGTGGTGTGCCCGGTCTTTTCTATGTGAAGGTACAGAAAGTCGCCGCTGCCGCCGGGCAGGTAAGCGGGCACCTCCTGCACCTGAAAGTCGGCGGGTTCGGCACGCAGGCGCCCGCCCGTGCCGGGAAACGTCGTCCGCTCGCGCAGCGCCGACCAGTCGAAGATGAGACTCATTGCGCCCGATTGTAAGCGCCCGCCGCCGGGCGAGGCTGCCAGCGGCGCCCGCGCTGCATGAACGGCCCCTCGCCCGCGCCGCATTTTTCTCCTGACCCGGCGGCGGACACTGGGGGCATGACGCGCCCGCCTCCCCCGCGCCCTTTTCCTCCACAGCCCCCCTCGCCCCTGGCCCCCGGACGTCCTCACCTGAAGGGAGCGGCGGGCCTGACGGCAGGTCTGATCGCCCTGCTCTGGGGGCAGGAGGTGGCCGACCAGTTTCTCTTCGGCACCCGGCTGGACGGCTACGGCATCGTGCCGCGTCAGGCGGGCAGTTTCTGGCACGTGTTCACCGCGCCCTTCCTGCACGACGGCTTCGCGCACCTGATCGCCAACACGGTGCCGCTGGCGGTGCTGGCCTTCATGACCGCCGTGCGCTCGGTGAGCCGGTTTCTGGTCGCCACCTTTTTGATCGTCCTGATCGGCGGCGGGCTGGTGTGGCTGTTCGGGCGCGGGGGCAGCGTACACCTGGGGGCGAGCGAACTGGTGTTCGGCTACCTCGCCTACCTGCTCGGCGTGGGGTGGTGGGAGCGCACGCCGGTCGCCGTCGTGGTGGCCGTGATCGCCTTCGCCCTGTACGGCGGCGTGCTGTGGGGCGTGCTGCCGGGCAACCCCGCCGTGTCCTGGGAAGCGCACCTCTTCGGCTTCGTGGGCGGGCTGATCGCGGCGGCCGTGCTGCACCGCACCCCCAAACCGGGCCGGGCGCGGCGCGGGGGATGAAGGGCGGCCTAAACGGGGTCACGCTTCTGTCAGACCGCGCGTGTCAGACTGCACGGCACGTCACCGGCTCCCCCCCGGAGCCTGACGAGGGACCCGCCTATGCGCTGTGAAATCCGACACACCACCGAGTACCGTTATCCCAAGCCCGCCTGGGATTCGTTCAACGAGGTCCGCCTGCACCCGGTGCAGGAGGTCCGGCAGACGCTGCGCTCCTTTCACCTGAGCGTGACGCCGGAAGCCGAAATCACGTCCCACAAGGACTATTTCGGGGCGCTGGTCCACCATGTCCACGTCCACGAGCCGCACACCGAGTTGCGCATCGAGGCGCAGGCCATCGTGGACACCCACGCGGTCACGTTGCCGCTTGCGGCCCCCATGAGCGTGCTGGAAGGGGCACGCGCAGCGAACATCGAGTTTCTGGTGCCCTCTCCCCGCGTGCCTGCCGGGGACTGGCCGGAGATCTTCGAGGTGCGCCGCCCGGCGCCGGACGACGACCTGCCGGGCTTTCTGAGCGACCTCAACACCGGGCTGCACCGCCGCTTTACCTACGACACCAAGGCCACTGCCGTCAGCACCCCACTGGCCGAGTTCGCGCGGCACGGGCGCGGCGTGTGCCAGGACTTTACCCACGCCATGCTGGGCATCCTGCGGCAGCTCGGCATTCCGGCCCGCTACGTCAGCGGCTACCTCTACAGCGGCGGCGAAATGCTGGGCGCCGAGGCCACCCACGCCTGGGTGGAGGCGCTGATTCCGGGCTACGGCTGGCTGGGCTACGACCCCACCAACAACTGCCTCGCGAACGAAAAACACATCAAAATCGCTCACGGCCGCGAGTACAGCGACGTGTCCCCCGTGCGCGGCACCTACTACGGCGGCGGGCAGGGCAAGCTGGAAGTGGCGGTCCACGTGTACGGCGAGCAGTAAACCAAAGCCCCCCCGCGCCTCTCAGCCGGGGGAACGCCTTCAATGGGCTTGACCTTTACGGGACGGCCTTCTTCTTCGCTCTGCTCGGGCAAAGAGAGAGGGCCTGTCATCCCTTTTTCAAAACACTGCTACCGTCCCAGCAGCAAACCGAGCAGCAGCGCCCCGACGGTGCCGTACGCCAGGGCCGAGAGCACCAGCGTCACCCCGGCGCCCACCGGGCTACGCAGGTTCATGCTCGACTGCACCGCCAGAAACCCGAAGAAGGCCAGCGCCAGAGCGATGACCACGTTCTGCACGAGCCAGCCCAGCACCGGCACGATGCCGATGAGGGTGCCCACGATGCTCAGCGGCACGAAGAACAGGGCGAAGGTGTAGGCGACTTCCGAGTACCGGCCCGTGCCGCCGAAGAGAAAGCGGCCGATGAGGTACACCGCGCCGGTAAAGACCAGAAACTGCGCGGGAATCCCGATCAGGCGCGAGAACAGCTGGCCGAAAAAGGTCACGTCGCTGTGAAAGACCGAAAACAGCGCGGCGATCACGCCGGAGACGGCGGCGGCGAGCAGAACGTAGAGCAGCGCCTGCCCGGTCCCGCCCCGACGCTCGAACCGCTCGAAGGTGCTGGGGGCCGGGCGGGCAAGTACCGCCGCACTCTGCGCGAACATGTCCGAAATCCGGGTGGGGGCCGTGAAGGGGGAAAGAGGAGGACGGGTCATGCCTTCCAGTACGTCCGGTGGTCGCCCCGGGTTGCGGCTGGGCGCCCTGGCCTAACGTTCATCTTCCTCGGCGTCCCGGCTGAAGCTGGGCGGCACCGGGGGCCGGGTGCGGTCTTGCCCGGTGACCGGGGCCGGAGCCGGAGCGGGCACCTGCGCCCCCTCGCCCGGACGCGCCAGCTTGACCTCCAGCGGACCGGAGGCGAAGGTCACGCTGCGCTGGGGCGAAGGAATCTCGATACCGGCCTGGTCCATCGCGATCTTGATGCGGCGGTTGAACTCACGGCCCAGGGCGTACTGGCTTTTGGGCAGCACCTTGAACAGCGCCCGCAGCGTGACGCCGTCGGGCGCGAGGGCCGTGACCCCCTGAATCTCGGGCGCATCGAGGAAATGGTCGTCCCACGCGGGGTCGCGGTAGAGTTCCTGGCTCACAGCGTCGAGCACCCTGAGCGCCTCGTCCACGTCGGCGTTGTAGGTCACGTCCACCGTCGCCACCACCCGCGACCAGTCCTTGCTGCTCACGCTGACCGTCTGGATCTGGCCGTTGGGAATGATATGCACGGTACCGTCGAGCGCCCGCAGCGCCGTGACGCGCAGGTTCAGCCGCTCCACCGTGCCGGAGAGCTGCCCGGTGCCCACGGCGATCACGTCGCCCACGCCGTACTGGTCCTCAAGCAGGATAAAAAAGCCGGTGAACACGTCGCGCACCAGACTCTGCGCCCCGAACCCCACCGCCACGCCCAGGATAGACACCCCGGCGAGCAGCGAGGTCGCGTTGACCCCGAGCGTCTGAAGCATTGCGATGGCGCTGACCACCACGATGATGACCTTGAGGGTCGAATCGGTCACGCCCTTGAGGGTCTGCACCCGCACGCTGCGGCGGTTGAACTCGTCTTCCACCACGATGCGCCCGGTGGCGGTGCCGACGAGGTTCCAGGCGATCATCGCCATCGCCAGCACGACCACCACCTTGCCCGCGCTGTTGCGAAAGCCCTCGCGGATATCGGCGCCGAGGTCGAAGAGAAAGGGCACGTCCGGCAGGTAGACGATGTGCGTGGCGCTCGCCAACCAGCCCACCACGACGCTGAGCAGCAACAGCCCTTTGAGCAGGGCGGTGAGCCGGGGGTGCTGGTACCTTTCCAGCCCCCGCAGCAGCGTGCGCCCCAGTCGGTAGAGCGCGTAGGCGACCACCAGGGTCAGCGCCAGACCCACCCACACCTGCGGCTTGGCGAGTTGAATCGTCAGAGCATCGAACATCCCCCCACTGTCTCATGAAGGCGTGGGGGGACGCAAAAAGAACCTGTGCCTTACCTCTTGTTCAAAGCGGTGTCAGGCGTCAAGTGCTTGCCTGAAACGCCGCTTCCAGCCGCTGCACGAGGTTGGCTTCGTGGGCGCGGGCGGCCCGCAGCACGGCGTTTTTGACGGCGCGGGCGTCGGCGCTGCCGTGGCCGATAAAGGCGAGGCCGCGCACCCCGATCAGGATGCTCGCTCCGTAGGTGCTGGGGTCCATCCGCTCGGCCAGGCCACGCAGCGAGTCGCGCACCAGCAGGCCGCCGAGCTTGCTCTTGACATTGCTGTTCAGCGCTTCCTTGACCCAGCCGAGCAGCACTTTGGCCTCGCCCTCGGCGAGCTTGAGCACCACGTTGCCGGTAAAGCCGTCGGTCACCACGATGTCGGTGGTGGACCGGAAGATGTCGCGGCCCTCCACGTTGCCGTAGAAGTTGATGCCCTGGCCGTGCAGCGCCCGCAGCAGGCCATGCGCCTCCACCACCAGAGCGCTTCCCTTGTGGTCCTCTTCCCCGATGGACAGCAGGCCCACGGTGGGGTCTTCGCGGTCTTCGAGCACGCGCAGGTACACCGTCGCCAGCCGCGCCCACTGCGCGAGATACGCGGCCTTCACGTCGGCGTTGGCCCCGGCGTCGAGCAGCGTGGTAAAGCCGCCCTGCGCGGGCAGGTGGGTCAGGATGGCGGGGCGGTCCACGCCCCTAATGCGCCCCAGGGTGAGCAGCGCCGAGGCCATCGTGGCCCCCGAGTGGCCCATGCTGACGGCGGCGGCGGCGCGGCCTTCCTTGACCAGCCGGGTGCAGACGTTGATGCTCGCCCCGGTGCGGCTGCGCACGTCGCTGGCGTGTTCTTCCATGCCGATCACGTCGGGGGCGTCCACCACCTCGATGGGCAGGCGGCTGCTGCCCTCGTGCTTGCCGAGTTCGGCGTGCAGTTTGACCCGGTCTCCCACGAGCAGCACCGACACCCCGCTGCGGGCGGCCTGCACCGCGCCGTCCACGTTGGGCGCCGCGCCGTGGTCGCCCCCCACCGCGTCGAGCGCGACCGGCAGGCGGCCCGCCGCCTTGGGCGCCGGGGCCTGGGCCGTTACCTGAGTCTGGGCGGTCGGCGGGGCCTCAGCGGTCATCGCCCACCCCGCCCGCTCCGGCCCCGTAGAAGGACGCCCGCAGCTCGCGGTCCTGGAAGCGGCCCTCGCTGCGTTGCCCCTCGCTGCGCTGGCCCTCGCTCGGCAGGCGGTAGCCGGGGCGCTCCACCTGCTCGCGGATGCTGGCGAGGTCCACGTACTCGTCGGCGGCGTTGCGCAGCTCGTAGCTGGTCATTTCGGGAATGCTCGCCACGATGACCCGTTTGCCGCGTGCCCGCAGCACCTCGACGGGCCGCTCGAAGTCGCCGTCGCCGGAGAGCAGCACCGCCACGTCGTAGCGGCTTTCGGTGGTCAGCAGGTCGGTCACGAGTTCGATGTCGAGGCTGGCGCGGCGCGAGGTGTCGCCGTGTTCGTCGGTGTTTTCGCGCAGCGGGCGGGTGCGGACGGTGTAGCCCATGTAGGTCAGCGCGTCCACGAAGCGCTTTTGCTTGTCGTCAATCTGCGCGGGCACGGCGGTGTAATAAAAGGCGTTGTAGAGGGCGCCCATTCCCGCGAAATGTTCGAGAATCTTGCGGTGGTCGAAGTTCCACCCCAGCCGCTTGGCCGCCGCGTAGACGTTGGCGCCGTCAATAAAAAGTCCAATACGTTCCATGAGTCTCCTGTCCCGTGCAGGATAGCCGATGCCCCCCGGCCCGGCGGAGGGCGCAGGCGTCCCGTCACCTGATGCCTGCATGACCCTGGACATTGAGAATGATTCTCAATATGGTGACACGGAGCTTCTGCCCTTCCCGCGAGAAGGCGCCAGGAGGCGAAAAGGAGAGCTTATGAGCGACGAAAACAACAAGGGCGTCGGCACGGCGGTGCAGGGCGTGGGCGGTCCCCGCGACGGGCGCACGGCTCCCGGCGAGCAAGGCACCACCCTGACCACCCGCCAGGGCCACCCTGTGCACGACAACCAGAACAGCCGCACCGTGGGCAGCCGTGGCCCGATGACGCTGGAGAACTACCAGTTTCTGGAAAAACTCTCGCACTTCGACCGCGAGCGCATTCCCGAGCGCGTGGTGCACGCCCGTGGCGCCGGGGCACACGGCGTGTTCAAGGCGACGGGCAAGGTCGGCGACGAGCCGGTGAGCAAGTACACCCGCGCCAAGCTGTTTCAGGAAGAAGGCAAGGAAACGCCCGTCTTCGTGCGCTTTTCCACCGTCGGTCACGGCATCCACTCGCCCGAAACGCTGCGTGACCCGCGCGGCTTCGCCGTCAAGTTCTACACCGAAGACGGCAACTGGGACATGGTGGGCAACAACCTCAAAATCTTCTTCATTCGCGACGCCATCAAGTTCCCCGACCTGATTCACAGCCAGAAGCCCAGCCCGACGACCAACATCCAGAGCCAGGAGCGCATCTTCGACTTCTTCGCGGGCACGCCCGAAGCGACCCACATGATTACCCTGCTGTACTCGCCCTGGGGCATCCCGGCGAGCTACCGCTTCATGCAGGGCAGCGGCGTAAATACCTACAAGTGGGTCAACGACAAGGGCGAAGGCGTGCTGGTCAAGTACCACTGGGAACCCGTGCAGGGCGTGCGCAACCTGACGCAGGCGCAGGCCGACGAAATCCAGGCGACCAACTTCAACCACGCCACCCAGGACCTGCACGACGCCATCGAGCGCGGCGACTTCCCCAAGTGGGACCTGTTCGTGCAGATCATGGAAGACGGCGAGCACCCCGAACTCGACTTCGACCCGCTCGACGACACCAAAATCTGGCCCCGCGAGCAGTTCCCCTGGCGGCACGTGGGCCAGATGACCCTGAACCGCAACCCCGAAAACGTGTTCGCCGAAACCGAGCAGGCCGCCTTCGGCACGGGCGTGCTGGTGGACGGACTGGACTTCAGCGACGACAAGATGCTCCAGGGCCGCACCTTCTCCTACTCCGACACCCAGCGCTACCGCGTCGGCCCCAACTACCTGCAACTGCCCATCAACGCGCCCAAAAAGCACGTCGCCACCAACCAGCGCGACGGGCAGATGGCCTACCGCGTGGACACCTTCGAGGGTCAGGACCAGCGTGTGAACTACGAGCCGAGCGTGCTGAGCGGCCCCAAGGAAGCGCCTCGCCGCGCCCCCGAGCACACCCCCCGCGTGGAAGGCAACCTCGTGCGCGCGCCCATCGAGCGCCCCAACCCCTTCGGGCAGGCCGGGATGCAGTACCGCAACTTCGCCGACTGGGAGCGTGACGAACTGGTGAGCAACCTCTCCGGCGCTCTGGCGGGCGTGGACAAGCGTATTCAGGACAAGATGCTCGAATACTTCACCGCCGCCGACGCCGACTACGGCCAGCGCGTGCGCGAGGGCATTCAGGCCAAGGAAGCCGAGATGAAGGGCCAGGACAAGACCGCGCCCGTCTACGGCACCGAGGCGAGCAGCCTGTACTGAGCTGTCCCGTTAGCCAATCAGCCAAAAGGTCGCCCCATGTGGGCGGCTTTTTTCATGCTCCGCCACTTTGCGTATTGGTCCGGCCCCCGCTCACCGTTAGCCTGACACATGGACAAGCCCACCTTCGTTCGGCCCCCACCTCTGCGCCCCGGCTCCCGCGTGGCGGCCCTGAGCCTCAGCGCGGGCTTCGTCACCGAGGTGCCGCACCGGTACGCGGCGGGGGTGCGGCAGGCCGCCGAATCGCTCGGCTGGGACATCGTGCCCGCGCCCAATGCCTTTCGCGGCCCGGAGTATCTGTACGCGCACCCCGAAGCCCGCGCCGATGATCTGCGCTGGGCGCTGCAAAACCCCGAGATTGACGGCATGGTCAGCATCATCGGCGGGGACGATTCCATCCGGCTGCTGCCTTATCTCGACCCCGAGCTGATTCGGGCGCACCCGAAAGTCTTTCTGGGCTACTCGGACTCCACTGTCACGCTGACGCAGTTTCTGAAAGCGGGCGTGATGGCCTACCACGGCCCCGCCGTCCTGACCGACCTCGCGGAAAACGGCGGCATCCATCCTTTGACCCGGCACGGGCTGGAACAGGCGTTCGGGACTGAGCCTTACGACCTCTCCCCCGCCCCGGAATGGACCGAAGCGAAACAGGTCTGGGACGAAGCCAGCCAACCCCACCGGCGCGAGTTTCAGCCCGGCGACGGCTGGACCTGGCTCCAGGGCGACGCTCCCGCCGAAGGGCACCTGCTCGGCGGCTGCGTCGAGATTCTGGACATGCTCAGCGGCACGCCCGGCGAACTGCCGCCCGCCCTGTGGCAGGGCGCGGTGATGGCGCTGGAAACGAGCAACGACGTGCCGCCGCCCTCTCAGGTGGGCTACTGGCTGCGGAACTGGGCGGCCAAAGGCGTGCTGCAAGGGCTGAGCGGGCTGCTGCTGGCCCGGCCCCGCGACTACTCGCCGCAGATGGTCGAGCAGCTTTACGTCTGGGTGCGCCGCGTGCTGAAAGAAGCGGGCCGCGAAGACCTGCCCGTCGTCGCCAATGTGGATTTCGGGCACACCTCGCCGCAACTCACGCTGCCGCTGGGCGCACGGGTGCGGCTCGACCCGGCGGCGGGACGGGTGACGGTCTGGCCGTAATACGGATTCCGCTCATACGGATTCCGCTTAATTCCTGCACAGTCGGGAAAGCGCCGCCTGTGCATCCATATCGCGTAACCCGTATTTTTTCCTACTCCTTTCAGTCCGATTGAATCTGAAACTACCAGATTCAATCGGAATCCGTATAAATTCCTGCACAGTCGGAACTACACCGCCTGTGCATCCATATCGCGAAATCCGTATCTTTTCCTACTCCTTTCAGTCGGATTGAATCCAGAAATCTGCTGGATTCAATCGGAATCCGTATAAGGCTCACGGAAAGGCAGCTTTGCCCGGTTGCCAGCCCCCCCCCGGCCCCCCGGCCCAGTGCCACACCCCCTGCGCGGGCCTCCGCTCCAGCGCGGCGCGAATCTCGGCCAGGGCGACGCGGCGGGCAAAGCGGGTGCGGGCGTGCCACGCGGCCAGGGCTTCCGGGCGGCCCAGACCGCGCACGGCGGCGGCGGCCCGGTTCACGGCGAGGTCGAACAGCGCGTCCGGCACCGCCCCCGCCGCGTCCTGCCCTGCCGGATTCGGCCCGGAAAGCGCCAGAAACGGGTGCTCCTCGGACACCTAGGCGCTCCCGGTCCGGCCCGCCAGGGCAGCAAGTTGCCCGGCGTGCCACACGCTGTGGCGGGCATTCAGGCGAATGAGTTCGGCCACCGTCATGACCTGCCCGCTGTAGGTCAGCTCGGCGCAAAGCTGCTCGGGCGAAAGCTGCCGCGCCTGCTCCACTTCCCAGGCCATCAGGCGGCGCAGTCCGGCGTCGTCGGGAGGGGGCACGGTGCCGGTCGCGGCGGCAACGGCGGCCCAGGACGCCCGTTTGGTCTGGGTCAGGTGCGAGATCAGCCCGCTGACGCGGTGATGTTGCACCCCGTCCAGCCCCGCCAGCGCACTCTGCACGCTTTCCTGCGGGGCGTGGTTGGCCTCGTCCAGCAGCAGGGCCAGTGCTTGGGGGGACAGGTCGGCGGCGTTCATGACAGCCCCCCTCATGACAGGCGCCCTCATGACAGACGGTAACCGTCACCGTCGCGCTGAAGCACACCGCGCTCCAGCATCCGCCCCGTCACCTCACGGGCCTGCTCGAAGCTCAGCGGGCTTTTTTCCTCCAGGTCACGCAGGGTAAAGCGCCCGCCGCTGCGGTAGGCGTATTTCAGCACCATGCGCTCCTGCACGTCGGCCCGCTCGCCGCCCGCCTCGGCCCGTTTCAGGCGGCGTCCGAACAGCGTCCAGACGAGGGCCGCGACCACCACACCAATCAGGAGGGCCACCGGCAGCATCTGCGTGGCGAAGGCGGGGTCGGCAAACCCCTGGGCAATTTCCAGCGCCCGCGCTTTGGCCGCCGCCACCTGCTCGGCACTCGCGCCCGCCGCTTCCAGTCGCCGCGCCTGACCGCGTGCCCGTAGGAAGCGGAAGACGCCGCCCGTATCGCCCCGCGTGTAGAACGCAGAAAAGGCGATCAGGGCGGCGGACGCTCCGGCAATCAGCGAGAGAAGAAAGCGGGCAAGACTCATGACCAGGAGAATAGTCCAGAGGCCGGCGCTGAGGGCAGACCGGAAGCACAAAAAAACTGCCCCCCCACCTGGGAGAGCAGTCTCGGGCAAACGCCCCGCCTTATACGGATTCCGCTAAATTCCTGCACAGTCGGAACTACACCGCCTGTGCATCCATATCGCGAAATCCGTATCTTTTCCTACTCCTTTCAGTCGGATTGAATCCAGAAATCTGCTGGATTCAATCGGAATCCGTATTACTGACGAGCGTTGCGCGAGGCGTCCACGAGCGCCTTGAAGGCTTCGGGTTCGCGGGCGGCGATATCGGCGAGCACCTTACGGTTGAGGTCGATGTTCGCGCGCTTCAGACCGTTGATGAAGGTCGAGTAGTTCATGCCGTGCAACCTTGCGCCCGCGTTGATGCGCTGAATCCACAGGCGGCGGAAATCGCGCTTCTTGTTGCGGCGGTCACGGTACTCGTAGGTCGCGGCGTTGAGCAGGGTCTGGAAGGCGTTGCGGTACTGCTTGGAGCGGCTGCCCCAGAAGCCCTTGGCGCGCTTGAGGACCTTCTTGTGACGGCGGCGGCGGACAATCCCGGTTTTGGCGCGTGGCATGGTTTATTTCCCCCTCGGGAGCATGAGTTTCATCCGGGACCACTCGGCCTTAGCGAGCACGAAGCCCTTGCCCTTGCCGCGAATCTCGTCGCCGCTCTTGCCGGTGTTCTGGTGGCGCTTGCCGCTCTTGAACGCCATGACCTTGCCGGTGCCGGTGATCTTGATCCGGCGCTTGGCCATCTTGTGAGTCTTCATCTTGGGCATACAGCCCTCCTTCGTAGTCCAGTCGCGCTCCCTCGGGAGGCTTCTGTCTGGGGTTCGGGCCGCGCACGCGCACAGGCGCGGAGCCGTTGGTCGCCCTGCCCCACTTGACCAAGCGAAGATTTTACACGCTGCGCCCCTGCTCAAGCAAGGGGGCCAGACAAGGGGCCAGGCAAGGGGGCCGGCAGCAGCGGTGGCCCGCCGCTTGCGGCTCAGGCTGGGGGCAAGCCCGCCGCCAGGCCCTCGGGCAGCGCCTTGGCGACGCGTTCCAGCGTGCGGCCCGCCGCCGCCTGCACCATCTTTTCAAAGGCCGCCCCGCCCCAGCCCTCGGCCTCCGGGGTGGCGAGGTGGGCCTCGAACTGAAACTGGAAGGTCATCTCGCCCGCCCCGCCTGCCGCCGCCTGCCCCGACACCGCGACCCAGGCCCGCTCGCCGGTCAGAGGCCGGGGAAGCAGCTCGGCGCCCTGAGGCGTGCGGCGCAGTTCGCTGCGAAACGGCAGGTCCACCTCGCCCAGCAGCGGAACAGTCACCAGCAGTTCGCCCCAGACCTCCGTCTCGCTGGCGTCCAGCCCCCGCAGGAAGCGCACCCCGGCGAGGGCCGCCGCCGGGTCACGCACGAAGGCGAGCGCCGCCGCCTGCCCGTGGGGGTGGCGCAGGCCGAAGGTCTGCTCGGCCCGCAAAATCACGTCTGCACCTTCTGCCTGCCCACTCAGTCCACCCACTTGATCACGAGCCGCCCGCTCTGCGCCGCTTCCTGCACCTCGGCGTCGCCCGCGCTGCGCAGCCGGGGCAGGTGGGCAAACCGTGGCGCGGCCGAGGCGTACCCCAGGCGAACCACCACGTTGTCGCTGAGTTCGTCCTTGCCGATGCGCCACACCAGTTGCCCGCCGAGCGCTTCCAGTTGCCGCGAGAGGTCGGGGGACAGCGGTGCAAAAGCCATGCCGGGCATTGTACGCCCGCGCCTCGCTTGACCCCCCGTGCCCCACCCACTACCCTGACCGCATGAGTGCTTCGGCTGTCACTGTGGCCCCCTGAGGGCGGTGCGCCGGGCCAGCCGCCCCGCAAGACATGCGCGGGCGGTTTTTTCCGGTCAGGAGGGAAGATATGCGCGTCGCCATTGTGGGAGCCACCGGGGCCGTCGGCCACGAACTGATGAAGGTGCTGGAAACGTCGAGCCTCAAGTTCAGCGAGCTGCAACTCTATGCCTCGCCGCGCAGCGCGGGCAGCACGCTGGAGTTTCGCGGGCAGCCGCTGACGGTGCAGGCCACGCCGGAGGGTGCGCTGCCCACCGACCTGGTGCTCGCCTCGGCGGGCGGGTCCATCAGCAAGGAAAAGGCCCCCCGCTGGGTGGAGGGCGGCGCGGTCGTCATCGACAACTCCAGCGCCTTTCGCTACGACGAGGACGTGCCGCTGGTCGTGCCCGAGGTCAACGGGGAAGCGGCCCTGAAGCACCGGGGCATCATCGCCAACCCCAACTGCACCACCGCCATCGCCGTGGTCGCCGTCGCGCCGATTCACCGCAAATACGGCGTGAAGCGCATGATCGTCAGCACCTATCAGGCCACCAGCGGCGCCGGGCAAAAGGGCATGGACGAACTGCTCGCCGAGACGCACAAGGTTCTGCACGGCCAGGACGCCGGGCATCAGGAGTTCGCCCACCCCATTCCCTTCAACGTGATCCCTCATATCGACGTGTTTCAGGACAACGGCTACACCAAAGAGGAAATGAAGGTCGCCTGGGAAACCCGCAAGATTCTGGGGGACGAAAGCCTGCTCATCAGCTGCACCGCCGTGCGTATTCCCACGCTGCGCACCCACAGCGAAGCCATCACGCTGGAACTGGAGCGGCCTGCCACCCCCGAAGACATCCGCGAACTTCTGGCAACGGCGGCAGGCGTAGAAGTGCGCGACAACCCCGACCAGAAGCTCTACCCCATGCCCCTGACCGCCAGCGGCAAGTACGACGTGGAAGTGGGCCGCATTCGCCAGAGCCTCGTGTTCGGCGGCGGCATCGACCTGTTCGTCGCGGGCGACCAGCTCCTCAAGGGCGCCGCGCTCAACGCCGTCCAGATTGCCGAGGACCTTCAGCGGCGCGGCGGGCTGCCGGGCCACTGAAGCCCTGAAGCACTCCTGATACGGATTCCGCTTAATTCCTGCACAGTCGGGAAGGCGCCGCCTGTGCATCCATATCGCAGAATCCGTATTTTTTCCTACTCGCCTCCGCTCTGCTGCGCAGCTTTGCAAGTCGGATTGAATCTGAAACTACCAGATTCAATCGGAATCCGTATGAAACGCCACGGAACACCTGCCGGGCCGCAGCGCGAGTTGCCGCCCGGCTTTCGGCGTTCCCCCGGGGTTCCGCCCCCCCTGGCGGCGGGCAGATGGCGCGGGCGGCTGGTCTACAATGCCCGCCATGAACAGTGACCCCGCAGACCTCACCCTTTTTCTGGCGCAGAGCGTGGTGGACCAGCCTTCGCTGGTGCGCGTGAGTCGGCGCGGCCCGACGGTGCTCGTGCGGGTGGCCCCCGGCGAGGAAGGCCGACTGATCGGCAGACAGGGCCGGGTGATTCAGGCGATTCGCACCCTGGTCCGTGCGGCAGGCGACCCCCGTGAGCGCGTGAACGTGGACCTCGACGCGCCGCGCAAGGCATGACCACGCCGCTGGAAGGTCCGCAGGGCACCACCCGGCTGGGGCACCTGCTGGGGCCGCACGGCGTTCAGGGCGGCGTCAAGCTCTACGTGCTGGGCGACCCGGCGCAGGTGCTGGCGCTCAAGCGGGTGTACGTGCAGACGCGGGGCTGGCTGAACCTTCGCCGCGCCGAGAGTGCCCCGCCCAGCGTGGTGCTGCACCTCGCGGGCGTGACCACGCGTGAGGGCGCCGAGCAGCTGCGCGGCCTGCACGTCTACGCCGCCGACGCCGAACTGCCCGCGCTGGAAGAGGGCAGCTTCTACTACCACGACCTGCGCGGCCTGGACGTGTACGGCGCCGGGGGCGAGCACCTGGGCAACGTCAGCGACGTGCTGGACGCCGGGCACCAGGACCTGCTGGTGGTGGATTACGGCGCGGGCACCTCGTTCGTGCCGCTTCAGGCCCCGTATGTGGAGATTGCGCTGGACGGCGGCAAACCGAGTGCCGTGCGCCTGAGCGCCGACGCTCCCGCCGGGCTGATCGGGCCGGAAAGCGCCGAGGACGACAGCGGCGCGGCGGAGTCCTGAGCAGGTGCTGACCTTTTCCTTTCTGACACTGTTTCCCGAACTGCTCGCTCCGTTCGCCTCGGAAGCCATCGTGGGCAAGGCGCGGGAGCGGGGGCTGCTCGACGTGCGGCTGGTCAACCTGCGTGACTTTGCGGGCAACAAGCACCTCAAGGTGGATGACACGCCCTATGGCGGCGGCGCCGGCATGGTCATCCGGGTGGATGTGGCGGCCCGCGCCCTGGCCGCCGCATGTGAGACCGGGCCGCCCCCCGACGAGGTGATTCTGTTTACCCCGGCAGGCCAGCGCTTCGACCAGCAGGTGGCCGAGGAGCTGGCGGGCAAGCGGCACCTCGTCTTTCTGTGTGGCCGCTACGAGGGGTTCGACGCGCGGGTGGAAGGGCTGGTGACACGCGAGCTGAGCCTGGGGGACTTCGTGATGATGGGCGGCGAGGCGGCGGCGGCCTGCGTGCTGGAGGCGGTGGCCCGGCTGCGCCCCGGCGTGCTGGGCGACGAGGACTCGCACCGGCAGGACTCCTTTTCCAGCGGTCTGCTCGACTACCCCGAGTACACCCGCCCCCCCGAGTGGGAAGGCCAGAACGTGCCCGACGTGCTGCGCGGCGGCAACCACGCGGCGGTGGGGCGCTGGCGGCGTGACCGGGCGCTGGAACGCACCCTGCACCGCCGCCCCGACCTGCTGCCCGGCGCGGGTCTGACGCCGCAGGACAGCGCCACGCTGCTCACGCTGGGCGCGACCCCCGAGCAGCTCACGGCCTGGAACGCGCCCCCGCCGCCCACCCCGAAAGGACGCCGCAGGAAAAAGGCGCCGCCCGGCGAGGAAACGGCCCCGTCCGGCCCTGACCGCAGCGAAGCCCTAACGCCCGAACAGCAGTGAGCTGAGGCGCCGCCCGCTCAGCACCCGCCCGATGACCGCCGGCAGCATCAGCACGAACAGGCCGTAGGCGGTGGTCACGGCGATGGTCAGGGCCACCGAGTCGGTGCGTTCGGGGGCGTACCAGCGCTCCAGCACCTGAAGCAGGAAGGGGTGAATCAGGTACACCTGCAAGCTGACCGTGCCCAGCGTGGCGACCAGGATGCGCAGCGGGTGCGCCGAGCGTTGCCACTGGTACGCCAGCCCCAGCAGGCCCAGGGCCATCAGGGCGCTGTAGGCCCAGTTCAGGGCGTGGTAGGCCACCGAGTCCACCGACTCGCCCAGCATCTGCCGGGTGGTGATGCTCAGGTACGGCGGAAACACCAGCACCAGCAGCCCCAGCACCCACCAGCGCCAGCGGCGGAACCACTCGGAAAACTCGCCCAGGCGGGCGCCGACACTGATGCCCAGCACGATGGGCAGGACGTACCACAGCACGGTGCTGCCGGGGTAGCGCACCTCCAGCACCTCGCGGTTGAGCAGGTAAGCCCCGGCCTGAAGCGCGGCGCCCAGCAAGAACGCGGCCCAAATCGGCGGGCGGCGCCGGGCAAACGGCAGCAGCAGCGGCAGCAGGAGGTAGACCTGCAACGCCACCAGCATGAAGTACAGGTGGTAACTCGCCTTGCCGTAGAGCAGGTAGAACGACCAGCGCTCGGGGTCGGTCAGCACCTCCGGCGGGCGGCGGCCACTGGCGACATACCACAGCACGTACAGCACGCTCCACAGCAGGTAGGGCCACCCGCCGCGCACGACCCGGCGCGAGTAGTAGCGCAGCGGCTGAAAGTCACGCAGCAGACTGCGCGTGAGCACCGTGGCCGACAGGAAGATAAAAGCGGGCACCGCGAAGTGCAGCGTGCGGTTGACAGCCGCCGTGACCAGGTAGGCGGCACTGCCTTCGGGCAGGTGGCGCAGGGTCACGGCGGTGGTGTGGTGGGTGACGACTTCCAGAATCGCCAGCCCCCGGAAAAAGTCCACCGCACTCAGCCGCGCGGTCGAAGCCGCCTGCCGCGATACCGTGACCGGCGCGGGAGCACTCGGCAAGGCGGGCGAGAGCGCCCCGGCCCCCGCTCCAGCCAAACCTGTTCCGGCCAGTGCCGCTTCGTGGGGCCGGACCAGGGCCATCGCGCCGTGTTCGGGCAGGCCGGGCAGTTCGTAGGGAGAAGCCAGGAGGTGCTGGCGCAGGCCGGGCTGCGACCCCGTCTGGCGGGCAAAGTAGTTGAGCGCCTTGTCGAGCTGCACCAGTCCCAGGCGGCGCAGCAGCGACGGCGAGGAGCGCCAGCCGGAGGTCACGGCCGGAGGCGGCCCGGACGCGAGACCGGCCGGGCGCGGCGGAGGGGCGAGAAGCGGGGCACGCTCCAGGACAGAAGAACCATTCGATTTCCCAGCATACCGGCTGCGGGACCGGGGCAGGTAGGGACAGGTCGGCCCGCCCCACGTCCGGCAGGCGCCGCGCTGTCACCCCGCTGGTCCTGCCGGGCGTGGAACCGCTCCCAGCGGGCACTGGCGGCGGCCGACGTGTTAGCGTTCGGGTCATGACCAAGCGCACGACCGACCCCGGCCAGACGTCTTTCGAACATGCCCTGGTGCTGGAAACCGCCCGCGTGACCGAAGGCGCGGCGCTGGCCGCCAGCCGCTTCATGGGCCTGGGAGACAAGAACGCGGTGGACGGCGCGGGCACCGAAGCCATGCGCACCCTGCTCAACAGCCTCGACATTCGCGGCACCGTGGTGATCGGTGAGGGTGAGATGGACGAGGCGCCGATGCTCTACATCGGGGAAAAGGTCGGCAACGGGCAGTACGAGGTGGACATCGCCGTGGACCCGGTCGAGGGCACCACCGTGACCGCCAAGGGCCTGCCCAACGGCCTGGCCGTCATCGCCCTGAGCGAGCGCGGCGGCCTGATGCACGCTCCCGACTGCTACATGGAAAAGCTGATCGTGCCCCCGCCCGCCGCCGGGCGCGTCAACCTCGACTGGCCGGTGGAAGCCAACCTGAGCGTCATCGCGCAGAGCCTGGAGCGCGACGTGGAAGACCTGATGATCACCATTCTGGACCGTGACCGTCACGCCGACCTGATTCGGCGCGTCCGCGCTGCCGGTGCCCGCGTCAAGCTGATCGGCGACGGCGACGTGGTGGCGGGCCTGGCGGTGGGCGTGCGCGGCACCGGCGTCCACGCGCTGATGGGTTCGGGCGGCGCGCCCGAGGGCGTGCTGTCGGCGGCGGCGTGCAAGTGCCTGGGCGCCGAGATTCAGGGCCGCTTCATCGCCGAGGACGACGCCATGCGCGAGCGCTTCGCCGCGATGGGCGTGGACGAAAAGCGCGTCTACCACACCGACGACCTCGCCCCCGGCAAGCAGATGGTCTTCAGCGCCACCGGCATCACCTACGGCGAACTCCTGAGCGGCGTGCGGCGCTTCGCGGGCGGCGCCCGGACCCACACCCTGGTCATGGGGTACGCCAGCCGGGTGGTGCGCTTCATCGACACCGTCCACCTCGAAGAAGACCACGCCCGCGTGACCATTCGCGTCTGATACGGATTCCGTCCAATTCCCCCATATTCGGAACCACACCGGATATGGGTCCATTTCCCGAAATCCGTATTTTTTCCTCCTCTGCTTCGCAGCTTTGCAAGTCCTTCCAGTCGGATTTCATCCCCCAAATCGGGGGATTCAATCGGAATGGGTATGAGGCCAGAGGGAGCAGACAGGGGGAGGCGTCCGGGCCTTCCCTTTTTTCTTTCCCCTCTTTCCCCCGCTTCGTTGTGCCGAGTTGTGCCTACACCTTCCAGCGTCCCGCCGCCAGCCCGTCCCGCACTTCGGAGACCAGCGGCGTCACAGTGTCCGCCGCCGTGACCCCCAGGAGCAGTTCTCCGAATGACGCATGCGCCCTGACAGCACCGCCACCTGCTTCATTCTCTCCTGCGGACTCGAAGAGCTGCTTCGCAGCTTTGCAAGTCGGACAGAAACGCTGCGCTTTTTCTGTCAAATGCTCTAAAAGGAGGCGTCGGGGCGCGGCAGCTTTGAGCCGGAGACCCCCATCACAGCGTCACCAGCCCGTCCGGGGTTTGCAGTTGGGCCGACAGCTCGGGTTGCGGCGCCTCGTAGACCTCCACTTCACCCACGAAGTTCAGGGCGTCCAGCGTGGCCCGCAGGGGGCCGGGGTCGGGGGTGCCCAGCCGCAGGGTGAGCAGCCGCACGCCCGAGTCGGGCAGCCGGGTGGGGGGCGCGGGCGTGTCCCAGACAATCAGCGAAGGCTCGACCCCGCCGCCGGGCAACTCGCCGCTGGCCGGAACCGTCAGCCGCCAGCGGTTCTCTCCCCGGCTCAGCGCCAGCACGTCGGGGTGATCGGGCAACCCGGGCACCGCCGCCACCCAGTGAATCAGGGCCGGGCCGTGTGCCAGCCTCTCCCGCATCTGCGGCGTGTCCAGCCCGAACCAGCGCGGGCGCGGCGGGGCCGGGGCGCCTGGGTTGACGGCGATGACTTCGAGGTAGCTCTCCCCCAGCGACAGCAGCCGGTTGTGGGTGCCGAAGGCGGGATGTTCGCCGCCGGGGAGCAGCCCCACGCCCAGGCGACCTTCCAGCCACGCCGCGCCTTCTTCCAGCGTGCGGGCGGCGACGACGAGGTGGTCGAGGCGGGCCGGGCCGGGCATGGCCTGCATGGGGTCAGGCCCCCCGGGGACGGCTCATGCCCGTGAGGTCGCCCAGCACGATGGCCGCCGCCTTTTCGCCGCTTTCCAGGGCGCCCTGGATGCCGCTCATGGACGTGACCTCGGAGGCAAGCAGCACGCCCGGCAAGCGGGTGGCGTGGCCCGGCAGCGTGGCCGCGTACCCGGCGGGCTGCTCGAACTGCGCGTAGGGAAGGCGCTCCAGCCCCAGCAGCCGCAGCGTGCCCGCCGCTTCCGCGCCGTACCAGCGGGACAGTTCGCCGCGCACGCGGGCGTCGAGCGCGGCGTCGTCCACCTCCGGCAGACCCAGCACCGTGACCGTCAGCAGATGCTGTCCGGCAGGGGCGCGCCCCGGCACCGCAAGGCTGGTCCACTGCGCGTTGTTGATGAGGCCAGCTTCGGCGTTCAGCAGCAGTCGGTGCTGGCCGGAAATCCGGCGCGAAGTGGCGTAGTAGAGGTAGGTGCTGGACAGGGCGCCCCGGGTCAGCGCCTCGCCGGTCAGGTCGCTGGCCGCAGGCGCGTCGGTCGCCACGATGACCTGCCGGGCGTCGATTTCTCCGGCGCTCGTCACGGCGGTCACGTGGCCGGGCCGGGGCAGCAGCCGCAGGACCTTCACGCCGGTCAGCACGTCGGTGCCCTGCGCGAGCTGGCGGCTGATTTCCCCCATGCCGCGCCGGGGCAGCGCCGCGCCGCCGTCCATGAGCATGCGGAAGTAGTAGCGAAACAGCCGGGCCGAGGTCGCCAGGTCGCGCCGCAGGAAAATGCCGCCGAAAAAGGGCCGGAAAAAATGGTCCAGGGCGGCCTCCGAAAACCCCTGGGCACGCAGGAAAGCCTCGGTGCTCTCGTCCGGGCCGGTCAGCAGTTCGTGGGCGGGTGAGGCACGCAGGGCCGCCGCCAGCCGCGCCACCCGCAGCTTGTCGGTCAGGGTCAGGGCGCCGGACTTCAGCGTGGCCGGCAAGCTGGCGAGGTCGTCCAGAGGACTGCCGAGGACGTCTTCCCGCTCGCCGCGCCGCACCGCCGCCGCCGAGGGCAAGGGCACGAGGTCGAGCGCGTCTAAGTCGAGTTGCCGCCGCGCCGCCGGATAAGCGGGAAACAGCACCTGAAACCCGGCGTCGAGCGTAAAGCCCTCCACCTCGCGTGAGCGCACCCGGCCCCCCACCTCTGCCGCCGCTTCCAGCACGCGCACCCGCCGCCCGGCCTTCGTCAGTATCCGCGCCGCCGTCAGGCCCGCAAGCCCACCCCCGACCACCAGTCCGTCCAACATATGCTCCAGCATAGGCGAGGGCTGAGCACATACGGTTGGGCACATACGGTTGGGCATGTAAGGCCGGGCAAGGACACCGCCCAGCCCGATTCGTCCACAAGAGTTCTGTCAGAAACGCCCCCTTATCCTGCGGTCATGTTCGGTCGCCGCGTTCCTCCCAACGTCGTCTTTCTGCTGAGCCTGCTGCTGGCGGTCGTGTGCGGCCTGGTGTGCTACAAGGCCCTGAGCGTGAGCAACACCGTCGGGGGCGTCATCGCGGGCATCTTCGCGCTGTGGTTCGCGGTGGACGCGGTGCGGTCGTTCGGCTGGAACCGGCAGAAATAAGAACTATTGATAACGTGCAAAGTTGGTCTCAAGCCTCCGCCGACTGGCGCTGAGCCATGGGCCATAGCTCATGGCAAGGGGAATATGGCTCCTCGGCAGGTGATACGGCCATGCCGCGTTCTCAAGAAGCGCCTGCCCGCTCCCCGACCGGTGCTAGCCTCGCTCCATGAGCAACCATCTGGAACAGGCGCTGCTGGACCGGCATGTGGCGCGCGGCCTGGACGACCTGCGGGCGCTGGTGGCCCTGCCGAGCGTGTCCGCACAGGGCCGGATGCTTCCGGAAACCGCCGAGGCCGTCTCGTCGCTGCTGCGCGAGGAGGGCTTCGCCGTGCGGCAGTTTCCCGGCACGGTGGCGCCCGTGCTGCTCGCGGAAGCGGGCGACGGCCCCTTTACCCTGCTGATCTACAACCACTACGACGTGCAGCCCGAAGACCCGCTGGAGCTGTGGGACACGCCGCCCTTCGAGCTGACCGAGAGGGACGGGCGGCTGTACGGACGCGGCGCCAGCGACGACAAGGGCGAACTCGCTTCGCGGCTGGCGGCGGTGCGGGCGGTGCGCGAGCAGCTCGGGCACCTGCCGGTCAAGGTCAAGTGGCTGATCGAGGGCGAGGAAGAGGTCGGCAGCCCCACCCTGGAACGCTTCGTGGCCGAGCACGCCGCCGACTTGCAGGCCGACGGCTGCTGGTGGGAATTCGGCGGCATCAGCCCCGAGGGGCAGCCCATCCTGTCGCTGGGACTCAAGGGCGTGATGTGCGTGGAGCTGCGCTGCCGGGTGGCCGAGAGCGACCTGCACAGCAGCCTGGGGGCCGTGATCGACAATCCGCTCTACCGCCTTGCCCGCGCCGTCGCCAGCCTGCGCGACGAACAGGGCAACGTGACCATTCCCGGCTTTCACGACGACGTGCGGGGAGCGAGCGAGGCCGACCGGGAGGCCATCGCCCGGATTCCCGGCGACGGTCAGGCGGTGCGCGACACCTTCGGGGTGCGCCGCCCGCTGGCGACGGGGCCGGAGTACCACCGCCGTACCAACCTGCATCCGGTGGTCAACATCAACGGCTGGGGCGGCGGCTACCAGGGCGAAGGCAGCAAGACGGTGCTGCCGGGGGCAGGCTTCGTCAAGCTCGATTTCCGGCTGGTGCCCGACCAGGACCCGGAGCGGGTCTTGACCCTGCTGCGCGAACATCTGGCCGCGCAGGGACTGGACGACATCGAGGTCGTCGAACTCGAGGCCCACCAGAAACCCGCCCGCGCCGACGCCGGACACCCTTTCGTGCAGGCGTGCATAGCCGCCGCCCGCGCCGCACACGGCAAAGACCCCATCGTCCACCCGTCGAGCGGGGCCAGCGGACCGATGTTTCCGTTCACCGGGGGCGCGGGGGGCGGCGGGCTGGGGCTGCCTTGCGTGGCGGTCGGCATCGGCAACCACGCCGGTCGGGTCCACGCGCCCAACGAGAACGTCGTGCGCGAGCATTTCGCCCGGGGGGTGGCGTTCGGCGCAGAGCTGCTGACCCGGCTGGGCCAGTGGGATGGGGGGCTGCCGAACCCAGGAACGCCCCCCGATGGGGGCAAGACCGCGCCCGGCGAAAGCGGGAGACAGGGCCGCTAGACTGAGGGGCGTGTACACCTGGTTCGATGCCCTGCTCGTGACGCTGCTCGCCATCGTGACGGCGCTGGGGGTGCGGCGCGGACTGACCGGGCTGATCTGGGGCCTGTGCGCCCTGCTGCTGTGTCTGCTGGTCAACGCCATGACCTCCAGCGCGGCCCTCGCGGCGCTGCTCTCGCTGCTGCTCAGCGGCGCGGCGGCCTACGCGGCGGCGAGAATCGTTCCTCAGCCCTACGCGCAGCCCTGGTTTCAGGTGGCGGGCGGGGTGGGGGGCTTTTTGCTGGGCACGCTGCTGATCTCGGCCCTGGCCCTGAGTTTTCCGCTGGAACGGCGCGGCGGGCAGGTCAGCTACCCGGCCCGCACCCTTCCCGAACCTCTTTACGGCGCAGTGGGCAACTCGGTGATTCAAAAGCGGCTGCTGGGCGTCTGGAACGGCAACCGCGTCCTTCGCCTGCTGGTGGTGCCGGACCGCGCCCACCCGCAGCCCTGAGCCGACTTTTTAAAGCCGTCCTATTCCCGCAGAGCTGCCCCTGTTCCCTCCCCCGCCGGTCGGAGTTCATCCCGTTTTCGACCCGACTTCAGCGGGACGCGTCATACACTGGGCGGGTGCCGTTTTTTGCCTCTGCCCGTTTCCCCAGGGTCTGCCGCCCCGCCGCGTCCCTGCTCGCCCTGCTTGTCCTGAGCGGCCCGCTGCCTGCCCAGGCGCAGCTCTGGGAAACGCCGCAGACCACGGCCCGCCAGCCCCTCCTGCGCGGCGCCAAGGCGGAACAGGGAGGCAAAGTTCTGCGTCTGGGCAGCACTGCGCTGACGCTCGACGTGGTGGCGGGCCGGGTGGTCGGTGTCCTGATCGAGGGCCGCGACACGGCGGGCGTGACCCGCGCCCTGGCCGGGGTCTGGGGCAGCACTGCCGAGGGGGCGGCGTCGTTGCAGCAGGCTTTTTCGCGCCCCGCTTTTCAGGACCGCGCCCGCCTGGGCAGCGTGCAGACCGCCGACGAAACCGGCACCGACCTGCTGGCCCTGCGGCTGACGGGCCGGGGCGCCGAGCAGCGCTGGCGGGTGTACGCCGCCGTGAACGTGCTGCCCGAAAGCGTTTTTCCGGCCACCCGCAACGTGACCGGGCAACGTGGGGCGCCCCATGTCCTCCACGTTCTCAGCGACTTCCAGTGCCCGGCCTGCCGCCAGTTGTGGGCCGAACAGCTTGCGGCGTGGCGGGCGCAGCCGGGCAAGTACCGACTGCACTACCACCACTTTCCACTCGACTACCATGCCAACGCCTTTGCCGCCGCCGAGGCCAGCGAGTGCGCGGCGAAACAGGGCACCTTCTGGAAGTACGCCGACCGCCTGTTCAAAGGCTTCGACGAGTGGGGGCAGGCCGGGGCGCCGCAGGCCGCCAAGCTGTTCGGCAGCTATGCCGGAACGCTTGGGCTCGACCGCGCCGCTTTCGAGCGCTGCCTGAGCACCCGCCAGACCAAGGCGGAGGTGCGCCGCCAGATGCAGGGGGCCGAAAAAACCTATCTACGCGGGACGCCCACCGTCTACCTCAACGGCGTCAAGCTGACCTCCTTCAGTGCCGGGGAACTGGAGCGCATTCAAGCGGTGACCCATGCCCGCCCCAGCGCCGCCCGCGTGATCGAGGAGCGGCTCAAGACCTTCCGCTGAGCGGGCGTGGCTCAGGGAGGGGCGCGGTGGCGGGCGTGGGAGGGAGATGTCCTTTGGCCTGAGCGAAGACCTGCCTCTTTTCACACCGCTGAGGAGCTGTCTCCTGTTCGGTGTGCTCAACCTTCGTGCTCTTGGTCAGAAGTGATACGACTTTGCAAAATCACGCCTTGAAGCCTGGGGTGCCAGAGGGGCTTATGCCCTGTCATACGGATTCACCTCGGGTGCGGCGCAAGAAGGGGCGAAAAAAGCGAAGCTGGGGTTATGCGAACCAGCCAGCTTCTGGAATATTTTAGCCTGCCCGACCTCTTCACACTGGCCTACGTCCTTGTCGACGACCATCTCCAACTGCTCAGCGCCATGGGAAGCTACCAGCTTCCCATGGCCCGCAACCGTCAGGCCACTCCTTCTGAACTGATCACTATCGCCCTCGTGGGCGACCTTCTTGGTCAGAAGAACAGCGAGACCTGGTTCGCCCTCGTTCGTCAGCTTTACGCCGACCTCTTCCCACACCTCCCCGAACGCAGTCGCTACCACCGCCATTTACTCGCAGCCAGGCATCTCATCGCATCTTTCGGGCTGTCCCTCAGCCCGAAAGATGCAGACATCCTCATTATCGACAGTAAACCCCTCCCCATTGCTCAGGGTGCCCGAATGAAGCGGCCCAGACAGCAGTCAGAAGCAAAAATAGGCCCAGGGAGTATGGGCTGGGTGATGGGCTACAAGCTTCACGGCGTCGTCGACACGCAGGGCTACTTCACGAAGTTTGCCATTGTCGCTGCCAACGAATCCGAGCAGGGCGTGGCCCGTGAGCTGCTCTCTGAATACGAACGCAGCCGCACGCTTGGGGACAAAGGCTACGTCGGGAGTGGCGTGTACGCCAAGTCACGGGAGAACGCGAAGACACCGGTGGCATGGCCACCGGTGCTGGGGAAACTAAGAAAGCGCATAGAATCGGTCTTTTCCAGGTTAGCGAGATGCTGCTCTCTGGGTGAGGTGCAGCTGAATTCCTTCCAGGCCGTCGTAGCCCGCACGTGCCGTGCGGTTGCGGCCCACAACCTGATGCTGCACCTAGAGCGCTACGTGCGTTCAGCAGCTTAGATTCCGCCGCACCCGAGGTGATTCCGATTGAATCCAGCAGATTTCTGGATTCAATCCGACTGAAAGGAGTAGGAAAAAATACGGATTTCGCGATATGGATGCACAGGCGGCGCTTTCCCGACTGTGCAGGAATTAAGCGGAATCCGTATCAGACTGGCCCTCTATTTCAACCCGTCGTCAAAGAGTCACTATTCTGGGAGGGCATGCAAAGCAGGAATAAAGGACGCGTTCTCATGGCACAGTCAATAGCTGTGCTCCTTCATCACGACGTTACGACCAAGCCACCGAAGGTGATGGCGTCGTGAATATCTTTGAATTCCGCACTGACATCATTGACCAGTACCGGAGTTATGTTTCGTCCTTCGTGCATATCCGCGACCCCCGAATCCGGGACTACGTGGACGGTGAGTTCGCTACAGGCACGTTCTGGCCAGACCCCCTGGTCCAACTCAACCCCAGTTTTCACGCTGGTGGCAACGTCGCGGATCTGGTGCGTGAAGGCGTCTTGCACCCGGCCTGTGCGGAGATCTTTGCGGTCCCTCAGAATGGTCAGCTCGCCCCGCTGAACTTACACCACCATCAACGCCAGGCCATCGAGCTGGCACGGCAGGGAAAGTCCTATGTCGTGACAACCGGTACGGGTTCCGGGAAGTCGCTGACATACATCGTTCCGATCATTGATCATGTGCTGCGGCGAGGCTCTGGGCGAGGCATTCAGGCCATCGTGGTCTATCCCATGAACGCCCTGGCCAACAGCCAGCTGGGAGAACTGGAGAAATTCATCGGCGACAGTGGCAAGGTCACTTTCCGGCGCTATACCGGTCAGGAATCCTTGGAGGAAAAGCGCGAGATCATCGCCCGTCCCCCGGACATCCTGCTGACGAACTACATGATGCTGGAGTTGATCTTGACCCGGCAGGACGAAGTGAAGCTGCTGGAGAGTGCTCAGGGGCTGCCCTTCATCGTGTTCGACGAGTTGCACACCTACCGGGGGCGTCAGGGAGCGGACGTCGCCCTCTTGATTCGCCGACTGCGTGAACGACTCAATGCTCCAGAGGCCATCTGCATCGGCACGAGCGCCACCATGTCCTCCAGCCCGAAGTACGCGGAGCGGCAGAGTGCTGTCGCCGGGGTGGCTTCCCGCATCTTTGGCGTGAGCATCCAGCCGGATCAGGTGATTGGTGAGACCCTGGAACGCTTCACGGTGGGTGACGTGAATTCAGTGGGACTGGCAGCAGCGGTCTATCAGGAGGTGTCTCCCGACTTTCATGCCTTCCGAAATGACCCACTGGTGCGCTGGCTGGAAGACGAGATCGGGCTTCGGTGGGATCAGGAGGCCCACCGCTACGACCGCCTCAAGCCGCAGGCGGTCTCGGGGAGCGGGGGCCTGGCCGAGCAACTTGCCCAGAAAACGGGACGCCCCGCCTCAGACTGTCAGAAAGCCTTGCAACAGCGACTGCTGGTGGGCAATGCGGTGCGGCATCCGGCCACGGGCAAGCCAGTCTTCGCCTTTCGTCTACACCAGTTCATCAGTAAGGCGTCCACCGTATACGCCACGCTGGGAGGCAGCGCGGAGCGAAGGGAAAATCTCACCCTACGCGGGCAGGTGTATGCGGACACCGAGCGTCAGCAGCGCCTCTACCCGCTGGAGTTTTGCCGCAACTGCGGTCAGGAGTACTACTCGGTCAGGCACACGCAGTCCAGAGGCGTGGAGGCGTTCGTGGCGCGGGGCGGTGAAGTACGCGAGGAAAGCGACCAGCGCGAAGGCTATCTGTACCTGAGTGAGGATTCCCCCTGGCCGCTGGATGAGGAGCGGATGCTGGGACGCCTTCCAGACGGCTGGCTGGAAGAAAAGAAGGGCGAACTGCGCCTCAAGAGTTCGCATAAGAAAGACCTGCCGACCGTGTATCACGTCAACCGACTCGGTGAGGTCGTCAGTCCAGCGGACGGCATACAGGTCGCATTCGTTCCCGACAACTTCAAGTTCTGCCTGCACTGCGGCGTGAATTACGTGGGGCGGGCGGGGAAGCTCACCAAGCTCGCCACCCTGTCGAGCGAAGGGCGCTCCACCGCCACGACGCTCCTGAGCATGGTCACCGTGCAGGAGCTGCGCAAGAGCGACCTCGGGGAAGCGGCCCGCAAAGTTCTGTCCTTCACGGACAACCGCCAGGACGCCTCCTTGCAGGCCGGACACTTCAACGACTTCGTGTTCGTGGCCCTGCTGCGGGCTGGCCTGGCGAAGGCGTTGCAGGCCGGGGAACTCACGCAGGAGAACGTCGCTCAGAAGACCTTCGAGGCGATGGGTCTGGACTTCGCCAGTTACGCCGCCGACCCGAAAGCCCGCTTTGGGGAGAAAGACCGGACCGTCAAGACCGCCCAGAACCTGGTGGGGTATGCGCTCTACACCGATCTGGCCGAAGGCAAGCGCCTGACCATGCCCAACCTGGAAGGCGTGGACCTCGTGCGTTTCGAGTACCCGTACCTGCGTGAGGTGTGCGAGGCGCAGGACCTCTGGGAAGGACTGCACCCGGCCCTCTCTCTGCCCCGCGAGGGGATCGTCGAGATCCGTATGGACGCGGCCCGCGCCCTGCTCGACTGGATGCGGCAGAACCTGGCGATCAAAGTGCCTTACCTGGACAGCGAGTACCTGAATGCGGTGATGCTCAACGTCGGGCTGATCAGCGAGGACAGTCACCTGTGGCTGCCACCGGACGAAGCTTTACGTCCCGTGACCAACGTGAACATCACGCTGCACAAGCAGGACTTCTTTCGTAAGGACTGGCAGACCCTCACCCTCGGGCCGATGAGCGCGGTCGGAAAGTACCTGATGCGCGAGAGCACCCTGAAGTGGACGCACAAAATCGGCCAGGCGGAAGTGGCCGTGATCCTGCCTGACCTCCTGAAGGCCCTCGGTGAATTCATTGAGTACAGCGAGGAGACCAACTCGTATCTGCTCAAGGGCACCGCCTTTACCTGGAATCCTGGGCCGGGCCTGCACGCTTACCTGGATTCCCTGCGGGTGGTGCGCCCACCAGATACGGACCCGCCGCGCGTCAACTCCTTTTTCCTCAATCTCTACCGCCAGCCGCCTGCGACTTTCCACGCCCTGCGCGGGCTGGAGCACACCGCGCAGATCCGCGCAGACGAGCGCGAGAAGCGGGAGAAAGAGTTTCGCGCTGGCACCCTGCCGGCCCTCTTCTGCTCGCCCACGATGGAACTCGGCGTGGACATCAGCGACCTGAACGTGGTGCACCTGCGCAACGTCCCCCCCACGCCCGCGAACTATGCACAGCGTTCAGGCCGGGCAGGGCGGGGCGGACAACCGGCTCTGGTCCTGACGTATGCCACCACGGGCAACAACCATGACCAGTATTTCTTCCGTCGCCCGAATCTGATGGTGGGAGGCACCGTCTCGACGCCCCGCATCGAACTGGGGAACGAGTCGCTGATCCGGTCACACGTTCACGCCATCTGGCTGGCGGAGACTCAGGCCGAGTTGCCCAGGTCGCTCGCGGAGCTGGTGGACATGAATGGTGAGCGGCCCAGCCTGAACCTGCAGCCGACGTACCAGCAAGCGTTCGGGGACGCGGGGGTGCAGCGGCGCACGTCGGCGCGGGCGCAGGTGCTCCTGGACTCACTGGACGTGGACCTGACGCAGACCGCCTGGTTTGGCCCGGACTGGCTGACGTTGACGGTCACGCAGGCTCCCAAGGAATTTGACCATGCACTGGACCGCTGGCGGGACCTGTACCGCAGCGCCCTGTCACAGATGAACCTCAACCACGCGGTCATGTCGGACGCGGGCAAAAGCCACCTGCACAAGCAGGCCAAGCAGCTTCACGCCGAAGCCTTCAGTCAGTTGCAACTCCTGCAAAGTCCGGACAGCGAACTCTCGGACTTCTACACCTACCGTTATCTGGCGTCTGAAGGCTTCTTGCCCGGGTACAACTTCGCCCGTCTGCCGCTTGCGGCGTACATGCCGGGGCAGCGCATCGGCAAGAAGCAGAACGACAGCTACCTCTCGCGCCCGCGCTTCCTGGCGCTCAGCGAGTTCGGGCCGAACGCCATCATCTACCACAACGGCGCAAAGTACGAGGCGCACAAAGTCATCGTCCCGGCACGCGGCGAAACCAGCGAACTGCCCGTCGTCACGGCGCAACGCTGCCCGCACTGCGCTTACCTCCACCACGGCGGCGAGCAGCACGCCCGTGACGTGTGCGAGCGTTGCGCTCAGCCCCTCGGACACCCGCAGCCGAACCTCTTCCGGATGACCAACGTCGCCACCCGCAGGCGTGAACGAATCGGAAGTGATGAAGAGGAACGCCGCCGCATCGGCTTTGAGGTCAGGAGCGGCCTGCGGTTTGCCATGCGTGGCGGAGTCACGGACCGTCTGGAAGCGGCGGCCATGAGCGGCGACCAAGCCCTGCTGAACCTCACCTACGGGGACAGCGCGACCCTGTGGCGCATCAACTACGGCTGGCGCAACCGCAAGGACAAGAACGAGCAAGGGTTCCTGTTCGACCCCGAGAGTTCCCAGTGGCTCTCGGACAGCGCGCTGGAACGCCGCAGGAAAGAGGCCAAAGGCAGAGAGCTGCCCGTCCAGCGCGTGATTCCTTACGTGGAAGACACGCGCAACGTGCTCTTGATCGAGCCGCGCGAGGGGCTGGACCTGAACACCATGGCGACCCTGATGAGCGCCCTGAAAAACGCGGTGCAACTCGTGTATCAGCTGGAAGACAGTGAACTGAGCGCCGAGCTGCTTCCCGAAGGAGACCACCCCGTTCAAATCCTGCTGTACGAAGCGTCCGAGGGTGGGGCGGGCGTCCTGAGCGACCTGGTGTTCCGTGACGGAGCACTCGGGGACGTCGCGCGTGAGGCGCTCCACCTGCTGCACTTCGACCCCCTGAGCGGGGAGGACCTCAGACGCGCCCCGCATGCCACGGAAGCCTGCGTCGCGGCCTGCTACGACTGCCTGATGTCGTACAGCAACCAGAACATGCACGACCTGCTTGACCGGTTCCTGGTGCGTGAGCTGCTGCTGCGGTTGACGGGCAGCCGTGTGGAGACGGGGACTCAGGGGCAACCGGAACACGGGGATCACCTCTCGGCGGCATGTCAGACCCCGCAGGAAAGCGAGTGGCTGGGCGCACTGCGGGAACGCGGTCTGCGGCTTCCAGCCCACGCGCACGCGGAACTGGAAGGGTTCATCCGTCCGGACTTCCTGTACCCGGGCAGCTTCGCCGCTGTCTTCGTGGACGGTGCAGCCGACGACAGGCCAGGGCGGGACGCCGCAGCGCGGGAGGAACTGGACAACATGGGCTGGCGCGTCATTGCATTCGGCGATTCAAGCGGCTGGGATGAACTGTTCAGGCGGCATTCCAGCGTTTTCGGGGAAGGGTAAACAGATGGCATTCGATATCGGTTCGATGGTGAAGGTACGTGGGCGTGACTGGGTGGTGCTGCCCGACAGCACAGAAGAATTTCTGCTGCTCAAGCCACTTGGAGGCAACGACGCGGAAGTCACCGGAGTCTTCGCCGGTCCCGGCGGTGAGGAGGTGCAGTCTGCCGCTTTCGCACTCCCCGACCCACGCGGCTTTTCCAACGCTGGGCGGGCGAAACTGCTGGTGAACGCCGCCAAACTCGCCATCCGCAGTGGCGCAGGCCCTTTCCGCTCGCTCGCGCGGTTGGGGGTCGAGCCGCGTCCCTACCAACTCGTGCCCCTCCTGATGGCCCTGCGTCAGACCCCGGCCCGCCTGCTGATTGCAGACGACGTGGGGGTCGGCAAGACCATCGAAGCGGGCCTGATCGCCCGTGAACTGCTCGACCGTGGCGAGATCAGCCGTATGGCCGTGCTCTGCCCGCCCCACCTCGCGGAGCAGTGGGTCGAAGAACTCCGGGCCAAGTTCGGGATCGATGCGGTGGCCGTGCTGCCGGGAACGGCCCGCCGTCTGGAGCGCGGCTGTAACCCAGGTCAGAGCGTCTTTGACCGCTACCGATTCGTGGTGGTCAGCCTCGACCTCGTAAAGTCGGACCGCTGGCGGCAGGATTTCCTGACCAACGCGCCCGAGTTCGTGATTGTGGATGAAGCGCACGCCAGCGCGGAAGGCGAAGGGATGGGCAGCAAACGGCACCAACGCTACCGCCTGCTTGAAGAACTTGCCAAAGACCCCGAACGGCACCTGATTCTGGTCACGGCCACCCCCCACAGCGGCAAGGAGGACGCCTTCCGCAGCCTGCTCAAGCTGCTCAACCCTGATTTTGCGAACCTGCCGCTCGACCTGAGTGGTGCGCAGAACGAAGCGGCCCGCCGCAGCCTCGCCCGGCACCTCGTGCAGCGCGGGCGGGCCGACATTCAGGACTACCTGCGCGAGGACACCCCTTTCCCGAAGCGGCATGACGCCGAACTCAAGTACACCCTGCACCCCGAGTACGCCGCGCTCTTTGACGATGTGCTCGCTTACGCCCGTGAGAGCGTGCACGTCCCCGGCGAAACGCTGGGCCGCACCCGCATCCGCTGGTGGGCCGCGCTCGGCCTGCTGCGTGCCCTGGCCAGCAGTCCGCAGGCCGCCGCCGCGACCCTGAAGGAACGGGCGCTGACGGCGGAAGGCGGAGAGGAACCCACCGACCTCACCCTGATCGACGCGGTGGGCCGCGAGCAGGTGTACGACCCGGATGCCGAGACCAGCGAAGCCACCGACCTCACGCCGGGCGCACAGGTGGAAGCGCCGGATACGGAAGCCACGCGCCGCCTGCTGAAACTGGCGGACCGGGCACTGGCCCTTGCGGATGGGAAGGACAACAAGCTGGGGCTGCTCACCACGCAGGTCAGGGACCTGGTGAAGCAGGGCTTTGCCCCCATCGTGTTCTGCCGCTTTATCGCGACGGCGGAGGCGGTGGCCGCGCATCTCGCGGGCGAGCTGAAAGGCGTAGCGGTGGACGCGGTGACGGGCCGCCTCACCCCGGACGAGCGCGTGACCAAAGTGGGCGAACTTGCCGCGCAGGAAAAGCGCGTCCTGGTCGCCACCGATTGCCTCTCGGAAGGGATCAACCTGCAGCAAGCCTTCAGTGCCGTCATTCACTACGACCTGCCCTGGAACCCGACCCGTCTGGATCAGCGGGAAGGCCGCGTGGACCGCTACGGTCAGGCGTCGGGGGAAGTGCGCGTCCTGACCATTTACGGCGAGGACAACCGCATCGACACCCTGATTCTGGACGTACTGGTTCGCAAGCACCGCCTGATCCGGGCCACCCTCGGCACCAGCATTCCCGCGCCCGAAGAAGCCGAGAGCCTGCTGGACGTGCTGCTGGCGAAAGTACTCGACATGGACACCCGGCAGGCCATCCAGCCATCGCTTTTCGCTGAGGTGCAGGACTTCGACGTGAAGTGGCGTGACGCGGCGGAAGGCGAGAAGAAATCGCGCAGCCGCTTTGCCCAGAACGCCATTCAGCCCGGTGAGGTGGCGGGGGAACTGGCTGCCGTGAGGAGTGCCCTGGGTGACACGAAAGCCGCGCAGGAGTTCGTGCTGGACGCCTTGCAAGGGGCGGGCGTGATCGTCTCGCCGCGCATGGACGGCACCTTTCAGGCCAACCCTGGACAGGCCGATGTGCGAGCAGAATTCCGCGACTTTCTGGAGCAGGCGCCTTCCTTCCGATTTGGGGGTACGCCTGAGCGTAACGTGACCGTCCTGGCGCGGAACCATCCCCTCGTGGAGCAACTCGCCAGCACGGTGCTGGGGCAGGCTCTGGACGACCCACAGCACGCCCTTGCCAAACGGGTGGGTGTCATCCGCACCAGTGGGGTAAGCGTGGTGACCACTCTGCTGCTGCTGCGTCACCGCTTTCACCTCACCGGGCGCAAAGGCAACCGCACCTGGCAGACGCTGGCCGAAGAACTCGACACGCTGGCCTACGTGCGCCGCGCGGGGCAGATCGAATGGTTGCCCGCCGAACAAGTTCAAACCCTGCTTGATCTGCCTGTGGAAGGCAACGTGGACGCCGCCGACAAGGAAACCCGTCTGAGGACCGCCGCCGAACTGCTCCAGAGTGAGGACATGCAAGCCGCCCTCAGCGAGCGGGCCAGGGCCAGAGGTGCCGAACTGCTTGCAGCGCACGAACGGGTGCGGGGCGCGGCGAGCGGGCAAGGAGCCACTTACAGCGTGGAACCCCCCGGCCCGCCTGACGTGCTGGGCGTGTACCTCTTCCTGCCAATTCCGAAGCTGAGCTGAAACCATTAAAATGACCACCAAGGTAGCCACATCTCTCGCTGCTCAGGAGAACCGCCTATGACCGTCAACACCACCAAGGGCAAGACCCCGCGCCCCAAAACCAGTGGCAGCAAGTCCCAGGATGCCCCCCGCCTGACCCGCGTAGGGGTCAAGGAATTTCGTGACAAGGCCACGCAACTGCTCGCCCAGGCCACCCCGTTTGCGGTAGAGCGGCATGGAAAAGTCATCGGGTTTTACACGCCGCTGGGGACCTCGCCCGAGCAGCAAGACAGGGTTGTGCAAGCCGCCACGCGCCTGGACCACACCATGAGCCGCGTGGCGGACGAACTGGGCCTCAGCCTGGATGAACTCGAAGACCTGCTGGTGAGGGAGGCGCAGTGACAGGAGAGCTTTTGCCTGAACGTCTGGTGGTGGATACCAATGTTCTGGTTTCGGAGTTGCTGCGGCGACGTGGGCGGCAGTGGCTGGCGCGAAGCAGCGTCTTGCTGTTTGCGAGCGAGCGGGTAGACGCTGAATTTCGCTATGAACTGGAGCGGCGCTTGCGGGCTGTTGGGGAGCGCGGTTCGGTTGGCACCAGCACGCTCACCCAGATGCACGCCGAAGCCCTGCTGCTCTACCGCGAACGGGTCAATATTCTCCCCGCCGAGCAGTACGCCGCCCTGGAAGCGGCTGCCTCCCAACGCATTCCCGCTGACCCAGACGACTGGCCCAGCGTGGCGCTGGCGCTGCTGCTGGACTGCGGCCTGTGGACGGAGGACCGCGACTTCTTCGGCTGTGGCCTGAGCGTCTGGCAAACAGCGGTTCTCTATGGGGTCAGCGCATGAAAGCCACTCAACTCGCCCACGTCCGCGTGCATGGCCTGGGCCTGACCGACGACTTTCTGCTGCAACTCTCTGACCGTGCCCAGACGAACAAGGTCAAGGAGGCCACGCCGCAGAGTTACGACCTGCCCCCCAAAACGAGCCTGGACGAAGCCATCCTGGACGCCTGGGAAAGCGCCCGCAAAGCCTGGAGCAAGCACCAGGAGTTCGGCACCGATCCCTTCACCGGCTGGGTCAGGCCGCTGCTGAGGGCGCTCGACATTTCCTTTGCTGGCACGGGAGCAGGTCGCATTCAGATCAGCGAAACCGGAGACGTGCCGCTCTACTTTGCCGCGCCCGTGAAGGTGGGGGACGAATGGCAGACGGTGAACCTCGACCGCGTGACCACACACGGCACCTTGCGCGCCAGTCCGCACGGGCTGATGCAGGGCTACCTGAATGCCGAGGACAAGTACCTGTGGGGCATCGTCACGAACGGCGAAACGTTGCGCCTGCTCCGCGACAACGCGCAGGTCACGCGCCCTGCCTACGTGGAGTTTGGCATTGCCGAGATGATGCGGGCCGAGGATGCCCGCGCCTTCCGCGTGCTGTGGCTGCTGCTGCACCGCTCACGCCTGATCGGGGGCAAGGGCGGCAAGCTGGAGATTTGGAACGAAGCGAGCAAAGAAACCGGAGCGCGGGCCACCGACACCCTGCGCGACGGTGTAAAAGTCGCCATCGAGCACCTGGGGACGGGCTTCTTGCAGGCCAACCCCACACTCAACGAAGCCATCAAGGATGACCGCCCCCTGCTGACCGAACTGCACCGCGCCTGCCTGAAGCTGGTGTACCAGTTGGTGTTCCTGTTCGTGACCGAGGACCGTGACCTGCTGTTCGCCCGCAATGACAGGGGCGATTACGTGCCCAACGCGCAGACCCGTGAGCGGGCCACGCACTACCTCACCCGCGCTCTGCGGGACAAGGCCGAGCGCCTGACCGGGCAACCCAGCCACTTTGACGCCTACCAGGGCTGGGAGCGGCTGCTGGGCTACGTCCGCACCGGATTTGCGCCGCTGGGATTGCCTGCGCTGGGCAGCCACCTGTTTGCCCCGCCCGAGCGCCCCGAACTGCAAGACCTGCGGCTCAGCAACCGCCAGTTCTACGCCGCCGTGCGTGCCCTGAGCGAAATCACGGTGGACGGCACGCGCCGACCCGTCAATTACGCGGGCCTGGACAGCGAAGAACTGGGCAGCATCTACGAAAGCCTGCTGGAACTCCTGCCCCGTATCGCGCCCGGCCCACGCTTTGAGTTGCAAACCCTGGCGGGCAACGAGCGCAAGACCACCGGCAGCTACTACACGCCGAGCAGCCTGATCGAGTTGCTGCTGGAAAGTGCCCTCGACCCCGTGATTGAGCAGGCCGTGCAAAAGGGCCAGACCCCCGCCGAGAAAATCAGTCACCTCAAGGCCCTCAAGGTCATTGACCCCGCCTGCGGAAGCGGCCACTTTCTGATTGCCGCCGCCCGCCGCATCGGGCTGAAGCTGGCGCAACTGGAAGAGGACACCACGCAGCCCAGCCCCGCCGCCCAGCGCCGCGCCACGCGCACCGTCATCGCCCACTGCATCTACGGGGCCGACATCAACCCGATGGCGACCGAACTGGCAAAAGTCGCCCTGTGGCTGGAAAGCCAGGACGCAGGCAAGCCGCTGGCCTTCCTCGACCACCGCCTGCGCGTGGGCAACAGCCTCCTGGGAACCACGCCGCAGGTGATGAACAGCGAGGACGAAATCCCCGAAAAGATGGTCAGAAACGTCCTGAAGCCCGCTGTCAAGGCCGAAACCCTGCACTTGCCCGACGCCGCTTACGCCGTGCTGGAAGGCGACGACAAAAAGACCGTTGCGGAACTGAAAAAGAAAAACAAAACCGAGCGGGAAGACCTGATTAACAAGGCGCACGGCGCACAGACCCTCTTTAACCTCACCGAAGACCTCGCCCCGATTACGGCGATGGTCAAGGCGCTGGGCAACATCGAACCCGAAAGCCTGGAGAGCGTGCAGGCGCAGGAAAGCACCTGGAACGCCATTCAGCACAACCGACAGCTCCAAGACCGCAAGCTGCTGGCCGACGCCTGGTGCGCTGCCTTCGTGCTGCCCAAAGTCCCGCACGCCCCCGCCATCACCACCCTCACCCTGCACGCCCTGAAAGCCAACCCGCAGGCCGAGAGCCTCGCCCCCCTCCGGCAGGCCGTGGCCGAGGCTGCCGCGCAGTACCACTTCCTGCACCCCCACATCGAGTTTCCCGACGTGTTTGGCGACGCGGGCAAAGGCGGCTTCGACTGCGTGCTGGGCAACCCGCCGTGGGAACGAATCAAGTTGCAAGAAAAGGAATGGTTCGCCCAACGTGTGCCCGAAATCGCTGCCGCGCCGAACGCTGCCGCCCGTACCAAACTGATTAAAGACCTCAAGACCGAGCGCCCGAAGATTTACGCCGACTTTTTGCGCGACCTACGCCAAGCCGAAGGCGAAAGCCATTTCATCCGTGCCAGCGGGCGCTATTCCCTCACGGGGCGCGGCGACGTGAACACCTACGCCATTTTCAGCGAAGCGAACCGCGACAGCCTGAACGCGCATGGGCGCATGGGCATCATCGTGCCGACGGGCATCGCCACCGACGACACCACCAAATTCTTCTTTCAGGATTTGATGGACAAAAAAGAACTTCATAGCTTGCACGACTTCCAAAGTGGCGGCGGGCTATGGAATGAAATCGGTCATGCAAGATTCAAGTTTTGCATTCTGACTGTGACAGGCGGAGAAACGTGCGAAGCCGCCACCTTCAGTTTCTTCTCGCGAACTGCTGAAGAGAGCCTAGAAGCTGGAAAACGCTTCACCATTTCGCCGCAGGAAATCGCCCTGCTGAACCCCAACACCCGCACCGCGCCCGTGTTCCGCAGCGCCAGAGATGCCCGAATCACCAAAGAGATTTACCAGCGCGTGCCCGTGCTGCTAAACGAGGCGACGGGGGAAAACCCGTGGGGCATTTCGTTTATGCGGATGTTTGACATGTCCAACGACTCTGGCCTGTTCCGCACCGCCGAGGGGCTACAGGCCGACGGCTACATGCTGGACGGCAACCGCTACCGCAAAGGCACGGTGGAAATGCTGCCGCTGTACGAAGCCAAGCTGATGCACCAGTTTGACCACCGCTTTGCAACCTACACGCCAGAGGGCGACACGCGGGATATGACAACCAGCGAAAAAGCCGACGCCGACGCCTTGCCCCTGCCGAGGTACTGGATACATAGGGATGAAATTGCTTCAAAGTTATCTGCTAAATCTATTAACGTAGGCGAAGGATATTTAATCGGTTGGCGAGACATAGCACGCAACACAGATTTCAGAACAACTATCCCAAATATCTTTCCGTCTGTAGGAATTAGCGGAGTTAATCTGATGTTTCCAGACATCTCCACGCCCATTTCAGCTCTGATAGCTCTATTGAATTCATTTGCAGTTGACTATGCTGCACGCCAGAAGGTGGGCGGAACACATGTAAATCAGGCCTACATTAAGCAATTCCCCGTCCTCCCTCCATCATCCATCACCCATCATCTATCATCCTTCATCACTCCCCGTGTTCTCGAACTGACCTACACCGCCCACGACCTCACGGCCTTTGCGCGTGACCTGGGCTACGGGGGCGAGCCGTTTATCTGGAACGACGAGCGGCGCTTCTGGCTGCGGGCCGAACTGGACGCGCTGTACTTCATCCTGTACGGGATTGCGCGGGAGGACGTGGACTATGTCATGGACACCTTCCCGATTGTGCGGCGCAAGGACGAGGCGGCACACGGGTCTTACCGGACGAAGGAAGCGATTCTGAGCGTGTACGACGAACTGCAAACGCTGGGGCTGGAGCGGCTGGGCGAGTACCGCAGCCGGGTGCCGGGCGGGGACGTGGCGGGGGGCTGGGGGCCAGCATGAAGACTTACGTCAGTTTGCGTAAGAATTCTGGTACTATGGAGCAGTACCATGACTAAGGTAAGCGGCAAACACAGGCGGACGCTGGAACAGATCTTCACGCGTCCAGTGCCGAATACCATTCGCTGGGACGATATCGAGAAGCTACTGATTCACCTGGGGGCAAAGATGTCAGAAGGCAGAGGCTCGCGTGTACGGGTTTATCTTCATGGCGAAGTGGCGGTATTTCACCGCCCCCATCCGAAGCCGGTAACTGACAAGGGTGCTGTAGCTTCAGTGAAACAGTTTCTGGAGAATGCCGGAATTCGCCCCTGAGTCAGACGGTGAGCTTTCTCAACTGATCTCTTAAGGCTCTTCAGAGAAGTAAGGATAAAAAAATGACGACTTTAGAACACAAAGGCTACGTCGGTAGTGTCACCTTTGACGCAGAGGCCGAAATCCTGCATGGCACGGTGATCAACACCCGTGACGTGATTACCTTTCAGGGCGAGAGCGTGACTGAAATCAAGACCGCATTCGTAGACAGCGTGGAGGATTATCTGGAATTCTGCGCTGAGTTGGGTCGTGAACCGGAAAAGCCGATGAGCGGCAAGTTTAATATCCGTATTTCGCCGCTGTTACATGCTCAAGCCGTGGCTACGGCAGCTTCCCTTGACATCAGTTTGAATAGGCTCGTTGAAGAGGCGCTATCGGAGAAAGTGGGACATAGCCGGGCCGTAGCAGCAGAAATTAGAGAAATTTTTGAGGAAGAGCCTTGTCGCAGCTCCATCAAAACAAGTTACACTCAGACCCTTTCCCGCGCTCTGGAACAGAATATTCGCTTCATGCCACCTCAAAGTATTTCCCTGAAGCAGGAAAACGAGAGCAAAAAGTCCAAGGTAGGAGGCTGAGCTATGCCCCGTGCTAAGGCAGAGCCTAAGACCCCAGTTCCAATGGACGGCGCTACATATAACCGCTTCGTAGCTGGAGTACATCCCGTCCGAATTGAGTTGAGCGAAATCGCTGCTCACGTCCAACCTTCTGATGCAGAGCAAATGACTCTCCAGGTGGAAAGCCAGTTTGAAACCAAGTGCATTAGCTCGGACGGCAAGTCCCGGAGTTTTCTCGTTGAAGCCCGGTTGCAATTGCACTTTTCAACCGGGGAGGGTCAGGAGGCTGGTCAATTCCTTTGCGTCTATCGCATGGCCTATCAATCGTCTGAGGCACTGACAGACGGCGCGGTTGATTTGTTTGTTCGGCGAAACGCTCCGCTGCAAGTGTGGCCTTTCATGCGCGAACTGGTCTTAAGCCTGACCCAGCGTTTCGGATGGGCTGGTTTTATGTTGCCCAGTTTCCTGATACCTCCTGCCTCAGCAGCTTCTGAAAATGCCTCGTCTCCTGTTCCAAAAGAGGGCACAGCAGCAAAAGACAAGAAACCGAGAAAAGCAAAGGCTGAGAAAAAGGAGTAGTTAGAGCATTTGACAAAAAGACGCAACGTCTTTTTGGCGAGCGGAGCGAGTGCAAAACACTGAGCAGGGCGGAGAATGGAGTGATGCGGGGTGCCGTTCCGCGCATCACGTAATTCGGAGAACTGCTCTAGAGGCTGTCAGGCTAGCGAGCCAAGAATTGGCTTTAATTTGTTTAGGAGCGTAACAGATACCGCGAGCCAGTGAAAGCCGAGGAGACTGCTTTGCAGCCTCTCCAAATCACGTGATAGACGGCGAAAACGTGCTGTCCAGGCGAATGTCCGTTCAACCACCCATCGCAACGGAAGCAGCACAAAGCCCGTCGCTCCAGTCGGGCGTTTCACCACAACAAGTTCCACATCGTTCAAGGAAGCATCAATCTGCGGCTGCTCTCCGGTGTACCCCTGGTCGGCGATAACGACATCAATGTGGTCACCAGTGACCTGCTGCACCTCGCGGCACAAGTCATAGACCTGCTCTCGGTCTTGCTCATTGCCAGGGGTGACGAGCAACGTCATGACATTACCCATCGTGTCGACAGCAGCGTGGATTTTGCTGCCCTTACGACGCTTTCCACCGTCATATCCAGCACGTCCGCCACTCTCGGGCGTGCTTTGCAGAGTGCGGCTATCCACGATGGCAACGGTAGGAACGCCCTCTTTGAGGGCGTCCTCGCGAACCAGTGAATGCAGGTCGTGAGCGAGGTTCTCGAAGCAACCTCGTTCAAACCACCGCATCAGTTGCTGATGGACAATTTTGTATGGCGGAAAGTCGTGTGGGAGGTACTCCCACTGACTCCCTGTGCGGCCAATCCACAGAGCGGCATTGAGGACTTCACGTATCGGGTAGACGCGCTGGTGAGCGTCTTCTGGAGCAAGCAGAAAGTAAGGCAGGATGAAGAGGTAAGTTTCGTCGTCCAGGTCGCTCTTGTAGGGTTTTCGCTCTGACAGCATGTCCCAGTTCTACACCCAGCCGTGACACCCTTACTATGCTATTTACATATTTTTTATAAAAAGTCAGATTGCTAGACTGACAGGCTCTAGAGCTTTCCGCCAAATTCGAGTCATGACTCCATCCCGTCCCAGTGAGCTTCCGCACGAGTCTCTCTGCATGAAGAAAGCCATCCTGTCGGTGTACAACGAACTTCTTACGCTGAGGCTGGAGCGCATTGGGGAGTATGTGAGCCGCGTGGAGCGCCTTGGACTGGGCGGGGACGTGGCTGGGGGCTGGCGGTCCACAACTGAGGGGGCGAAGGCATGACCCGACTGGTTGATGATTGGCGGAGCTTGGCGGCTGTGCGGCGTCAGCAAAGCACGAAATGGATTCTTCACCCGATCCCACACCAAACTGAGGAGACAAGATGACGGATTCACTTTCACCTGCGCCTTCGCAGGGGGCCGGGCCAACGTTTGAACTGAGGTCGGAGCACGGACAGGCCAGGGGTCAGCTGCGGGGGAACCAGTTCGTGGTGCTGGCGGGCAGCCACGCCAGAGCAGCCGAAGTGCCCTCACTGGCAAACCACGCCTACAATTCGCTGCGGCCCGCCCTGATCGCCCAGGGCAAATTGCAGGCGAACGCGGCAGGCCAGTTGATTTTTACCGAGGATGTTCCTTTCAACTCCGTCAGTGCCGCCGCCGTCGCCGTGCTGGGCCGCAGCGCCAATGGCAAGTTGGAGTGGCGGCTGGAGGCTCGGCCCGAAATCTCGTTCGGTGACTGGGCGGCCCAGACGCAGGGCGGCCCGGAGCAACCGACCGACGAGATCGAATCGGTGCAGAGCAGTTGGCAGCCTTTTTTTCACGCCCTGGCCGTCAAGGTGCTGGACTACCAGCAGCGTCAGCCCGAACTGGTGCAGGTGCTCAAAGACGCGGGCGTGGCCATCAACCACGATGAGGGGCAGCCGCTGGCCGAGATAGACCCTTTCACCTTCTTCTCGCTGATTCTCAAACATACGTCGGACGCCACGGCGCTGCCGCTCCTGGCGCGGGTGGGGGCGGGTCTGGGTCTCTCGCTCCCGGCCCCCACCGACCTGAAGGGCGTGCCCTGGAGCAACCCCATGAACGCCTGGTTCTTTGCCTACCGCAGCCAGAGGAAGGATTCGGATATTCCGACCCTGTGGGCGCTGGCACGTCAGGCCGTGGCGGGGCAACTGGACGCGCAGACCTTCAGGGAGGCCCTGGAAATTCGGAAGGTGGCCCTCCCGAAGCTCACGCAGGGGCTGTTCTGGCTCAATCCTGGGGCGTTCCTGGCACTCAACAGCGTCAATGTGCCCTTTTTGCAGTGGCACGGCGTCAAGACTGCGGGCAAGGTGCAGACGCTGGCCGAGTATCAGGAGGTGTTGCGGGCCGCCCAGGCACTGGCACCGGACTTCCTCTCTCTGTCCCATGCGGCGTGGCTACGGGGGCCGACCAGCAACAAAGTGGCGACGCTGAGGGACGGGCGCTTTCCCTTCACGGAATATCGGCAGGATGTGCAGGGACTGGTAGGCGACAAGGTCAAGGGCAACATGCTGCTGGAACAGCGTTACTCGCCGCTGCTGGTCGAACTGTTCCGGGAGGCCGAGCCTGAGCACCTGACCCCTTCACAGTCGGCCTACGGGGGCGGCCAGCAGTTGGCGGTCAAGGTCAGCTTGGGCGGCGGCGTGAAGATGAGCAGTGGGGTATTTGGACGCGCCCTGTTGTTTGCAGACGACAGCGGCTTTGAATATGTGCGCTTTCCGGCGGGCCTGACGTTGGAGATCGGCATTCCGGACGGCAAAGGCGACGGCCCCCGGCAAGCCCTGGAGAGGGAAAGTGTTCGGCAAGACCTGCTGGACGCGATGGTCAAGAGCTTGCCGCTCAGCACTCCGCCGACCCTGACACTCAACACGGATTTTGGCCCTCTCCAGTTGCTTCCCCTGACGCCGGAGGGGAGACAGGTCGCCAGTGACGCCCTGAGCACGTATGCGGCGGGCACGGGCAAAAGTCGGCGTCTGCGCGTGGGCATCTCACTGCTTCCCGCAGAGTTGGAAAGTCAACAGTTCACGCAACTTCTGGAAGCAGCCGTGAACTATGCCGATGAACTCAAGGCCGCCTTGGAACCCATCGCCCAGACCCCGGAGCGCCCCTCCCTTGATGACCTGGGCAAGGACGACGAAGAGGAGCTTGCTCCCAGTGTCGATGCCAGAATTCCCCTGAATCAGATTCTCTACGGCCCGCCAGGTACAGGGAAAACATACAATGTCGTCACTAAGGCTTTGGTCATTCTGGACGCAGGATTCATGGCCGGGCAACCTGACCGCCCGGCCATGAAAGCCCGCTACGACGAGCTTGTGGCCCAGGGTGCCATTTCGTTCGTGACCTTTCACCAGTCCTTCGGCTACGAGGACTTCGTTGAAGGCATCAAGCCTGTGATGCAGGGCGGACAACTGAGCTATGTGCTGGAAGACGGCATTTTTCTGGAAGCGGTTCGGGCGGCGGGCGGCGCGTTGCACCGGATGGGCGAACAGACAGCCCCCGCAGCGCGGGAGAGTGCCCTGGCGCAGACGCCGCAGCCAGAACCGTCGCCACTGCTCTCTCCCAATGCCCAGGTGTGGCGCATTTACATAGATGGTGGTGCGCCCATCAGCCAACTGCGCGACAAGGTGCTGGCGCGGGGCGAGATGCGCGTGGGGCACTTCGGGATGTCCCCACGGGACTGGAATACGGTCAGCGCCGACGAACTGCACAGCACCGCCGCCCTCTTCCGCGACGGCGTGCGCGTGGGCGACCTGGTCTTGCTGGCATCGGGGGTAGACACCGTATCGGCGGTGGGCGTGGTCACGGACGAGTACGCTTACGACCCGACCACTGATCCCACACTGAACCTGGAATATGTGCATAGCCGCACGGTGAACTGGCTGCAAACCGGGCTTAAGGCGAACGCTGAGGAATTGACGGGCAAGAGGTTTTCCCCGGTCACGCTCCAGCGGGTCAAGGACGTGAGCGCCGAAACAGTGCTGCAACGCCTGGGCATCGCGCCTTTGCCCTTCAAATCGCCCACCGCCAGCGAACCCGACCCGGTTCAAACCGAAGAAGCCGCGCCGCCGCGCCGTCACGTCCTGATCATTGACGAGATCAACCGTGGCAACGTCGCCAAGATTTTCGGTGAACTCATCACCCTCCTTGAAACTGGCAAGCGTGCTGGGCGGGCCGAAGCACTGACCGTCAAGCTGCCCCTGAGCCGCCGTGCCCTGAGTGTGCCGGACACCCTGTACGTGGTCGGCACCATGAACACCGCCGACCGCAGCCTCACCCAGCTGGACACGGCCCTGCGGCGACGCTTCACCTTCCAGCCGGTCTGGCCCGAGCCGGAGGTTTTGCGCGAACTGACGATCGACGGAATCACTCTGGACCTGCGCAAGTTCCTGTATGCCATCAACGAGCGCATTGAGCGTCTGCTCTCGCGCGAACAGATGATCGGGCATGCCTACCTGCTGGACATTCCGGGTGATCTGCCCGGGGTAGCGGGCGCCCTGCGCGAACGCATCCTGCCGCAGCTCGAAGAGTATTTCTTCGACGATTGGGGCAAGATCCGGGAGGTGCTGGACGACCCCCACAAGGAAGAACACCTGCAATTCGTTCAGGAACGCAAAATCGGCGGCGAAAAACGCCACCGCATCAACGAGGCGGCCTTTGGCGAACTGGAAGCCTTCCGCCTGGTGTACTCGCGCCTGAGCGACGACACCTTCCCCTTTGAAGCCTGATGGAAACCCACCTCACTTTGCGGGAGCACGACACCCTGGTCAGAGGTGAAGTGACGGCGCAGGGAGAGTGGAACGTCAGTACCCTGGCAGCTGAAGCCTTTGACGCTCTGCAAGCCCTGCTGACCGATAAGAGCGGCGAACTGGGTCCGGTAGCCACGCCGACCAAATTCAGTGGCAAGGACGCGCTCAAGCTCACCCAGTGGGTCGGGCTGATCCGCACGCCAGATGGCACGGCGGTGGAGATCTTACCCAAGACCCACGAGCGTCCTGGCTCACGTCATCACGACCCGGTGAATTCTCTGCGAATGAGCCGCGAAGTGCTGATGCGGATGCTGGTTGCCACCGACGAGCGTTTCCGTGCGGCTCCACCTGCCGACCTCGACCCCGCCAGGATGCCCCTCTTCGAGATGTTGCTGCGCTCGGTGCTGGAGGGCATCAAGCTGGCCGTCAGGCGAGGTGTGCCTCATATGTATGTGGCTGTGCAGGAGGAGCGGGCCAGCTTCAGAGGCCGCCTTGACCTGCCACGTCAGACCAGGCAACTGCCGCAGCGCCGACACCTGCTTCACGTCCAGTACGACGAGTTTTTACCAGATCGGCCAGAAACCCGCTTGACGCGCCTGACCGCCCAGCGCGTTCTCCGCCTCAGTCGTGTGGAGAGCACGAGGCGGCTGGCCCGTGAACTCTTGGTGGCTTTAGATGATGTGCCGCCCAGCCAGAACATTGACCGCGACTTCGCGCAGTGGCGTCTGGAGCGTGGGCACGTTCACTTTGCGCCCCTTGAGGGGCTGTGTCGCCTGGTACTCTACGAACTCAACCCCTTGGTCGGGGGAATGGCGGCGAGAGCGCAAGCGGTGCTGTTCGATATGAACAAGGTGTACGAGTCCTATGTGGCCTGGCTTCTGCGGGAACAGCGACCCAAGTGGACGATTCAGACGCAGGTCACGGAGGCTGCCCTGGGGACTGCGGGGACGCAAAGGGCTTTCCCGCTGCGGCCCGACTTGCTGATCACGACGGAGACTGGGCAAGTCATCGTGGCCGATACCAAATGGAAGCGGTTGAAGCCAGAAAAGGCCCCGACCTACGACATCCCGAATGCCGATGCCTACCAAATGCTGGCCTACAGCGAGGTCTTTCAGGCACAGCAGGCCATCAAGGAGGTGTGGTTGATCTATCCCCACCTTCCTGGGCTGCCGGAGAGTTTGACGCCCATCGCGCTGCCTGGAGAGCGCGTGCTGCAACTGTGCACGGTCAGGCTGTCGGATTCTTTTCCAATGGCCCCAGGAGCATCAGCGTCCTGATGGGGTGAAGCGTGATCGTTCTGGTCACGCAGTCACAGCCATACAGAGCATTTGACAAAAAGACGCAACGTCTTTTTGGCGAGCGGACTGGGACAGCTCGCAGAGAGCGAGTGCAAAACACTAAGCAGGGCGGACTTGCAAAGCTGCGAAGCAGACTGGGACAGCTCCGCAGGAGAGAATGGAGTGATGCGGGGTGCCGTTCCGAGCATCACGTAATTCGGAGAACTGCTCTAAGCGAACAGCTTCTTCGCACGCTGGAGTGCGCGTTCGCTTTCTCGCGCAAGCCATGCAGCCCTCTGATACGGATTCCGCTAAATTCCTGCACAGTCGGGAAAGCGCCGCCTGTGCATCCATATCGCGGAATCCGTATTTTTTCCTACTCGCATCCGCTCTGCTGCGCAGCTTTGCAAGTCGGATTGAATCTGAAACTACCAGATTCAATCGGAATCCGTATAAACAGAAAACCCCGCACGGGGCGGGGCTTATTTCTGGTGGGTCGCCTCGGACTCGAACCGAGAACCCGCTGATTAAAAGTCAGCTGCTCTACCATTGAGCTAACAACCCGAACCGGATGGCGTAGGGACCGCCAAAGCAGCGAGGGGGAAGATAGCATCTGTCGCCACCCAGCGCAAGACGCCACAGCACAAGCCCGGCACTCAGCGCCGCTTGCGCAGAAAATTGAGCCACCCGGCCTTCTGTGGCGCGGCTGCGGGCGCCATGTCTCCCAGGGCCATCTCGGGGTCGGGGTGGGGTGCGGTCTGCCACTCCTCGCCCACGGCAATCAGTCCGCCGTACCGTCCCGCCGCGTAGAGGGCGTGCCTGTGCTCCTCCTCCGGCGTGCGGGCGCGGGGGTCGGCCATCGCCTCAAGCATGGAGCGCAGACTGTCGTCCTCACAGTCCCAGCAGCCCTGAGAAAAGCTGGCTTCGATGCCGTAAATGCGGATTCTGACGGGCATGGACCCTCCGTGAAATGAGCAGGAGCAGTTGCAGGCCACCGGGTGCGGGCCGCAGGCAGATTGTCGAGCGGCGTCCAGCATAGCGCGGCGGCCTGCCCCTGACGGAGAGCGCTGTTTATCTTTGCCCAGTGCCCCCCCGCGCCCGCAGAACATACGGCGCAGAGCAGACTTCAGCCACTGTGGCTTTCAGGAAGCAGAGTTTTGGGAAGTCGATGTCCCCAGGTGCTTTTCCTGAAGCCCTCTCATACAAGTTTGAACTATACTACGCGCATCCAGAAAAAGCACCTGAATGCGCTCCGCTTCGCTCAAACTTGTATATTCTTCTACTCGCTCTGCTTCGCAGCTTTGCAAATCCGCTCGGAAAATAGATTTTATAGGAAATCTATTTTTCAAAGTGGCATCAGGACACCTTTTCGCCCAGCCGCCGCTCGGTGCCTGCCTGCAATTTGCGGACATTTTCCCGATGTTGCCACACCAGCAGCGCGGCGAGAAACAGCACGGCGGCGCGGTCCCAGTCGGGGCGCGGCAACACGAGGACCAGCGCAGCCACGATGAACGCCCCCATGATGCTTCCCGCACTCACGAAGCGGGTCAGCCACATGCAGGCGATGGCGAGGACGAAGGCGACCAGTCCGATCACCGGGTCGAGTATGGCGATCACCCCGAAACTGGTCGCCACCCCCTTGCCCCCCCGGAAGCCCAGAAAGGGGCTGAAGTTGTGCCCGATCACCGCCAGCAAGCCGCACAGCGCGGCCCAGCCCTCGCTGAGGCCCAGGGTGCGGGCGAGCAGCACCGCCAGCACGCCCTTGAGGATGTCGAACACCGCGACGGCCAGGGCCGGTCCCTTGCCCAGCGAGCGCAGCACGTTGGTGGCGCCGCTGTTGCCGCTGCCGACCTTGCGAATGTCCACGCCCCGCGTCCGTGCCAGCCACGCCGCCGCCGGGACCGCGCCGATGAGGTAGGAGAGCAGAAGGGCGAGCAGCGCGGTCGGGGTCACGGTTCAGAGTGTAGCGGGCGGCCCCGCCTACGAGAAAAACCCTGGTCCCGGTTCATTTTTGTTCTTGCCGCCTGTTCCGGGCGGTAGAGCATTTGACAGAAAGACGCCACGTCTTTTTGGCGAGCGGACTGGGACAGCTCGCAGAGAGCGAGTGCAAAACACGGAGCAGTGCGGACTTGCAAAGCTATGCGGGGCAGCTCTGCGAGTCCGGAGGAGAGAATGGAGTGATGCGCGGTGCCGTTCCGCGCATCACGTCATTCGGAGAACTGCTCTAAGCTGGGGCCATGCTGCTCGACCACGTCGCCATCGTCACCCCCGATCTGGACCAGGGCGCCGCGCCTTATGTCGCGCTCGGCCTGCGTCCCGAAGGCCCCGACGAGGACGTGGGCACCCAGGGCGTGCGCGTCCGGGCCTTCGTGGTGGGCGAAACCCTCATCGAGTTGCTGATGCCCACCCGCCCCGACAGCCCCATCGCCACCTTCCTGGAAAAAAGAGGCCCGGGCCTGCACCACACCGCCTACCGGGTCGAACACCTCGACGCCGAGATGACGCGGCTGCGCGGCGAGGGCGCCCGCTTCCTGTCCGAGACGCCGGGACCGGGCCGCGCCGGAACCCGCGTGGCCTTTTTGCATCCCAAATGGGGCCAGGGCACCCTCATCGAACTCGTCGAGCATCCTGCGGGCGGGCACGCCCACGGCGCCGTCCGTTGAGCCGCCGCCCCCCCCAACGGCGCTGGTGGCTGCCCGCGCTGGCGCTGCTGGCGGCCATCTGGACCCTGAGCAGCTCCGCCGACACGCCGGGGCCGCCACTGGCCCACCCCTTTGACTGGCTCGCACACTTCGTCACTTACCTCGCGCTGGGCTACTGCCTGGGCCGCGCCACTGGGCGACCCCTGACCGCGCTGGTGCTCGCCGCGTGGTGGGGCGCGCTCGACGAGGTGCATCAGGCGTTCGTGCCGGGGCGTGAAGCGGGCCTTACCGACTGGCTGTTCGACTTTCTGGGCGCCCTGATCGGCGCGGGCGTGGCCGGACGGCGCCGTTCCTTGCCGGAGGAAGGGCCCGAGGCCTGAACCTCTCTGTCGGCGTCCGGTCTTCTCGAGGTCGTGTGCCTTCAGCGTCCGGCGCGGGACACCCACCACGCCAGCAGCGGTTGCAGCGGCAGGCGGGCAAGCGCGACCCACGGGGGCGTGCCGAACTTTTCCGGATGCTGCGCCATGTAGAGATTGGCCGGAAAAACGGCGACCAGCAGCGCGAGCAGGCCCCAGCGGGCAGCGGGCCGGGTGGCGGGGTGCAGCAACCCCAGTCCGCCCGCGATTTCCGCCGCGCCGCTGACCAGCGTGGCGGTGCGCGGACTCACCGGCACCCACGGCGGCACGATCCGGTCGAAGAATTGGGGCCTGAGAAAGTGCAGGACGCCGATGGCGCCGAAGCCCAGCGCGAGAGGCAGGACGGAGCGGGGAGGGCGGTTCATGGCTCACCCTGCCATCCCGCCAGCCGACGTTTGCCCCGGCGTATCCTGACAGGTGATGACCTCACCTGATCTGTCCGCTCTGCTCGACCGTGAGCAGGCCAACGCCGAACTGTTCGAGCTGCTGCGTATTCCCTCGGTGAGCGCCGACCCCACGCGCAAGGCCGACATGACCCGCGCCGCCGAGTGGCTGCAACTCAAATTGCAGTCGCTGGGCTTCGCGGCCCGCGTGGACACCACGCCCGGCCACCCCATCGTGTACGCCGAGCGCCTGAACGCCCCCGGCAAGCCCACCGTGCTGATCTACGGCCACTACGACGTGCAGCCCGAAGCGCCGCTGGAAGAGTGGGTCACGCCTCCTTTCGAGCCGACCATCCGTGACGGACGCATCTACGCCCGGGGCAGCACCGACGACAAGGGGCAGGCGTTCGCGCACGTCAAGGGCGCGGAGCTGCTGCTCTCGCAGGGTGAGCTGCCGGTCAACGTCAAGTTCCTGCTCGAAGGCGAGGAGGAAATCGGCAGCGCCAGCATCGGCGACTACCTCACCGCGCACCGGGAAGAACTGAAGGCCGACGTGATCGTGGTGTCCGACGGCAGCCGTTTCGCCCCCGACGTGCCCACCATCACCTACGGCGTGCGCGGCCTGAGCTACGTGGAAATTCACGTGCAGGGCGCCAACCGTGACCTGCACTCCGGCAGCTACGGCGGCGCGGCGCCCAACCCCATCAACGCGCTGTGCGACATCATCGCCCGGCTCAAGGACGAGCAGGGCCGCGTCACCATCCCCGGCTTCTACGACGGCATCGAGCCGCTGACCGACGAGGAGCGGGCGATGTGGGCCAGCTTGCCCCACTCCGACGACGAGTTCGCCGCCAGCATCGGCGTGCCTGCGCTGCCCGGCGAGGAAGGCTACACCACGCTGGAGCGCATCTGGGGCCGTCCGACCCTCGACGTGAACGGCATCTGGGGCGGCTATCAGGGCGAAGGCTCCAAGACGGTGATCGCCGCCAAAGCGGGCGCCAAGGTGTCCATGCGACTGGTGCCGGGGCAGGACCCCGACCGGATTACGCAGCTCATCAAGGACTACGTGCCCACCATTGCGCCCAGGGGTGTCAAGGCCGAAGTCATCGGGCACCACGGCGGGCAGCCGGTCAAGTTCGACACGAACAGCGTGTGGGTGCAGGGCGCGAATCGGGCCTTGAAACGCGTGTACGGGCGCGAGGCCGCCTTTGCCCGCACCGGCGGGAGCATTCCCATCGTGGCCGACTTCGACCGCATCCTTCAGACCCCGGTGCTGTTCGTGGACCTCGGCCTGAACGAGGACGCGCCGCACTCGCCCAACGAAAGCTTCGCGGTGGCCGACTACCACAACGGCATTCTGACCAGTGCCTACCTGCTTCAGGAACTCGGCAGCGAGCAGCCGGGAGCGGCAGATTGACCCTGCGCCTCGCGTTTCTCGCCTCGCACGGGGGCAGCGCGGCGCGGGCACTCGTGCAGGCGTGCCGCGCCGGGGAGCTGGGCGCCGAAGCTCTCGCCCTGGCAAGCAACAACAGCCGCTCCCCGGCGCTGGCGTGGGCGCGGGAAGCAGGACTCCAGACCGCCCACCTCAGCAGCGCGAAGTACCCGGACCCGGACGACCTCGACGCCGCCATCCGTGACTTTCTGCTCGCGTCGGGGGCCGACACCCTGATTCTCAGCGGGTACATGAAGGCGCTGGGGCCGCGCACGCTGGGCGCCTTCGCCGGGCGGGTGCTCAACATTCACCCCAGCCTGCTGCCCCGGCACGGCGGACGCGGGCTGTACGGCGACCGGGTCCACGAATCGGTCCTGGCGAGCGGCGACCCGGAAAGCGGCGCCACCGTTCACCTCGTCACGGCGGGCATCGACGAGGGATCGGTGCTGGAGCAGGTGCGGGTGCCGGTGCTGCCCGGCGACACGCTGGACACCCTGAAAGCCCGCGTGCAGGCCGAGGAAGCGGCGCTGATGCTGCGAGCGGTGCGGAACTTCGCGGCGCAGCACGGCTAAAGCGAGTGTCAGAGGCGGAAGGTGGCTCCCGAGCTGCCTTCCGTTTTTATTAGAGCTTTCAAGCCCTGCTCGAGCGTCACCTTTCGCCTACCGCCCCCTAAAAAGCTGAGAAACGCAGGATTCCAGGGCCGTCGGGCGCGCAGCGTACGGGCCGCACGCGAACCAGAAACCCTATTCTCTCAGACCGCCCGTGCAACCGAAAATCACCGCCTGCCAAGCGATATCACCGCCAGGTGCATAGCGCCAGCGTCTAGAGCAGTTCTCCGAATTACGTGATGCGCGGAACGGCACCCCGCATCACTCCATTCTCCGTCCTGCTCAGTGTTTTGCACTCGCTCCGCTCGCCAAAAAGACGTTGCGTCTTTTTGTCAAATGCTCTAAGCCCCTGTCCCCCCTGGGGATAGGGGTTTGGGGTTGGGGCCAAAAGCTAAAGCTGAAGCCATTACGCCCTTGCCACGCCACCCCCGTCATCCCTGCACCAACTGCCCGAGAGCATTGGACATAAGAGAGCCACCGCCAAAAGATCCTTCTGCCGAGCGACTTTTCGGCCTCCCTCAGCTCAGGCAGAGGGTCGAAAAAGCAACCCTTCTTCTGTTAAATGCGCTAGTGGATGACCAAGGGCATGATTGAGGCTATTCGACTTGCTTGTAGTGACGCGCCATTTTGCCTCTTGCTGCCTGGGTCGTGAATTCCCAATTCACTTTGACTGCCCTGGCGTTTCTGTGCCGCTCCCAGGCGGCAACTTCCGTCTCAAGTGCTTCTTTCGCCGCTATACGGCGATCCAGACACTGACGTTGCAGAGCGGCCCATTCCATCTCGGCCATATTCAGCCAGGACGCGTGTTTTGGCGTATAGATCCACTCGAACCGCTTTCTCAAGCGGTTCGCTTCTTCTGCGGGCAATGTGTCGTAGAGCGCTGCTGGTGAATGGGTCGAAAGCTGGTCCTGGATCAGCCGGATTTTCTTCGCCTCTGGGTAGCGTCGATCCAATGCTTGCAAACGAGCTGCGTATTCCTGTGACGTTCGCCGCTCAGTCACCGTCACACTGCGCTGCCCCGTCAGCGGCTCAAATTCGATAAAGAGATTAACTGTCCCACAGCGCTTGTACTCGTGATCGACCCGTGCCGGGTATCCCGGCACGGGTGGGAGCGGCTCACGAACATGATCGAGAAGCTGGACAGATTTTTCATCGAGGCAGACCACTGGATATTCAGGGTCATAGGGCAAAGCGTACGTATCCAGCACTTCCTCCATACGCCAGACAAAGTCTGCCCCTACTTTGGAGACGCACCAGCTCTCGACCTGCCAGGGTTTGAGTGCGTTTTTTTAAGCGTTTTTCGGACGGTCTCATCAGAAATACTGTCTACGACGCCTAAAGCGACAAGACGATCAGCGAGAAGCTGCATCGTCCACTTCGCGTACCCCTCTGGCGCATCCGAGCAGGTTTCTGCGATCAGGATCGCCGTGGCTTTCGGATCAAGTTTTGGGGGCTGCTTGGGGCGCGGTTTTTCGTAAAGAGCAGCAGCTACCCCGTCAGTCGCATATTTTCTGCGGATTTGACCGATCATTCCTTTGCTGACGGCCAGCCGTTCAGCGATCACCTTGTCATGCAGCTGTTCATCTGCCAGGAGAAGGACACGTGCGCGAGTCATGACTCGCGCACTGATCATTCCCTTCTTCGTCATATCGATGAGCTTCTGACGCTCAGCTTCAGGAAGGTTGACGACGAATCGCTTTTGGCGTCCCATGCAGCATTATAAGCCTTCTCATGCCCTTGGTCATCCACTAGTTCCGGCCTTCTGGCACGACATACTCGATTTCACGGCGGTGCACGTAGGTTCTCTCACTGCCGGGCCGGTTGCTGGACGCCTCGATTCGCATTTCGGTCCAGTGGCCGTAGTCGTCATCCTGATAAGTGGTGCGGCTGACTTCGAAGATGTCGTCGAGATTGCTGTAGGACTCGTTGTAGATTTCGCGGCCCGCCGCATCGTATTCGCGCAACTCCACCGTGATGAGGCCGTCGGGGTAGGACGACGTGACCTCTTCCCGGCGGTGCCCACCTTCCTGCGGCAGCTGGGGCAGCACGGTGCTTTCGACCCAGCCCATGTCGCTGTCCGACACCTGCTCGTACACGCTGGCCGACACCAACTGCTCGCCGTCGAACACCCGCCGCGCCACCTCGCGCAGGGCGCCGCGCAGCCCTTCTTCCTCGCGCACCGGGCGCCCGGCTTCGTCGAAATGGGTGAGATGGACCCAGGTGTCGGGGGCCTGTTCCTCGCGCGGTGTGTAGGAGATGGTCAGCGTCCGCGCTTCGGGGTCGGCCCATTCGTAGCCGGTCACAGACGGGGAACGCTGAATCAGGCTCAGGCCGTCGGCCGCCCACTCCGCCGTGCGGGTTTCCATCGGGGCGTGGGTCACGATGCGGCGCACCTGCCCCGTGTCTCCGAGGTCGTGGCGGCGGCGCAGGGCGGCGAGGGGTCCACTGGCAGGCATGCCCCCACTTTGCCTGCTGGCGGGTGCCCTAAGCTCAGGCATGAAACACAAACGCGCCGATTACCGGAACTGGCACCGGGTGGAGCCGGGCACCGGCGAGCAGACGCAGCTGGAACTCCCCGGCGGCTGGCTGGTGGACTACCGCGCCGGACAGGTCCTTAAGCCTCTGCACGTGCCGGTGTGCGGTCAGCAGCGCACCATCCTCGACACGGGCTACCGCTGGGTTCACTACGCCCCGCGTGACCGGCAGCACGCGCTGACCGTTCACCTCGACCCGGCGGGGGTGCCGCAGCAACTTTACGTGGACATCTGCGCGGGCAGCGGCGTGGACGCGGACGGCTGGCCCTACACCGACGACCTGTATCTGGACGTCATCGCCCTGTGCGAGGTGCAGCCGGGTGGACGGTGGCACGTCACCGAAACCGAAATCATTGACGTGCCGGAACTCGAAGACGCCGTGCACAACGGCAAGGTCACGCCCGCGCAGTATGACCTCGCCTGGGCCGAGGCCCGCGCCGTGGAAGCCGCCTTGCGGGCGCAGGAGTTCGCGCCGCTGGAGGTGGTGCGCAGTTACCTGACCGACCCGTATACTTGAACCGAGTCCAAATTCACCCCACCGATGAGGTTCCCCATGACGCAGCAACCCCTACCCGCCCCCGCCGCCGACGCGGTCAAAGCCGCCCTGCACGCCATTCCCATGAACGCCACCGTCGGTGTGCACATCACCGATGTCGGCCCCGGCTGGGCGACCGGCGAGTGCCCCGACACGCCGCCCTTTCGCAACCACCTGGGCACCATTCATGCTGGAGCGCAGTTCCTGCTCGCCGAGGCGGTCAGCGGGGCAGCGTTTGCGGGCGCCTTCGTGCAGTACGTCGGCGAAGCGGTGCCGCTGATCGAAAAGCTCGACACCCACTACGTGGGCCGCGCGGTGGGCGACCTGACCGCCCGCGCCGAGATCGACCCGGCCACGCTGCCCGCCGCCTACGCCGAGTACGGGGCCGATGGCCGCGCCCGGCTGCTCGTGCGCGTCACGGTCAAGGACGGCGAGGACAAGCCGGTGATGGAAGCGCAGGCGCACTGGTATCTGCGCCGCCGCCCGCAGGACAAATAAGCGAGTCAGGCCAGGGGCCGGTTTTCCTTGACCTGGCCCCTGCCTCTGGGCTAATGTGTCTGCCGCTGCTGGAACTGGGCCTGCCCAGGAGTTCAGTCGTCAGTCCAGTTGTGGAACGGTGTCCGAGTGGTTGAAGGAGCACGCCTGGAAAGCGTGTATAGGGGCAACTCTATCGAGGGTTCGAATCCCTCTCGTTCCGCCAGAATTGAAAAAAAGACCGCACCTGCCTGGGCGGTCTTTTTTCTTTGGTCGGTGTCAATGGCTTTGCCCGCGACGATGGCCCGCCCGCCACGCGCTCAGCAGCGGCAGCAGCGACAGTGCGGCGCACACGTAAGCCAGCGCCGGAAAGCCCGAGCGCGCAATCACCACGCCGCCGAGCAGCGTTCCGGCCCCCGCCGCCACGTAGCCGAGGCCGTCGGTCACGCCCTGCGCGGCGGGAAACCGGGCCATTTCCTTGCTGCCGCTGACATTGACGAGGTTCCAGCCCAGACCCAGCAGGAACATGCTGACCGCCAGCCACGTGTGCCCCGGCAGCGGCGCGCTCAGGGCGGCGGCGGAGAGCAGCAGGGCGCCCGACACGTAGCCCGGACGCACACCCACCCGGTCAATCAGCGGGCCGGTCAGCCACCCGAACCCGAACATGCCCAAGATGTGCCCGCTGATCAGACCGGCGATGCCCGCGTGGTCCATTCCCATTTCGTGGGCGCGGTGGGGGGTCAGGCTCATCAGCGTGACCATCAGGCCCTGCGCCGCAGCGAGGGCCAGCGCCGTGCCGCGCACCCCCGGCAACGCGAAGGCTTGCCGCAGCGGAAGCCGGGCCGCCGCCGCCCCCGGCGCACGCAGCGGGCGCCACAGCCCCATCAGCCCCGCCGCCACAGCGAGGAGCACGCCGCCCAGCAACCAGCCGAAGATTTCCGCCGTGGTCCCCAGGCTCGCCGCCGCCCGCTCGATGGGGTGCGAGAAGCCGGTCATCAGGAACGAGCCCACCACGCTCATCAGCATCAGGGCGCCGAGTGCGGTGCCGCGCCGCTCCTCGGACACGCTCTCGGCCACCGCGTAGCGCGCCTGTTGGTAGCCGCCCTGCGCCGCGCCCATCAGCGCCGCCCCGACCAGAAAGACCGGCAGCGACCCCAGCTTGCCCCCGGCAAACCCCGCCACCGCGCCGAGTGCCCCCACCGTGAACGCCAGGCCCAGCCCCAGCCGCCGTCCGCGCGCGAGCATCAGCGCCCCGAACAGCCCCGCCGAGAGCGCCGCCGACGTGCTGATGAGGGTGGAGGGCAGCCCCACCAGCGACTCGAATCCCAGGTTGCCGACCACCAGCGCGGCCAGGATGGTGCTGACGTTGACCGCGCCTGTGGCGAGGGCCTGCGCGGCATAAAGCGGAAACAGCCGCCCCAGGTTCAGGGAAGCGGCTGGGACGGCGGCAGAATCGGACACCGGGACAGTGTAGTGCGGCGCACGGGCGGCTCAGCCTTCACCCAGTCGGGTCCAGCGCTCCCTGACCGCCTCGCGCAGGTAGGCGGCGGCGTCCTCGGTGCTGGCGCCGGGGGTAAAGACCTGGCCCACGCCCATTTCTTTCAGTTTGGGCAGGTCCTGGTCAGGGATGATGCCCCCGCCGAACACGATGATGTCCTCCGCGCCCTGCTGGCGCAGCAACTCGGTGACTTCCCTGAAGTAGTGCATGTGCGCGCCCGAAAGCACGCTCAGGCCGATGGCGTCCACGTCTTCTTGCACCGCAGCGTTCACGATCATGTCGGCAGTCTGGCGCAGGCCGGTGTAAATGACTTCCATGCCCGCGTCGCGCAGCGCCCGCGCCACCACTTTGGCGCCCCGGTCGTGCCCGTCCATGCCGGGCTTGGCAATCAGGACCCGTATACGGCGGTCTGTCCCGTCCATCTGTCTTCCTCCTGTTGGTGCTGGTCTGCCCGGCATTCTAACGGGCGTTAGGCATTCAGGGGGCAAGAGAGCAAAACGCCGCCCCTCACGTGGAAGGGCGGCCTCCGAACCCGGAGTTTTATTTGACGAACAGCATCTGACGGTAGGTGGGCATCGGCCAGTGCTTGAAGCTCATGATGCCCTCGAGCTTGTCGGCGGCGGCGCGCACCTCGTGCATGGCGGGCAGCACCCGGTCGCGCATGTGGTAGGCCTTCTCGTGGACTTCCTCGCCGCCAAGGTCGTTGTTGACCGTTCGCAGGCCGTCGAGCGCGTCGTAGAGTTCGTCGGCGAGGCGGGTCACTTCGCCGCTGATGCCCTGCACGGCGCGGCTTTCGCCCGCCCGCCCGAGTTCACCGAGGTAGGTCACGGCGGCGGGCAGAATCTGCGTCTGGGCCATGTACTGGGTGGTTTCGCCCTCGATGTTCACGGTCTTGAAGTAGATGTCGTACATGATTTCCTGCCGGGCGGCGAGTTCGCGCTCGTTCAGGATGCCGTGCTTCTCGAACAGTTCGAGGTTCTTGGGGTCAGTGAGGTGCTCGACCGCGTCGAGGGTGGTCCGCAGGTTGAGCAGGCCGCGCTCCTTCTCGGCTTCCTGGTGCCACGCCTCGGAGTAGCCGTCGCCGTTGAAGACGATGCGCTGGTGCTTCTTGTAGGTGTCACGCACCACCTCGGTCACGGCGTGGGCGAGGTCGGCGCCGCTGCGGAGCTTGCCCTGGAGTTCGCCGGTCAGTTGCTCGACGCTCTCGGCGATGATGGCGTTGAGCACCGTCACGGGAAAGGAAATGCTCTGCGAGCTGCCCACCGCGCGGAACTCGAACTTGTTGCCGGTAAAGGCGAAGGGGCTGGTGCGGTTGCGGTCCCCGGCGTGTACCGGAATCTCGGGCAGCACCTGACTGCCCAGGCCCATCAGCCCCGCCGAGTGGCTGCTGCCGCCCTCGCCACTGAGGATGCGCTCGAAGATGTCGGTCAGTTCGTCGCCCAGAAACACGCTGAGGATGGCGGGCGGCGCTTCGTTGGCCCCCAGTCGCCAGTCGTTGCTGGCACTGGCGACGCAGGCGCGCAGCAGCGCCTGGTAGTCGTCCACCGCCTTGATGACCGCCGCGCAGAAGAACAGGAACTGCATGTTCTCGCTGGGGGTGTCGCCGGGGTCGAGCAGGTTCTCGCCGTGGTCGGTGCCCATGCTCCAGTTGCAGTGCTTGCCCGAGCCGTTGACGCCCGCGAAAGGTTTTTCGTGCAGCAGACACACCAGACCGTACTTGCGGGCGGTGGTCCGCAGCACCTGCATGATGAGCTGCTGGTGGTCGGCGGCGATGTTGGAGTCCTCGAAGATCGGCGCGATCTCGAACTGCCCCGGCGCCACCTCGTTGTGGCGGGTCTTGACCGGAATGCCCAGCGCGTAGAGCTGCGTTTCGGCGTCGGTCATGAAGCTGAGCACACGGTCGGGGATGGCGCCGAAATAGTGGTCTTCGAGTTCCTGTCCGCGCGGGGGCCGGGCGCCGAAGAGGGTGCGCCCGGTCATGATCAGGTCGGGGCGGCGGTAGAAGTACTCCTCGGTAATCAGGAAATACTCCTGCTCGGCGCCCAGAGTGGAGCCCACGCGGGTGCCTTCGCTGGCGCCGAACAGTTCGAGCGCCGGGGCCACGGCCTTGTTCAGCGCTTCGACGGAGCGCAGCAGCGGGGTCTTGAGGTCAAGGGCTTCGCCCTTCCACGACGCGAACACGCTGGGGATGTACAGGGTGGCGCCGTTGGCGTGCCGCACGATAAACGCCGGGCTCGACGGGTCCCAGGCCGTGTAGCCGCGCGCCTCGAAGGTCGCCCGCAGGCCGCCCGAGGGAAAGGAGCTGGCGTCGGGTTCGGCCTGAATAAGCTCCTTGCCGGAAAACGACATGATCGCCACGCCGTCGCCCGCCGGGTTCAGGAACGAGTCGTGCTTCTCGGCGGTCGAGCCGGTGAGCGGCTGAAACCAGTGGGTGTAGTGGGTCGCGCCCTTTTCCATCGCCCAGGTCTTCATGGCGAGCGCCACAGTGTCGGCAATCGAGGCGTCGAGCGTTTCGCCGCGCTCGGCGGTCGCCTGCAACTTGCGGAAATCGGACTTGCTCAGCCGGGCACGGAGCTGGTCGAGCGTCAGCACGTCGCGGGCAAAGAGGGTGTCCACCAGTTCCTTGGGGCTGGCGGTCTGCTTGGCGTCCACGCGCCAGTTGCGCGCCACCGAGTTCACGTCGAAGTTCTGCTGGGTCATGGGACTCCTTCTCTGAAAGGGGGGGCGAAAGCCGACGGCCCGAAGTATAGGCGGGCCAGTGGCAAGGCGTCAAAGGTTCGTTCGCCTGTGTGGACCTAACTGTTTGACATTTTGCACGAAATGACCTGAAATTTGCGAAATGTTGTGATTTTTGTTCCCACCTGGTCAGACAAGCGAGCGCCCCGTGCAGCCCTTCACCCTCTGCACGGGCCGACGGAAGGGCGAGACACGCGAACCGCCCCTTGCGGATACGTTCTGGCCTGCCGGGGCGTAGACTCGGGGGCGTGCTGAACCTGCTGCGCCGCCCCGCCGTGACTCCCGCCGACCTCGACCGGGGACTGGACTCGCTCGGCCTCGACGGTACGCAAAGTGTGATTGTCCACGCCAGCCTGCGCGCCTTCGGGCAGCTCGAAGGCGGCGCCCGGACGGTGGTAGACCGTCTGGAACAGCGGACCTCGACGCTGGTGGCCCCGGCCTTTACCTACGCCACGCTGCTCTCGCGCCCGAGTTCACCCGTAAGGGCCACCTTTCACCGCGACTCGCGGGTCAGCCGCGACATCGGCAAAGTGCCGCAGGAAATGGTCGAGCGGGCGGCGGCGCGGCGCTCCTTTCACCCGGCGCTGAGCTTCGTGGCGCTGGGCGACGAGGCCGAGCGGATTGCGGCGGCGCAGAGCCTCGACAGCCCTTACCAGCCCATCGGGGCGCTGTACGACCTGGACGGCCACGCGCTGCTGATGGGCGTGGACTTCGGGTCGAACACCACCGTCCACTACGGCGAACACCTGGCCGGAATGCCACTGCTCACGCGCTGGGTGCCGCTGGACGGTCAGGTCTCCCCCACCGCCTTTCCCAACTGCTCGGCGGACTTCGCCAACCTCGAACCCTACGTGCGCGGGCGTGAGGTGCAGGTCGGCCCGGCCACCCTGCGGCTTTACCGGGTGCGCGACCTGGTGGACGAGACGGTGCGGCTGCTCTCGCACAACCCCGAAGCGCTGCTGTGCACCCTGCGCAGTTGCCGCTGCCAGCAGGTGCGTGACCTGGTGCGGCAGGATGGCCTGCGCCCCCGCTCCCATCAGGGTCTGCTCTAATACGGATTCCGCTTAATTCCTGCACAGTCGGGAAAGCGCCGCCTGTGCATCCATATCGCGGAATCCGTATTTTTTCCTACTCGCATCCGCTCGGATTGAATCTGAAACGACCAGATTCAATCGGAATCCGTATAAGCTGGACGCATGCTCCTGCTGCGTCCGCCCACGCCCGCCCAGGTGGCCGCTTTTCTGGCCCGCAGCCGCGAGCAGGCCCCCAGCTACGCCGAAACCGGCTGGAGCCTGAACGGGCGCGCCCCCGCCTGGGCACTCACCGGGCGCTGCCGTGTCCGGGTGGGTCAGGGGGAAGCGTGCTGGACGCGGGCCAGAGCGGCGCTCCGTGACGGCAGGATGTTTCAGGGCTGGGTGCTGAGGCCGCAGGAAGGCGTCCCCGTTCCGCTTGCCGAGCAGGGCGGCACGGTGGTTCTCCTGGTGCGCCACCTGGGGCCACTCGGACACGGACGCTGGGGCCTGTACAGCCTGATCGCCAACCGGGTGCTGTACCTCGTGGACGAACCGGCCCGTTACGGCTTCGGCTACGGCACGCTGCCGGGCCACCTCGTGCGCGGCGAGGAGCGGTTTTTGCTCGAACGGGACGCGGCGGGCACTGTCTGGCTTGAACTCACCACCTTTTCCCGCGCCGCCCTCCCCTTTTCCCGCTTCGCGCAGCCCTTCGTGCAGGCGGCGCAGCGGCGGGGCGCCCGGCACTACGCCCGGATGCTGGTGCAGTCGGCGGGATGTTGAGCGGTTTCAAAAAAGCCTCTGCCATTTGAATTTCTCCCGGCGCACAGTATCGGCATGACCAAAACCCATATCGTTCGCCGTGAGGAAGAACTCCTGGCGCTGCTCAGCCCGCAGTTCGGGTTCCATCTGCTCGGCCAGTTCGTTCAGCCGACCACCGCCAGCGAAGCCGCCCGGCGCCTGGGCGAAAGTGCCAGTAAGGTCAGCTACCACGTCGGCAAGTTGCAAAACCTCGGCCTGCTGGAACCTGCCGGGAACGGTGAAGGACGCGGGCAGCACTTGCAGGCCAGGGCGCAACGCTTCGTTCTCGACCCCGCTCTGCTGCCCGCCCTGGACAGCGAAACAGTACGCCCCATGCTGACCGCGCTGACAGAGGCGTTTCTGGCCGCCAGCGCCCAGGCCGAACCCGACCCGGCGCGGGAATACGTGCTGATGGACCTCACGCCGGACGCCGCCCACAGTCTGGCCCCCGACTGGAAGACCGAACGGCGCGGGGTGCTGGTGCAGCAGTTCCGCCTGCCGCGCGAACGCTACGCCGCGCTGATGACCGAGTTGCAGGAGCGGTTGCAACGTGAAGCCGATACGGGCGCAAAGGCCGAGCGGGACCAGTGGCACACCGTCGCCCTGCTCGGCTTTCCCGGCACGATGCTGCCTGTGGCCGAGAAGTAGCCCTGAACACTGGACTTTGAACCGCTTCCAATCCATAGAACCCCTACAATTTTCGGCATGACGCAAGCACAACCGGAGTGGTACAAGAGTGCCGTCTTCTATGAACTGTCGGTGCGGACCTTTCAGGACGGCAACGGCGACGGCAAGGGCGATTTTCCCGGTCTGACCTCGCGGCTGGACTACCTGAAAAACCTCGGCGTGGACTGCCTGTGGCTGCTGCCCTGGTTTCCCAGCCCCCTGCGCGACGACGGCTACGACGTGGCCGACTACCGGGACATTCACCCCGACCTCGGCACGCTGGACGACTTCAAGGTCTTTTTGCGCGAGGCCCACGCGCGGGGGCTGCGGGTCATCGGCGACCTCGTGACCAACCACACCTCCAGCGACCACCCCTGGTTTCAGGCGGCGCGGCGCGGCCCGACCCTGCCCGACGGCTCGCCCAACGAGTACCACGACTACTACGTCTGGAGTGGCGAGGGCAAGGAATACGCCGACACCCGCATCATCTTCACCGACACCGAGGTCAGCAACTGGACGCTCGACGAGCAGGCGGACAAGTACTACTGGCACCGCTTCTTCGCCAGTCAGCCGGACCTGAACTACGACAACCCCAGGGTTGTGGAGGAACTGCACGACGCCGCCCGCTTCTGGCTCGACCTGGGCCTCGACGGGTTCCGGGTGGACGCGGTGCCCTACCTCATCGAGCGCGAGGGCACCAACTGCGAGAACCTGCCCGAAACGCACGACATCCTGAGGGGCTTCCGGGCAATGGTGGACCGCGAATATCCGGGCCGCCTGCTGCTCGCCGAGGCGAACCAGTGGCCCGAGGAAGTCGTGGAGTATTTCGGCACCGAAGCCGAACCCGAGTTTCATATGTGTTTCAACTTCCCGGTGATGCCCCGGCTGTACATGAGCCTGAAAAAGGAAGACACGACCAGCATCCGCGAGATCATGGGCCGCCTGCCGGAAATTCCCAGTTTCGGCCAGTGGTGCACCTTCCTGCGCAACCACGACGAACTGACGCTGGAAATGGTCACCGACGAGGAACGCGCCTTCATGTACGCCGCCTACGCGCCCGACACCCGCATGAAAATCAACGTGGGCATCCGCCGCCGCCTCGCGCCGCTGCTCGACAACGACCGGCGCCGCATCGAGCTGCTGAACACCGTGCTGCTCGCCCTGCCCGGCAGCCCCATCCTGTACTACGGCGACGAAATCGGCATGGGCGACGACCTCGGCCTGCCCGACCGCAACGGCGTGCGCACCCCGATGCAGTGGAACGCGGGCACCAGCGGCGGCTTTTCCACCGCGCAGCCGCAAGGGTGCTTTTTTCCGCCCATTCAGGACCCGGTGTACGGCTTCCAGCGCGTGAACGTGCAGAGCCAGCAGCAGGACCCCAGCAGCCTGCTGAAGTGGACCGCCCGGCAGCTCGAACTGCGCCGCGCCCACCCCGCCTTCGCGCACGGCGACCTGAACTTCATCGAAACGGGCAACCCCGCCATTCTGGCTTTTACCCGCCAGCATGACGGCGAAACCCTGCTCATCGTCAGCAACTTTGCGGGCAACGCGCAGGCCGCCACCCTCGACCTCGCCGCCTACGTGGGCCGCGCCCCGGTCACGCTCGCCGGGGCCAGCCCGCTGGCGGTGGTTCCGGAGGGCGGCCAGTACCCGATTGTCATGGGCAAGTACGACTACTACTGGCTGCGGCTGAACTGACGCCGGACCGAAAAACGCCTCCCCGCCAAAGTTCGACGGTGGGGAGGCGTTTTCTGATTCCTTCTACTTGAGCACGCCCGTCCACACCAGCACGCCCCAGAGCAGCAGCGGCCCGATGCAGATGCCCGCCACCAGTTTGAAGAGGCGCCAGAGGTCGGTCAGCAGTTCACGCATGGGGCCAGGGTAACAAGTTCAGTCGTCTGCCGCTGTGACCGTCACCCAGGCCCGGCGCGGCTCTGTCCAGACCCGTCTCACTCCTCGTCGCCCAGCAGCGCCTGCACCTCGGCGGCGAGGTCGAGGCCGTACTTGTACGCCGCTTGACCCCCCACCAGCCCGGTGCCGTACTTGACCGGATAGTTCTTCACCTCACGCTCGAACACCGTCGCCTCGGCGCTGGCGTTCGTCTGGGGCATGACCGTTTGTAAAATCGGCGGGGTGTCCTCGTTCGTGTAGGCGAAGGCGGCTTTCAGGTCGCCCGGCAGCCGCGCCAGCCCCTGCTTGTGCTGCGAGGAATTGCTCTGGAACTTGGTGACGACCACGCCCAGGCAGCGAATCCTGAGGTTGCGGTCACGCCGCAGCTCGTCGATTTTGCCCGCAATCTGCGGAATCCCGTAGGTGCTCATCCGGTCGGGAATGGTCGGAATCAGGTAGTGGTCGCTGACCTCCAGCCCGTTTTGCGTGATGAACCCCAGGTTGGGCGGGCAGTCGATCAGCACGTAGTCGTAGCGCCCGAACAGCGGCCCGACATATTTCTGCACCACCGCCATCGGACTCAGGCTGTAGTTGGTGCGGGCCGCGATGTCCTGCATCCGGTCCTGCACGTCGATCAGCCGAATCGAACTCGGCAGCACGTCCACCCGGCCGTACTGAACGTCCTCGGGCAACTGGTCGATCATGTCCGCCGGAATCGTGTTGAGGTTGCTCGCGCCCCGTACGATGGCCCGCTCGGGACTGAAACTGCGGGTGCCGCCCAGCAGGTCCAGGAACAGGTGCGCCAGCGTCTGCCCGCGTTCGTCGGCCTGCTCCCAGCGCTCTTCTCCAATCAGCGCCAGGGTCGCGTTGGTCTGCGGGTCGAGGTCGAGAACGAGAACCCGCTTGCGCTTCATGAAGGCCAGCGTGTCGGCGAGTTGCACCGCCGTGGTGGTTTTGGCGACGCCGCCCTTGAGGTTGATGAAACTGATGACGTGCGGCATGAACAGGCCGAGTATAGAGCGGGCCAGAGCAGGTGCTGAGTGTTCGTCAGCAGCCTGCCCTGGCCGGTAGTGGAGGTCGGCGCTATTCCTGCGCGAAATAGGCAGCGGTGATGGCCGCGCCCACCCGGTTGAAGTCGCCGAGCAGTTCTTCCAGCGACGGATTGTCGTCGCCCACGATGTCCTCGATTCGGGCGTATTGCAGCCGGGCCACCAGCCAGCGCGACAGCCGCAGAATCTCGGGATGCTGCCCCGGATGCCAGCGCTCGATCTGCATCAGGGCTTCTTGCAGGTTTTCCGAGCTGTAGCGCACGCTGCGGGGAAAGTACTCGTCGAGCAGCAGAAACTCGCTGATCTTCTGCGGGTCGATGCCCGAATGCACCTGCTTGCGGTAGGCCTCGTAAGCGCTTGACCCCTTGAGCACGCTGACCCAGCGCTGGGTCTGGATGGCGCGGCCCGCCGGGTCCGACACCGGGGTCGCGTCGATGCCGCGCAGTCGGCTTTGCAGCACCCGCAGGCCGTTGTCGCCGCGCTCCAGCATCTGCCCGGCCCGCAGGAACGACCAGCCCTCGTCACGCGGCAGGGTGGCGAAGGCGATACCGAAAAACAGCTGCGAGGCGTCACGCGCTGCGTTGCAGTACTCGAACAGACCGTCGCGCTCCAGCATCGAATTGTTCTCGAAGCACAGCGTGAGGTAGCTGCGGTTGAGCGATTCCCACATCTCGCTGGGAATCCGGTCACGCAGCCCCCGCGCATTCTCACGCGCCCGCGTGACCGACGACGCGATGCTCGACGGGTTGTCGCGGTCGAAGGCCAGCCACGCACTCACCGAGCGGGCGTCCACCCGGCCATACTTGGCCCGCAGCTCGGTGTCTCCCCCGGTGTGTTCCAGCAGCGGCAGCCAGATTTCCCGCGCCCGCCCGCCCATTTCGAGGCTGGCGAAGTAGTTGACGTTCAGCAACCGGGCGGTGTTCTCGGCCCGCTCGACATAGCGCCCGATCCAGAACAGGTTCTCGGCCAGACGGGAAAGCAGCATCAGCGGTCCTCCTTACGGGCCGTCTCCGGGGACATGGCGTCCGCCGCGCCCTGGGCTTCCAGGTCATGTGGCTCGATCAGCGGCGGATGCACCGCTTCCTGCGCTTCCATCTCGACCTCCAATTCCGACTTTTCCAGTTCCTGCTGGTAAGAGTGCTGTTCCTGTCCGGTCACGCCCGGCGCCTCCTCTCCTGTGGGCCGCTCGGGAGCGTGTCCCGGCTCGTCCTGACTTTCCTCGTAGGCGTGGATGAGGGCCTGCTCCGCCAGCGCCTCGTGGCGCTCACCCAGGGGACTGCCCAGACCGACGGGCACGGCCCCGAAGCCCCCCTGAAGCTGGGTCTGCCCGCCCGCGCCCTGAGACTGGCTCTGGGACTGCCCGCCACCGCTCTGCGTCTGGCTCTGAGACTGGCCCCAGCTTTCGCCGCCCGAGAGGAGCTGGCTCATGTTGCTCGGCTGCCCCGGGCCGTCGTGCTCCAGCACCCAGGTGTCTTTGGAGCCGCCCCCCTGCGAGGAGTTGACGACCAGACTGCCGCGCCGCAGCGCCACGCGGGTCAGGCCGCCGGGCACGATGGTCACGTCCTGCGGGCCGACGAGGATGTAGGGCCGCAGGTCGATGTGTGCAGGCTCGAACGCCTCGCTGTCGCCGTAGAAGGTGGGGTGACGCGAGAGACCCACCACCGGCTGCGCGATGAACTCGCGGGGCGCGGCCTTCACCTTTTCCACGTACTCCGCGATTTCCTGCCGGGTCGAGGCGGGGCCGATCAGCATGCCGTAGCCGCCCGCCTCGCCCACGCCCTTGAAGACCAGCTCGGCGGCGTGCTCGACCATGTAGGCGAGGTGCTCGGGGTTCAGCCCCAGGTAGGTGGGCACGTTGCCCAGCTTCGGCTCCTCGTTCAGGTAGTAGCGAATCATGTCGGGCACGTAGGCGTACACCGCCTTGTCGTCGGCCACCCCGGTCCCGATGGCGTTGGCAATCGCCACCCGGCCCTGACGGTAGACCTCGACCAGCCCCGCCACCCCCAGCGTGCTGTCCCGCCGGAAAGCCAGCGGGTCGAGAAAATCGTCGTCTATGCGGCGGTAGATCACGTCCACCTGCTTGCGCCCGCCCGTGGTGCGCATCCAGACCCGGCCCCCGTCCACAAACAGGTCACGGCCCTCGACGAGCTGTACCCCCATCTGCTGGGCGAGGTAAGCATGCTCGAAGTACGCCGAGTTGTACATGCCCGGCGTGAGGACCACCACCGTGCCGTCCTCACGCGCCGACATCGACTTGAGCAGCGACAGCAGGGCCGTGGCGTAGTGCTGCACCGAGCGCACACCCTGACCCTCGAACATGCCGGGGTAGATGCGGCGCATGGCGTCCCGGTTGGACAGCAGGTAGGACACGCCGCTGGGCGAGCGCAGGTTGTCTTCCAGCACCAGATACTCGCCCTTCTCGTCGCGGATCAGGTCGGTGCCGACGATGTGGGTGTAGATGCCCTGCGGGACCTGGACCCCATGAACCTCGCGCCGGAAGTGGGCCGAGGTGTAGATCAGTTCGGAAGGAATCACGCCGTCGCCCAGAATCTGCGCGTCGTGGTAGATGTCGTTCAAAAAGGCGTTGAGCGCCCGCACCCGCTGGGTCAGGCCCGCTTCCAGATGCGCCCACTCCGAGGCCGGAATGACGCGCGGCACCGGGTCGAAGGGAAAGGTGCGCTCGGTGCCCTGGGCGTCGCTGTAGACGGTAAAGGTGATGCCCTGGTTGCGAAAGGCGAGGTCGAGCAGTTCGGTGCGGCGGCTGAACTCGGGCACCCCCAGTTGCTCCAGGTACTTGCGCACACCCGCGTAGTGGGGACGCACCTCACCCTCCGGGGTAAACATCTCATCGAAAAAACGCTGTCCTGGGTCGTAGTTCATCGGCACGGCGGACTTCCTCCCTCACTGGAATAGCGTCCAGCATAGCGGAGGCTGGGCGCCTCGCAGCTCCCACCGACGGTTCCCGGGCGCACAAAGTGCCAACCATAAAAAAACCCCCAACCGCTTGGGCTGGGGGCTGCACTCCGGTGGGAGGAAGCTTTTGCTCGCTCCACTCGGGTGATCAGGGCTGGGCCTGACCACCGAAGCAGGCTTACTTGAGTTCGACCTTGGCGCCAGCGGCTTCGAGCTGGGCCTTCATCTTCTCGGCTTCTTCCTTGGCGACGCCTTCCTTCAGCACGCCACCCTTCTCGCTCATGTCCTTGGCTTCCTTCAGGCCCAGGCCCGTGATGCCGCGGATTTCCTTAATGACGTTGATCTTGCTCGCGCCAGCGTCCACCAGCACCACGTCGAATTCGGTCTTCTCTTCAGCGGCGGGGCCAGCAGCGGCAGCGCCGCCACCGCTCACGGCCACAGCGGCGGTGACGCCCCAGGTTTCCTTGAGGCCGTCGATGAGGTCCGCGAGTTCCATGATGGTGAGTTGGCCGAGTTGGTCGATCAGAGCTTGTTTGTCGTATGCCATGAGTGTGTCCTCCGAAATTGGATTTTGGGTTGGAGCTGCAAAAATTGGGGCCAGGAAAGGGGCAGCGGGCGCTCAGGCGCTTTCGCTGCTGCCCTCGCCTTCGAGTTTCTCGCGGTAGGCTTCGAGGATGCCCACGAAGTTGCTGAGGTGGGCGCTGAGCACGCCAACCAGTTCCGCCTGCAGGGTGGTCTTGCTGCCGAGGCTCGCCAGACGCTGCACGACGGCCACGTCCACTTTGTTGCCTTCGACGAAGCCGCCCTTGATGGCAGGAATGCCGCGGTCGTTGCTGCCTGCCGCGTCGCTGAGGGCTTTCGCCACGCCAGCGGGATCTTCCTGCGCGAGCACCAGGGCGCTCGGGCCTTTCAGGGCGTCCGTGAAGTCACGGCCCCCGTCTTGCAGCGCGAGGTTGATCAGGGTGTTCTTGGCAACGATAAGCTGCCCGCCCTTTTCACGGATGTCTTTGCGCAGCTGGGTGAGCTGCCCGGCAGTCAGGCCCTGGTAGTCGACGACGTAGAACGTCTCGACGCCCTGGAGGCTGTCCTTGAGGCTGCCCAGCGTCTGCTGGTTTTTTTCGTTCGCCACGTTTGACCTCCTCTGTGGTGAACAAGTTCAGGTGCAATGTTCGCACGAATGCGCTTTCACCTGACAACTCGGCGGGATCTTTAAACGTGGCTAGCGTCCCCGCTGTCTTGGATGCCGAATGGAGGGCGAATTGGAAAGGTGCGAAGTTGCACCGGGGTGCCGAAATTGGGTGGAAGGAGCAGCGTGGCCCCTTCCGGAACAGCTTAGACCTGAGCCGCGCTGCCCAGGGCCAGCGGAATGCTGGGACCCATGGTGGTGGTCAGGTAGGCGCTCCGCAGGAACACGCCCTTGGCGGTCCCGGGCTTGGCGCCTTCGAGGGCCGAGATCAGGGCCTGGTAGTTGGCGCTGAGGTTCCCGGCTTCGAAGCTCGCCTTGCCGATGGGCGCGTGAACCACGCCGGTCTTGTCGTTGCGGAACTCGATGCGGCCAGCCTTGAGGCCCCGGACCATACCCGCCACGTCGGCGCCCACGGTCCCGCTCTTGGGGTTGGGGAGCAGGCCACGCGGCCCGAGCAGACGCGCGAGCTTCTGGCCGATCTGCGCCATCATGTCGGGGGTCGCCACCACGGCGTCGAACTCCATGAAGCCGCCCGCGATGCGCTCGATCAGTTCGTCGCTGCCGACCACGTCGGCGCCGGCGGCTTCGGCGGCCTGGACGTTTTCACCCTTGGTGATCACGGCCACGCGCACGCTGCGGCCGGTGCCGTGAGGCAGGGCCACCGTGCCACGCACGTTCTGGTCGCTCTTGCGGGGATCGATGCCCAGGCGGAAGTGGACTTCCACCGTTTCGTCGAACTTGGCGGTGGCGATTTCCTTGACCAGCGCGGCAGCCTCGTCGATGGAGTACTGCTTGTTGCGGTCGACCTTGCCCTCCAGGGCGCGGTAACGCTTGCCGTGCTTAGGCATTGGGGCCTCCTTCCACGGTCACGCCCATGCTGCGGGCGGTGCCGGCCACGGTGTTGGCGGCGGCTTCGACGCTGCCCGCGTTGAGGTCGGGCATCTTCGTCTTGGCGATTTCCAGCACCTGCTCCCAGTTCAGCTTGCCGACCTTGGCCTTGTTGGGGGTCGCGCTGCCCTTTTGCAGCCCCGCCGCCTTGCGGATCAGGTAGCTCATGGGCGGGGTCTTGGTGATGAAGGTAAAGGAGCGGTCAGCGTAGATGGTGATCTCGACCGGAATGATCGCGTCACCCTTGTCGGCCGTCTGGGCGTTGAACGCCTTGGTGAACTCCATGATGTTCGCGCCGTACTGACCGAGCGCGGGACCGACAGGGGGGGCCGGCGTGGCCTTGCCTGCCGGGAGTTGCAGCTTCACAATCCCCGTAACTTTCTTCATTGCGTTCCTCCTTAGCTCCCCCAGCAAGCCATCTCCGGGCTGGGGTGCCAGCGCTAAGTTCTGCCTACCGGGGTAGACAGCAACTTTTCTAGTGTAGCGGCTTTGGCATGCTTATGCCAAGCCCCCTGGGAAAAGACCCCAGGAAAGCCGCAGCGTTACTTGGCGACCTGCGAGAAGTCGAGTTCGACCGGCGTTTCCCGGCCAAAGATGCTGACCAGCACCTTGACCTTGGCCTGCGGTGCGTTGACCTCACTGACCACGCCGCTGAAATCGGCAAACGGCCCGGAGGTCACGCGCACCATGTCGCCTGCCTTGAGATCGACCTTGATGCGGGGGGCTTCTTCGGCGACCGGCTGCGCGGCGACACCCACCGAGGTGAGGAGCCGCTGCACTTCCTCAGGCGACAGGGGCACCGGCCGGGTCGCCGTACCGACAAAACCGGTCACGCCGCTCGTGCCGCGCACCACTTCCCACGACTCGCCCAGTTCGCCGGGCGCGTCGTCGTCCTCGACGTCCATCTGTACAAAGACGTAGCCAGGAAACAGCTTGCGTTTGACGTTGACCTTCTTGCCGCCTTCTTGCAGTTCGACGGCGTCTTCTTCGGGCTGGATGACCTGGAAAATCTTGGTGCGGTACATCCCCAGGCGGCGGGCACGGTCCATCAACTGGTCCTGAACCCGGTCCTCCTGGCCGACATAGGTGTGGACGGCATACCACTCGATACTCATGCGCTTACCTCCACTCCAGGGCCGCCCGGATGCCCGTTCCAAACAGCAGGTCCAACACCCAGACGATCAGGGTCAGGGCCACCACGAAAATCAGCACCGCCTGGGTGCCTTCGAGCACGTCCTGACGGCTGGGCCACGTGACCCGCGCAAGTTCCTCGCGGGCGTCACGGAAGTACTGAATCAGGTTCATGCCTTCACCTGCCTTCCAGGCAGAAAAAAGACCGAAGCTGCCCGGCTTTCACGCAGAAAGCCAGCGGCAGACTTCAGACCTTCTTCTCCTTGAAGACCACGTGCTTTTTGGCGACGGGGTCGTACTTCTTGAGTTCCAGCTTGGCCTGGGTGTTGCGGCGGTTCTTGGTGGTCGTGTAGTAAAAGCCCGTGCCAGCACTGCTTTCCATCTTCACGATGATGCGGGGTCCGTCTTTCGCCATGATGCTCTCCTTTGCGCCGCTCTCCCTTTGGCCGCTTGGGCCGGGAAAGCTGCTCCTAGCGCCTGCCTGGGCAGGAACAACGCTAGTAAAAACCCGCCGGTTGGCGGGCAACATTCCGATTATAGGCACTTGGGGAGGCCATGTCCACCCTGGCTGCCAAAAAGAAAGAGGGCCCGCAGGCCCCCTGATCGGTCAGGGTCTTACTCCAGGACCTTGGAAACGACGCCGGCGCCGACGGTGCGGCCACCTTCACGGATGGCGAAGCGCAGGCCTTCTTCCATGGCGATGGGCTTGATCAGTTCCACGGTGAACGTCACGTTGTCACCGGGCATCACCATTTCCACGCCTTCGGCCAGTTCCACCACGCCCGTCACGTCCGTCGTGCGGAAGTAGAACTGCGGACGGTACCCACCGAAGAACGCGCTGTGACGGCCACCTTCGTCCTTGCTCAGCACGTACACGCTGGCTTCGAACTTGGTGTGCGGCTTGATGCTGCCGGGCTTGGCGAGCACCTGACCACGTTCCACGTCGTCACGCGCCACACCACGCAGCAGCACGCCGACGTTGTCGCCCGCCATGCCGGAGTCGAGCAGCTTGCGGTGCATTTCGATGCCGGTGACGGTGGTCTTGCGGGTATCGGTCAGGCCGACGATTTCGACTTCGTCCTGGACCTTGACGGTGCCGCGTTCCACGCGGCCCGTGGCGACGGTGCCGCGGCCGGTGATGGTGAACACGTCTTCGACGGGCATCAGGAAGGTCTTGTCGGTGTCGCGCTCGGGGGTGGGGATGTAGCTGTCGACCGCGTCGAGCAGTTCCCAGATGTGGTCGACCCACTTGTCGGCGCCACGGGCAATCTTGGGATTGCCCTGCAGGGCTTCCAGGGCGCGCAGCGCACTGCCCTTGACGACGGGGAGGTCGTCACCGGGGAACTCGTACTTGCTCAGCAGCTCGCGCACTTCCATCTCGACGAGTTCGAGCAGTTCTTCGTCGTCGACCATGTCCACCTTGTTCATGAAGACGACGATGTAGGGCACGCCGACCTGACGGGCGAGGAGGATGTGCTCGCGGGTCTGGGGCATGGGGCCGTCAGCGGAACTGACGACGAGGATCGCGCCGTCCATCTGCGCCGCGCCGGTGATCATGTTCTTGACGTAGTCGGCGTGACCGGGGCAGTCGACGTGCGAGTAGTGCCGGGTTTCGGTCTGGTACTCGACGTGGGCGGTGTTGATGGTGATGCCGCGGGCCTTTTCTTCGGGGGCCTTGTCGATCTGGTCGTAGGCCAGGGTCTCGATGCTGGGGTCAGCCGAGGCCGCGGTGAAGGTGATGGCGGCGGTCAGGGTGGTCTTGCCGTGGTCGACGTGACCGATGGTGCCGATGTTCACGTGGGGCTTGGTGCGCTCGAACGTTCCTTTTGCCATGAGTCTTTTCCTCCTGGGTTTTGCCCGCAAGCGGACAAGCCTGAGCACTATATCAAAACTGCACTGGTCAGAGCAGGGTCAGCACCGCTCAAAATCGAAATGCGGCCTATGTAGCAGGCCGCATTTCTTTGTTGGAGCTCCTGATCAGACTTGAACTGATGACCTCTCCCTTACCAAGGGAGTGCTCTACCGCTGAGCTACAGGAGCACTTAAAAAGCGGGAAACGAGACTCGAACTCGCGACATTCAGCTTGGGAAGCTGACGCTCTACCAACTGAGCTATTCCCGCGCGGTGGTGGGCAGGGGCGGATTCGAACCGCCGTACACTTACGTGAACAGATTTACAGTCTGTCGCCTTTAACCACTCGGCCACCTACCCAAGTTGTCACTGCCTTCTCTCGCTTGGCCTTGATCAGCGGAAACCGCAGACAAGACTTGGAGCCACCCAGGAGAATCGAACTCCCAACCTTCCGATTACAAGTCGGGTGCTCTACCAGTTGAGCTAGGGTGGCACCTTCTCTGCACGGAGGGGGTTTCCAGGAAAACCCGGCCTCTGGGCGCGGAAATTCGCGTTTGTCGCGCTCACTTCCGGCTGTGAATAGTAGCACCGCCCCCCATACCTGTCAATCACCCCCGCACCTGCCCACGGAAAGGCGTCCGCATGGGCCTGTGCCCCTCTCCCCTCCCGGCACTGCCGCCCCCCTGGAATGAGCCATTTCGCGCATTCGCGGCCTCGGCCAGGAGGCGTATGCTGGCTTGCTTCCATGCCAGGGACACCCTCCGGGCACTGCTCCCTGACAGTGTGCTGGCTGCTCCGTTTTCCCTGTCGTCTTCCGCCTGTTTTCCGTGAGGTTTTCCTTGGACAGTTTCAGAACCCTATGGCCGTACCTGAAAATGCACCAGCGCCAGTACCTGATCGGCATCGTGGCCGTGATGATCGCCAACGCGGTGGTGCTGCTCCCGGCCTACTTCATCCGTCTGACCATCGACGGGCTGACCCGTGCGCTCGACCGCGACCCGGCCACCGTCGGCATTACGGCGGCGCAGGCCGGGCAGTACGCGCTGGGCATGGTGGGCGCGGCGCTGGTGTCGGGGGCATTCATGCTCCTGATGCGCCGCATGATCGTGATCGCGTCGCGTCAGACCGAGTACGAAGTCCGCCGTGACCTGTTCGCGCACCTGCAGACGCTCGACAAGAACTACTACGACCGCGCCCGCACCGGCGACCTGATGAACCGCCTGACGGGTGACCTCTCCGCCGTGCGCGAAATGCTGGGGTTCGGGGCCTGGCAGATCGTGAACATCATCTCGGGCTTCGTCACGGCCTTCGCGGTGATGTTCAGCCTGAGCTGGCAGCTCACCTTGATTGTGATCGCCGTGATTCCGATCATCGTGGGCCTGCTGGCGTACATGGCGCGGCTGATCAACGCCCGGCACAAGGCGGCGCAGGAGCAGAACAGTCTGATCGCGGCCAAAGCCCAGGAGAACTTCAGTGGGGCGCGGGTCGTCAAGGGCTACGCCATCGAGGAGCGCGAAATCGAGGACTACCGCGCCATGAACCTCGAACTGCTGCGGCGCAACATCGCCCTGATCAAGGTGGACGGACCGCTGCGGTCGTTCAGCAACCTGCTGCTCGGCGTGGCCTTCGGGCTGATCCTGCTGGTGGCGGGGCGGCTGATTCTGCAGCCCGACGCGACCTTTACGGTGGGGATGCTGACGCAGTTTCTGCTCTACATCGAGCGCCTGGCCTGGCCGATGCTGATGGTCGGTTGGATCACCGGGGTCACGCAGCGCGGCCTGGCGTCGTGGAACCGCCTTCAGGAACTGTTCGACGCCCACCCGCTGGTGCAGGACGAACCGGGCCGCACCGAAAGCGGGCTGCGGCCCACGCGGGGTGACCTCAGCTTCGAGAACGTGTCGCTGCGCTACGGGCAGACGCAGGTGCTCGACCACATCAATCTGCAGATTCCGGCGGGAACCTTTCTGGGCATCACCGGGCCGACCGGCAGCGGCAAGACGGTGCTGGGGCAGCTGATGACCCGCAGCATGGACCCCAGCGAAGGCGTCGTCCGTATCGACGGGCACGACCTGCGCACCGTGCCGCTTCAGCACCTGCGCGACGCGATTGCCGTGGTGCCGCAGGAGCCGTTCCTGTTCAGCGACACCATCGCCAACAACATTGGCTTCGGCCTGAACAACCACGAACTGCCCGAGGTGCCGACCCGCGTGAGCGTGGTGGGGCTGCCGATGCCTCCGGTGATTCCGCAGCACCCCGACCCCGAGCGGGTGCGCGAAGCGGCGCGGCTGGCGGGCCTGTCGGACGACGTGGAGAACTTTCCTGACGGCTACGACACCGTGCTGGGCGAGCGCGGCGTGACGCTCTCGGGCGGGCAGCGCCAGCGCACCGCGATTGCCCGCGCCATCGTGCGCGAACCGAAAATCCTGATCCTCGACGACTCACTGAGCGCGGTGGACACCGAAACCGAGCGGCGCATCATCGAGGGGCTTCGGCAGGTGGCGCAGGGCCGCACCGTCATTCTGATCGCCCACCGCGTCAGCACGCTGCGGCACGCCGATCAGATCGTGGTGCTGGAAGAAGGCCGCATCACCGAGCAGGGCACCCACGACGAACTGCTCGCGCAGGGTGGGCACTACGCCGAGCTGGAACGGTTGCAGCGACTGGCGAGCGACCTGGACGAGCACCCGACGCAACCCACGCCACAGGAGGTGTCCGCATGACCAACCCGTCTTCCGAGTACGACAAGGGCTTCGACATGGGCCTGACGCGGCGCATCATCGCCTACCTCGGGCCGTACAAGACCCTGGCGGCGTCGGGCGTGCTGCTCGCGCTGCTCACGGCGGCACTTCAGCCGCTGCCCACGCTCCTGCAGCGCTACGCCATCGACCATTACCTCGTGCCGTACACCAACGGCAGCAACCTCGACGCCGCCGCGCTCTATCAGGGCCTGACGATGGTGGTGCTGGGCTACGTGGGACTGAGGGTGCTGGAGTTCGCCCTGACCTACCTCTCCACCATCACGGTGGGGTATCTGGGGCAGAACGTGCTGCGCGACATCCGCGCCGACGTGTTCGGCAAGTTGCAGCGCCTGCACCTGCGCTACTTCGACCAGAACCCGGTGGGCCGCCTGATTACCCGTGTGACCAGTGACGTGGACGCCATCAACCAGTTCATTACCGGCGGACTGATTTCGCTGCTCACCAGCACCTTCCTCATCATCGTGTTCATGACGGTGATGCTGACGGTCAACTGGCGCCTCGCCCTGATCGCCTTTACCGTGCTGCCCTTCCTGTTTTTCGCCACCAACTTTTTCCGGGGCAAGCTGCGCGAGGCGTTCCGGGAAACCCGCACCCAGCAGGCCATTGTGAACTCCAAACTCAACGAGAACATCACCGGGATGCTGACGGTGCAGCTGTTCGGGCGCGAGCGGCGCAGTTCGCTGGACTTCGACCATTCCAACCGGGCGCTGCTGGGGTCGCTGGAAAACTCGGTGAAGTGGTTTTCGCTGTTCATGCCCACCGTGGCGGTGCTGGGGCAGGTCGCCATCGCCCTGGTGCTGTACTTCGCCGCCCGGCAGCTTCTGGGGGTGGACGTGGTCGGCACCGGCGCCGCCGCCGCGATTTCGGTGGGGACGCTCTTTGCCTTCGTGCAGTGGACCCAGCAACTCTTTCAGCCGATTCAGGACCTCGCCGACGTGTTCAACAACCTCCAGGCCGCCACCGCCAGCAGCGAGCGCATCTTCGGGGTGCTCGACACCGAGGAAGAAATCACCGACAAACCCGGCGCCAAGCCCCTGGAGAACTTCCGGGGACAGGTGGATTTCGACCGGGTGTGGTTCGCCTACAGCGAGGACGTGACGGCGCAGACGCCCGATGCCGACGACCGCTGGATTCTGCGTGATTTCGACCTGCACATCCGCCCTGGCGAGAGCGTGGCGCTCGTGGGGGCCACCGGCGCGGGCAAGACGAGCGTGACGGCGCTGGTCAGCCGCTTCTACGACGTGCAGCGCGGCGCGGTGAAGGTGGACGGCATAGACGTGCGCGACCTCGCGCAGCACGACCTGCGGCGGCATGTCGGGGTGGTGCTCCAGGACGTGTTCCTGTTCGCCGGGACCATCGAAAGCAACCTCACGCTGAACAACCCCGACATCCCGCACGAACGGGTGGTGGAGGCCTGCCAGTACGTCGGCGTCCACGACTACATTCTCTCGCTGGAACAGGGGTACCAGACCGAGGTGCGCGAGCGCGGCGCCACCCTCTCCACCGGGCAAAAGCAGCTCCTGGCCTTCGCCCGCGCCCTGATTCAGAACCCCGACATCCTGCTGGTGCTGGACGAGGCGACCGCCAACGTAGACACCGAGACCGAACTGCGGATTCAGGACGCGCTGAAAAAGGTGATGCAGGGCCGCACCTCCATCATCATCGCCCACCGCCTCAGCACCATCGAGCACTGCGACCGCATCATCGTGATGCGCCGGGGCCGCATCGTGGAGCAGGGCAGCCACGCCGAGCTGCTCGCACAGGGCGGGTACTACGCCAAGCTCAACCAGCTCCAGTACGCGGGCGCCGCCGACTGACCCAACCTCGACCCTGACCCGCTTGTCCGCCCCCGCTCCGGCTGGGGCGTTTTTCGCTGCGCCCAACTTGCAAGGCTTGATGACGGGCGAGCCTGACCCACCCATCACACCGAGTGGTGATAATCAGCACATGTCCGACCTTTCCCACCCCACCCATCTGGCCCAGGCCCAGGTGACGGGGCGGTTTCTGCGCATGCTGAGCATCATTCTGGAACTGCTCGCCGCCGTGCGCGACGCCGACGGGCGGGCCGAGTTCGCCGGGTTGACTGCGCGGGCGCACGAGTTCGAGAGGGAAACGAACCGGCTCGAACGCGAAATCGAGGACACCTGCCTCAGTGCCTTCGCCGCCGGGCTGAGCGAGGCCGACCTCGCCTTTCACCTGATGGTGTTTCGCAGCCTCGCCAACCTCGAACGGGTGGGCGACTACGCCTTCAGCGTGGCCCGCGACCTGGAAGCCTACGCGCCGCGTGCCCGCAGTTCGACCCTGCAGGACCTGCTGCCGCTGATCCGGCTGCTGAGCGAGATGGTCGAGCGCCTCGCCTACGCCTTTGCCGAGCGCGACCTGACGGCGGCCCGCGACGTGATTCGGCTGGACTTCGAGCAGGTGGACTCGCTCTATGAGCAGATGCACCGCGCTTCGCTCACCCGCCTGATGGAGCGGCCCGAGGACAACGAGGTGGCGCTGACCGCCGGGCGCATGGCCCGCAGTCTGGAGCGGCTGGGCGACCACCTCGTCAACGTGGCCGAGCGCCTCGAAACCCTGCTGCTGCGTGAGGGGCGCGTGGCGACGGGCCTGCACTGAGCGTCCGGGAGAGGGCGAGAGCATTTGACAGAAAAAGCGGAGCGTTTCTGTCCGACTTGCAAAGCTGCGAAGCAGAGCGGACTCGGAGAGCTGCCCGGCAGAGCGAGTGAATTCCAATGAGCAGGACGGACTTGTAAAGCTGCGAAGCAGAGAATGGAGCGGGTGGCGGTGCCGTCAGGGCGCACGCGTAATACGGATTCCGATTGAATCTGGTAGTTTCAGATTCAATCCGACTTGCAAAGCTGCGCAGCAGAGCGGATGCGAGTAGGAAAAAATACGGATTCTGCGATATGGATGCACAGGCGGCGCTTTCCCGACTGTGCAGGAATTAAGCGGAATCCGTATAATTCGGAGAACTGCTCTAGACTGGCCCCCATGTCAACACAAGAGATGCCGCGCTGGCGGACCGACGACCTGTACACCGGGCTGGACGACGCCCGCTTCACCGCCGACCTGGAGGCCCTGCGGAGTGAGGTTCGGGAGCTGACCGAGCTGTTCGACACGCAGGGCATTCGCAAGGGAGGCGCCGCCGTCAGCGCTGAGGCGCTCGCGCAGGCCATCGACGCGCTCAACAGCGTTTCCCGGCGACTGGGCGAAGTGCGGGCGTATGTCAACGCTTTTACGTCCACCGACAGCCGCGACGCCGCCGCGCAGCAGCGCATGGGCGAGCTGACCACGCTGGCACTGCCCCTCTCGCCGCTGCACTCCCGGCTGACCGCGTGGCTGGGCGGCGCGGAGGAAGGGCAACTGCACGACCTGTTCGCCGGGTCCGAACTGGTCCGGGACCACGAGCATTTCGTGCGCCGCGCGGTGACGTTCGCCCGGCACCAGATGACCCCCGCCGAGGAAGACCTCGCCGCGCAGTTGCGGCCCAGCGGCGCGGGCGGCTGGGCCAAGCTGCACGGCAACTTCACCAGCCAGTTGCGCGGCGAGTACCGGGGCGAGTCGCTGCCGGTCACGGCGCTGCGGGCACTGGCGACCGACCCCGACGAGAGCGTGCGCCGCGACGCCTTCGACGCCGAACTGAAGGTCTGGGAGCAGAGCAGCACGGTCACGGCGGCCTGCATGAACGGGGTCAAGGGCGAAGACGGCACGCTGGCCCGGCGCCGGGGCTTTGCCGAGCCGCTCGACGTGAGCCTGCTGCAAAACGGCATCGACCGCGAGACCCTCGGCGCCATGCAGGGCGCGGTGGTGCGCTCGCTGCCCGACTTCCGGCGGTATTTCGCGGCCAAGGCGCGGGCGCTGGGCAAAGAGAAGCTCGACTGGTGGGACCTGTTCGCGCCGCTGGGTGAGTCGCAGACCGAGTGGACCTACCCGGCGGGGGCAGACTTCGTGGAGCGGCAGTTCCGGGGCTACTCGGACAAGCTGGGAGACTTTGCCGCCCGCGCCTTTGCCGAGGACTGGGTGGACGCCGGACCCCGCGACGGCAAGCGCGGCGGGGCGTTTTGCATGGGCTGGCGGCAGGGCGACAGCCGCATCCTGATGAACCACAGCCCCAGCCTCGACAGCGTGTCCACCCTGGCCCACGAACTCGGGCACGGTTACCACAACCTCGTCAAGGCCGGGCGCACCCCGCTGCAAAAGCAGACGCCCATGACGCTGGCCGAAACCGCCTCCATCTTCTGCGAAACCATCATTCAGAATGCCGCGCTGGAGAGTGCCGAGGGCGCCGAAAAGCTGTACGTGCTCGAAACGCAGCTCCTGGGGCACGCGCAGGTCGTGGTGGACATCCACAGCCGCTTCCTGTTCGAGCGGGCGGTGTTCGAAAAGCGGGCCGAGCGTGACCTGACCGCGCAGGAACTGTGCGACCTGATGACCGGGGCGCAGCGCGAGAGCTACGGCGACGCCCTCGCCACGCTGCATCCCTACATGTGGGCCGTCAAGCCGCACTACTACGGCTCGACCTTCTACAACTACCCCTACACCTTCGGGCTGCTCTTTGGCCTGGGCCTGTACGCCCAGTACGAGAAGGCCCGCGCCGAGGGTCAGGCGCAGGACTTTCAGCGCCGTTACGACGAACTGCTGTCCGCCACCGGACTGGCCGACGCCCGCACGCTGGCGCAGGATTTCGGCATCGACCTGCACGCGCCCGACTTCTGGGAAGGCAGCCTGAACGTGATTCGGCGCCAGATTGACGAGTACGAACGCACGGTGGACTGAAGTCCGGGATGGGGGCGGCAGGGCGAGCCACAACAGGGCCAGCCCTGCCGCTTGCGCGTTTGGGGAGTGCGTGCTACTATCCCTCTCGCGCCGGAAACGGCACGCCACGCGCAAAGCGCACAAGTGTTCGGCAGTAGCTCAGTGGCAGAGCATCCGACTGTTAATCGGACGGTCGTTGGTTCGACCCCAACCTGCCGAGCCAGACAAAAACCCCCGCCCCCGTGGTGGGGGTTTTGCTTTGCTCTTGGGCAGGACAAAGGTTGGGCAGGGCAAAGGGAAGCGGCGGAGCACCCGGTTTTCTCAAGCTCCGGTCCGGTTGACCTTATCCTTGGGGGCGGGCCAGGACACTACACTTGGTTCATGCTGCCTCTGCTCAAACAGGTGCTCGACAACTTCAACTTCGATGTGGACGCCGAGCGTTCCAGGGAAGAGAACGTCGAGGAAGTCATCAAAAGCGCCGCGCTGCTTTCGGGGGCGGTGTCGGCCGAGCCGATTCCTTTTGCCGACATGCTGCTCATCACGCCCCTGCAGGCCAAGATGGTGCTGCACATCGGCAAGATCTACGGGTTCGATATCACCCCCGAGCGCAGCCGCGAAATCGCGCAGGAACTCGGCGCGACGCTGGCCTACGGCATGGTCGCCCGGCAGGTCATGCGCGGCGTGGCGAAGATGGCGCTGCCCGTGATCGGCGGCATCATCACCGCGCCCGCCGTGTACGGCTGGACCTTCGCGCTCGGGCGCATGGCGCAAAACCACTTCGAGCGCAAGGCGCAGGGGCTGCCCCCCGCAGGCCGACAGGAGCAGACCCGCGTGATTCAGGAGTCCAAGGCCCAGACCCGCCGGGTGCTGCCCAGCCCGCAGGACTTCAGCGACCTCGCCAGCGAACTGCGCCGCCGCGCCGAGGAAAAGGAAAAGGGCACCAAAGGGGCCTGATACGGATTCCGCTTAATTCCTGCACAGTCGGGAAAGCGCCGCCTGTGCATCCATATCGCGGAATCCGTATTTTTTCCTACTCGCATCCGCTCTGCTGCGCAGCTTTGCAAGTCGGATTGAATCTGAAACGACCAGATTCAATCGGAATCCGTATGATCAATGGTTCGGACAGTTTTGAGAACCTGGCTTCTGAATTGCGATGAATGCGGTGTTTTTAGCTCCTCCCCCCTTGCGGGGGAGGCTGGGAGGGGGGTAACATAAATGGCGTCCCAGACAACTAAATCGCAGTTTCTTCAGCCGAAAATTATGAATCTGTCCGAACCGTTGATGATACGGGGCTGGGCTTTACTCCGCACATCCGAGGAAAGCGCCCGAATGTGCTCTGCTTCGCAGCTTTGCAAGTCCGCGTCGCCCAGCCCAGTACTTTCTTTCCTCCCCGCGCTGAAAGCGGGCTAGGGAGCGGTTCTATCGGCCCTGCGCCGCTTCGCTCCGCTCGGAAAAACAGTTTGGATCCCCAAACTATTTTTCAAAGCCGTATGACCCGGCCTCCCCCATTCCCCCCTGCCCATCCCCTGCGGATGGGTTTTTCTCTGTCCAGGAGGCCCAGGCAATCGGTTCATTGCTCAAGAGAACGGGGTTGCGCAACTCACACACAGTCAATAGGCTGAAGCATGATCAAAGGCACCTTTTCTCTGCTTGCTGCGGGCCTGCTGTTGGTGGCCTGCGATTCCACGTCCGCGCCGCGCCCGCCGGTCAGCTACGCGCCCGAAGTCACGCTGAACAGCGACCCGGTGACCGACCCGCAGCGGGTGGACCTGCGGGCCACTGTGACCGCCCGTGACGCGGTGGAGCGTGTGGCGTTCTACCGCGACGGCAAACTGCTCGGGGAGGACCGGGAGGCGCCCTACACCTGGACCGACCGCATCGAGGACGGCGTGACCTACACCTATCAGGCCTACGCCTACGACGTGGCGGGGCGGCGAGGCGTCAGCGACTATTACGACGTGAGACAGTCCCCCGCCCTCGAAAGCGTCAGCGGCCAGCTGTACGACTTCACGTCCCTGACCGCGCCTGCCGAGGTCAAGCCCTGGTCCGGGGGCGCCGGGACAGCCGAACTGCTCGCCGGGGGACAGAGCGTGCAGAAAGCGCCGCTGGCCGCCGACGGCACCTTCACCTTCGACCTGAAGCAGAAGGCGCCTCAGAGCGGCTGGCTGCCTGCCACCCCACAAAGCCTGCTGACCCTGCCGGGGCTTTCCGGCTGTCAGGGAACGGCCAGCAGCAGCGACCCGGCGGCGCGGCTGGTGCTGGGCCAGGTCAAGGTCAGCGCGGGCAAGAGCGGCGACGCTGCGCCCCTTAAGGTGCTGCCGCCCACCCAGGCAGGCAACGCCCAGCTCAATTACTTTTCGCTGGGTACGCTGGTCTACGCCGACCGCGCCGTCAGCCTGACGGGTCGGCTGACTTGCCCAGCGGGCCAGAGCCGCACGGTGGTGGATTTCCAGTTGCCGCTGCAAAAAGGCTGGAACAAGGTCACGCAGCAGATCACGAAGCCTTCCGGCGCAGCGTTGCCCTCGCAAATCAGTTTTGCCAGCAACTTCCCGCAACCCGAGCAGTGGGTGCTGGTGCCGCAACTGCCCTGACCGGCGGCCCGCCAGCTTGACCCCCTGCCCCGCCCCGCGTCACAATGCGCGGGAGGCGACGAACCGCAGGAGTAACCGCAAGGGCGTTCACGAGCGAGCCTGAGACGGTGAGAGTCAGGCGAACAGGCAGGCGGCGAAGGGCAGCGGGGAGCCACAACCGGAAGGAAAGGTGCCAGCGAGTGTCTGGAACTGGGGTGGAACCGCGCATGTCCCGTGCGTCCCCGGATGAGCAAGCCACGAAAGGGGTGGCGACTCGTCCGGGACGTTTTTTGGTTGATAGTCGATAGTTGATGGTTGATAGAAAAATCCTTTCCCCATCAACCATCAACCATTGACCATCAACGGCGACTGAAAGGAGCCATATGCCCGCAACTTCAATGGAAGAACTCGTCAGCCTGTGCAAACGCCGGGGCTTTATTTTTCAGGGGTCCGAGATTTACGGCGGCCTGCAGGGGTTCTACGACTACGGCCCGCTCGGTGTGGAGCTGAAAAACAACATCAAGGCGGCGTGGTGGCGCTCCAACGTGTACGAGCGCGACGACATGGAAGGCCTGGACGCCTCCATCATCATGCACCGCATGGTGCTGCGGCACTCGGGGCACGAGGCGACCTTTTCCGACCCCATGATCGACAACAAGAAGAACAACAAGCGCTACCGCCTCGACCACCTGCTCAAAGACCAGAAGGCCGACGTGCAGGCCAAAGTCGCCGAAATCATGGGGGAAAGTGCGGACAACTTTGCTGCGCTGGTGGCCGCCCTGAACGCCAAACCCGCGCAGGCTTCAGCCGCGTTCAAGGAAGCGGGCGTGCGTGACCCCTTTTCCGGCGAGGTGGGCGACTGGACCGACCCCAAGCCGTTCAACATGATGTTCAAGACGACCATCGGCCCGGTGGCGGACGACGAGAGCTACGGCTACCTGCGCCCCGAAACCGCGCAGGGCATCTTCACCAACTTCAAGAACGTGGTGGACTCCACCAGCCGCCGCCTGCCCTTCGGCATCGCGCAGATCGGCAAGGCGTTTCGCAACGAAATCACGCCGCGCAACTTCATCTTCCGGGTGCGTGAACTCGAGCAGATGGAAATCGAGTTCTTCGTCGTGCCGGGTACCGACGAGGAGTGGCACGAGCACTGGCTGGAAAAGCGCCTGAAATGGTGGGAAGACCAGGGCGTGCCGCGCAGCAAGATCGAGATTCTGGACGTGCCGAAAGAAGACCTCGCGCACTACTCCAAGCGCACCTACGACCTGATGTACGACTACCCCACCCTGGGGCACGAGGAAATCGAGGGCATCGCCAACCGCTCCGACTACGACCTGGGCAGCCACACCAAGTCCCAGAGCGAACTCGGCCTGGTGGCGAAGGTGGAAGAAAACGCCGACTCCATCGCCAAGCTGACCATTCCACACCCTGAGACGAATAAGCCGGTCGTGCCGTTCGTGATCGAGCCGTCGGCGGGCGTGGACCGCGCCATGCTGGCGGTGCTGAGCGAAGCCTTTACCAAGGAAACGCTGGACAACGGCAACGAGCGCATCGTGCTGAAGCTGAAGCCCCACCTCGCGCCCATCAAGGTCGCCGTGATTCCGCTGGCCCGCAACAAGGAAGAAATCACGAGCGTGGCGAAGAAAATCAAGGCCGAACTGCAAGGCCTGGGCCTGGGCCGCGTGCTGTACGAGGACAGCGGCAACATCGGCAAGGCCTACCGCCGCCACGACGAGGTGGGCACGCCGTTTTGCGTGACGGTGGACTTCGACACCGTAGGCAAGGGCGAGGACGCTGCCCTCACCGACACGGTGACGGTGCGTGACCGCGACACGCTCGCGCAGGAGCGCGTGAAAATCAGCGAGTTGGCGGGCTGGATTCAGGCCAAACTGCGCTGATGAGCCTCAAACCGTCAAACCGCTGAATTCCTGTTCAGCACCAGCCCTCGCCTCTGCGCGGGGGTTTTTCGTTTTTCGGTTCCTCTGCCACAATCTCCCCATGACCCAACGAACCGAGGAGCAGTATCTCGACCAACTGATGCAAATTGAATTTGCTGTGCTGGGCTTTTTCGACGACCATCCGGAACTGACCGACGCGGTGGTGGACAGCGCCTACGAGGAACTCGCCAAACGCTACCGCGCCGAGGCGACGGCCCATGAGTACAAGCCGGGCAAGCTGGACGGCCTGCGGCTGGAACTCCACGACACCCTGCTGCCGCTCGCCGAGATGCTGGTGGGGCGGCCCGACAACGTGATGCCGTATGCGCCGGTCAGCGCCCAGGCCATGCAGGACGTGTTCAAGCGGCTGCGCGTCAGCATCAAGCGCTGGGGCAAGGTAGGCGGGCGGCAGGCGTATCTGAACTTCATAGGCGGGCAACTCGGCGGCCTGGAGCTCGACGGGCTGGACGAGGACTGAACCTACTCGCGGCGCAGCGGCAGCCAGTGGCTGAGCGTTCCGCCGCGCGTGATGGCCCACAGTTCGCCCGCCGCGCTCACCCCCACATCGGCGTAGTCGCCGCCGACCGTTTCCAGCCGCCGCAGCCGCCCACCTGAGGTTCCCAGCAGTTCCAGACCCCGGCCCGTGGCGGCCACCACTCTGGTTCCGCCCGGAATCCGGACCACGGCGCCCAAACGTTCCCCACACGGCAATGACGCCAGCGCCCGGCCCGTCGCCGCGTCCCAGAGGCGCACCTGACCGTCCGCCGAGGCGCTGAGCAGGCGCGCAGGCGAGAGAAACAGCAGGCCGACGAGTCGGGCGCGGTGGGGCGCCTTGCCCGGCTCGTCACCCAGCACCCGCAGGGGCCGCCCGGTCACGCCGCTGCGGAGAATGACCCCGCCGCCCAGCGAACCGCTCGCCACCCGCTTGCCGTCCGGACTGAAGGCGAGGGCCGAGGTCCAGTTGGGTTTCAGGCCGTCCCTGGCCGTGGGCGGCGTGACCGGCCAGAAGGCACGGGGGCGACCGACCACCACACGGACCAGCCACGTCTGGCTTACGGTATTGACCCCAGCCAGCACGTAGCTCTGACCGTCGGGCGCAAATGCCAGGGCACTGACGCCCGCGCCGTCGCTGCCCTCGCGGTTGTCCCTCAGCTTGCCCGTCCAGGCGTCGTAGTCGAGCGTCCCGGTGTGGGCCGACCAGAGGGTGCGGCTGTCGGGGCTGAACAGCAGCGTCTTGCCGTCTCCATTGGCGGCGGGCACCCGGTAGAGCCGCTGCATCTTCGCGGTGTCGCGCACCTCGATGCGGGTGTCGTAGGGCGCGTAGGCGGGCGTGCGCGGCGCCGGGCGGGTCAGCGCCAGCAAGCGCCCGTCGGGACTGACGGCGATGGGGGCGTGGCCCAGCCCAGGCCAGGTTTGCAGCAGGGTAAAAAAGCTGCCGGACGCCCCAGCGAAGCCGCTGAGTAGCGCCAGCATCAGCACCAGATGGCGGGTCATGCCGCCAGCTTAAAGGCCGGGCAGGGGCGGGCGCGTCCGCCTTTCGGTGGATGTTCCTTTCCTGGGAGCAGCCGCGGGCTAGACTGCCCCCCATGATTGGAAAGACCTTTACCACGGTGCTCGGCGGACGCGAACTGAGCATCGAGACGGGCAAGCTCGCCAAGCTGGTGAGCGGCAGCGTGACCGTGCGCTACGGCGACACCCTGCTGCTTGTCACCGCCCAGGCCAGCGACACCCAGAGCAAGCTCGACTTTTTGCCGCTGACGGTGGAATTCGAAGAGCGCCACTACGCCGTGGGCAAGATTCCCGGTTCCTTTCAGCGCCGCGAGGGCCGCCCCGGTGAAAAGGCCATTCTCTCGGCGCGCATCACCGACCGCCAGATTCGCCCGCTGTTTCCCAAGGGCTACCGCCACGAAACGCAGGTCATCATCACGGTGCTTTCTGCCGACGGCCAGAACGCGCCCGACGTGCTGGGGCCCATCGGCGCCGCCGCCGCGCTGAGCGTGAGCGACATTCCCTGGGCCGGCCCGACCGCCTGCGTGCGCGTGGGGCAGATCGACGGGCAGTACGTGGTCAACCCCACCACCGAGCAGCTCACCCGCAGCCGCATGGACCTCGTGGTGGCGGGCACCCGCGAGGCCGTGATGATGGTCGAATGCGGCGCCCAGACGGTGAGCGAGGAAGAACTGGTCAGCGCCATCGAGTTCGCGCACCGCGAAATGCAGGGCGTGATCGACCTGATCGAGCGGATGCAGGCCGAAGTAGGGCGCGAGAAATTCAATTTCCTGGTCGAGCAGGACCTCGCCCACGACTATGTGCCCGAACTGACCGAGAAGGCGCTGGCGGGCGGCCTGAAAGACGCGCTGCTCACCCACAGCAAGAAGGAACGCGGGCAAAAGACCAAGGCGCTGCGCGACTCCATCATCGCCGGGTACGTGCCCGACCCCGAGGCCGAGGGCGCCGCCGAACTCGTCACTTCGCTCAAGAACGCCTACTACAAGGTCGAAAAACAGGAACTGCGCCGCCTGATTCTCGAAGACGACCTGCGGGCGGATGGGCGCAACTCGAGGACCGTGCGTCCCATCTGGATTGAGGCCCGGCCTCTGCCGACCGCGCACGGCAGCGCCATCTTCACGCGCGGCGAAACGCAGGTGCTGGGCGTGACCACCCTGGGCACCGAGCGCGACGAGATTCTGATCGACGACCTGAGCGCGGAAAACGGCGACAAGTTCCTGCTGCACTACAACTTCCCGCCCTACTCGACGGGCGAGGTCAAGCGCATGGGCGGGCAGTCGCGCCGTGAAATCGGGCACGGCAACCTCGCCAAGCGGGCCATTCGCGCCGTGCTGCCAAGCTTTGAGGAGTTCCCCTACGTGATTCGCGTGGTGGGCGAGGTGCTGGAATCCAACGGGTCGAGCAGCATGGCCACCGTCTGCGCGGGCACCCTCTCGCTGATGGACGCGGGCGTGCCGCTCAAGGCCCCGGTCGCGGGCGTGGCGATGGGTCTGGTCATGGAAGGCGACAAGTACCGCGTGCTGACCGACATCCTGGGCCTGGAAGACGCGCTGGGCGACATGGACTTCAAGGTCTGCGGGAGCGCAGAAGGCGTGACCGCGCTCCAAATGGACATCAAGGTGGGCGGCATCACCCCGCAAATCATGCGTGAAGCGCTCGCGCAGGCCCGTGAAGGTCGCCTGCACATCCTGGGCAAGATGGCCGAGGTGCTCGCCGCGCCGCGCAGCGAACTCTCGCCCACCGCCCCACGCATCCTGAGCATGAAAATCAACCCCGAACTCATCGGCAAGGTCATCGGGCCTGGGGGCAAGCAGGTGCGCGAACTCGAAGCGATGGGCGCACAGGTCACCATTGAGGAAGACGGCACCGTCCGCATCTTCAGCGCGTCGGGCGAGAAGGCGGAGGCGGTCAAGGCCCGAATCGAGGAAGTCACCCAGGAAGCCAAAGTCGGCCAGGAGTACGAAGGCACCGTGGTCAAGGTCGCTCCTTTCGGTGCGTTCGTGAACCTGTTCCCTGGTCAGGACGGGATGCTGCACATCTCGCAGATCAGCGAGGACCGCATCGAGAGCGTGGACGAAGTGCTCAAGGTGGGCGACAAGCTGAAGGTCAAGATTGTCAACGTGGATGACCGGGGCAAAATCGACCTCATTCGCCCGGAGCTGGAAGGCAAGGTCGCCCCCCGCGAACCCCGCGCCCCACGCGGCGGCGACCGTGGCTCGCGCCCTCCCCGTGATGGGGACCGTGGCCCGCGCCGCGACTTCGGTGAGCGTGGTCCGCGTCCTGAGCGTCCCGAAGGCCAACGCACCGAAACCCAGCCCCGCAGCGATAGCCCCCGCGCCGAGCGCCCGGCGACGGCTCCGGCCCCCCAGGAAGGCGGCCAGAGCAGCGACACGCCCGCCGCGCCCGTGTTCCCGAGGCGCGAGGACTGAGCGCACAACCAGAGCTTCCGCCTGGGAGGAAGGGGCCGTGCAGGTGCCCTTCCTTTCTTTATGTGCGGGTGGCTTTGCGGCGGGCCATCAGCCCTGCAAACAGGCTCAGGGTCCCCAGCACGAGCGGAGCGAGGCCGGAGTAGACCGAAATTCCCGCAAAGAAGCCGAGGTAAAGAACCTACCCCCGCCAGTTCGCCCAGCACAGCCAGAAAGGTCAGTTTGGGCAAGTGCCGCCCCAGCGACCAGCCTCCCAGCAGGGCCAGCAAAGAGGCCGTGACGGTCACCGCCCAGTGCAGCGAGGTGACGACAGCAGGGGAACTGGCGACGGGCATATCCAAACTGCCGTTACGTCCTCTGCTCCCTGACAGTTCCCTGTGACGCCCTGGCCCGTAGGCTGGGGGGCGTGAATGCCGACTCCCTCATCGTCCTCTTCGCCGGGCTGCTGGGCCTGCTGGTGGGGTCTTTTTCCAACGTGCTGATCTGGCGTCTGCCGAGGGGCGAAAACATTGCCTTTCCACCGAGCCACTGCCCCAAGTGTGACCACGCGCTCAGCCCGCTCGACCTCGTGCCGCTGTTTTCCTGGCTGTCGCTGGGGGGCAAGTGCCGGTATTGCCGCGCGCCCATCAACCCGCGTTATCCGGTGGTGGAAGTGCTGACGGGTATCGGATACGCCGCCATTGCCGCCACGTTTCCGCTGGGGGTGTACGGGGCGGGCACGCTGGGGCTGATGGTGCTGTTCACGATTCTGCTCGTCGGCAGCGCGATTGACCTCGACACCATGACCATTCCCGACGAACTGACGCTGCCCGGCACCCTGCTCGGCGTGCTGTTCGGGCTGGCGGGCGCGGGCGTGTACGCAAGGGAGGGTCAACTGGGCCTGCCCAACGTGGCGCAGGCGGTGGACGGGGCACTGATGGGGGCAGGCGTCATCGTGCTGATCAGCGTGTTCGGGTCGTGGGTGCTGCGGCGCTTCCGTGAGCGGCAGTGGCCCGAAATGCCCATCGGCTACCAGCAGATCAGCCTGGGCTTGCTGGCGGGCGCGTGGCTGGGGCCGTGGTGGGGGCTGGGCGCGGCACTCCTCTCGGCGGGGGTCAACTTGGCCGCAAAGAAGGCCGTGCGGGTGCCTGAGCTGCTGACCCTGGGCGGCTTTCTGGTCAGTCTGACCCTGAGCAGCGCGGGCACGGGGCCGGGCCTGCTGGACATGCTGCGCGGCGGCCTGATGGCGGCGGGCGCCGTGTCCCTCGTGTGCGGCGTGTACTGGTGGATTTACTGGCGGCGCAACAAGGGGGCCGAGGACGACAGCACCGACGAGCAGAGCGACCCGGTGGCGATGGGCTTCGGGGACGTGAAGCTCGCCGCCGTGATCGGGGCCTTTCTGGGCTGGGAGCGGCTGCTGCTGGCGGTGGTGGTGGCGATTTTTGCCGGGGCCGTGCTGGGGCTGGTGCAACTGGCACTGAAAAAGGAAAACCGCGTCAAATTCGGCCCTTATCTCGCCCTGGGCGCCCTCGTCGCGCTGCTGTGGGGCGGGCCGCTGATCGCGTGGTATCGGGGCGTGCTGGGGCTGTAGGACGAGCTTATACGGATTCCGATTGAATCTGGTCGTTTCGGATTCAATCCGACTTGCAAAGCTGCGCAGCAGAGCGGATGCGAGTAGGAAAAAATACGGATTCCGCGATATGGATGCACAGGCGGCGCTTTCCCGACTGTGCAGGAATGAAGCGGAATCCGTATAAGGAGTCGAAGATGGACCCGACCAGAGTGAGATAGAGAAAGAGAAAGAGAGGGGGCCTTTCTGCTGAAACTTGCAGAAAGGCCCCTCTCCTTCATTCCGGCCTACAGCACCCGGAAGGCAAGGAACGCCGCGAAAATCCCGATGAGCGTCCCCACGAACACTTCGAGGTAGGTGTGCCCGAGCAGCACCCGCAGCGGCTGGGGCGCGAAGCCCTCGCGGACCACGGCACGGAGTTCATCCACGAGCTCGTTGAGCAGTCTGGCCTGCACGCCGGACGAGTGGCGCACGCCGGTGGCGTCGTACATCACGATCAGGGCGAAGGTGGCCGCGACGGCGAACAGCGGCGTGTTCCAGCCTTCGGTCAGGCCGATGCCAGTGCTCAGGGCCGCCACCATCGCCGAGTGGCTGCTGGGCATGCCGCCGGTTTCCATGAAGGCGCCGGGGTGCCAGCGGCGTTCGAGCAGCAGAATCAAAAGGACCTTGATCACTTGCGCCGACGTGGACGCGACGATGGCCGTCCACAGCCAGCGGTTCCCGAGCAGATCGGTCAGGGTGTTCACGGCGGGCGGAGAGGATCAGTCCTCGTGGCGGGGGTCGGGGCCGGGTTCGCTCACGGCGGGTTCGCCGCTTGCCCCCTCGTCTGCCCGCAGGTTGCGCGACAGTCCGGCCAGCACCCCGTTGACGAAGCGGCCCGAGTCGTCGCCGCCGAATTTGCGGGCGATACGCACGGCGCTTTCGATGACCGGGGGGTGGGCTTCGGGGGTGTAGAGCAGTTCGTAGGTGGCGAGGCGCAGCACGTTGAGGTCGGTCTGGGCCATCTGGTCGAAGGTCCAGCCCCGGATGGTGCGGTGCAGCAGGTCGTCGATTTCGTCCCGGGACTTTTCCAGCCCGCCCACGAGTTGCCCGGCAAACGCCAGCGCGTCGGGGCCGAGCTGCGGGAAGGTGTCGTCGCCCTCCCGCATGATGCCCTCGGCGCGGGTAAAGACGGCCTGGAGGGGCATTTCGCCCCGGTCGGCCTCGAACAGCACCCGGAAGACGAACTCACGGGCGGCGCGGCGGGTGCCCACCGGCTGCGCGGCTTTCTCGCGGCGGCGGGTCAACTCGCTCCCTGACCCTTCTGGACTCCTTGCCCCTTGTGGCTCTGCTGGGCGTCCTGGCTTTTGGGCAGGCACACGCCCTGCACGGAAACATTGACGGTCTTGACCTTGAGTCCTGTCATCAGCTCGATGTTCTCACAGATCGAGCGCTGGGCCTGCTGCGACACCTTGACGAGGTGCTGGCCGTACTCGATGTTCAGACCCACGTCCACCGACACCTCCTGCCCCTCGCGGGTCACGCGCAGGGCGCGGGGGCGCCGGGCGCCGGGCTGGTTGCGGATGACTTCGCCCACCTTGATGGGCGCGGGCGCGATTTCGATGCCCTCGATGCCGTCGAGGGTGGTGCTGGCGATGTCGAGCAGCACGCTCTTGCTGATGTCTACTTCGGGGGTGGTCATGCTCGGAAGCCTCCGGGCGCGGGAGAGTGAAAGTCCGCGCCACTTGTGGGAATCAGGGTAGCAGCCGGCGGTCAGCTTTCGGCAGCGGATTCAGATGAAGTGGGGACAGATGAAGGCTCGGCCCCGGTGCCGGCCTGCCCGCGCTCCAGCAGCAGCGCCGCCAGTCCCGCTTCGTCCAGCACCGGCACGCCGAGTTCGCTGGCGCGGGCGAGTTTGCTCCCCGCGTCCTCGCCCGCGACCAGATAACTCGTCTTTTTGGTCACGCTGCCGGTCACGCGCCCGCCCGCCGCTTCCAGTTCGGCCTTGATGAGGTCACGCGGGCGCGAGAGGGCGCCGGTCAAAACAAAATTTAGCCCCCTGAGCTGGTCGGTGCGGCTGACCTGTTCGGCCTCGGGAGACACGCCGCTGGCCCGGAGCCGGGCAATCAGGTCGCGCATGGCGGGGTCGGCCAGCGCCGCCGTCACGCTCTGCGCGATGATGCCGCCCATGCCGGGCACCGCCTCGATTTGCTCCGGCGTAGCAGAAAGCAGCTCATCCAGCGTTCCGAAGGCCCGCGCGAGCGCCTGCGCGTTGCGTTCCCCGACATGGTTCATGCCCAGCGCGTTGATGAGTCGCCACAGCGGGCGGGTCTTGCTCGCTTCCAGTTGGCCCAGAATGTTCTGCGCCTTCTTGTCGCCGCCGCGTTCCAGTCCGGCGAGCTGCTCGGCGCTCAGGCTGTACAGGTCAGCGGCGTCGCGCACCAGCTCCTGCTCCAGCAGTTGCGTGACCAGCTTTTCCCCGATGCCGCGCACGTCCATCGCGCCGCGTGAGACGAAATAGCGCAGGCGCTCGAAGCTCTGCGCGGGGCAGGCCGGGTTGGGACAGTAGGTGTTGGCGTCGCCTTCCGCCCGCACGGCCACGTGCCCGCAGACCGGGCAGTGGGTCGGGAACTCGAAGGGGGCGGCGTCCGCCGGGCGCCTGTCCAGCACCACGCCCATGATCTGCGGAATGACCCCACCCGACTTGCGAACCCGCACGGTGTCCCCTGGCCGCAGGTCCATCTCGCGGATGTAGTCCTCGTTGTGCAGCGTGGCTTTGCTGACGGTGCTGCCCTCGATCAGTCGGGGCGAAAGGTGCGCGAGCGGCGCGAGTTTCCCGGTGCGGCCCACGTTCACCGTGATGCTTTCGAGCACCGTTTCGACTTCTTCCACCGGGAACTTGTAGGCAATCGCCCAGCGAGGCGCGCGGGAGGTGAAACCCGATTCCTCCTGCAAGGCCAGCGGGTCGAGCTTGAGCACCGTGCCGTCGGCGTCGAACTCGAAATCGGCGCGGGCGGCCACCATGCGGGCGTGGTAGTCGGCGGCGGCGGCGAGGCCGTGCAGACGCTCGGCGTGGCGGCTGGTGGGAAAGCCCCGCGAATTCAGCCACTCCAGCACCTCCCATTGGCTCTGCGCGGGCACGCCATCGCGCTTGCCCAGGGCATAGAAAATCGCCTTGAGATGCCGGGTGCGCGTGACTTCGGGGTCTTTTTGCCGCAAGGCTCCGGCGGCCCCGTTGCGCGGGTTTTTCAGCAGCGGTGTGCCGAGTTCTTCGGCCTGCGCGTTGAAAGCGGCGAAGTCGGCCCGCGACAGGTAGACCTCGCCGCGCACTTCGAGTTCACCCTTCAGCCCGTCGAGGTTCTGCGGCAGACCGGGAATGGTGAGCACCTGCGCCGTCACCATCTCCCCCACCCGGCCATTGCCCCGGGTGGCCGCCCACTGCAACTCGCCGCCGAGGTAATACAGATTGACGCTCAGGCCGTCGATTTTCAGTTCGCCCGTAAAGGTGAAGTCGTCATGCTCGGGCGGCAGGTTGAGCGAGCGGGCCAGCTTTTCCTGCCAGTCGCGCAGCTCGTCGTCGTCGAACACGTTGTCGAGGCTGGTCATCTGGGTGGGGTGGGTCACCGGCAAAAACGCGCTGCCCGGGGCGCCGCCCACTGTCTGGGCCGGGCTGTCTCCCGCGGCCAGTTCGGGGTGCGCCGACTCCAGTTCGCGCAGTTCGCGGGCCAGACGGTCATACACGTCGTCGGGGACGGTGGGCGCGTCCTGCTCGTAGTAGGCGCGGTTGTGCCGGGCCACCTCGTCACGAAGGGCGAGGTAACGGTCGCGCAGGTCGGGCGACACGCCAGATGCGGCGTCCGGGTCGGTCACGGCGTCGGTCAGGTCGGCGGGGTCGGTCATGACTTCAGGGTAACGCACCCGCCAGTCGGGTCAGGGCAGAATGAACGGCTCGATTCCTGAAGCAGCGAACTCTGGCCCTCACCCCCGTCAGGGGAACGTCAGTCTTCTTGCCTTAAGCTCACCGTGGCTTCTCTATACTTGGTGCAGGTCTGACCAGACAACTTTTGCAGACCCCAGGCAGCCGTCATCCGCCTCCCTCTGCTTTCCACTTCCTTTCTGTTTTCCTCATTTCTGTTTTTCTAGGAGACCCATGAAAAAAATCGTCACCCTGGCCCTGACCCTGAGCACCCTCGGCGCTTCCGTCGCCTCGGCGCAGGCCGTGCGCGTGGGCATGGCCTACGACGCGGGCGGCAAGGCCGACAAGAGTTTCAACCAGAGCGCCTATGAGGGCAGCCAGCTCGCCGCCAAGAAACTCGGCGTGCAGGTCAAGGACTTCGAGCCGAGCGACCCCAGCCAGATCATCCAGGGCGTGCGCTCCTTCGCCAAGGAAGGCTTCGACCTGACGGTGGGCGTGGGCTTTGCCAACAACGCCAGCATCACCCAGGTCGCCAAGGAAAACCCCGACCTGTACTTCGGTCTGGTGGACGACGTGAGCACCGGCAAGAACGTCGCCAGCCTGGTGTTCAACGAGGAGCAGGGCAGCTACCTGGTCGGTTACCTCGCCGCCATGAACAGCAGCACCGGCGTGGTGGGCTTTATCGGCGGCATGAACATTCCCCTGATCCACAAGTTCGAGGCCGGCTACAAGGCGGGCGTCAAGGCCGCCAATCCCAAAGCCGTCGTCATCTCGCAGTATGTGGGCAACACCCCCGAAGCCTGGAACAACCCCGGCAAGGCGAAGGAAATCGCCGCCAGCATGAAGGGTCGCGGCGCCGACATCATCTTTGCGGCGGCGGGCGGCTCCGGCAACGGCCTGATCGACTACGTCAAGCAGACCCAGTGCCTCAAGGCCGCGCAACTGCCCAAGGGCGTGACCTTCAAGTCCAACAACTTCAAGAACGTGAAAAAGAGTGCGGCCTACACCAAGGCCTGCGCGGGCAACACCCGGCCCATGTTCTTTATCGGCGTGGACAGCAACCAGAACTACCTGGGCGACTTCGACAAGAACCCTGGCACCATGAACCACGGCCTGACGAGCATGGTCAAGCGGGTGGACAATGCCGTGTACGCCCTGATTCAGGAAGTCAAGAACGACAAGTTCAGGGGCGGCGAGCGCCGCTTCGGCCTCAAGGACGGCGGCGTCACCTACGCCGTGGACCAGTACAACAAGGGTCTGCTGCCCGCTGCCCAGATCGCCAAGGTCGAGGCCGTGAAGCAGAAGATCATCAAGGGCCAGATCAAGGTGCCGACCAAGTAAGCCTAAGCCCCTCCATCACCTGCCGCTCCTTCGGGGGCGGTTTTTTGTGGTGGAGGGTGGAGGGGAAAGGGAAGAAGAAGGCCCGGTTCTCCGTGAGGAGGCCGGGCCAGTCGGGCGAGGGAGCTTCAGGCTCCGGCGGCTCCGCGTTCCTCGACCACTTTGGCGACGGCAGCGGCAATTTCGTGAATCTCGGCTTCGTCCTGGCCCTCGACCATGACCCGAATCAGGTTCTCGGTGCCACTCGGACGCAGGTTGATGCGGCCCTTGCCTGCCAGTTTGCGTTCGGCGTCGACCACCGCCTGCTGCACGGCGGCGTCACGGGCGATGGCCTTCTTGTCCCCCACGCGCACGTTGACCAGGGTCTGCGGGAACATGACCAGGTCGTCGTGCAACTCGTCGAGGGTCGTTTCCAGCTTTTTCATGCTGGCGAGGGTCAGCAGCGCGGTCAGCACGCCGTCCCCGGTAGGCGACACGTCGAGGAACAGCACATGCCCGCTCTGCTCGCCGCCCAGGTTCAGGCCCTTGGAATGCAGGCGTTCGTGAACATAGCGGTCACCGACGGCGGTGCGCTCCAGCGGAATCCCGGCCTCGCGCAGTTTCACCTCCAGCGCCATGTTGGTCATGATGGTCGCCACCACCGCCTTTTCGCCGCGTGCCCGCGCTCCCAGCAGCAGCATGTGGTCGCCGTGAATCAGGTTGCCGCGCGAGTCCACCAGCAGCGCCCGGTCCGCGTCGCCGTCGAAAGCCACACCGAGGTCATAGTCGCCCTCACGCACGATCAGGCGCAGGTGGTCCATGTGGGTCGAGCCGCAGTCGCGGTTGATGTTGCGCCCGTCGGGGGTGGTGTAGACCGCGAACACGTCGGCCCCCGCCGCCTGAAACACCTTGGGGGCCACCCGGTACGCCGCGCCGTTGGCACAGTCGAGCGCGATTTTCAGCCCCGAGAGGTCGGGCGCGTGCGAGCGCAAAAAGGCAGTGTAGAGCCGCTCGGCCTCCGTATAGTTGGTCACGCTGCCGAGGTCCACTCCGGTCACCGGGGCGAAGTTCGCCACGTCGTCGATAGCCGCTTCGATTTCGAGTTCGGTGGCGTCGTTGAGCTTTTGCCCGTCGGCGCCGAAGAACTTGATGCCGTTGTCCTGGTAGGGGTTGTGCGAGGCGCTGATGACCACGCCCGCGTCGGCCTGAAGGTGCCGGGTCAGGTAGCTCACCCCCGGGGTCGGCAGCACGCCGAGATGAATCACGTTCACGCCCCGGCTGGTCAGGCCCGCCGCGAGTGCCGCTTCCAGCATGTCCCCGCTCTGGCGGGTGTCCTTGCCGATGACCACACTGGCGCGGGAGTTGCGGCGCTTGAGGACTTCGCCCGCCGCCGCACCGAGCCGCATGACCCAGTCGGAGGTCAGCGGAAATTCACCGGCGACAGCGCGCACGCCGTCCGTCCCGAAATACTTACGTTCAGTCATACCGCTGCCATGATACGTCGGTGAGTGGGATGTGTACGAGGCTCAAGATGTTCCACCGGAAGGCAGCCCGCTTGTTTCCGCATCTCCGGCACGGACGACGCTCCCGACGCGCCCCAGCCGGAGAGATGAAGTCTCTGAGGGAAGGGTCAAGGCAACCTTTCACCCCTGAGCGGCGTAATGGGAGCATGAGCAGCTTTTCAGGTGGGGGATTTTTCGGACGCAGCCATTCCAGCGGGCACCGGCGCGGCGGCATGATGCCCGGTGGGTACGTGCGGGGCGGGTACGCGCGGGGCCACTCGCACTCCAGCGGTCTGCGCGGAGGCATGATGGGCGGCCTTCTGGGCGGCAGCCACAGCAGCGGGCACCGGGGGCGCTACGTGCAGGGCGGGCATTACCGCCCCGCGCGGCGTGGTGGCCTGGGCTGCCTGGGCGTCTTTGCGGTGGGCGCGGCGCTGGTCGGCAGCGGGGTGGCGGGCCTGCTCTCGCTGCTGGGCTGAGCGCCCCTGAAGGCTTTCTGGTTTCAAGACGGCTGGGCCACCCTGCGCGCGGCAGGCCCGGCTTCTTTTGCCCGCTGCTGGCCGCGTGACCTCACGGCGGCGTTTCCCGGCCCCCGGCGGCTGGTCGAGAGCTGGCCGGGAGACGGCGCGAACTTTGCCCGCTACGACACGGCACACGGCCCGCTCTTTCTGAAGTACCTGCCTGCCGGAGAGCGCACGACGCGCTATTTCCGGCGGTTTCAGCGTGAAGTCACGTACCTGCGCGACCTCGCCCCGCTGGTGGACGTGCCGCACGCGCCGCTGCTGCATGCGGCGCTGAACGCCGAGCACCGGCGGGCGCACCTGCTCACGCCTGACCTGACCGCAACCACCTGGGGCTGGGGCCACTTCGGGACCGACGCCGAGCGGGAAGCGGGCCTGCATGACGTGGCCCGGCTGCTGGCGCACCTGCACGCGGCCTGGGCTGGGCATCCGGCGCTTGGGCATCCGGCGCTCAGGGGCGACTGGGCCTGGCGACCGGACGAGGTGACGCAGGAAGGGCAGGGGCTGGCGAAAAGGTACACCGGACCCCACGCGGCGGAGGTCGGCGCGGCGGGGGAACAGTTGCCCGCATTGCTCGCCGCCGCGCCGCTGCACACGCTCACGCACGGCGACATTCACTCCGGGCAGGTGCTGTGGCCGCGCGACGGGTCGCCGCCGCTGCTGATCGACTACGGACAGGCCCACCCCGGTCTGCCCGGTGACGACCTCGCCCACCTGCTCGCTGTGCGGTTGGATGCGGGGGAAAGGCAGCGCTACGGCGACGGCATGCGCGGGGCCTACTGGGACGAACTGGCCCGGCGCGGCGTGCGGCTGAGCCGGGCAGAGCAAACCGCGCAGGAGCGGGCCGGAGTCGCGCTGAACCTGCTGGCGACGGCGCGGCAGGCCGGGCGGGAACCGGGAGAAGGCGTGCGAGCAGCCCTGGACAACGTGGCGCAGGCGTGGGCGGAACTGGCCTGACAGGACTTTGGGAAAAGGGAGAAGCCCCCGAACGCGCTCCGCTCAGTCCAGACCCAGAAACGCCCGGTAACGTCCCAGTTCCCTTTCCAGCCCTGCCGCCAGTGCCCTGGTCTGCCGGACAGCGGGGAGAAAATGCAGGTCGGCCCGCAACTCTCTCCCCTCCACCTTCAGATTTGCCCAGCCCACCGCCTGTTCGCCGCTGAAGACGGGCAGGGCGTAGTACCCGAACTGCCGCTTTTCGGCGGGCGTGTACGCTTCGAGTTTGTAGGCCCAGCCGTGCAGATGCTCGAAGCGGCGGCGGTCCCACACCAGCGGGTCGAAAGGGCCGACGAGACGCACGCCCTGCGGGACAGGAGCGTCGGCCAGGGTCCATTCGGCGGGCCAGACGTAACGCACGCCCTCCACCACCGCGCCCGACAGTTCCTCGCGGACCGCACGTTTGAAGGCGGCCCGGAGTGCGCCGTGCAGATGCGGAAAGCCGGAGCGCGAGAGGGTGACCAGATACCCCAGGCTGGCTTCGGGAAGGGGGCCGTACAGGGCCGCGAGCAGATGCACCGCGCCGCGCAGCCGCTCCTCCTCGGGCAGCGGGCGCCCGCGCAGGGCCGCCAGATGGGGCGCCGGGCCGTAGAGCCGCACGCCGGACACGCGGCGGGTGACGCGGGCCTCGCCCCGGCGGTGCAGCGCGTCGAGGGCGCGGGTGGTGGCGCTGCTCTGGCCGCCCCAGGCGTTGCCGACCCGTCCGCGTCCGAGCAGGGCGTCGGCCTCGCGGGGGTGAAGTTCTCCGCGTTCCTGAAGCAGCCCGCGCACCTCGCCCAGCAGCTCGGGGTGTTCGCGTTCGATGCGGGACAGGCCGACCTCACGCGGATGCAGGAGCTTTTGCACGCCACGCGGAAAAAAGCCGTAGTTGGGCAGCATGTCCTCCTCGGCGTCGAGCTGGGGATAAAGGCGTTCGAGGTCGCCCGCGCGGTAGCCCCTGACCCGCTGCATCAGCGTCAAATCCTGCGCCCTGGCGGGAGCGCGGATGGGGTCGGCCTGCACGAAGCCCATAGCACCAAGGGCCGCCTGCACGTCCGGTTGCGGCGCGAGGGTGCGGAAGGTAGCAGCGCGAAGGGTGGGCAGGTCAGGCATGGTCGAGTTCCATGCTCGGCACGCCCGGCGACACCCAGGCGTTTCCCCGAATCAGAAAGCGCCAGGGCAGGTGACGCCCTTCCTTGATGCCCACACGGGCCGTTACGCTGATTTCCTCGTCCGCGAGGGGCTTTTCGGGGGCCAGCAGGTGCAGTTCCGGGCTGTTCACGGGCAGGTGACTGACCTTCATCGGGTCCAGGCCCAGCGCGTAGACCAGCTTGGCGGGGCCGCTCGTCAGGTCGCGCTGCCGGGTGACAGGGCGGTGGTCGAGCATTCTGGGCACGCCTTCCAGCGGCTCCAGCGCCCGAATCAGCACACTGGCGCTGATGCCTTCTTCGCGGCAGGCGACTTGCAGCAGCGGATGCCCGTGCGCGAACCAGAACAGCCAGTGCCCCGGCGGAATGCTCATTTCTATGCTGCGGGCAGCGTGAAAGCGTCCCGCCGTGCAAGCGGGGTCACGCGGGCAGTCGTAGGCCTCGGTTTCCACGACTTTCCCGCTCAGGCGGTGGCCGTCCGGGGTCACGCGAACCAGGGTCGCGCCCAGCAGCTCACGGGCGAGGCGCACGGGGTCGGCGCCGAAGTGGTCAGGAGAAAGGGTCAAGGGGTTCAAAGTCCAGGGTCTGCTCCCGATGCCGAGCAGCGAAACAGACGCCGCTTTCGCCACCGGCCAGCGGCTCTCCGCCCCTGTCCTCAGCCCTCGGTGCTCGCGCCGGGGCGGGTGGTCCACTGCGGGTCGGGCTGAATCACGTCGGCGATGGCCTTGCCGCGCTCCAGACCGCTGTTTTGCTCGGTCTGCACGGGGCGCAGCGCCATCCCCTCGGCGCACTCGATCTGGCACGACAGCCGCGCCTCGCCCAGCAGCCCCTTTTCCAGCAGTTTGTCGTGCTCGGCCAGGGTCATGGCGTCGGGTTCGCCCGCCGTAAAGACCACCCGGCAGGTCGTGCACTTGGCGACGCCGCCGCAGCGGTGCAGGATGTCCACCCCGCCACGTTCGAGGGCGACGTTGAGCCGCTCGCCCGAGAGGGCCTGAATCTGGCCGTAGCCTTCCACCTTGAGAGTGACAGGCTGGCCTCGCTGCTCGGCAATCACGGGTTCGGTCATGCGGTCAGGATACGGGATACTCCGGGCATGACCGCGCCGTTCCCCTTTCCCGTGCTGGGCAGCCTGCACGCCCTGCAAGTGCCGATTCCCTACCCCATGAAGACGGTGACGGTGCTCATCGACGCCCCGGCGCGGGGGCCGCTGACCCTGATCGACTGTGCGCTCGACACCCCGGAGGCGCGGGCGGCCATCGAGGACGGTCTGGCGCAGTTCGGCGCCCACTGGCCCGACATCGAGCGGCTCATCGTGACCCACCACCACCCCGACCACTACGGGCTGGCGGGACTGATCGAGGAGCGCAGCGGGGCGAGCGTGCAGATGCTGGACGTGGAAATCGGGCGCGGTGAGCGGTACTGGCACATGCTGCGCGAGTGGCTGCCCGGCCACCGCAAACACATGCGCGACCACGGACTGCCGGAAGCCTCGGTGGAGGGCATCCGCGCCGAGAATCCCCGCGTGCGCCCGGCCAGCCGCGTGCAACCGCTGCGCGAGGGGCAGACCGTGGACCTCGCCGGGCACACCTGGGAAGTGCTGTGGCTGCCGGGACACGCCGACGGCCACCTGGGGCTGTGGAACGAAGCCGAGAGCCTCCTGATCGCCGGAGACGCCATCTTGCCGCGCATCAGTCCCAACGTCGGCCTGTACGCCTACACCCGGCCCGACCCGCTGGGCGACTACCTGCAGACCCTCGGCAAGCTCGAAGCCCTCAACCCGCGCCGGGCGGTGGTCGGACACCATGGCCCGGTCATGGAAGGCGTGCAGGCCCGCGCCCGCGAACTGCGTGGCCACCACCACGAGCGGCTCGACTTTATCGGCGCCGAGGCCCGCCGGGAAGCCCGCAGCGCCTACGACCTGTCGCTGGCGATGTTTCCCCGTGACCTCGACGAGGGGGGCCGCCGCTTCGCCCTGGCCGAGACGCTCGCTCACCTCGAACATCTGCGCCTGCTGGGGCAACTGGGCCGCACCTGGGACGAGGCGGCAGAGGTGTGGCGCTACCACGGCTGACACGGGTTCCGGCTGGTTCCCCATGGAGAACGGGAAGCCGCGAAATGGGTGCTCCGTGACGCCCGGACTCGCTTTTTTGTCCACTCGCTCCGCTCGAAACAATGGGCCGGATGCCCAATCTCTTTTTCGAAGCTCTATCAGCCTTGGGCGGGGGCCTGCCCTCTATACTCGCCCGCATGACGGCATCCCAGACCGAGCTGCGGCGCATCATGGCCGCGCTGCAAGAACGTGGCCTGACCGTCGAAGCGGTGGAAGACGGAGCCTTGATTCACGACGGTGACGCCCGCGTGGCGCTGTTTGCCGAGCCGGACCACCGCGGCGGCGTGCTGGTGCGGCTGCACCTCGACCTCGACCTGTACGTCGAGGAAGACTCGCTGCCCGACATCCTGATGGGCATGAACCTGCTCAACCAGGGGCTGGACTACGGCGCCCTGATTCTCGACCCCCTCGACCAGGACGACACCGACCAGAATGGCAACGGCGAGGACGCGCCGCTGACTTTCGCCGTGCTGGGGCGCAGCGTGCTGTGGCTTTCGGACCTCGGCCCGGCTGAGCTGGAACGGCTGCGCGAGCACCTACGCCGCTTCGAACAGGAAGTCACCGAAACGGTGGAGCGCACCCTGCACGGCGGCGGCGGCATCAGCGCCTGACTTCCCCTGGCGCCTGACCTGCCCCGGCTCCCAACTGCCCCGTTCTGCCTTCCTCAGCGGTGGATAAAGTCGCGCACCTGACCGTAGACGGTCGCGTCATCGTGGAGGGCCGAGTGGGTCAGGCAGGCGGCCTTGGTGTTGGTGGCCCCGCTGAGCGCCACGCTGCTGTCGGGGTTGATGATGCCGTCGCACGGCGACCACCAGGTGCCGTAGCGGACGGCGCCCGGCGTTTCGTCCACGCTGTTGAGCGCGGCCAGGAAGGTCGAGCCTTGGCGCATCTCGGTGCAGGACGTGGTGAGGCAGGCCAGCGCGAAGTCGGTGCCGTGGTTGGGACCGCCGAGCGACACCCAGGCGTCCACCCGGGCGTCACCGCCGAGGTTTTTGAGGTAATAACGGCTGGAAAGCCCACCCATCGAGTGCGTGACGATGTCCACTTTCGTCGCTTTGGTCTGCGCCAGGATCGCGTCCACCTTCTGGCGAATCAGTTCTGCCGTCACCGCGTTCGACTGGGCCGTGTCGTACGACCAGGTCCACAGCAGGGCGTCGGACCACCCGTTCTGCCTGAAGCGGTTCATCATCGGCCCCCAGACGGAACCGTCGGAGTTGAATCCGTGTACGAACAACACCGGATGGCGTGCGGGCGCCTTGACCCCCTGGGCGGCGAGGTCCGCCGGGGCCAGAGGAGCAGAGGTCAGACTGCCGCAGCCCGCCAGCAGAGCGGCCGACAGGGGCAGCAACATGAAACGTTTCAGGGAAGTGAGCACAGGCGCCTCCACAGCACAGAATTTAAGGGTTCTACACAAAACTTATCAGGCACTCACAAAACCGGCAAAGGTGGGGGTCGGCTCATCCCCTCTTTCCCTGCACACTTCTTTGTCTTACTATGTAGTCATGCAAGGTAGAACTTCTGACGGCAATCTCCTTCGTGGCACGCTGGACTTTCTGCTGCTTGCCAGCCTGGAGGACGGCCCGCTGTACGGTCTGCGGATTATTCAGGACGTGCAGGAGAGAACCGGTGGGCACTTCAGTTTCAAGGAAGGCACGCTGTATCCGGCGCTGCACCGCCTGGAAGGGCGCGGGCTGATCACCGGCGAACTGCGCCCCAGCGACGCGGGCGGCCCGCCCCGCAAGTACTACGAACTGACCGAAGGCGGCAGGACCGAACTCGCCCGGCAGCGCGAAGCCCAGCGTGCCCATGCCCGCGCCCTGGCCCCCTTTTTGCAACTCCGGCGGCTGATGCGGGGAGGTCTGGCATGACCCCCGAAGACCGCTTTCTCCGGCAGGCCACGCGGGGCCTGAGCCACCGCAAACGGGCCGAAGCCCAGGCCGAACTGCGCTCGCACCTGCACGAACGCACCAACCAACTGATTCTGGCGGGCAAGCCGCTGCCCTCGGCCCAGGCGCAGGCGATGGAGGAACTGGGGGCACCGGCGGCTATCGCGCGTGGATTGCAGCGCACGGAGCAGGTGCATCCTCTGCTGAGTGCGGCCGTGTTCACGGCTTTGGCCGGGGTGCTGCTGGGGTTTCCGGTGGCCGACGCCTGGCTGGGCTGGCGCAGCAATCAGCAATTGGAAGGGATGCACCGTTCCGCTGCCGAACTGCGGGCCGAGGGCTACCTGACCCTGCCGGAACTGCGCCGCCAACTCAGCGAACAGGGGGTGACCCTGGCCGGATTTGGCCGCTGGCCCCGCCTGGAAGCCGCCGGACTGCCGAGCATTCCACTGAACGACGCCGCCTGTCCGGCACCAGTCGCCCCTGGTCTCCTGTTTCCCGAATTACGCTCCTCTCGGCTTTACGTCCAGCCGTACAGCCTGCCCTCCTGCATGGCGCAGGCTGGCTGGCCGCTGCAAGTGCAGCACGACTCGGTGATGTTTCGCGGCAAGACCATTCAGTATCTGCCGCCTCAAACGGCCCACTCCGCTCTGAGCCAATGGCCGACCTTCTGGCAGAGTCTGCTCTACCGTCCCCGCGTGGAAACGCTGATCGGCGCAGGCTCTCATCTCCTTCCCCTCACCGGGCAGAGTCGGCCCCAGCGCTACCGGGTAGACCGTCCCGCGCAAAGCCCGGTGCTGTTGCTGCTGAGGACGGAGAACCGGAACTTCAACTTCCTCGTGGCCCGGGTGGGACAGGACGGCACGGTCAATTTGCCGACGCTGACGCCCAAACTCGGCCTCGGCCCTGGAAGTCCCCTTCCCGTCAAGCTTTTCGAGAATGCCGCCACTTGGCGTCGAGCCGACCCCAAAGTCGCCGCTGCTGTCCTCGTTCCTCTCAGCACCAATACCGCCGACCCTATTCAGCTCAATCCGCTCAAGCTGACGCCGGTCGAGTAGCACGGGAACACGAAAAAGCCGCCCCACAACGGAGGCGGCCCTTTTTTCACATAACTTACGAACGGCTCTGCTTGCGCTCCAGCAGTTCGGCTTTCAGTTCGTCGAACTTCACGCCCTTGCGCTCCCTGGTGCCTTCGGGGGTGCGTTCGCGCACGCTGACTTCGCGGCCCTCCTGCTCCTTGTCGCCCACGATCAGCATGACCGGAATCTTGTGCAGTTCGGCGTCGCGCACCTTGGCCTGCATGCGGTTGGAGGAGTCGTCCACCTCGGCCCGCAGCCCGGCGCGGTGGAGTTCTTCGCGGAGTTGCTCGGCGTACTCGTTGTGGCGGTCGGCGATAGGAATAATCATCACCTGGCGCGGGGCCAGCCACAGCGGGAAGTCCCCAGCGTAATGCTCGATCAGGATGCCGGTAAATCGCTCGATGGAGCCGAAGGGTGCGCGGTGAATCATGATCGGGCGGTGGTCCTGGCCGTCTTCCCCGACGTAGGAGATGTCGAAGCGTTCGGGCAGGTTGTAGTCCACCTGAATGGTCCCGAGCTGCCACTCGCGGCCCAGCACGTCCTTGACCACGAAATCCAGCTTGGGGCCGTAGAAGGCGGCGTCACCGGGTTCGACGGTGTAGGGCAGGCCGACTTCCTCGACGGCCTCGATAATCTGGCGCTCGGCCAGCGCCCAGTTCGCCTCGTCACCCACGTACTTGTCGCTTTCAGGGTCGCGGGTGCCCACGCGGAAGCGCACCTCGTTCATGCCGAAGGTCTTGAGGACCAGCACCGTCAGGTCGAGCACGTCCAGGAACTCTTTTTTCAGCTGGTCGGGGCGCACGAACAGGTGGGCGTCGTCCTGAGTGAAGCCGCGCACGCGGGTCAGGCCGTTGAGTTCGCCCGACTGCTCGTAGCGGTACACCGTGCCGAACTCGGCCAGACGCACCGGCAGGTCGCGGTAACTGCGCGGCTTGCTGGCGTAAATCCGCACGTGGTGCGGGCAGTTCATCGGCTTGAGCATGTACTCCTCGTCGTCCACCTCGATGGGGCGGAACTGGCCGTCGGCGTACTTCTCGTAGTGGCCGCTGGTGCGGTACAGGTCGAGGTTACCGATGTTCGGCGTCACCACGCCCTGATAGCCGCGCTGGAACTGCTGCTCCTTCATGAAGTTGGTCAGTTCTTCGCGCAGCACCGTGCCGTTGGGGAGCCACAGCGGCAGCCCCTTGCCCACCAGCGGGTCGATGGTGAACAGTTCGAGTTCCTTGCCCAGCTTGCGGTGGTCGCGGCGCTTGGCTTCTTCGAGGTTATGCAGGTACTCGTCCAGTTCCTTCTGGGTGGCGAAGGCCACGCCGTACACGCGCTGCAGGATCGGGTTTTTCTCGTTGCCGCGCCAGTACGCGCCCGAGGTGCTCATCAGCTTGAAGGCCTGGGGCAGCTTGCCGGTGTTGGGGAAGTGCGGCCCCCGGCACAGGTCGGTGTAGTCGCCCTGCGTGTAAAAGGTGATCGGCTCGTCGTCGGGCAGCCCCTCAATCAGTTCGGCTTTATAGGGATCGTGGGCGAACTGCCCCAGGGCCTCGGCCTTGCCGATTTCGCGGCGGGTGAAGTCGAGGTTGCGGCCCAGGATGTCTTTCATCAGGCGCTCGATTTCGGGCAGGTCCTCTTCCCTGAGCGGCTCGGGCAGGTCGAAATCCTGGTACCAGCCGTTTTCGATGGCCGGACCGACCCCGCGCTTGACGCTTTCCGGCGCGTGCCCCTTGGCGCGGTAATACTCTCCCACCGCCTGACTCATGACGTGCCCGAGCGAATGCCGGAACAGCGGCGCGGCGTCGCCCGGGTTTTTCTTGGTGATCAGGGTGATGTTCGCGCCGTCGGGCAGGGGCGTCATCAGGTCGGTGAGTTCACCATTGGCCGTGGCCCCCAGCGCGTCCTGCGCGAGGCGGGGACCGATGGCCGCCGCCGCGTCCAGCGCCGTAGCACCGTCTTTGAGTTCAAGTTGTTTGCCGTCGGGCAAGATTACGTGCATGGTGTCTCCTTAAAGTTTCAAATCATGAAAAGACCCGGCCTGAATGCCAACCAACAAAACGCCTGAAAACCGCAGCGGGGGTTCTCAGGCGCTCAGAGTTCGCGTGTTCAGTCCGGGCATGGGGTAACTTCGGCGGCCCGCACCGCGCATCACCAGACCGGAGTGATGGGGTTCAGGCTTCATGCGGCCAGGATAGCGCGGGCCGGGGCGAAGGGTCTAGAGCATTTGACAGAAAGACGTAACGTCTTTTTGGCGAGCGGAGCGAGTGCAAAACACTGAGCAGGACGGACTTGCAGAGCTGCGAAGCAGAGAATGGAGTGAGGCGGGGTGCCGTTCCGCGCATCACGTAATTCGGAGAACTGCTCTAGGCCGCGTGTCGGGGAACTTCATGTCACAAAACCGCGTATCTCAGGGCATGACGGCGAAGCTCCCCTCCCCCGCCGCCCTCGCCCCCGTGCAGGTGCCGACGCCGAAGTGGTGGCCTCTCGCTGCTGGCGTTGTGGTGCTGGCCTTGTTGCTCCCGCTGGCCCTGACGGTGGCTCCCTCTCTGCTCGGCCTGCCGCGCTACGAGGTGGCAGGCGGGCAAATCGTGGCCCGTTCGCTGGCCGCCAGCACGGTGATTCCGGCGGCAACACCTGTCGAACGGGCGACGCTGCCACGTCTTTCCAAACGCATCGGCAGCAACATGCCAGGGTACATGGTGGGCCGCTTCACCTCGCCTGCCGGAGAATTGGCGGTATTTGGCAACGGCTCACGCGAAGGGCTGCTTTTTGCGACGCAGCCCCCGACCTTCATCACCCCCGCCGACCCCGACGCCCTGCTGAATGCCTGGAGCAAGGGAAACGTGATGACTTTCCGGCCTGCCGGGGTTCCAGCTGAGCAAAATATCTGGCCGCTGCTCCTGTTTCTGCCCCTGGCGGGTGTCGTCGCCTCTCTTTTGCTCACAAAGCCCCGTCTCACCTACGAAATCCATGACGACACCCTCACCGTCCGAACCCGTGCCAGCACGACCACGTTTCCCCGCCAAAACACGCAGGCCAGCCTGACCACCGACCCGCTGGGGATGCGCCTCTTCGGAACCGGAATGCCCGGCTACCACACCGGCAGCTTTGCCACGCGCTCGGGCAACGTGCAGGCGGCAGCGACCAGCGCCCGCCCTGTTCAAGCCCTCTTGCTGGAGCACGGCGGCAAGCGCTACTACCTCACGCCCAGCGACCCGGCAGCGGTGGCGGCGTGGTTCGGGCAGGGCTGATTTAGGGCTTCTCGGCAAGCACCTTCTTCAGCAGGTCGGGCCGGTCGGTGATGATGCCGTCCACGCCCAGGTCGCGCAGGCGGCGCATCTCGGCCTCGTCGTTGACGGTCCAGACCTGCACGGCGACGCCGCGTGCGTGCATGGCACGGACAAAACCGGGCGTGACAATCTCGATGCCCCGCGCCCGGACCGGCACCTGCATGGTCCGGCCCGGCGCGGGGGCCAGCCCGCTCAGCCCGACCTTGCTCAGCAGCACCAGTGGCAGCAATTCCCGCTCGGTCATGGAGGTCATGACTTCGGGGCACAGGCGGCGAAACTCGTTCAGGGCGAGGTCGCTGAAACTGGCCGCAATCACGCGCCCGGTGGCCCCAGCCTCACGCAGCGCGGCACAAAACGGCGCGGCGATGCTGGGTGACACCTGCTTGAGTTCGATGATCATCGGCGTGTTCGGAAACTCGCGCAGCACCTCGCGCAGTTGGGCCACCTGCACCCCCTGACCCCGGAAGGGAAACCCCTGTCCGCCCGCCGGGGTAAGGGTATATCCGGCGTCGGCTTTCAGGACCTCTTCCAGCGTCAGTTCTGCGATGCGGCCTTTCGTGTCGGTCAGGCGGTCGAGTGTTTCGTCGTGCGAGAGGACCAAAGCGCCGTCACGGGTGGCGTGCAGGTCCATTTCCAGCATGTCGGCCCCCAGCGCGACTGCGCCCCGGTAAGCGGTCATGGTGTTGCTGGGCCAGAGGTGTTCGCCGCCCTGGTGGGCGATGTTGAGCGTGCGCCCGGACACGTAGGGGTTGGAGGCGGCGGGCGTCACCGCACAGCCGACGAGCAGCAGGGCCAGGGCCGCAGGCCAAGATGTTCTGGACATGTGGCCCAGTCTGCCGCCCCGCTGTCAGCCGCAAGACAAGAAAAAGCCGGGCCACCCCACCTTCAGGGCGGCCCGGCCAGGAAAGGCTTTACAGCCCGGCTTCGGCCAGAAAAGCGTCCAGCTTCTGGGGTCGGAACCCGCTGAGGCTGTGCGCCACGTCGCCGCTGACCAGCGTGGGGACGCTGCGCTTGCCGCCGTTGACGCTCATGACGTACTCGGCGGCCTGCTCGTCCTGCTCGATGTTGATTTCCTCGAATGCAATGCCTTTTTGCGTCAGGGCGCGTTTGGCGACGTGGCAGTCGGGGCACCAGCTCGTCGTATACATCTTGATCATAGGCTCAGTTTACAAAATAAAGCACCCGGCGATGATGCCGGGCCTTGAGCGGAAGTTGAACCTGGGGCCGTTTCCCCGATGAAGACCTCAGCGCAGCAGCCGCGCCAGCAAGCTCAGGACCACGCTGACGATCAACATGCTCACCCAGGGCACGAAAACAAAGGTGTTGCCGTTCTGGTAGCGGATGTCCCCCGGCAAGCGTCCGAACCACCCGAAGAGGGTTCGCAGCAGCCCCGGCTGATATGCCCACAGCAGGCCGAGCACGATGGCAAGCACGCCCGCCAGAATCAGCAGTTTGGGAAGGGTGGTCATATTTAGCAGCCTAAAGGGGCTGGGCGCAGGCAAGCTGAGCCGTTCTGGAGCGCAGCTTTATGCAGCCCCGGAATTCAGCCCTAGAGCATTTGACAGAAAGACGTTATACGGATTCCGATTGAATCTGGTAGTTTCAGATTCAATCCGAGCGGATGCGAGTAGGAAAAAATACGGATTCCGCGATATGGATGCACAGGCGGCGCTTTCCCGACTGTGCAGGAATTAAGCGGAATCCGTATTACGTCTTTTTGGCGAGCGGACTGGAACAGCTCGCAGAGAGCGAGTGCAAAACACTGAGCAGGGCGGACTTGCAAAGCTGCGCAGCAGACTGGGACAGCTCCGCAGGAGAGAATGGAGTGATGCGGGGTGCCGTTCCGCGCATCACGTAATTCGGAGAGCTGCTCTAAGCGGCAAAAAAAACTGGCCTGTCACAGGGACAGGCCAGCGGGAGACAAAAGGGAATCATACGGGACTGGGCTTTACTCCGCACATCCGAGGAAAGCGCCCGAATGTGCTTCGTGTCGCCCAGCCCCGTATTTTCTTCTACTCGCTCTGCTCGGAAAAACAGTTTGGATGCCCAAACTCTTTTTCAAAGCCGTATCAGGCGCTCGGAGCGCTCTCGGGGGCCGGGGCAGCGGGCGCCGGGGCCACCACCGCTTCGGCCTCGCCGTCTTCGGGGCGCTCGGCCTTTTCCTTTTTGGGGGCAGCCGGGGCCTTGGGGGCCATGATCATGTTCATGTCCATGCCCATCATGCTGGGGTTGCCTTCGGGCGCGCCGATGTCGGCCAGCGTCTCGGCCACGCGGACCAGGATGCGCTCCCCGAGTTCGGGGTGGGTGCGCTCGCGGCCACGGAACATGATGGTGACCTTGACCTTGTGCCCGTCTTCCAGAAAGCGGCGCACATGCCCGGTCTTGGTCTTGAAGTCGTGGTCATCGATCTTGACGCGGAACTTGATCGCCTTGACTTCCTGGGAACGGGCACGCTTGCGGTTTTCCTTCTCGTTTTGCTGCTGCTCGTAGCGGAAGCGGCCATAATCGAGGAGGCGGCAGACGGGCGGCACAGCCTGCGGACTGACCATCACGAGGTCCAGCCCCTTTTCACGGGCCATGCCCATGGCCTCGCGGGTATCGATAATCCCGATCTGCTCCCCTTCCGCACCGATCAGGCGGACCTGCCGAACGCGGATCTGCTCGTTGACCTTAAGATCTTTCGCTATGGTTATCACCTCCGCCGCGCCCCACAGACCGGAGCGCGAAGGCGATCAGGACCTGTGCCGGGCGGCTTGCAACTGCGCCGTGTCTCGGCCAGTTCAGGAAGCCAGTCTACCACGCCCCGCGCCATTTTCCCTGCACCGCAGGCAAGAACGGTCAGCGATGAAGAAGTGCCGAACCCCGCCCCCCCCTGGCCTTCAGAAACCGATGTTGATGTCGAGCAGTTCGGTGGCGGCTTCGCCCAGCGCACTCTCGCTCTGCGACTGGGCGGCGCTGAAGTCGTCGAGGCTGGTCAGAGAATGGACCTGGATATGCCCGATGAGGTAGCGGTTGGTGCGAATCACCGCCCAGGGCGTGAGCAGCCCCAGGGACACGATGCGGGCGAGCGTGTTGGTCACCCCGATCCAGACCAGTCGCCAGGGCCGGAAGGTGGCCCCGGTCCGCACGACGCCGCCCAGCTCGAAATGGTTGAGCACGTAATGCATGCTGGCGGCGCGAACGTACTGCCACGCCAGCCCGTACAGCAGCCCCAGCGCGAGATACCCGCCCACTATGGCGATGATCAGGCCGGAACTCAGCCCCTCGAAGTCCAGGCCATCCAGCCCGCCGAGGAGGGTGACGCCACCGAAGGCCAGCGCCGCGACCAACGCAACCCCGAGCAGCGTCAGCGCGAAGCCCGCCAGCCCGATCAGGTAAAACGGCCCCAGACTGCCGCGAAAGTGCCCCCGCGCCGTGCCGTACTCCAGGCCCTGAGCCTGGTAGCGCCGCTGCATGAACCACGCCCAGGGCAGCGCCAGCGAGCCTGACAGCCCCGACACCAGGTTGGCGACCCCGTAGGCCACATAAGCCTCGCCCAGCGAGCCGCTGAAGCGGAAGGGCAGGCCCCGGTACACCGTGCTGCGGGCCTGAAAGCGCATGGACTGCCGCACCAGCCAGGGATAGGCCAGCGCGAACAGGGCGCCCAGCCCCCCCACCACCCACTGCCAGCCGCTGAACTGAAGCTCCTGCGCCGCCGTGAACAGCCCGAAAAAGGCCGCCACGATCAGGTAGCCGCGCAGCAGTGCGATAGGGCGGGCCGAATACTCGAAGTTCTGCCCGTCGAGCCAGGTGTGGCCGTAGAGGTACTGCCGGGTGCGAATCCGCGCCCAGGGGGTATACAGCCCCAGCGTGACCACCGTGAGCGCCATATTTACGATCCAGATGCGGAAGTATTCGCCGGGCTGCCCGGTAAACCGCAGCGGGTGGGTCTGGACCCCGGCGACCTGCGGCGCCTGCACCGCGCCCAGGGAATCGGCCGCAAAAGCCTGGGTGGAGGACGGCTCCCGGTCGGGCAGGGTCATGGCGCCCATAGTAGGGGACGCAGGCCGGTCCAGACGCCTGTGCTACCTTTGGCGACAAGATCATTTCCGGTGTGGTGGGCTTTTTTGGCCTTCAGGCGCCCGCTCCCACGCCCTGGCCTGGAGGCCCGATGCCGCTGCATACCCTGGACGACCTGACCCCCGACGTTCACCCCACCGCCTTCGTGGCCCCGAGTGCCGACGTGATCGGCCGGGTGAGCGTGGCGGCAGGTGCGAGCGTCTGGTTCGGGGCGGTGCTGCGCGGCGACAGCGAGGCGCTGCGGGTGGGCGAGCGCAGCAACGTGCAGGACGGCGCGGTGCTGCACGCCGACCCCGGCTTTCCCTGCACCCTGCACGAAGACGTGACGGTGGGCCACCGCGCCGTGGTGCATGGCGCGACCTGCGAGGCCGGAAGTCTGGTCGGGATGGGCGCCGTGATGCTCAACGGCTCACGCCTGGGCCGGGGCGCCGTGCTGGGTGCCGGGGCGCTGCTGCCCGAGGGCAAAGAGGTGCCGGACGGCATGCTCGCCGTAGGCACGCCGGCCCGGGTGGTGCGCCCGGTGACGGCGCCCCCCAACGCGGGCAGCTATGTCCGCAACGCCGAGCGCTACCGTGCGGGCCTGCGAACCCTGACCCCGACCGGGCCAGCGGCACCCACCGATCCCGCAGGAGAACCCACATGACAGACCCCCGCCGCCGCAACACGCGGCCTGACCGAATCCAGCCCGACCACGACCAGCCGACTCGCCTTGAAGCCGGCGTTCCGCATTCTGCGGTCACCCCGCATGCCCCGCCCCCTGACGCTCCGGTGCAGATTCGTCCGGTGCGGCGCGGTCAGGTGCCCACCACGTCCATCGAGGCGCTGAGCGGCGCGGTGTCGCCTGCGCCGCGTTCCGAAGAGCCGGTGCAGGTCCGGGCCTACCGTGACTCTGGCCGCTCTGCTCCCGCACTGGGGACAGAGGAGCCGGTGTTACCTGCCCGGCCCCGGTCTGCCCGTGCCCAGCCGCCCCGGGAACAGACGGCCTCCGCGCCCACCCAGCCTGGGCCTGCACCCCGGCCTTCCGGCAGAAAGGTGGTCCCGGAAGCCGCTCCCGATGCCGCTGCCCCCCAGGAAACTGCCCCCCAGGAAGCCGGGACAGCGCCGGTCAGCCCTCGCAGCGGCTGGCTGAGCAGCGCCCTGAACGACTGGCTCAAAGAACCCGACCCCAAGGCGGCGCCTCCTTCACGCCGCGAGCAGGCCGCTTCCCCCGAGGTCCGGCGCGAACCCTCTACGCGCACCCAGGTGATTCAGGCGGCACCTCAGGAAGGGCCACTGACCCCCACCAGCGATGACCGCGCCCTGCCGCGCACCCTGCAAGAAGCCCTGGCTTCCGACATGCTGCCCGACCTGCCGGTCGAACTGCTCGAGCGGCTCTGGGCGCAGGAAGAGGAGGCAGAAAGGGCACGTCCGCAGGACGCGGAACCCGCTGCACTGTCCCCTGAACCCGCCCGCCCGGAGGCCAGGCCGGAGCCGACGACCCCCGCACCGGCCCCCCGCGTCCCGCTTCAAGCGGTGCCCACGTCCCTGCCCGAACCGGCGCTTCCCCTCAGACCCATGCCGGAGGACGCGCACGCCGTCGTGCCCACCTTGCAGCCGATGTTTCCGGGCGCCGCGCCCTTCCTGGCCCGGTTCCTGCCGCTGAGCGCCCCGCTGCAACTGGGCCTGAGCAACCGCTTTTGCGACCTGCACGCCTTCCTGAAGTACCTGCACGAACTGAGCTGGTACGGCTACCTGCACGTCTCGGTGGGCGACCTCAGCACCTACGCGCTGGTCTACGAGGGCCGGGTGGTGGCCGCCGCCGCCGTCAACGCCACCGGCGAGCAGGCGCTGGGCGAGCTGTTGTCGCTCTACGAGCAGGGCGCCACGATGGCGACCTATCCCCTGCCGCCCACCTACGCGCACGTGCTGAGCGGCGTCGGGTCGCGGGCCTGGAAATTCGACCTGAACGAGGACTTCACCGGGCTGTATGTCCACCCGGACGGCGCCCTGTTCTACTCGCGCGGCGAGGTGGTCGCCGCCATGCCCGCCGGACTGCCCTACGAGGGGGCTTTTCCCGCACCCTTGCGGCCCCAGACGTTGATTTTGCCGCGTTCCTTCGCGGGCTGGGCGCACCGCATCTACGTGCCCACCCTGCGCGGACGCGACGCCAACAACCCGATTACCAGCGTCTACCACGGCTTCCGGGAAAAGTACGGCTCGGCGGGCGCCCAGCTCATCCGGGCGCTGGGCGAAGGGCAGACCCCCGCCGAGTACGCCGTGCGGGCCGACATGGCGCTGCACGACCTCGAACCGCTGCTGCAGGAACTGACGCAGGGCGGGTTTCTCAAGGAGCAGGGCAAGGACACCTGAACGCCTGCTCCCCTCAGGGCAAAGTCCGCTCTAAGGGGCGTTTGCGCTCCGGGTCACGGTGCGCGGGGCGGGCAGGCGCAGAATGCCGCCTATGAATGCCCCCTCTTCCCCGGTTCTCCGCTCTCTGGTGACGGGGACCCCACCCCACAGCGCCCTCCAGAGCGAGGTTCAGGCCGCCGCCCGGACCCTCTTTCCGCGTATGAGCGAGCGGCGTCAGATGCTCGACGTGTTCGCCAACGCGCAAATCGAGCGCCGCGCCCTCTCCCGGCCGCTGGAGTGGTATCTGGAACCGCGCGGCTTTGCCGAGAAAAATGCCGTGTTTCTGGAAGAGGCCCGCACCCTGATCGTCCGGCTGTCGCGCGAGGCGCTGCGGCAGGCCGAGCTGTCCCCCGCCGACGTGGACGCGGTGGTGGTGGTCAACACCTCCGGCCTGAGCACGCCCAGTCTGGACGCCTTCCTGATCGGGGCGCTGGGTATCAACCCCCACGCCGCCCGGCTGCCGATCTGGGGCCTGGGCTGCGCGGGTGGGGCAAGCGGACTGGCCCGCGCCGCCGATCTGGTGCGGGCCGGATACCGGCGGGTGCTGTACGTGGCCGTGGAGCTGTGCAGCCTGACGTTGGTCAGGGGCGACGAGTCCAAGAGCAATTTCGTGGGCACGGCCCTTTTTGCCGACGGCGGCGCGGCGCTGGTCGTCACGGCGCCCGAGGTGCCCGGCCCCCCGCCGCTGCTGTCGCTGCACGGCGCGTTTTCGACCCTGATCGAGGACAGCGAGGACATCATGGGCTGGGACGTGGTGGACGACGGCCTCAAGGTCCGGTTTTCCCGCGACATTCCGACCCTGGTCCACTCCATGATGCGTGAGAACGTGGCGCAGGCCCTCGCTGCCCAGGGCTGGACGCGGGAGGACGTGCAGACCTTCGTGGTCCACCCCGGCGGCGTGAAGGTGGTCGCCGCCTACGAACAGGCGCTGGGCCTGCCGGACGGTGCGCTGGACAGCAGCCGCGCCGTGCTGCGCGAGTACGGCAACATGAGCAGCGCCACCGTGCTGTTCGTGCTGGCCGAGGTGCTGCGACAGCGTCCCCAGGGCCGGGGCCTGCTGAGCGCGATGGGACCGGGCTTCAGCGCCGAGCATGTGCTGCTCGACTTCGCTCCCCAGGCGTAGTTCGGCGTTTGCCCCCACTTCGCTGCGCCCTCTACACTCCCCCCCATGATTGACCTGATCGCCCGCAAACGTCCCCCGGCTGGCCTGCGTCCGGCGCTGCGGGCCAGCCTCACGGCGGCCATGCGGCATTTCGGCGTGGAGGAGCGCGAGGTGACGGTGGTGCTGGTCGGTGACCGCGAAATCCGCTCGCTCAAACTGGAACACTGGGGCGAAGACGCCGCCACCGACGTGCTGAGTTTTCCGACCTGGGAACCGGGCGACCCCTTCATGCCGCCGCACCTGGGCGACATCATCATCAGCCTCGACACGGCGCAGAGACAGGCCGACAGCCGGGGCCACAGCCTGACCCACGAGGTGGCGCTGCTCGCCAGTCACGGCCTGACCCATCTCGTCGGCCACGACCACCCCCACGCCGAGGGGCTGGGCTTCGAGGAAGGGGCGACGGGCGCGGAGTGGCAGGTCTTTCATGACGCCTGGGCCGCTGCGCGCTCGGCGCTGCCTGCCGGGTGAGGCGGTGAACTCGGCGGGGTCGGCCCTCTCCTGGAAGCGCTGGCGGCGCTCGGCGGGGTTCGCCTGGGCGGGCGTGACGCACGCTTACCGCACCCAGCCCAACTTCCGCATCGAAACCTGGGCGGCGGCGCTGGCCGCGCTGCTGGCCCTGTGGCTGCGGGCGCCGCTGGCCCCGGTCGCGCTGGCCTGCGCCCTGGTGCTGGCGCTGGAACTGGTCAACACGGCGCTCGAAGCCGTGGTCGATCTGGTCAGCCCCGAGCGTCACCCGCTGGCAAAGGTGGCGAAAGACGCCGCCGCCGCCGCCGTGCTTCTCGCCAGCCTGGGCGCCCTGCTTGTGGGCCTGAGCACCCTGGGACCGCCGCTGTGGGCGTGGCTGCGGGGGCTGCCCGGGGTCGGCTGACCACAGACGCCAGAGTCAGCCGGAGAGACGGCGGGGTCAGAGGCCGGGCGCGTACTGCCCTTCGATCTGCACCAGTCGGGCGTGTTCGCTGCGCTCACTCTCGGCAATCAGGTCGGCCAGCGTCGTGCCGCCGAGGACCTCCCGCAGCGCCGCGTCCACGCGAAACCACAGGTTCTGGGTGCCGCACACCGACTGGCTGCCGCACACATGGTCGTCTTCCACGCAGGACACGGGGGCGATGCTGCCTTCCAGCGCCGTGACCACGTCGTAGGCGTTGATGGCCGAGGCGGGACGGGCGAGGCGGTACCCGCCGTGGGCGCCGCGCACGCTGCGCACGAAGCCCGCGCGGCGCAGGTTGCTGGCAATCTGTTCCAGGTAATGCTGACTCAGGCCCTGGCGCTCGGCAACGTCCTTGAGGGGCACCGCTTCACCCGAGCGGCGACCGATTTCAACCAGTGCCCGCAGGCCGTACTGAGCTTTGGTGGACACCCACATACAGGCCATTCTACCGCCCCCGTGCCCGGGCAAACGTAGGCTTTTCCTGTGGGGAAACGGGACAGGACGGAAGCACCCAAATGGCCGCTGAGCGCGGGCAAACGCCCCCTGACCGTGTGGTAGCCTGCGGCATATGAAGAACACCTTCGCCGTCACCATGACGCTGCTGCTGGCGCTGACCATCGGCGGGTCCTACGCGGGCTACCGCATTGCCACCACGCCGCATCACGAAGGGAGCGCCGCCGGGCACGAAAAAGGCGGCGAAAAGGCCACCGATGCGACGCACGCCGGGCAGCCCGGCAGTGAGGACAGCACCGCCGAGACCAGCCAGGACCACACCACCACCGAGAGCGCCGAGGCCGGTGCCCAGCCGGGCGAACCCAACCCCGAGGCCAACACCGACACCAGCGAGGCGACCGACGGCGTCAACAACGCGGGCAGCACTGCCGACGGCAACGACAACGAACCCGGAACCACCGGCAACACCCCCGAGAACATGGCCGCCGCGCAGCCCGACAACAACAAGGCGAGCGCGGGCGGCGACGTGACGGCGGGCCAGGAGAAGTACGCGGCGACCTGCGCGGGCTGCCACGGGGCGAACGCCGAAGGGGGCGTGGGACCGGCCCTCGCCGCCGTCAAGGACTGGAGCCTGGAAGACTTCAGCGTGTCTCTGCGCCAGGGCCGCACTCCCGAAAAGACCCTCAGCCCGGTGATGCCGCGCTTCGTGGCAACCCAGGTCAGCGACCAGGACATCGCCAACATCCACGAGTACCTCAAGGGCCTCTGAGCTTCTCCCTCACTTTCCGGTTTCCCCGCCTCCGATGTGGAGGCGGGGAAATCTTTTTGAGCTGTCGCCCGGAACTTTTCGCCTCCGGCCCGCGTACCCTCTGACGATGAACATTCCTTTCCTCGGCAACCTGCTCGACCTGCCCGCAGGCGTGACCCGTCCGACCTGGGTGGTGCTGGACGTGACCGGAACCTACCCGGAGCGTCAGCCGACCCAGCCGCTGGCCGCGCTGCTGAACAAGGCCGACACCATCGAAGCGCTGAGTGCCAAGGCGGAAAAACTGGCAGAGGCCGACTGGCTGCACGGCGTCCTGGTCAGAATCCATGAATTTGCGGCGGCCCCGGCGACTGCCCACGCTGTCCGCGAGATTCTGCGCCGCCTGAGCGAAAAGAAGCGCACGGTGGCTTACGTCCCGCAACTCACGATGACCGCCCTGATTGCCGCGAGTGGCGCGAAGGAAATCGCCGCGCCCGAGTCGGCAGATGTGCTGCTCGGCGGTTTCGCCCTCGAAACCACGTTCATGGGCGCTTTTCTCAAGAAGCACGGCATCGAGTTCGAGAACCTGCGCATCAGGGAGTACAAGGCGGCGCTGACCCGCTTCTCGCAGGACCACATGGACGACGCCAACCGCGAGCAGCTCGCCGCTTACGTGAGCGGCCTGGAAGCGGCCTGGGCCACCGACCTCGCTCAGGGACGCGGGGTGAGCGAGGCCGAGGCGCTGGCGTGGCTCGGCGCGGGGCTGACCTCGGCGCAGGGGGCGGCGGAAGCGGGCCTGATCGACAAGGTGGCCTACGAGGACGAGCTGATCGGCCCCGGCACCCGGCCTCTGGCGGCGGTGCTCGACCTGCTGATGCCCAAGAAGCCCAGCAACCCCAAAGCAGGCAAGGTGGCGGTGGTCCCGGTGGTCGGCGGCATCGTGACCGGGAAGAGCAAGAACAACCCCCTCCCCCTTCCGCTGCTCGGCGGACCGATGGCGGGGGCCGATACGGTGGTCGCGGCCCTGAAGCACGCCAGGGAGGACAGGGCGACCAAGGCCATCGTGGTCTATGTCAACAGCGGCGGCGGATCGGCGCTGGCCTCCGACCTGATCTGGCGCGAAATCGCCACCAGCGAAAAGCCCGTGGTGGTGGTCATGGGCGAGTACGCGGCGAGCGGCGGCTACTATCTGGCGACCCACGCCGACAAGATCGTGGCGAGTCCCTACACCCTGACCGGCAGCATCGGCGTGGTGAGCGGCAAGCCCGTGACCCAGGAATTCAACCAGCGTCAGGGCTTCCGGCCCGAGCGGGTAGGCCGTGACCGCGCCCTGATGTACAGCCCCAGCCGCCCCTACACCGACGAGGAACGGGCGCACATCGAAAAGGGCATCGAGGAAGTGTACGGGCGTTTCATCAGCCGCGTGGCCGAAGGCCGTGACCTGAGCCAGGAGCGCGTGGACGAACTCGGACGCGGGCGCATCTGGTCGGGCCACGACGCGCTGGAGCTGGGGCTGGTCGACGAACTCGGCGACCTGCACCGGGGCCTGGAACTCGCCCGCGAACTGGCCGACCTGCCCGCCGACGCCCCCACCTGGAACGCCACGCCGAAAAAGCAGGGGCCGTTCCCCGAATTCGTGGAAGAAGCGGCGCAGGCCGCGCAGGTCGGCGTGTGGCCCTTTGGCCGGGAGCGCGTGCTGACCTGGTTCGACCAGGACGTGAAGGTACGCTGATACGCTGAGCCGCAGGCCGCGCCGGGGTGCTCACCATGCTTACGCTCCGGCGTGCTGAGGTAGAGAGATGCTCAGCGACAACGCCATTCAGTTGATTTCCATTCTCGGGGCCGTGCAGATTCTGGCGGCCTATGTCCTGGGACAGATGGGCCGGATGCAGGTCGGCAGCCGCCCCTACAGCCTGCTGAATTTCGTGGGCAGCGGTTTGCTGGCCTTCGTGGCCGTGCTGGAGGTCAACTGGGGGTTCATCCTGCTTGAGGGCGTCTGGGCGCTGGTCAGCCTGGCGGCGCTGCTGTGGCCCAGACGCTTCGGGGGGCACTGAATTTCGTTTCATACGGGTCTGGACTTCACTCCAGCCAGCGCATCGCCACCCCTTTCTCCTCGACTACCGCGTCCTGCATGGGGCCGTCTACCTGCGCGATGTCCAGCGGAGTGTGCTGGTCGTCGTCGCCAAAGCGGTTCATCATGTCCAGCACATACACGGTTTCCCGCTGCGAAAGTGCCAGCACCTGCGCCAGCGTGGGGGCCATTTCATTGCGGCTGTAGCAAAAAAGTTGCGTGGGTTCCCCGCCGACCTCCACCAGGCGATAGAGCCAGTCGGGGAGGTCGTAGTTCAGGCTGGTGCGGTCAGATTGTGTCCACTTCGCCACGTCCAGCTTGGTCTGCCAGAGTCGCTGGAACTGTTTTCCGCTGAACACCTTGCCCAGCAGCGTGTCGCCTTGGGCCACGATTTCCAGCGTCAGGGCTTTCTTTTCGCGGTACTCTACGCGGCGGTCACGCACCTTGATGCGCACCCGAATCCAGGCCTGGGCCTCGGCGGGGGACAGTTCGTCGCGGGCAGTGCCAGGGTAGCTGACGCGCAGGGACGCCGTTTTGCGCTTGAACGAGGTGACGTAGTCGCGCCGCGCGGCGGGGGCGTTCTCCGCCAGCAGCTTCAGCAGGGCCGTCACCATCGGCAGCGGGTGACGCGGAGCCAGCGAACCCTCTATGCCGATGCGCTGTTGGACTCCACCCGACCACTTTTCACGCTTTTCGCGGGTCAGGCGGTGCTCTTGCATGAAGTCCCAGTCCTCATCCGAAAGCTCAGCGCCAGAGTGGGCCAGATTGACCGCTTCGCGCCCACCCTGGGCGACCACGGCTGCCATCATTTCACTGCTGCTGCCTGCCAGCGCGACTTCCAGATAATCCGTCCAGCAGTCGAACAGCGACAGCCCGAATTCCTGATTGTTGTGGCCCATGACCACGGCATACAGGCTATGGAGTTGCCCCTGGTCGTCTTGCCACTGCACGAACATGGGACGGTCATCCAGCCAGTTCCACGGCCTGGCCTTCATAAAACCGTCGAAGGCAGCCAGCACCTCCTTCGCTTCCTCTGGGGTGTGGCCCTGCAAAAAGGGCACGGTCTGTCTCGCGCCACCATTCGCCATGGCCAGCGCAAACTGTTGGGCGGCCTGACGCACCATGGCGTCCAGGTCGGGTGGCACGCCCATGTTGACCTGAATGCTTGCCTCGCGCAGCAGGTTGCCCCAGGTGAAGGCCAGTTGAGTGTCGTTGACCAGGAATTGCGCGGGGACATAGGCTTCCCAGGCGTTGTCCCCCTCGCCCTGGCCCATGCCCATGCTTTCCACCACGAAGCGCAACAGCTCTTCGGCGTTTTCCAGCGGCTGAAACAGCAGTGGCTCCGGGCTGTCGGGGCAGACCACCAGCGAGAGCAGCGCCTCCGACTCGCCTAAGCTCACCGGATGCGTGACCACCAGCCAGCTTTCGGGGCGGCGCGGCAGGTCTTCGAGTTCGCCCGCGATGTACCCAGCGGTCATTTCAGGCGGCGCAAATCCCATGAACATCTGCTGAATAGCCTCGGCCAGTTCGGGCGGCATTCCAGCGGGCTGGGTGCGTTTTTTAGGCATGGTTTCAGGATAATGGGAATTGGCCTTCTGGTACGGATTCCGATTGAACCTGGTCGTTTCAGATTCAATCCGACTTGCAAAGCTGCGCAGCAGAGCGGATGCGAGTAGGAAAAAATACGGATTCCGCGATATGGATGCACAGGCGGCGCCTTCCCAACTGTACAGGCCCGACTGTGCAGGAACGAAGCGGAATCCGTATGGCATAAACTGGGCTATGGCTCCTCAGCAAAAAGGAATGTGCCATGCCTGCGGGTATCTCGGCACCAAGGCCAGCATGACCGAACATCAGGCCAGTTGTCAGCAGCGGCAGACCGCCTCTGGCAAATCCCGCGAGGTGTTCCGGCTGCGCGTATCGGGCGGCGGCCCGTTCTGGCTGGACATCGAAGCGGCAGCCGATGCCAAACTGGACGATCTAGACGGCTTTCTGCGCGGCATCTGGCTGGAATGTTGCGGCCACCTCAGCGAATTCACGATTGGCCCCGAACCCGACTGGGCCGACGACCTCTGGGAAGCCAAGCCCAAGCCCAAAAAGGGCAAGAAGGCCGCGCCTAAGCTGTCTGAATTGCTGAGCGTGGGCCAGAAATTCGGCTACACCTACGACATGGGCAGCTCCACCGACCTGGAATTGACCGTACAGGCGCAGGAAATGGCCTGCGGAACAGAAAAAGTCGCGCTGCTGGCTCGTAACCTGCCGCCCGTATGGAAGTGCAGCGAGTGTGATCAGCCTGCCACCGTGCTCAACAGTTGGGAATACGACGAAGAAACGGGCCTACCCCTGATGTACTGCGACATTCACGCCGAGGAAGTGGACGAGGACACACTGCTCCCCGTGGTCAACAGCCCCCGCATGGGCGTATGCGGCTACGAGGGCGGCAACATGGACGAGTGGCCGCCAGCGGACGGGCAAGGGACAGCAAAAGAGTGACTCTCCGTCTCAATTCCACCGACTTCTGGCGATGGGCATACTCCGATTTTCTGTCCAATGCCCTGCGTGGCGTTCTGGCCGAATACATCGTGGCACAAGCCGCAGGTTGTACCCATCGTGCCCGCACCGAGTGGGACGCCTACGACTTATACGGATTCCGATTGAATCCAGCAGATTTCTGGATTCAATCCGACTGAAAGGAGTAGGAAAAGATACGGATTCCGCGATATGGATGCACAGGCGGTGTAGTTCCGACTGTGCAGGAATTTAGCGGAATCCGTATTACTGACCGACGACGGTATCAGAATTGAGGTCAAGTCTGCGGCCTATCTGCAAAGCTGGGAGCAGGAAAGGCCCAGCGAAATCCGCTTTGGTATCGGCCTCAAGCGCGGCTGGGATGCCACGACAAACTCGCAAACCAACGTTCCTGGCCGCGCTGCCGACCTCTACGTGTTCTGTTTATTCCACGAGCAGGCACGTGAACAGGCCGACCCGCTGAACCTGCATCAGTGGACTTTCTGGGTTTGCCCAACGAGCGTATTGAACGAACGATTTCCCAGGCAGAAAACCATCGGATTGGCCGCGCTGGAACGTCTGGGCTTGCCTCGGGTCGGTTTCGCTGCGCTGGCTCAACAGATTGAAGCGGCCAGCCTCCGCAGAAGCTGACCGCCACAGGCTAACGGCTCAGGCCGCCCCGACCTTCTCGGCAATGATGCCTTCGATGTACTTCACGACGCTCTGAAGCGGCACGCGGCTCAGCACGTCTTCCAGGAAGGCCGTGACCAGCATCTTCTCGGCCAGCTCCTTGCTGATGCCGCGCGAACGCAGGAAGAACAGGGCTTCCTGATCCACCGGGCCAGTGGTGCTGCCGTGGCTGCAACGCACGTCGTTGGCATTGATTTCGAGCTGCGGCACGCTGAAGTTGCGGGCCTCGCTGCTCAGCATCAGCGTGCGGTGCTTCTGGTAGGCGTCGGTCTTCTGGGCGTTCAGGTCCACCTTGATCATGCCGCTGAACACGCCCACAGACTCGTCGCTGTTCACGCCCTTGTACAGCAGGTCGCTGTGCGCGTGCGCGGCGGCGTGGTGCTGCAGGGTGTAGTGGTCAAAGTGCTGGTCTTCCGAGGCAAAATACAGCGCCAGCATCTCGGAATCCGCGCCCTGACCTCGCAGGTAGCTCTGCATCTCGGTGCGGCTCAGCGTCCCGCCCATCGTCACGACCAGGCTGTTCAGCGTGCCGTCGCGCTCCACGTCGCCGCGCTGACGCTGGATGTGGGTCACGCCCTTGCCCCAGTTCTGGATGGAGACGTAACGCAGACGCGCGCCCGACTTGACAACCAGTTCCACCGCGCCGATGGCGTAGGTGCTGGGGAGCTCCTCACTGTCCTGCTCGTCGATGAACGTGACCTGGCTGTTTTCCTCGGCCACGACCAGCGTGCGGGTCGCGGTGTACGTCCCGGCCTCGCTCATCACGCGGAAGGAGCCGAGGGGCAACTCCACTTCCACGCCGCGCGGCACGTACACGAACGCGCCGTTTGTCCACAGGGCCGCCGCCAGCGCCGAGAACTTGCCCTCGCTGGGGTCGGGCGACTTGCTCGGCGTGGTACCGGGGGCCGCAATGGTGGTGTCGTCGGGCACTTCGGCGGGCACGACCGAATAGAGGTACTGCTGCACCTTATCGGCGTGCTGCTCCACCGCCGTTTTCAGGTCGGTGAAAATCACGCCCTTCGCGGTCAGGTCGGCGGGCAGTTCGGTGCGGTACACCACGTCCGGCCCGTCGAACACCAGGAACGCCCCGGCATCGGTGCTGCTCAGGCGCTTTTGCACGCTCTGGGGCAGCTTGGCCTTGTCGCTGATGCTCTCGCGCTTGGGGTGGGGTTGCAGCGCGTCGAAATCCACGTCCACGCGGGTGTATTTCCAGGCTTCCACGCCCTCGCTGGGCACGTCCAGCGACGTGAACAGGTCAAGCGATTCCTGGCGCTTGGCGGTCAGCCACTCGGGGCCGCCCGTCTGTTGCAACTGTTCGGTGAATTTGGTCATGGATTACCCGACGCTCCCTTCCATCTCAAGCTCAATCAGGCGGTTCAGCTCCACCGCGTATTCAAGCGGCAGTTCCTTGGCAATCGGCTCAATGAAGCCGCGCACGATCAGGCCCGCCGCTTCGTCTTCGCTCAGGCCCCGGCTTTGCAGGTACAGGATCTGCTCGTCGTTGATTTTGGACACCGTGGCTTCGTGGCCCACGCTGGCGTCTTTTTCTTCAATCTCGATGTAGGGGTAAGTGTCGGTGCGGGCTTCTTCATCCAGCAGCAGCGCGTCACATTCCACGTTGGTCTTGCTGCCCTTCGCGCCTTCGTAGATCTTCACGAGGCCACGGTAAGAGCTGCGGCCCGAGTCCTTGGAAATGCTCTTGGACACGATCGTGCCGCTGGTGTGCGGGGCGAAGTGGACGATTTTCGCGCCCGCGTCCTGGTGCTGCCCGCGTCCGGCCATGGCGATGCTCAGCACCTCGCCCCGTGCGCCTTCTTCGAGGAGGTAGCAGGCGGGGTACTTCATGGTCACCTTGCTGCCCAGGTTGCCGTCCACCCACTCCATCACGCCATTGCCATACACGGCGGCGCGCTGGGTCACCAGGTTGTAGACGTTGTGGCTCCAGTTCTGAATGGTGGAGTAGCGGAAGCGTGCGCCTTCCTTCACCACGATCTCGATCACGCCGGAGTGGAAGGAGTCGGCGTTGTAGGCGGGCGCGGTGCAGCCCTCGATGTAGTGGGCCTGCGCGCCCTCATCGATGATGATGAGGGTGCGCTCGAACTGGCCGCTGCTCTCGGCGTTGATGCGGAAGTACGTCTGGAGGGGAATATCCACCTTGACGCCCTTGGGCACGTACACGAACGAGCCGCCCGACCACACCGCCGAGTTGACCGCCGCGAACTTGTTGTCCTCGGGCGGCACGATGGTGGCGAAGTGCTCGCGGAACAGGTCGGGGTACTGGCGCATGCCGTCCTCGATGGACAGGAACACCACGCCGAGCTTCTCCCACTCCTCTTTGAGGTTGTGGTACACCATTTCACTCTCGTACTGCGCGCCCACGCCGGCCAGCGCAGCGCGTTCGGCCTCGGGGATGCCCAGGCGCTCGAAGGTGACTTTCACGTCCTCGGGCACGTCATCCCACGAGCGGGCGTTGAAGCCTTCGGGCTTGATGTAGTAGTAGATCTCGTCGAGGTTCAGGCCGCTCAGGTCAGCGCCCCAGGTGGGCATGGGCTTGCTGTAGAAGATCTCCAGCGCCTTGAGGCGGAAGTCCAGCATCCACTGCGGCTCGTCCTTGGCCTTGCTGATCATCTCCACGACTTCGCGGCTCAGGCCCTTGGGCGCCTTGATGGCGTACTTTTCGGGGTTGCTCCAGCCGTACTCGTACTCTTTGTTGATCTGACTTGCTTCGGGATTGACAGTCATTTGGACTCCTTGAAAGGTGCAGAAGGCGGAAGGCCAGAGGCAGAAGGCAAAGATGCTAAAGCCGAAGCATTAGATGGCCTTTTGCCATCTGCTTTCAGCCTTCTGCGTTTTTAAGCCGTCGCCAGCTCTTTCACCCAGTCGTAGCCTTCGGCGTCCAGCTTCTTGGCCAGCTCGGGGCCGCCCGACTCGACGACGCGACCGTTCACGATGATGTGAACCTGGTCGGGAACGATGTAGTCCAGCAGGCGCTGGTAGTGGGTGATGATGAGGCCGCCCAGGTTCTCGCCGCGCATGGAGTTCACGCCCTTGGCGACGATCTTGAGCGCGTCCACGTCCAGGCCCGAGTCGGTCTCGTCCATGATGATGTAGTTGGGTTCCAGCATCAGCATTTGAAGGATTTCGTTGCGCTTCTTCTCGCCGCCCGACATCCCTTCGTTCAGGTAGCGCTCCACGATGCTTTCGTCCCATTCCAGTACGTCCAGGGCCTTCTTCAGCTTGCCGTAGAACTCGGTAAAGCTGACCTCTTCACCCTCACCTTTGCGGGCCTGCATCGCCAGGCGCAGGAAGTTGGCGATGGTCACGCCGGGAATCTCGACCGGGTACTGGAAGGCCAGGAACACGCCGAGGCGGGCGCGTTCGTCGGGTTCCATTTCCAGGATGTTCTGGCCGTCCACCAGCACTTCGCCCTCGGTGACGGTGTACTCGGGGTCACCGACGATCACCTTGGCGAGGGTGCTCTTGCCGTTGCCGTTCGGCCCCATGATGGCGTGCAGTTCGCCGCGCGGCACCACGAGGTTGATGCCCTTGAGAATCTCCTTGTCGCCGACGGTGGCGTGCAGGTTGCGGATTTCGATCTGGTGAGGTTGGGTCATAGCGGCTCCTTCAGCGAGAATTCTTTTTGAGAATGGTTCTCAACTTCCTCCGCCATTTTATCGGGCGCGCGGTCTAAAGTCGAGTAAGCTGGTGAGGATTCCGCGGGAAAGCCAAAAGAAAAACCCCAGCATTTCTGCTGGAGTCTTCTGGTGCCGAGGATGGGATTTGAACCCACACACCTCGCGGCGCTAGTCCCTGAAACTAGTGCGTCTACCAATTCCGCCACCTCGGCATGGTCTTTCGCTGCTCACTTTCGCGCTCAGCGCGTTTCAGGCTCAGTTAATTTACTCAGCGCTTCGAAATCTGTCAAGGGGTCCACCGCGGGGGCTGGGGGCAGGCGCACCGGAACAGCGGCCCAGGCACACTTTGCAGGTCATAGACGGCCCGCGCGCGGTCTGCTATCATCCCTATTTGTGCATCTTCCCTGTGAACTCTTCACGGGGTGACTGGTTGGAAGATGCGGCTGCGACTCGGAGACATCCGCGCAGCTTCCAGGCGGACTTTCCCCGCCAAGGAGAAAAAGCATGGCGAACAAGAGCAAGCTTGCCAAGCAGAAGCAGCGCGAAAAGACGGTGGCCAAGTACGCCGCCAAGCGCGCTGAACTCAAGGCTGCGGGCGACTACTACGGCCTGAGCCAGCTGCCGCGCGACGCCAGCCCCACCCGGCTGCACAACCGCTGCGAGTTCACGGGCCGTCCCCGTGGCTACGTCCGGTTTTTCGGCGTGAGCCGCATCGTGCTGCGCGAAATGGCCCACCGCGGCGAACTGCCCGGCGTCAAGAAAGCCAGCTGGTAAGGTCCGTCCTCTGAGTTCCGGCCCCGTGCCGGTCCCTGTCCGTGCCCTGCCGGATACGAACCACCCGACAAGCCGTGGTCATCGTCCGGAACTGGGAACAAGCCCAACAGAAGAAGCGTGGCGCGGTCACCGACTGTTCCGCCCATTTTCGAGAGGGAAGCCTGACCCGAAGTCGCCCGCAAGGGCCGATACCCGGGCCAATTGCGGGGCACTTTTGCCCCCGCCAACATGCCCCTGGAGGCATCATGTTGAGTGATCCCATCGCAGATATGCTGACGCGCATCCGCAACGCGACGCGCACGCATAAGGAAACCGTGGACATCCCGGCTTCCAAGTTCAAGGAAGAACTCGCCAAGCTGCTCGTACGCGAAGGCTACGTTCAGAGCGTTGAGCGCACCCGTCCCGAAGGCCAGAAGTTCGACGTGCTGCGCGTGACCCTCAAGTACGGTGACAAGCGCGAGCAGGTCATCAAGCACATCGAGCGCATCAGCCGCCCTGGCCGCCGCGCTTATGTCAGCGCCGAGAACCTGCCCCGCATTCAGCGCGGCCTGGGTGTGGCTGTGGTGTCCACCAGCAAGGGCCTGCTGCCTGACCGTGAAGCCCGCCAGCAAGGTGTGGGCGGCGAAGTCATCTGCGTCCTCTGGTAATTCCAGGACGCACCTGCCCAGACCGCACCTGTCCAGAATGTTCCTGGCAGGACGCTTAGACCTGACCCCGCCTGCCTGAGCAGCGCGGCTTAAGGAAGAAGGAGGACAAGATGTCCCGTATCGGTAGACAACCCATCGCCGTGCCCAGCGGCGTGACCGTGAACGCCCAGGACGGCGTGTTCAGCGTCAAGGGTCCCAAAGGTGAGCTGACGGTTCCCTACAACACGGAACTCAGCATCAAGCAAGACGGCGATCAGCTGATCGTCGAGCGTCCCAGCGACGCCCAGAAGCACCGCGCCCTGCACGGCCTGACCCGCACCCTGGTCGCCAACGCCGTGAAAGGTGTGAGCGACGGCTACACCATCAACCTCGAACTGCGTGGCGTGGGTTTCCGTGCCAAGCTCGCGGGCAAGGCGCTCGAACTGACCATCGGTTACAGCCACCCCGTCGTGATCGACCCCCCCGCGGGCGTGACCTTCGCTGTGCCCGAGCCGACCCGCATCGACGTGAGCGGCATCGACAAGCAGCTCGTCGGTCAGGTTGCGGCCAACGTCCGCAAGGTGCGTAAACCCGACGCCTACCACGGCAAGGGTGTGCGTTTCGTCGGCGAACAGATCTCGCTCAAGGCCGGTAAAGCTGGTGCGACCGGCGGGAAAGGGAAGAAATAATGGCCACCGCTACGACCATCCGTCGCAAGCTGCGGACCCGCCGCAAGGTACGCACGACCACTGTCGCCAGTGGCCGCCCGCGCCTGAGCGTCTACCGTTCCAGCAAGCACATCTACGCCCAGATCATCGACGACAGCCAGGGCCAGACCCTCGCTGCCGCCAGCAGCGCCGCCCTGAAGTCGGGCAACAAGACCGACACCGCCGCCGCTGTGGGCAAGGCACTCGCCCAGGCCGCCCAGGAAAAGGGCATCAAGCAGGTTGTTTTTGACCGTGGTTCGTACAAGTACCACGGACGCGTGAAGGCGCTGGCTGACGCCGCGCGGGAGGGTGGCCTTGACTTCTAACCGTCGCAACGACCGTATGGAGAGCAGCGAGTTCGAAGAGAAGATGCTCTTCGTCAACCGCACCTCCAAGACCTACCAGGGCGGGCGCCGCTTCCGCTTCGCCGCCCTCGTGATCCTCGGCGACCGCAACGGTCGCGTGGGCATGGGCATCGGCAAGGCCAAGGAAGTGCCGGTCGCTATCGAAAAGGCGAAAGCCGTGGCCCGCAAGAACATGATCACCGTGCCCGTGGAAAACGGCACCATTCCCCACGAAATCGTGGGCGAAAACAGCACCAGCCGCGTGCTGCTCAAGCCCGCAGGCCCCGGTACCGGCGTGATCGCGGGCACCGTGCCCCGCTCGATCGCCGAACTTGCCGGCATCACCAACATGCTGTCCAAGGAACTCGGCAGCCGCAACAAGGTGAACGTCGCCTACGCCGTGTTCGACGGCTTCAAGAACCTGCGCACCGCCAAGCAGGTCCGTGCTCTGCGCGGCACCGAAGCGCCCATGGGCCGCAGCGCTGCCAGCGAAGCCAGTGAGGGTCAGGCGGCGATGGGAGGTACCCAGTGAAGATCAAACTCGTGCGCAGCGTGATCGGTCGCCCTGGCAATCAGGTCAAGACCGTTCAGGCGCTGGGCCTCAGGAAAATCGGCGACAGCCGTGAAGTCAGCGACACCCCCGCCGTGCGCGGGATGGTCAAGACCGTCAAGCATCTGCTGGAGGTGCAGGAATGAAGCTCCACGACCTCAAGCCCACCCCCGGCAGCCGGAAGGACCGCAAGCGCGTGGGCCGTGGCCCCGGCGGCACCGACAAGACCGCCGGCCGTGGTCACAAGGGCCAGAAATCCCGCTCGGGTGCTGGCAAGGGCGCGTTCTTCGAGGGTGGCCGCAGCCGCCTGATCGCCCGCCTGCCCAAGCGCGGTTTCAACAACGTGGGCACCACCTACGAAGTCGTCAAGCTCTCGCAGCTTCAGGACATCGAGGAAACCACGTTCGACCGCGACATGCTGGAGGCCTACCGCCTCGTGCGCCGCAAGAACCGTCCCGTCAAGCTGCTCGCCAGTGGTGAGATCAGCCGCGCCGTGACCGTTCACGTGGACGCCGCCAGCGCCGCCGCCGTGAGGGCCGTCGAGGCCGCCGGTGGCCGGGTCGTCCTGCCCGAAGTCCAGACCCAGCCAGACGACGCTCAGAAGGCGGAGTAATGCTCCGCGCCTTCCGCGACGCTTTCCGGATTCCGGATCTTCAGCGGAAGATCGTCTTCACCCTGCTGCTGCTCGCCATCTACCGCCTGGGAAGCGCCATTCCCACCCCAGGTGTCAACAGCGCCGCCCTGAGTCAAGCGAACTCGGGCGGCCTGTTTGGGTTGATCAGCATGATTTCGGGGGGCAATCTTTCGCAGTTCTCGATCTTCGCGCTTGGCGTGTTGCCCTACATCACGGCGAGCATCGTGATTCAGCTGCTGACGACCACCATTCCTGCCCTGGAAAAGCTCTCCAAGGAAGGCGAGGAAGGGCGCAAGAAGATCAACCAGTACACCCGGTACGCGGCGGTGGGCCTGGGGGCTGTGCAGGCGCTGTTCTTCTCGCTCTACATCACCAGCAATCCGTCGTTCGTGGCGGTGGGCTGGGACCCCGGCGTCTTCACGGTGCTGGTCATGGTGCTGACCCAGGTGGCCGGCATCGCCTTCACCATGTGGATCGGTGAGCGCATCACCGAAGTCGGCGTCGGCAACGGCATCAGCCTGATCATCACGTCGGGCATCATCGCGGTGTATCCGCGTGAAATCGCGGCCACCGCCGAGCTGCTGCGCAGCGAGCAGACCAGCCTGCTGAGCATCCTGGCTTTCTTTGCCGTGATCGTGGCGACCATTGCCGGCATCGTCTACGTCTATCAGGCCGAGCGCCGGGTGCCCGTTACCTACGCCCGCGCCCGGGGCGGGGCCGCCGGTCAGGCACGCGGGGCCGGTCAGGCCACCTGGCTGCCCATCAAGGTCAACCAGGCCGGCGTGATTCCGGTGATCTTCGCCAGCGCCATGCTGATCCTTCCCAACCTGATCGCCAGCGCCACCGCGACCCGCGCCCCGGAAGTCAACGCCTGGATCAACTCCAACCTCACCTTCGGCCAGCCGCTGTATCTGGCGCTGGAATCGCTGCTGATCTTCGGGTTCACGTACCTGTACAACAGCGTGCAGTTCGACCCCAAGCGCATTTCCGAGCAGCTGCGCGAAGCGGGCGGGTTCATCCCCGGTGTGCGTCCGGGCGGCCCGACCGCCGAGTTCCTGGGGCGCATCAGTGGTCGCCTGAGTCTGTGGGGCGCGATCTTTCTGGTGCTGCTGACGGTGTTGCCGCAGATCGTGCAGCGGGCCAGCGGCATCACCACCTTCCAGTTCAGCGGCACCGGCCTGCTGATCATCGTGGGGGTGGCGCTCGAAACCCTCAAGCAGCTCGAGGCCCAGCTCACGGTGCGCCGTTACGACGGCTTCATCAGCAAGAGCCGCCTGCGTGAGCGCCGCAACAACTGAGTCCGGCTGTGCCGAGACCGCTCTCCTGACGGGGGGCGGTTTTTTGTGGCCGCTTCCTGCCTGGCACGGCGCGAGTTGCAACCTGATCTGGGCAGCGGGACGCCGGAAATGGACGGAGCCTTTATTCTGTATCTCACGGAGGACAAACACCCATGACACACAACAACAAGGTCGTGATTTTTCTCGGCCCCCCCGGCGCAGGCAAGGGCACCCAGGCGGCGCGGCTGGCGCAGGAACAGAGCCTCGTGCAGCTCAGCACCGGCGACATTCTGCGTGACCATGTGGCCCGGGGCACCGAACTCGGCCTCAAAGCAGGGCCGCTGATGGAAGCCGGACAACTCGTTCCCGACGACCTCTTGATCGCGCTGATTCGTGACCGGCTGGCCGACATGGAGCCGGTGCGGGTGATTTTCGACGGCTTTCCCCGCACCCAGGCCCAGGCCGAGGCCCTCGACCTGCTGCTGGAGGAACTGGGCGCCCCGGTGAGCGCCGTGCCGCTGCTGGAAGTGCCGGATCAGGTGCTGATCGACCGCATCGTGGAGCGTGGGCGTCAGGCGGTGGCCGAGGGCCGCGCCCCCCGTGCCGACGACAACGAGGAAACGGCCCGCAAGCGCCAGCTCGTCTACCGGGAGCAGACCCAGCCGCTGATCGACCACTACGCCCGGCGCGGTCACCTGTACACGGTGGATGGCCTGGGCACCCCGGACGAAGTGTACGAGCGGATTCTCAGCGGCGTGCACTGAGCCGCCTGCACTGATACGGGACCGAATAGAGCAAGGGAAGAGGGCGGAGGCACGCAGCACTCCGCCCTCTTCCCTGCTCCGGTTATACGGATTCCGATTGAATCTAGTAGTTTCAGATTCAATCCGACTTGCAAAGCTGCGCAGCAGAGCGGATGCGAGTAGGAAAAAATACGGATTCCGCGATATGGATGCACAGGCGGCGCTTTCCCGACTGTGCAGGAATTAAGCGGAATCCGTATTATCCCCCCAAGTAAGCGTGCAGCACCCGCTCGTCGTCCACGAGTTCGCTGCTGATGCCGCTGAAGGTCAGTTGCCCCGCTTCCAGCACGTAGGTGCGGTGGCTGGCGTTCATGGCGAGCTTGGCGTTTTGTTCGACGAGCAAAATGGTCATGCCCTGTTCGTTGAGTTCGCGGATAATGGTGAAAATCTCGCGCACGATGAGTGGCGCCAGCCCCAGCGAGGGTTCGTCGAGCAGCAGCAGCCTGGGGCGGCTCATCAGGGCGCGGGCGATGGCAAGCATCTGCTGCTCCCCGCCCGAGAGGGTGCCCGCGAGCTGGGCACGGCGCTCGCCGAGGCGGGGAAAACGCTCGTACATCTGCCGCAGGTCGGCCTGTACCCCGGCCCGGTCTCCGCGCACGTAGGCGCCGAGTTCGAGGTTGTCTTCCACACTCTGCCGCGCCAGCACCTGCCGTCCCTCAGGACTCTGCGCGACGCCGAGCTTGACCGCTTCGTCGGGCGGCAGGCGGGTGATGTCGCGCCCGGCGAAACGAATGGTGCCCGACACGGGGCGAAGCATCCGCGACACGGCCCGCAGCGTGGTGGTCTTGCCCGCGCCGTTGGCCCCGATCAGGGTGACCACTTCTCCCTCGCCGACTTCCAGGCTCAGGCCGCGCACCGCCTGAATCGCGCCGTAGTTGACGCTCAGGTTCTCGATTTCCAGCAGTGCCATCTACTCGCCTCCCAGATACGCTTCGATCACCTTCGGATCGCGCTGCACGCTCGCCGGGTCACCGATGGCGATCAGCTGTCCGAAATTCAGCACCGCCACCCGGTCACACAGGCCCATCACCAGCGGCACATGGTGCTCGATCAGCAGCACCGTCAGGTCGAAGCGGTCACGCACCTCGCGGATGAAGGCCGTCAGCTGTCCCTTTTCCGAGGTGTTCATGCCCGCCGCCGGTTCGTCGAGCAGCAGGATGCGCGGCTCGGTCGCCAGGGCGCGGGCGATTTCCAGTTTGCGCTGGTCGCCGTAGCTGAAGTTGGCGGCGAGTTCGCCCGCCCGGTCACTCAGGCCCACGAGGTCGAGCAGTTCCCAGGCGCGGCGCTCGGCCTGCCGCTCCTCGGCCTGCGCGGTGCCGAACACGCCCTGCCACAGGCCGGCGCGGGTCTGGCGGTGCGTCGCCACCTTCACGTTGTCCAGCGCCGAGAGGCCCCGGAACAGCCGGATGTTCTGAAAAGTGCGGCTGATGCCCAGTCCCGCCACCCGGTGCGGCGGCAGGCCGGTGACCGTCTGCCCGCGTGAAGTCAGCGTGCCGCTGCTCGGCGGGGTCAGGCCGGTCATCAGGTTGAACAGCGTGGTCTTGCCTGCTCCGTTCGGCCCGATCAGCCCGAAAATCTCGCCCTCGCGCACGTCAAAGGACACGTCGTTCACCGCCACCAGGCCGCCGAAGCGCCGCGTCATGTGGCGGGCTTCGAGCACGACGGGGCGCTCGCCCGGCGCGGTCATGGTCGGCCCTCCGCTGCCGTCACGGGCGGCAGGTCTGCGGGGCGGCGCGGCGGCGCGGGACGGCGCCAGCGTTCGAACGCCCCCACGATGCCCTGCGGCAGATACAGGCTGGCGACCACCAGCACCAGACCGTTGATGACCAGGCGCCAGTCGGCCAGAAAGCGCAGCACTTCCGGCACGGCGGTCAGCAGTGCCCCGCCCACCACCGGCCCCCACAGGTGGCGCGAGCCGCCGATCAGCACGAAGGCGAGAACCGCGATCGAGGCGTCGAAGGTGCCCTGCTTGGCGTTCCAGGTGTTGAGAAACGGCGCACTCATCGCGCCGACGATGCCCGCCAGCACCGCGCCGATCACGAAGGCCAGCACCTTGTAGTGGGTGGGGTTGATGCCCATCGCGTCGGCGGCGAGTTCGTCTTCCCGGATGGCGTGAAAGGCCCGGCCCACCCGCGAACGCGACAGTTGACGGGTAAACAGCAGGGTCAGCAGCAGCAGCGGCCCGAACAGCCACAGGTACTGAAGGGGCCGCTCGAACCCGAAGGCCTGCGGAATGGCGAAGATGCCGATGGCCCCCCCGGTGACCTTGAGGTTGAGCGCCAGCGTCTGCATGATCTGCACGAAGGCGATGGTGGCGAGCGCGAGGTAGATGCCGCGCAACCGCAGCGCCGGAAGCCCCAGCACCAGGCCCAGCACGCCCGAAAGCAGCGCCGCCACCAGCCAGGTCAGCGGAAACATGCCGTTTCCAAGCGTTTCACGCAGGCCCGAGAACGCCGGATTGGTCAGCAAAATGGCCGCCACGTAGCCGCCCAGAGCATAAAAGCCGGGGGTGGCGAGGCTGAGCTGCCCGGCCTGCAACGGAAAGTACAGACTCAGGCCCAGCAGTCCGGCCTGCACCATCATCACGATGAGCGAACCGTAGGTGGAAAAGAAGTCGTTCATGGGTTCACACCTTCTGAATCTGGGCCTTGCCGAGCAGACCCTGGGGCCGCAGCAGCAGCACGGCGAACAGCAGCGCGAAGGCCACCGCGTCCTTGTAGGCGCTGTAGTCGGCGGGCACGAAGGCCTCGGCCAGTCCGATCAGCAGGCCGCCCAGCACCGCGCCGGGAATGTTGCCCAGACCGCCGAGCACGATCACCGCCAGCCCCTTGAGACCGAAGGCCTGCCCGAAATACGGCCCGCCGATGCCGAAGGCCAGCGACACCAGCGTGCCTGCCAGCCCGCCCAGGAACCCCGAGAGGAAGAAAGTGATCAGCACGTAGCGGTCCACACTGATGCCGAGCAGACTCGCCGTACCGGGATTCTCGGCCACCGCCCGCAGCGCCTTGCCGACCTTGGTGCGCCCGATCACGTAGCCCAGAATGCCCAGCATGACCATGCTGACGGCGAAAATCACCAGTTGCACGCTGCGGATGACGACCACCTTGTCGCCCACGTTGAAGGTCAGGGCGGGCCGGAATTCGCCGTAGGCATTCGCCGGAAAGCTGTAGCTCTCGGCGCCGACGAGCAGCTGAATCAGGTTGACGATCACCAGCGCCACCCCCAGGCTGCTCACCAGCGCCAGCAGCGGCTCGGCCCCCCGCGCCCGCATGGGCCGGAAGGCGAGGCGCTCGATCAGGACCGCGATCAGCCCCGCCAGCGCCGCGCCGATCAGGGTCGCCAGCCCGAAGGCCCAGGGGTTGCCCGCGAACGGCGACCCGGCGGGAAAGAGGTTGATGCCTTTGAGCAGGCCGTTGTTCTCGAATTGCCCCGACACCAGCGCGTAGGTGAAGTACGCCCCCAGGGTAAACACGGCCCCCTGCGCGAAATTGATGATGCCCAGAATGGAAAACACCAGCGTGTACCCCAGCGCGAAAATCGCGTAGACGCTGCCGATTGCCAGACCGTTCATCAGGTTCTGAATCAGTTGACTGGGTTCCATGACCCCTCCAGAGGCTCAGCCCGGCACACAGAGTGCACAAAGAGTTCAGCCGTCAGAGCAAACAGCGCACCCGAACGGGGCGAAACGCTGCTGCCTGACGGCCGAGACATGCACGTGGGGCCTGCGTCGCTTATTTATCGAAGACGAACGAACCGTTCTTGGCGTCTTTCATCTTGATGCGGGCCACGAAGAATTCCTTCTGGTTGACCTCGCCGTCCTTGTCGAAGCGCAGTTCGCCGAGCGGCGTGCTGTATTTGCCTGCCAGCACCTGCTTGTTCAGTTCGGTGCGCAGGGCGGCCAGGTCCCAGGTGCTGAGCTTCTTCTTCTTGTCGATCACCTTCAGCGCGTCCACGAAGACCTGAATGCCTGCGTAGGCCTGCGCCGCGAACTGGGGCGGGTCCTTTTTGTAGAGCTTGCGGTACTCGCTGACGAACTTCTGGTTGACGGCACTCTTCTGCGAAGGGCTGTACGCCTGAGCGACCAGCACGCCGTCGCAGTCCTTCTGGCAGACCGGAAAGACGTTGGCGGTGTTGAAGCCGTTGCCGCCCACGATCAGGCCTTTGTAGCCGAACTGCCGCAACTGCTTGACGATGTTGCCCCCGTCGGCGGCCAGCGCCGAGACGACCACCAGTTCGGCGCCCGAGTTGATGACCGCCGTGACCTGGGTGGTGAAGTCGGTGTCGGTGGTCAGCGACTTCTGCACGGTCACGATGTTCAGGCCCTGAGCCTTGAGCGTGGACTGGAAGGTTTCGGTTTCGCTCACCGAGAAGGCGTCGTTCTGGGCGTACATCACGGCGACTTTCTTGATCTTGGGATTGAGCTTGAGCGCCTGCTTGACGGCGGCGGGCGCAATGACGGCAATCGGCGCCGAGACGCGGGCCACGTAGGTGCCGATCTGGGGAATGCCCTTGGCGGTGTTGCTGATGCCCAGCACCGGCACCTTGGCCCGCTCCGCGACCGGGTCGGCGGCGAACGCCTGCTGCGAGAGGGTCGGTCCGACGATGCCCAGCACCCGGCTCTTGTTAATCAGGGACTGAAAGGCGTTGATGGCCCCGTTTTCGTCGCCGCCCGCGTCCTGATAGACCAGCTTGATCGGGGTGCCGTTCACGCCGCCCGCTGCGTTGATCAGCTTCTCGGCGACTTTGGCCCCGGCCACCTGCTCCTGCCCGAACAGCGACACGTTGCTGGTCTGCGCCACGGCGACCCCCAGCGAGATGGAACTGACCTTCTGGGCCGCCGCCGGAGCACTGGCGAGCGCCGCACCCAACACCAGCAGTTTCGTCACGTTGTTCATACGTCCTCCCCACCCCAAGAAATGAGGCGCACATCAAAAGAAACTGAATGGTCCTTTCACTATGAAAAGACGCGGCAGTGAAGTCAAGCCGGCGGCGTGATTCTTCTAAACAGCCCGCTTTGTCCGTTATTGAGGGACACAGAGGCGGTGACGCGGCGCGGCGCGAGTGGTCGCCAGAGCTGCGCTTGCCCGCCGCGCCGTCAGGTGGTACTTTTATGTTTGGCTTGTATCAAGCCTGGAGGTTGCGTGGCAAGACGAAAGATGCCGGAACAGCGGGAAAAGAAGAAGAAGGACGAGTCCGATACCGTGCGGGCCGAGGGCGTGGTGGAAGAGGCGCTGCCCAACACCACGTTCCGCGTGAAGCTCGACACGGGGCACGACATCCTCGCTTACATCAGCGGCAAGATGCGAATTCACTACATTCGTATTCTGCCCGGGGACCGTGTGGTTCTGGAAATCAGCCCCTACGACACCACTCGTGGGCGCATCGTCTACCGCCGATAAGGCGCGGCCTTCAGGCTCTGACGACACCAAACAGATTCCCTTGGGTGCCTGCCGAGCAGGCCGGGGGTCGAGCGCTGCTCAAACGTCATGATGGACGAAGGCGGCGCGAGGAGGAAGCATGAAAGTTCGTAGCAGTGTCAAGAAGATGTGCGACAACTGCAAAGTGATCCGCCGCCACGGTCGCGTGCTGGTCATTTGCTCCAACGTCAAGCACAAGCAGAGGCAGGGTTAAGCATGGCACGTATTGCTGGTGTTGACCTCCCCCGCGAGAAGCGCGTCGAAATCGCGCTGACCTACATCTACGGCATCGGTCTGACCCGTTCCAAGGAAATCCTGGAGCGCACGGGCATCAACGCCGATACCCGCGTCAAGAACCTCAGTGAAGCCGAGCAGTCCACCCTGCGCGAAGCCATCGAAAAGACCTACAAGGTCGAAGGTGACCTTCGCAACGAAGTCGGCCAGAACATCAAGCGCCTGATGGACATCGGCGCTTACCGTGGTCTGCGTCACCGCCGCGGCCTGCCCGTGCGTGGGCAGCGCACCAAGACCAACGCCCGCACCCGCAAAGGTCCGAAAAAGACCGTCGCCGGGAAGAAAAAGGCCACGAGGAAGTAAGCCATGGCGAAACCCACCAAAGGCAAGGCTCCGCGCCGCTCCCGGCGCAACATCAGCGCTGGTCGCGCCTACGTGCACGCCAGCTACAACAACACCATCGTCACCATCACCGACCTGGACGGCAACTCGGTGGCGTGGTCCTCGGGCGGCACCATCGGTTACAAGGGCAGCAAGAAGGGCACCCCCTACGCTGCTCAGCTCGCCGCCGCCGACGCCGTGAAGAAGGCCCAGACCTCCTTCGGCATGGCCGCCGTGGACGTGATCGTGCGTGGCAGCGGCTCGGGCCGTGAACAGGCGATCCGCGCCATTCAGGCTTCGGGCATCGAAGTCCGCAGCATCATGGACGACAGCCCCGTGCCCCACAACGGCTGCCGCCCCAAGAAGAAGTTCCGCGCCTAAAGCGCACGCGCGCGCCCACCTGCCCCGGTTTCGTCGGCTCAGGCCTGAAGCTGTACCACCAGCGAGAAGCCGGGCACCAGAGGGCCGCAAGACCCAGTGCAAGCTGACACAACCGACACAGCGCACTGTGACAAGGAGTTATTACATGGGTCGTTTCCGTGGTTCCATCACCAAGCAAAGCCGCCGCGAAGGCATCAACCTCGCGGAAACCGAAAAGGTCCAGAAGTACCTGGACCGCCGTCCCTACGGCCCCGGTCAGCACGGCCAGCGCCGCAAGGGTCGCCCCAGCGACTACAGCGTGCGTCTGCGTGAAAAGCAGAAGCTCGCCCGTCTGTACGGCATGAACGAAAAGCAATTCCGCAACCTCTTCGAGGAAGCGAGCAACGTTCCCGGCGTGACCGGCACCGTGTTCCTGCAACTGCTGGAGCGCCGCCTGGACAACGTCGTGTTCCGCATGGGCTTTGCCAGCACCCGCCGTCAGGCCCGTCAGTTCGTCGGCCACGGTCACATCCTGGTCAACGGCAAGAAAGTGGACATCGCCAGCTACCGCGTGAAGATCGGCGACGAGATCAGCGTGGCCGAAGGCAGCCGCAGCATGGGCTTTATCCAGGAGAACATGGACGCGCAAAAGCGCCGCCGTGTCAGCCCCTGGGTCGAGATGGATCATGACAACTTCAAGGGCACCTTCTCGCGCCTCCCCGCACGCGAAGACCTCGCCCTGCCGATCAACGAAAACTTCATCATCGAGTACTACTCGCGCTAAATCAGGAGGCCCCAGTGGAGCAAAAGCGCCCTCAACTCAAGGCCCGCGTGGACGGCGACTACGGCGAATTCGTGCTGGAGCCGCTCGCGCGTGGTTACGGCGTCACCATCGGGAACCCTATCCGGCGCATCCTGATGTCCTCGATTCCCGGCACCGCCGTGACGAGCGTGTACATCGAGGATGTGCTGCACGAATTCAGCACCATTCCCGGCGTCCGGGAAGATGTCATTCGCCTGATTCTCAACCTCAAGGAACTGGTCGTGAAGTTTCACACCCCCGGTCCCAAGACCCTGACCCTGCGTGCGCAGGGCGAGGGCGAGGTTCGTGCCAGCGCCTTTGAAGTGCCCACCGACGCCGAGATCGTCAACCCCGACCTGGTCATCGCCAATCTCGCCGAAGACGGCAAGCTGGTGATGGAAGTCCGCGTCGAGGAAGGCGAAGGCTACGTGTCGGCCGACAAGCACGCCACCAAGGACCGCATCAACTCGATTCCCGTCGACGCGATGTTCAGCCCGGTGCGGCGTGTGGCCTACCACGTGGAAAACACCCGCGTGGGTCAGCAGACCGACCTGGACCGCCTGATTCTGCGCGTCTGGACCGACGGCAGCGCCGGTCCGCAGGAAGCGCTGGACAAGGCCGTCGAGATTCTGCGTGATGAACTGAGCGTGTTCGGCAACGTCGAAACCATGCCCGCGCTGGAAAACAGCTACGCGGCTGCGGCTCCGGCGGCGGTCTACGACCCGGCGACGGCCACCCTGCCCGCCAGCGTCTACGACAGCCCCCGGCAGCCCGACCTCGGCAGCCTGAGCATCAACCCGCAGCCCTTCCCCACCGATCAGGACACGCCCCGCGTGACCCTGGAAGGCCTGGGGCTGACCACCCGCGTGCTGCACTCCCTCAAGGAAGAAGGCATCGACTCGGTGGACGCGCTGTGTGCGCTTTCCGACCGCGACCTGAAAAAGGTGCCCGGCATCGGCGAGCGCAGCCTGGACGAGATCAAGCAGCAACTGGCCCAGTTCGGCCTCGCGCTGCGCGACTGACGTTCCTGGCGGCCTGAGCTGCCCACGCTGCCTGTTCCGTATCTTCCCCGGCCCCCACTTTCCCCGGCCCCCGCAGGGCCGCCGATCCAAGGAGAACCACCATGCGTCACGGTAAAGCCGGTCGCAAGCTCAACCGCAACAGCAGCGCCCGCGTCGCCCTGGCCCGTGCCCAGGCGACCGCCCTGCTGCGCGAGGGCCGCATCCAGACGACCCTCACCAAGGCCAAGGAGCTTCGTCCCTTTGTTGAAAGCCTGATCACCACCGCCAAAGGTGGCGACCTGCACTCCCGCCGCCTGATCGCCCAGGACATCCACGACAAGGAAGTCGTGCGCAAGGTCATGGACGAGGTGGCCCCCAAGTACGCCGAGCGTCCCGGTGGCTACACCCGCATCCTGCGCGTGGGCACCCGTCGCGGCGACGGCGTCACGATGGCCCTCATCGAACTGGTCTGAGCTTCACCACACCTCTTCTCCCCTGCTTCGGCGGGGGAGTTTTTTTGTCGGGACAGGGTGCCTTTCTCCAGAACGGGAAGGGCACCCTGTCCCAGACCTTCAGAGCATGGGGAGCGCAGGCAACACGTCGAAGCCTTCGGGCACGAACAGGCTGCCTTCCGTCACCCCTTGCTCCGAGACGGTGCGCAGGCGGGCTTCGAGGTCCCGGACACCGATTTCACCGTTCAGGAAGGCCCGGTGCGCCTGAACCACTTCGCGCACCTGCTCGGGCGATTCATGAACGAATTCGAGGCGGAAGTGACGCAGCCCGGCCTTCAGCCAGTCGTGCAGGTGAGGCCCGGCAATCTGGGGGCGGCCCTCGAACACCGTGTTGCGGCAGCCCACGTCGGCCATGACCGGGTGCTGCACGCCGCGTTCGTCCTTCAGCGCCACGCGGTGAGACTCGCAGGGGTGGCCGCAGTTGGTGTAGTCGGTGCCGTCGCTGAGAAAACGGCAAAACACGCAGTGCTCGGTGTGGAAGACAGGGAGGTGCTGGTAGGCGATGACTTCCAGACGTTCGGGGCCGACCAGCCCGGCGAGTTCCGACACCTGCCGGGCGTTGAGGTCGTGGGTGGGGGTCAGCCGGGTGAGGTTCATGTCCAGCAGGGCGCGGGCGGTCAGCACGTTGGCGGCGTTGAGCGAGAAGTCGCCGGTGAGCGGCGGCAGGTTTTCCACGTCCTGCAAACCTTCCAGCAGGCCGCCGGAGCGCACCAGCAGCTCGGCATTCAGCCCCAGCAGGAACTTTTCGAGGTTCTGCTCGGTGGGCTTGAGGATGCGCGGAGAAGCGACCCGCACCGGAATCCCCGCCGCCCGGACTTTTTCCACACTGGGCTTGAGGCCGTACAGCTCCAGATAATCGAGCGTGACCGAGTCGGGGCGCTCGGTCAGCGCGGCGCCCAGTTGCTCGGGCGTGCGCACGAGGACATGAATCTGAGGGGAGGTGCCGCTCGCCGTCTCTCTCCCCCCGCCCCCGGTCATCAGCGTCTGCTCCAGCCTTGCAGCGGCGTGACGCTCCGGCGCCCGCCCGCGCAGCTCCGTCAGGCGCTCCACCGCTTCCCGGCGCAGGGCGTTGAGCGCCGAGACGGGAAGAAAGCCCGCGCCCTGCAACTCCGCCGTCAGCCCGGCGAGGTGGTAGCCGGTGCCGCCGAGTTTGCCGAGCTGCTCGGTCAGGGCCGCTTCGTCCAGAGCGCGGTTGCGGGCCTCGGACAGCGGGGCGTCGCCACGGACGGTCACGCTCTGGCCCTGCTCGTGGGTCAGCGTCAGCGTGGCCACCTCCCCCACCCGGCCCACGAACCGCGCCGTGACCGGGCGGGTGTAGAGCGGGTCGGAAGCGTCGAGCAGCGGTTTGACGCGGGCGCTGAGCGTCGGGTCCTGGGTGCGCCACACCGGGTCGCCGGGCCGAACGCGGTCGGGGTTGACGGCCCCTTTGGCGAAACGGAGTTCGGCGGTGGTTTTGCCATCTGCCATTTGCCTTCTGCCTTCCGCATTCACCTGATAAACAAACCCTCCCTCCTCCTTCCCCTCAGGTTTGCGCCAGTTGGCGGGGTCGAACACCAGACCGTCGCCGGGCCTGACTGGCTCGGTGAGTTCGACGAGGACGCCGCGCTCGGTCAGCCCCACCACCGTGCCGACGCGCACGCCCCGGTGCCTCGGCGCCCGGCCCCGCACGACGCGCTGGTGGTTGGTGCCCGCCATGAAGTGCGGCCCCAGCCCGCGCGAGTAGACCTGTTCGAGGTCCTGTTCCTCCTGCGGGGTGATGCTCAGCGGGCGCCCGGCCCACGCCTCGTCCACCGCCTTGCGGTAGGCGGCGGTGGTCAGCGCGACGAACTCGGCGTCCTTGTAGCGGCCCTCGATTTTGAGGCAGTCCACGCCGATGCGGACGAGGTCCGGCACCTGATGCAGCGCGTAGAGGTCGCCCGGCGAGAGCAGGTAGCGGGCGTCGCCGAGGTCGCGCTGAACGCCGTCCACGAACATTTCGTAGGGCAGTCGGCACGCCTGGGCGCACTGGCCCCGGTTGGCGCTGCGCCCGCCCCACGCTTCGGAGGAAAAGCACTGGCCCGAGTAGCTGACGCACAGCGCCCCGTGCACGAAGGTTTCGAGTTCCACGTCGGTCTGCTGGGCGATGCGCTCGATGTCCTTGAGGCTCAGTTCGCGGCCCAGCACCACCCGCGAGGCCCCGAAGCGCCGCGCCAGCTCCGCGCCCTCCGCACTGGTGATGCTCATCTGGGTGGAGCCGTGAATGGGCAGGTCGGGGCAGATGTCGTGAATGAGGCGGGCGACGCCGAGGTCCTGCACGATCAGGGCGTCCACCCCCGACTCGGCCAGATGGATGATCTGCCGCTCGGCGTCGCGCAGCTCACGGTCGAACACCAGCACGTTGAAGGTGACGAAGCCCATGACGCCGCGTTCGTGCAGGCCGCGCATCATCTCGGGCAGCGCCTCGGCGTCGAAGCCCACCTTGGCCCGCGCATGGAAGCCCGCGCCCGTGCCGTCGGCCCGCCCGTCGCCCTGCAAAGGATTGACGCCAAAAAACACCGCGTCGGCCCCCGCCTCCACAGCGGCTTTCAGTTGGGCGTGACCGCCGACGGGACTCATGACTTCAGGTTTGACGGCAGGGCGCGGCATAACGGGTCACTGTAGCGCGCAGACACGAAAAGAGGTGTGGGGCAGGCGCCCTTTTCCTCCCTTGCCGGAAAAATCCTCGTGCCGGAGACCGCTGCTCGGGCCTCACGGCCCCCGGGCGTACAGGTCCACGCGGGTGCTCGGGCGCACGTCGTCCCGCGCCGCGATGCTGATGACCGCCGCACTGTTGCCCTTCTCGCGCAGGGTGGTGAGCAGGGTCACGAGGTCGCCCACGTCGAGACTGGGGTTGACGATGTACTCGCCCGGCACGCCACGCAGGGTCAGTTCGAGCACCGTGTCCTGCATCAGTTCGGACAGCTGGTTCTGGAGCGTGGCCGGGTTCTGGAGGTTGACCGTCGCCCGGCGAATCGGCTGCCCGGCGCGGTAAAGCAGCGTGTTGGCGCGGGCGTCGCAGATGAGTTCGACCGGCAGGCCCACCACGCTGTTCTGAGCAGCGCGGCAAATCACGAAGGCGCTGGTGTTCAGGCCGCGCAGCTTGGTTTCCAGGGAAGCGCGCGCCGAAGGCCCCAGGCGCACGGCCGGACCCTCGGCCCCCGGACGGGCACCGCGACCGGCGGCGGTGGCCCCGGCGACCTTGAGAAAAGTGTCGAGATTGCGCACCGAGGGCACCACCCCGGCGTAGACGAGTTCGTTTTTGGGGTAGGCGAGTTCAGCCGTGCGGCTGAGGCTGAGTTCGTTTCGGGTGCTGGAATACTCGGCCTGCAGGCGCGAAAGGCTCTGACGCGTCTGGGCAAGGTCCTGGGAGAGTGCGGCGTTGCTGTCCTGCAGTTGCCGCTGCTGGCTGCGGAGCGCGGCGAGGTCCTGCCGCACGCGGTCGCGGTCCTGCACCGCGCGGTCACGGGCCTGCACCGCCTGGGTGCGCTCGGTCTGCAGGCGGTCACGCTCGGCCACCAGTCGGTCGCGGGCCTCCAGCGCCGCCTGACGCTCGGCCACGGCCTGGGTCCGGGCGGCGACGGCGGCGTCACGCGCCCCGACCGCCTCGTCGCGGGCCGCGCCTGCCTGCTGCGCCTGCGCCTCCAACGTCCCGACCTGGGACCGCAGCGCCGCCGCCCGCTGCTGGGCCTGCCGGACCTGCGCCTGGGCCTGCCGCTGGGCCTGGGCCACCTGCTGCGCGGCGCCGGAACGCACCTGTCCGAGCTGGGTCTGGGCGGCCTGCTGCGCCTGCCGAACACTCGCCTGCGCGGCGGCCTGGGCCTGGGCCTGCACCTGTTCGGCGCGGGCCTGGGCCTGCCGCGCCTGCTCACTCACCCGCGCGGCGCGGGCCTGCGCGGTCTGGGCCGCCGACTGAGCCGCCGCCGCCTGACGCTGCAACGCCTCGGTGCGGGCCTGGGCCGCGTCGGCGCGGGCCTGGGCGTTCTGGGCTTCCTGCTCGGCCTGGGCGCTGCGGAGCTTGAGGTCGAGCACCTGCGAGTCGAGCTGCGCGGCGCGGGCCTCGCTCGCCTCAAGCTGCTCCTGAGACGCCGCGAGACGCTTGCGGCTGGCCTGGGCCTGGGCTTCCAGGGCGCGGCGCTGCTTGCCCAGCGCGGTAAGGCGGGCCTGAAGTTCCTGCGCCTGCCCGGTGAGCTTGGCGCTCTCCGCCCGTGCCGCCGCGAGGTTCTGGCGGGCCACGGCGAGTTCCTGCCGGGCGGCCTCGCGTTCCCCGGCGGCCCTTTGCGCCTCGCTGCGGGCGGCCTCACGCTCGGTGCGGGCGGCCTGCAACTCGCCCTGAACGGTGCTGACCTCCTTTCTCAGCGCCTCGATCTGGGGCCGGAGCTGGTCGGCCTGCGCGATGGTCTGCACCGCCGAGCGGTTGAGCAGCAAAAACGCCGCCAGACTCGCCGCGCTGATGCCCATGCCCGAGAGCACCGCCACGATGGTCGCCGTCTGCTTGGGCCGCAGACCGAACCAGCGCAGATGCTTGCGGCCCGCTTTCTTGGCGATGGTGTCGGCGGCGTAGGCCACCACGCCGGAAAGCACCACCACGAAGGGCAGAAAGAGCCACAGCACGCCTCAGCCTCCCCTGACCCTACTTCACAACTCGAAGTCGTCGCCGAGGTAATGGCGCCGGGCGTCCTCGTCCTGGGCGAACTGCTGCGGGGTGCCCTCGAACTTCACTTCGCCGTCGAACATCAGGTACACCCGGTCACACAGGGCGATGGTTTCGCGCACGTTGTGGTCGGTGATGAACACGCCGATGCCCCGGCGGTCGCGCAATTCGCGGATGAGGCGCTGAATCTCGCGGATGCTCTTGGGGTCCACGCCGGTAAAAGGCTCGTCGAGCAGCAGGTAGTCGGGGTCGGTGGTCAGCGCCCGGGCGAGTTCCAGCCGCCGCCGCTCGCCGCCCGAGAGCTGGTAGGCGTAGGCGCCTGCGAGGTGGGTCAGGCCGAACTCGGCCAGCAGGTCGTCGGCCCGTTTTTCCTGCTCGGCGCGGGAGAGTTTTTGGTATTCCAGAATCGCCAGCAGGTTGTCGCGGGCGGTCAACTTGCGAAAAGCGCTCGGTTCCTGCGGCAGGTATCCCAATCCCAGCCGCGCCCGCTCGTGCATGGGCAGCCGGGTCAGGTCGCGGCTGCCCAGCGCAATCTGGCCCCCGCCAGGGCGAATAAAGCCCACCACCATGTAAAAGGTCGTGGTCTTGCCTGCGCCGTTGGGACCGAACAGCGCCACGATTTCACCGGGCGACACCCGGAAGTCCACCCCCCGCACGACCTGCCGCTTGCCATAGGTCTTGCTCAGGCCCATCGCCGTCAGTTCGGGGCGGGCGGGCGTGGGCGCAGGAACAGGCATGGCGGCGGGGGCAGTCACGGTTTTCAGCGTAGCACGGGCCTTTTAGGGGTCTGTGAGGAGGGCGGAGAGTCGAGGGTGGTGGGCCAAAAATATGTTCTGGCTCCCTTTGAGGGGAGCTGGCAGCGAAGCTGACTGATACGGATTCCGCTTAATTCCTGCACAGTCGGGAAAGCGCCGCCTGTGCATCCATATCGCGTAATCCGTATTTTTCCTACTCGCATCCGCTCGGATTGAATCTGAAACGACCAGATTCAATCGGAATCCGTATGAGGGGTAGACCACGGCCATCTGCCATTTGCCATCCGCCTTCAGCCATCCGCCTCCCCCCGCTATCCTCTCCCCATGCACTTCACTGTCATCGTTCTGGATTCCGTGGGGGCGGGGGCGCTGCCCGACGCCGAGCAATTTGGCGATGGGGGCGCACACACCCTCAACCACACCCTCGAAAAGGCCCCTGTGGCGCTCCCCAACCTCGCCCGCCTGGGCCTGGGCCGCGTGCCGACGGTCCAGACTTCGGCCCAGACCATTCCCGCCGATGTGGACGTGGCAGGCGCCTATGGCCGGATGCGCGAAGTCAGCCCCGGTAAGGACACCAGCACGGGCCACTGGGAATTCATGGGCGTGCAGCTTCAGCACCCGTTTCAGGTGTTTCCCGACGGCTTCCCGCCTGCCGTGATGGACAAATTCGACGCGGCGACGGGGCGCGGGCATCTGTGCAACCAGCCCTACAGCGGCACCGACGTGATTCGGGATTTTGGGGAAGAACACGTCAGGACGGGGTTCCCCATCGTGTACACCAGCGCCGACAGCGTGTTCCAGATTGCCGCGCACGAGGACGTGGTGCCGCTGGAGACGCTCTACGCCTGGTGCCAGGCCGCCCGCGAGATTTTGCAGGGCGAGTACGCGGTGGCCCGCGTGATTGCCCGGCCTTTCCGGGGCCAGCATCCCTTCGAGCGGGCAAACGAGCACCGCAAGGATTACTCGCTCACGCCGCCGCCCACCGTGCTCGATGCCCTGAAGGAGGCGGGCAAGGACGTGGTGGGCATCGGCAAGATTCCCGACATCTACGCCGGGCAGGGCTTTACCGAGAGCATCCACACCGACGACAACGCCGACGGCATCCGCAAGACGCTGGAGCGCATGAAGCGCGGAGTAGACGGCCTGATTTTCACCAATCTGGTGGACACCGACGCCAAATTTGGACACCGCCGCGACCCGGCGGGCTACAGCAACGCCCTGGCCGAGTTCGACCGCGCCCTGCCCGAAATCCTCGCCGCGCTGCCGGAAAGCGGCACCCTGCTGATTCTCTCCGACCACGGCAACGACCCGACCTGGCACGGCACCGACCACACCCGCGAATACGGCCTGCTGCTGGCCTATCGCCCCGGCCTGGGTGCGCGGGATTTGGGCGAACGCGAAACCTTTGCCGACGTGGGTGCAACGGTAGCGGAAGCGCTGGGGGCGGCGTGGAACGGCCCCGGCACGTCCTTCTGGAACGACTTGCAATGAGCCTGCCGAGTGCCGAAACCTTCGCCATGACCCTGACGCTGGGAGGACGCTACGCCGGGCAGCAGGACTGGGCCATTCACAGCGAGCGCGGCACCCTGACCGCCCGCGTGCAGACCGAGTTCGGCGGCGTGCTGCCCGAAGTGCGCCGGGTACAGACCAGCCGGATGCACGCCCAGACCCTGACCAGCCTGCACTACGCCGAGGGCGACGGCTATGGCCGGGCGAACTTCGAAACCGGCTTCGACCGCAAGACCGGCGTGGTCACGCTGCGCCAGGGCCGCGACGAGGCGCAGGCCCCACTGACGGTAGACCACCACGACCCGGTCAGCCTGCTGCTGTGGCTGCGCACGCTGGGCGGACAGGACCGCGCCGAGGCGCACCTCACGGGCGGCAAGGCATTGATTCAGCGCCTCGCGGACCTGGAGGTGGACGGGCACCCCGCCTCCGTCTACTTTCTGCGGCCCGGCGGGGCTTACGTGTACGTGGAGCAGGCCGCGCCCTGGCGGCTGCTGCGCCTGATTCAGCCCACCGACTTCGGCCCCATCGAGGCGAATCTGGGCGGCAGTGCCCCACCCCGGCGGCAGGGTGGCAGCAAGGGGCGGCGGCGGGTCGGATGAACCGGCAGCTGTTTGCCGCGCTGCTGAGTGTCTGCTCGCTGGCGACGGCAGCACCGGCCACCCTGCGCGACCCCCGCGTGGACGCGGCGCGCCAGACGTTTACCCCAGCGCAGCAGCGCATCCTGGACGCGCTGGCAACCCGGATTCAGGCCCGCCCGGCGGCGGTTCCGGCCTTGCAATGGCGGGGCGGCGGGCTGGACGGCGGCGCGGCGTGGCTGTCGTTCAGTGCGCCTTTTCGCACCCGGACCCCCGAACGGCTGGACGTATTTTCGGTGGGGCAGACGGAAGGTCTCCACTTCCTGCTGGTCCTGACCCGGCCCGGCGAGCGCGAGCAGGTGTGGCTGCTGGAGCCGACCGACATGGGCAACTGGGCCAATTACTACGCCCCCAAAACGATTTATACGGATTCCGCTTAATTCCTGCACAGTCGGGAAAGCGCCGCCTGTGCATCCATATTGCAGAATCCGTATTTTTTCCTACTCGCATCCGCTCTGCTGCGCAGCTTTGCAAGTCGGATTGAATCTGAAACTACCAGATTCAATCGGAATCCGTATTACACGGCCCGCGACCTCAATCTGGACGGGCGGCGCGAACTGGTCATCGAGTACGCGGGGGGCATCGGTGACGGCGGGGGTGGACAGTCCAGCACGTCCCTGCTGCTGCTGGATTTCAATGCCCAGGGGCCGAAAATCTGGGGCAGTCTTCCCGTGAACGACGCCGCATTCGGCCCCGACGGTGAAGTGTTCCGGCAGGCGGCCTACGTGGTGCAGGTCGAAAAGGGCAAAACGCCCCGCTTTCAGGGCCTCTTTCTCAAGACGCTGAGCAAGTCCTTTGCCGAGCGTGAGCAATACGCCGCGACAGGGAAAGTCGTCCCGCTCAAGCTGGACCCCACCCCCCCCTTCAAGTTGACGCGGCTGTGGTAAGGGCAGGCGGCACGACCTCTACCACCTCGTCCTCCCCCAGCGGCTCGAACTGCGACCTCAGCATGCGGTAGGTGTTTTCGGCGACGTGCAGATGCCCCGGCTCACGCTCGTTGCGGGCGAGTACACGGGCAAGGGCTTCCTCGTCGGGCAGGGACAGGGCGTAGAGGCGAAATTCGGCCCCCACCTCTGCCGCTGCCGCCCGCAGGTGGTCGCGCTCCGAGCGTTTCCAGGCCCCGCCGTCCAGAATGACGTGCTGACCGAGTTCCAGACACCGCCGCCAGCACCTTTCCATCAGGCCGCGCACCCGTTCCTGGGCCGCGCGGTATTCGCTTTCGGGCGGGTCCACGCCGTAGAGCGACACCATCCATTCGTCTGCCGAGAAACGGATGCCGGGCAACTCGCGCTCCAGCCGCCGCGCCAGCGTGGTTTTGCCTGCGCCGATGTAGCCGTGAAGGACGTGGAGGGTACCGGGCATACGGGCAGTCTAGGGGCTGGGACGTGCGGCCACGTCGCCGCGCCTATCCTCTCCCCATGCAAGTGCTTCAAGGGGCCGAGGCCCGCGCCGCCCTGACCCGCAGTTTTTCGCAGATTCCCGTGCCGGGCGCGGTGCTCGCGCGCATCGAACAGACTTTTGGCGAGCGCCTGACCCCCGAACAGGTCGTGGAACGCATCCTGACCGACGTGCGGGGGCGCGGCGACGACGCCCTGCGCGACTGGACGGAAAAACTGGACGGCTCCCGACCCGCAGAGATAGAAGTTTCCGCCGCCGAACTGCACGCCGCGCAGGTGGACCCCGACCTGCACGCCGCCATTCGCCTCGCCGCCGAGCGGGTGCGGGCCTTCTACCTGCAGCAGCCCGCACACGGCTTTCTGGAACACGGGCCGGACGGGGCGCTGGGGCAACTCGTGCGCCCGCTGGGACGGGTGGGCGTGTACGTGCCGGGCGGCCTCGCGCCCCTGATTTCCACCCTGATTCACACGGCGGTTCCGGCGCAGGTGGCGGGCGTGCCCGACATCGTGGTCACGACGCCGCCGGGCAGGGACGGGAATGTTCACCCGGCGATTCTGGTGGCGGCCCGCGAACTGGGGATTTCCCGCGTGTTCAAGGTCGGCGGGGCGCAGGCCATCGGCGCCCTCGCCTACGGCACCGCCAGCATTCCAGCGGTGGACAAGATTGCCGGGCCGGGCAACCTGTTCGTGGTCATCGCCAAGCGCATGGTCTACGGTCAGGCCGGAATCGAGAGCCTGCCGGGGCCGACCGAGACGCTGGTGGTGGCCGACGACTCCGCCGACCCACGCTTCGTCGCCGCCGACCTGCTCGCCCAGGCCGAGCACAACGGGGCCGAACCGGTGCTGGTGAGCACCAGCCGCGAGCTTTTGCTGCGTGTTCAAACCGAACTGAATGAACAACTGGAAAACCTGCCTGAACCCAACCGCTCCTGGGCGCGGGACAGCGTACAGGCCCGCATGAAGGTGGTGCTGGCGAGTGACCTCACCGAGGCGCTGGAGCTGGCCAACCTCTACGCGCCCGAACACCTCTGCCTGCTCACCCGCGACCCCTGGAGCCTGCTGGGGCAGGTGCGGCGGGCGGGCGGCGTGTTCGTGGGCGAGGCGAGCATGGAGGCGCTGGGCGACTACGTGGCCGGGCCGAGCCATGTGATGCCCACCGGGGGCACCGCCCGCTTCATGAGTCCGGTCAACGTGCGCGACTTTCAGAACATCATCAGCGTGGTGGGCATAAACGCAGACACACTGCGCCGCATCGGGCCTGCCGCCGCCGTGCTCGCCCGCGCTGAGGGGCTCGAAGCCCACGCCCGCGCCGTGGAGAGCCGTCTTTCATGACCGCCGAGGGACAGGTGCAGACCGACCCGGTGAGCCTCGTCATCCGCCGCCGCATCCGGCCCGGCAAGGAGGCCGAGTACGAGGCGCTGCTGGCCGAAGCGATCGGCATGCTCGCCCGGATGCCCGGCCACCGGGGAACCGGCATCGTGCGCCCCGCCGCCGGGGACCGCGAGTACACCCTGATGGCCCGCTTCGACAACGTGGACAGCGCCGCCGCCTGGGAGGGGTCGCCGCAGCGCCTCGCCTGGCTGGAGAAAATCGGCAGGGTGGTGGACGAGGACCTCAGCTTCGAGCGGCAGCCGGGGCTGGACTTCTGGTTCACGCCGCCCGCCGCGCCCACCCTGCGCCAGCCGCCGCGCTGGAAAATGGCGCTGCTCACCCTGGGCGTGCTCTACCCGGTCAGCCTGAGCCTGAACTGGCTGCTGGGGCCGCACATCGGTCACTGGGCGCTGCCGCCGCGTGTGCTGGTACAGTCGGCGCTGGTCGTCATGCTGATGACCTACCTGTTCATGCCCCTGGCGACGCGGACAGCGGCGGGGTGGCTGAGCAGCAAGGTTTAGAGCAGTTCTCCGAATTACGTGATGCGCGGAACAGCACCCCGCATCACTCCATTCTCCGCCCTGCTCAGTGTTTTGCACTCGCTCCGCTCGCCAAAAAGACGTTACGTCTTTCTGTCAAATGCTCTAAGGGTCAAAAGGTCGAAGGGTCTAGGGTAAGGCGCATGCCTCCTTAGACCCTTCGACTCTTGGACTACGCCTTCAGCCGCTTTTCCTCCTGCACCACCAGCGTCGCGCCGTCCACGCCGACAATCCGCACGGGGGTTCCGGCGGGCAGTTCCGGTCCCCGCGCCCGCCAGTCGCTGTCGCCCACACGGACACGGCCCACGCCGTTTTCGATGGGGGTCACGACGGTCACGGTGCGCCCGACCAGCCGCTGAGCGCCCGTGTTGAGGGTGTCGCCTTCCGTCCCGCCGAGGGCGAGCCGCGCGACGTAGCGGCGGCCCAGCCACACGGCGGCCACGCTCAGCCCGGCGAAGAGAAGCAGTTGCCCCGTTACGTCGAGAAAAGGCAGCACGAAGGTCAGGAGGCCCACGCCGAAGGCCGAGAGCGCCAGCCACACGAAAAAGACGCCGGGCGCAGCCACTTCCAGCATCAGGAGGATGGCCCCCAGCACCCACCAGTGCCAGGGGTGGACCGAGTTCCAGGTGGGAAGCCAGTCGGGCACGGCTCAGCCCTGCCGCTTGGGGGGCACGGCACCGACCGGCACCGGCGAGGACACGGGAACGGGCTGCACCGGCTGCGGCTGGCGCGGCATCTGTGGCATGGGCGGCATCTGGGCGGGCTGGCTCTGGCCGGGGCCGAAGGCTTCTTTCGCCACTTCCGCGATGCCCTGCAAGCTGCCCAGGATGCTGGTGGCTTCGATAGGCAAAATCAGGGTCTTCTGGTTGGGGGCCGAGGCCACGTCGCGCAGGGCCTCGACGTACTGCTGGGCGATGAAGTAGTTCACGGCCTGCACGTTGCCCCCGGCAATCGCCTGACTGACCACGCGGGTCGCCTCGGCCTCGGCCTGGGCGCGGCGTTCGCGGGCTTCGGCCTCCATGAACGCGGCCTGTTTTTCACCCTCGGCCTTGAGGACAGCGGCCTGCTTCTCACCGTCGGCCTTCAGAATCGCGGCCTGCCGGAAGCCCTCGGCGTCGAGGATGTTGGCGCGCTTTTCGCGCTCGGCCTTCATCTGCCGGGCCATGCTCGCCACGAGGTCGGCGGGCGGCTTGATGTCCTTGACCTCGATGCGCGTGACCTTGACGCCCCACGGCTCCGTGGCCTCGTCCACCACGACGAGGAGTTTGGCATTGATGGTGTCGCGGTTGCTGAGCAGCTCGTCGAGGTCCATGCTGCCCGTCACCGTGCGGATGTTGGTCATGGTGAGGTTGAGCACCGCCTGTTCGAGGTTGCGGACCTCGTAGCTCGCCTTGGCCGCGTCGAGCACCTGATAGAACACCACCGCGTCCACCGTGACCAGCGCGTTGTCCTTGGTGATGATTTCCTGGCTGGGCACGTCGAAGACCTGCTCCATCATGTTGACCTTACGCCCGATCTGGTCGATGTACGGAATGATGAGGTTGAGCCCCGGCTTGAGGGTGCGCTGAAATTTGCCGAAGCGCTCCTGCGTCCACTCGTTGCCCTGCGGCACGCTCTTGATGCCCGCAAACAGCGTGATAATGACGAGCAGCAGCAGCACGACCACGAAGATGGTGAATCCCATAAGTTGCCTCCTTACTGCTGTCTACGCGGCGTTCATGGGGAAGGTTCCCTAAGCCGCAGCGTGTCGGCGTCCAGCGTCAGCACGTCCAGACACTTCAACCTGTCCCACAGCGCGAAGGCGTCCAGGCCGTTTGCCCGCGCCGCCAGCAGGCTGATGACGGTCCCGTGCGCGACGATGGCGACAGACGGCTGAGGGTTGACCTTCAGAACGGCGCCCACCGCGTTGGCAAAGCGGCGATGGGCGTCGTCGGCGCTTTCCTCGCCCACCACGACCTGCCCCGGCTCGGCGAAGAAACGGCGGAAACGGGCCTGAAACTCGTCTGGGGACGTGACCTCCTGGCCGTAGCGCAGATGCTCGTGCAGGCCCAGCATCGGGCGGCAGGGCACCCCCAGCGCGGCGGCGAGGGCCTGCGCGGTGGCCTTCGCCTTGGGTTCCTCGCTGCACACCACGAGGTCGGGGCGCGGGTTCAGGCGGGCGAGGAGGTCGGGCAGGCGGACCAGCGCGTCCGGCGCGAGGAACCACTCGTGGGCGGGCACACCGGGAACGAGGGTCGGCTGGCCGTGTTTGATGAGGTGCAGGGTGCGCGGCATAGGCTATGCAAGCACGGAAAAGGCCGCATGGCGCCCGCCAGATGGCGGATTATACGGATTCCGCTTAATTCCTGCACAGTCGGGAAAGCGCCGCCTGTGCATCCATATCGCAGAATCCGTATTTTTTCCTACTCGCATCCGCTCTGCTGCGCAGCTTTGCAAGTCGGATTGAATCTGAAACGACCAGATTCAATCGGAATCCGTATTACACTTCGCCCTATGGCCCTGCCCCTCGTTCAGCTCGAACACGTCAACGTCGTCGCCGGGGGCCAGACCCTGCTGCGGGGCGTCTCGCTGACGGTTCGGCCCGGCGAGGCGCTGCGGTTGACCGGGCCGAACGGCGGCGGCAAGACCACGCTGCTGCGGCTGCTGGCGGGTGAAGTCGCCCCGGTGGGCGGCACGCGGCGTTACGCGCTCGGCGGCGAGTGGCAGCCCTCGGCGGTGCAGGCGCGGCGCACCCTGAGCGTGGTGGGGCCGGACGCCGAAGCCTTCTACCTGACCCGCGACTGGGAAGTGGCGGTGCGCGACGTGCTGCTGGCGGGCGCGGAAGGCGAACACCTGCGGCTGTGGGAGGCGACCCGCGAGCAACTCGCCCGGCTGGAAGAAGTCGCCGCCCTGACCGGGCTGGAGCCGCTGCTGGAGCGCGACTTCCGCACCCTCTCGCACGGGCAGCGGCGCCGCGCCCTGCTCGCCCGCGCCCTGATGCCCCAGCCCGCGCTGCTGCTGCTCGACGAATTCACCGACGGCCTCAGCGAAGCCGCCCGCGCCGAACTGGGCGAGGTGCTGCGCGAGGTTCACGCCTCGGGCGTGGCGCTGGTGCTGGCGACCCACCGGCCCGAGGAGGTGCCGGAGGTGGGGTGGCGGACGGTGTGGGTGGAGGGGGGGGGAGTTGTAGAGGGGAGAGAGTGGAGAGAGGAGGGAAAAGAGCAGAAACCCTCCGCCCGCACTTTCTTTTCTCCCCTCCACCCTTCACCCTCTCCCCTCATCCAGCTTCATCACGCCCAAGTCTTCCGCAACGGCCACCGCGCCCTCGGCCCGCTGAACTGGACGTGGGAAACGGGGCAGCACTGGCTGGTCACGGGCGAGAATGGCAGCGGCAAAAGCACCCTGCTGCGCCTGATTGCCGGAGAGCTGCACCCGGCGCTGGGGGGCGAGGTCAGGCGTCCCTTCCTGACGCGCGACGTGCTGAGCGAGCGGCGCAGGCACATCGGGCTGGTGTCGGCGGAAGTGGGCATCCGGCAGCGCGTGAGTCTGTCGGGGCGCGAGTGGACGGGGCGTGACGTGCTGGCGAGTGCTTTCGCCGGAACGGAAGGCTTTGCCGAGGCCCCGACCCCCGAACAGGCGCGGGCGGTGGACATGCTGGCCGAGCGCCTCGACCTACAAGACCTGCTTCCCCGCCCCGCCGAAACGCTTTCGCAGGGGCAACTGCGCCGCCTGCTGCTCGCCCGCGCCGCACTGCCCCGCCCCCGGCTGCTGCTGCTCGACGAGGGCCTGGACTTCGTGGACGCCCGCAGCCGCGCCTTGTTTCTGAGCCTGCTGCCCGAACTGGTGGCAGGCGGCACACATTTGCTGGTCGTCGCGCACCGCGAAGCCGACGCGCTGCCGGGCCTGACCCATCATCTGCATCTGGACGGCGGGCGACGGGCGTGAGCGTCAGACTCGGCTCACTTTCAGGCCCTAGTCTGGCGGACATGAAGTTTGCTGCCCTTTTCTTCTCTCTGCTGCTGGCTGCCCCCCTCGCGGCGGCGCAGGCGGCGGCTCCCTCGGCGTCCGCGCCCACCGTCGCCAAGTCCAACCTCGTGACCCTGCCCGGCTACAGCCTGACGGCGGCGGGCGGCTGGATCATGCTCAAAAACACCTACCAGGGCGACCCCACGCTGGCGGGCGTGGCGCTGGCAGGCCCGGCGGTCAGCGGAAAACTCAACCCCAGCTTCATCGTGACCGTCACCGATGTCAGCAAGGTGCCCAAGGTCAACCGCACCCTGGGGGTCGCCCGGGACGTGCGGGCCGAAGAACTGCCCACCGTGGTCCAGGACTTCAAGTGGCTGGGCGAGCGCACCGTCAAGGTCGGCGGCACCCTGGGCGTGCTGTGGAGCTACAGCGGCAAGGAGCAGGGCGTGACCCACCGCTGGACCCAGCTCATGACCCTGAAGGCCGACCGGCTCTACACCGCCACCCTCGCCCTGCCCGAAGGCACCCGCACCGACGTGGCCGCCGCCGGGCGCGAGATGCTCGACTCGTTCAAGCTGCGCTGAACCCGGAAGACAAAGGGGCGCCTCAGCTTGTGCTGGTGCGCCTTTTTGCTGGCCCGCCACCGGGAATTCTACCGCCCTTCCAGTCCGTCCGCGATTCCGTCGAGGTAGGCCGCCAGCGCTTCGTGTCCCGGCAACTGCCAGTCGGCGTGGCGGGCCAGCAGCGGCAGGGTGCCCACCTGCACGGCGTATCCGGCGACTTCGAGCATCACCTCGTCGTTGTCGCTGTCCCCGAAGGCCACCGTGCGCTCCAGCGGCACCTCCAGCAGCTCGGCAATGCGGGCCAGCGCCGCCGCCTTGTGCGCCCCGGTGGGGGTCACGGTCAGGAAGTGCGGGTAGGGGTCCTGTGCGCCGGTCAGCACCAGATGGGGGTGAGACTCACGCAGCCGCCGCGCCAGGGTCACCACCTCGGGGTGGTAGAAGCCCGCCTTGACGATGCCGGTCTGCGGGGCCTCGCTCAGCGGGTGGTAGCCCCGCGCCAGCATCCAGGGTTCGGGGTCGCGGTCCGGCGGCAGGTCCACGTAAATCGCTTCCGGGGTAAACAGCACCAGCCGGACGCCCTGCAACTCGTGGGCGAGCACCGCCTGCAGGTCTTCGGGTGAGAACTCGGCCTGCGCGTGAAGCTGACCGCCCACCTCGATGCGCCCGCCGTTGTTGGTCGCGGTGGCGTCGGCCTGCACGCCCTCGCGCACGCTGCGCGGCGGAATGTCGCGCCCGGTCACGATCGCGAGCTTGACCCCCAGCGAGCGCAGCCGGGCCAGTGCCCGCGCCGTTTCGGGGGGCAGTTCGGTGCCGCCGTCCTGAATCAGGGTGCCGTCGAGGTCGAAGGCGAGCAGCAGCGGCAGGCCGGTGGGAAAGGGAAGGGAGGAGGAAGCCGTCATGCGGCTCAGGATACGGGCGCGCAGGGGGAGGCCGGGGAGGGGCGCGGCCCTCCGGGGCAGGGGCCGTCGCTTATGGGGGCCGTCGCTTATCATGGTCGCTGTGAGTTTTCCTCCGCCCAGCCCCCGCGCTTCTTTTTCCTCGCCCGAAACCACCCGCGAACGCATCCAGACCGAGGCGGCGCGGCTGTTTGTCGCCAGCGGCTACCACGGCGTGAGCATGCGCGAGGTGGCCGAGGCGGTCGGCGTGACCAAACCGGCGCTCTACCACCACTACGCCGACAAGGAAGCCCTGTTTCTGGCGATGCTCGACGGCGCCCTGGCGACCCTGGGGCGGCTGGTGGAGCACGCCGGGCAGGAACAGGGCATCCGGGCGCAGCTCGACACCCTGATTCGTGACCTGCTCGACACCGCCCCCGAGCAGCGGGTGGGCCTGCAACTCGCCTCCGAACTGCGCCACGTCTCCCCCGAGCGCCGCGCCGCCTTCGAGGGCGAGTACCGCCGCGTGTGGATGGGCGGCCTGACCACCCTGATCGAGGAAGCGGCGGAACGCGGCGAACTGCGCACCGACCTGCCCCCCAGCGTGCTGACCCGCGCCCTGCTCGCCCTGACCTATCCCCTGGTGAGCGGTCCCCCCATGCGCGAACCCCATCAGGCGGCCCAGGCCCTGCTCAGCGTGTACCTCGACGGCGCCGCGCCGCGCTGAGCCACACACGCCGCGCTGAGCCAAGACAGGAAAGCCGCCCCACTCACGGCGAGTCGGGGCGGCTTTCGTGACGCTTTGACTTCTTTATACGGATTCCGATTGAATCTGGTAGTTTCAGATTCAATCCGAGCGGATGCGAGTAGGAAAAAATACGGGTTACGCGATATGGATGCACAGGCGGCGCTTTCCCGACTGTGCAGGAATTAAGCGGAATCCGTATTACTTCTTGGGCGCGTCGATGGTCTTGGTCACGGTGGTCTTGGTTGCCGGGCGGGTGCCGGGGGCCACCTTCTGCACGGTCTGGCCCAGGCTGGCGGTTTCCTTTTCGACCTGCTTGTTGATGATGACCTGCTGCACGATCCCGATGATGGTCGAGAGGATGATGTACAGCGTCACGCCCGCCGGGAAGGTCAGCGCGAAGTACAGGAAGACGAGGTAGATGATGGCCTGCTGGCGGAACATCTCCGGGGTCTTGCGCGTCATCACGTACAGCTGCCCCAGGTTCACGATCAGGTACAGCACCGCCAGGATGTAGAAGGGGTCAGGGATGGCGAGGTCGGGCAGCCACAGGAAGCCGCTGTCGAACTCGAAGTTGCGGACGGTGGACCACAGCGCGATCAGGACCGGGAAGGGCAGCAGCGTGGAAAAGCAGCCCGCCGGGTTGACCTGGTAGTCGCGCATGAGTTGCGCCATTTCCATCTGCATGGCCCGCTGCGACTCGGGGTCGGTCTTGCCCTTGTACTTCTCCTGAATTTCCTTTTGCAGCGGCTGAATCATCTGCATCCGGGCGGTGGTGCGGCCCTGCGCCTGCATCAGCGGCCACATCACCAGCCGCAGCAGCACGGTCAGCGCCATGATGACCAGGCCCCAGTTGCCGATGACCTTGTACAGCGACTCCATCAGCTTGACGATGAGCAGGCTGATCTGCCCGAAGAAGTTGGGCTTGAACAGCCCCGGCATCTCGGTGTAGCCGCTCTGGTACAGGTGAATGAGTTCGTTCTTGCCGCCGTACACCTCAATGTTGCTGGTGGCAGGCAGCACGGCGGTCACGAGGCCCTGTGGCCCGCCGGTCAGTTGCACGTCTACCCGCGTGCCCTGCTGAGGCCGCACGATCAGCGCGTGGGCAATCTGGCTGGGGTTTTCCTGAAGCGCGGCGTACTGGATGTTCTGAACGCTCAGGGTGCCGCTGCCCTGCACGCTGGCGGGCTGCCCACCGACCGGAACGGCCTGCACGCGGGGGTTGTCGGCCTTGCCCAGCCCCGGAAACAGCATGTTGACCTGTTCCGGCCCGTTCTTTACCTCGGTCCTGACATCCACCTTGAAGTTGCGCGGGTGCAGCGTGACCGTCTTGGTGACCTGCACGCCGTTCTGGGTGTACCGGAACACCGCGTCCTGACGGTTGGCGGCGAGGTCGGTCTTCACCTGGGCGGGCTGCGTCTGGGCAGGCCCCGCCGGGTCGAGCACGTCGGCGGCCTGCACCGCGAACGCCTTGCGCCCGGCCACCATGTTGACGATGCCGCCCTTCTGGTTTTGCAGGGCGCCGAAATCGTAGGTGCCGTCGGCCTTTTTCTTGATGTACGGCGTACCGGCGTAGCTCTTGACGTACCAGCCGATGACCTCGCCCCGGGCGTTGAACACCACGTCCTGAAGGTTGCTGGTCGCGATGTACTCGTCACCGGGCTGAGCGTCGAAGTCGGCGACGATCCACTCGGGGGTGATCGCCTTGCCGAAGGTGGGCAGCGGGCCGGTCTGGGCACAGCCGCTGAGCAGCGCCGCGCCGAGAACGGCAGACAGGGGAAGCAGAAGTTTTTGTGTGGAATTGGTCATGAAGGTTGGTCCGTTGGGGGATGGTCGTGGGGACGCGGGCGGCGGGCGGGAAAACGGGCAGGCACCGGGTCATGCCCCCCCGGCACCAGGGGATTACAGCGCAGGACGCGCCACAGGGCGAGCCAGCCGCCCCGCAGGGTTCCGTGCCTTTCCAGCGCCTGTGCAGCGTACTCCGAACAGGTCGGGCTAAAGCGGCAGGTCGGCGCAGGCTTGCGCGGCGAGAGCGCACGCTGATACCAGCGCACCGCCCGCACCAGCACCCGAGCGGCACTCATGACTTTTCCACCGGGCTGCCCGGAGAAGCGGAAGTCGGATTCACCTCAGCGGATACGCGCCCGCCAGCAGAACGGTTCCCGTCGCCCGGGCGACCCGGTTTGCCTCCCCTGCTCTTGCTGCCTTTTTTCAGGCCCGCTGCGCCCCGGTCCAGCGCCCGGGCGAGGGCGGCCTGCAACTCGGCAAACGGCGCGGTCAGCACCCCGGGATTGAGCATCAGGATGGCGCGGCAGGCGGGCAGCCCCCCCGGCAGCAGTTCGGGCGGCATGGTCCGCAGCGCTTCACGCACCCGGCGGCGGGCACGGTTGCGTTTGACGGCGTGTTTGAGGGTCTTTTTGGACACCACCAGTCCCACGATGGCGCGGGGCCGCCAGCGTTCGCCGTGGCGGGGGCGGTAGTCGGTCAGGCGCAGGGTGAACAGCGGGTCACGCACCGCCGCGCCGTGCGCCCGGACCTTGCGAAACTCGCGCTCGCCCCGCAATGAGGCCAGCGCCAGCGGGCGGCGAGGTGAAACCTCGGTGCCCGTGGCGCTGGTGGTGGAACGCTGAGAAATAAGTGGCTCCCGAGCCCGGGACTTACTCGTCGCTGACGGTGAGCTGGTGACGGCCCTTGGCGCGGCGACGGGCCAGGATGTTACGGCCGGACTTGGTCTTCATGCGGGCGCGGAAACCGTGGGTCTTGGCCCGCTTGCGGTTGTTGGGCTGGTAGGTACGCTTCATTGCTACTCACTCCTTGGGGGGGTCTGTTCGTCTGCTTCCGGCGCGGCGCACCCGACAGAGTGCGGAACCGGCGAAACGATACGCCCCGAATTCGGGGCAAACTCGACCAGTGTATCACGGCGCGGCCCGGGGCGGTACATCCCCGCCGGGCGCACGCGGGCAGGCGCTATGCTGCCTGCTGTCCGTACAGCACCAGCGTAAACAACAGGTTTTCTCACTCATGTTCCCCGGTTTCCCGAGCCAATCATTCACGGGAAAGAGCAGGGGCATCCAAGGAGTAGGCGACATGGCCGAAGTGATTCTCGAACACGTCAACAAGCATTACGGCACCAAGCACCACGCGGTCAAAGACTTCAACCTGCACATCGCCGACCGCGAATTCATGGTGTTCGTCGGGCCGTCGGGCTGCGGCAAGTCCACCACCCTGCGCATGATCGCGGGCCTGGAAGACATCAGCGACGGCGTGCTGCGCATCGGTGACCGCATCGTCAACGACGTGCCGCCCAAGGACCGCGACATTGCGATGGTGTTTCAGAACTACGCGCTCTACCCGCATATGAACGTCTACGAGAACATGGCGTTCGGCCTCAAACTGCGCAAGACGCCCAAGGAAGAAATCGACAGGCGCGTGCGCGACGCCGCCCGGATTCTGCAAATCGAGCACCTGCTCGGGCGCAAGCCCAAGGAACTTTCGGGCGGGCAGCGTCAGCGCGTGGCGATGGGCCGCGCCATCGTGCGCGAGCCTTCGGTGTTCCTGATGGACGAGCCGCTGTCCAACCTCGACGCCAAGCTGCGCGTGGAGATGCGCTCGCAGATTTCGCAGCTGCACCGCCGCCTGGGGGCCACCATCATCTACGTGACCCACGACCAGGTCGAGGCGATGACCCTGGGCAACCGCATCGTGGTGATGCGCGACGGCGTGATCATGCAGGTCGACACCCCCATGAACCTCTACGACTTCCCGCAGAACAGGTTCGTGGCGGGCTTTATCGGCAGCCCCTCCATGAACTTCCTGACCGCCCGCGTGCAGAACGGGCAGTTCGTGGTCGGCCAGAGCGGTCAAGGACAGCAAGGACAGGTCGCGCCGCTGGGCCGCCTCGCCGAGAGCCTCAAGGCGTATGAAGGCCGCGAGGTGTCGCTGGGCATTCGCCCCGAGCATGTGGGGCTGGTGGGCCACAGCGACCTGCCGCAGGGCAACAACGTGCTGCGCGGCGAAGTGGTGGTCGTGGAGTCGCTGGGCGCCCAGACCGACCTGATTGTGGACGTGGCGGGGCAGCATCTCACCGCCAAGGTCGAGGGCATGGCCCCGGTGCAGCCCGGCGACAGCGTGGACCTGCTCATTGACCAGACCCGCCTGCACGCCTTCGACAACGAAACCGAACTGGCGATTGACCGGGGCACCCCCACCGGCACGCGCGGCCAGATGGACACCGGGGGCCTGGGCTACGAATACCCCGGGCAGGCGGCGACCACGGCGGGCCAGAGCGTGCCCGGCAGCGTCACGGTCATCCAGACCGACGCCCCCCGTTGAGGCGCTGAAGTCATGAACTGCCGGGAGGTCTCCAACAGGGGGCCTCCCGCTGCCTTTGGCGGGCGGGCCGTAGCCAGCCCAGGCACCCGTATAACTTGACAGACGGAAGGCCGTTTCCCAGTTTATTTGACGATTGGCAACTTCTCATCTTCTCTTGGTTTACAAAGGAGCGCTATGAAGAAGGTTCTGCTTGCCCTGACTGCCCTCACCCTGCTCGCCACCGGCGCCGAAGCCCGCACCTGGGCCGAAATCAAGAAATCCGGGACCGTCAAGGTCGCCACCGAGGGCGCCTTTCCGCCCTTTAACCTGATGAAGGGCAAGACCCCCACCGGCTTCGAGGTCGAACTGGCCGAAGCCCTCGGCAAGCAACTGGGCCTGAAGGTGCAGTGGACCGTGCTGCCCTTCGACAGCCTGCTCATCGGGCTGAATCAGGACCGCTACGATTTCGTGATCGCCTCGCACGGCATCACCCCCGAGCGGCAAAAGGCGGTGGACTTTTCCAGTCCCCACTACTGCACCGGCGGCGCCATCGTGACCCGGCCCGGTGGCCCCCTGACCGCCAAAGCTCTGGCAGGCAAGTCGGTCGCGGTGCAGGTCGGCACCACCTACCTGGAAAATGTCCGCAAGGTGCCGGGCGTGCGTGACGTCAAGACCTTTCCGAAAGACACCGACGCCCAGGCCGCGCTGATGGCGGGCCGGGTGGACGCCTGGGTGGGCGACAAATTCACGGGCCTGGACCTCGTCAAGGCGCAGAAAGGCAAGGTCGTGCAGGGTGAGCTGCTGTTCCGGGAAAAAATCGGCATGGCGGTCAAGAAGGGCAATGCGACGCTGCTTGGGGAACTCAACGCCGCGCTGTCGAAGGCGCAGGCCAACGGCACCTACGCCAAGCTGAGCAAGCAGTACTTCGGTCAGGACGTGCGCTGCCGCTGAACTGGCGAATGTAAGCCCGTTTTCCCGCGAAGCTGGCACCTGCAAAGTCAACAACGGTCGCCAGGAGGACGGGCAGCGCCTGACCGTCAGGAAGCGCAGATATAGTAGTTCCCGATGCCGAAGATTTCTTTCCTGCTGTGGACCGCTCAAGGTCGCCCCTGGAGGCGGCACCGATGACTTCTTCCGCTCCGACGCCCGGCAAGACGCCGCAGGGGGCCGGCACCCTCGCGCTCTGGATTCTGGGCGCCGCCGCCGCCTTCGCCGCACTGTTTTTCCTGATTACCCTGGTGCTGCGCCAGATGCCCGAGCCGGTGGGCCAGTACGCCGACCTGTTCGTGGAAGGGGCGCAGATGACCCTCAAGCTCACGCTGGTCAGCGGACTTATCGGCCTGCTGGTGGGCATGCTGGCGGGCATCATGAAGACCAGCCCGAGTGCGCTGCTGCGGGTGCCCGCGAGCTTTTTCATCTGGCTGATTCGCGGCACGCCGCTGCTGGTGCAGATTCTGTTCGTGTACAACGCGCTGCCGCCGCTGCTGGCCGCTATCGGCATCAAGCTCGAACTCAACGAGTTCTGGTCGGCGGTGATTGCGCTGGCGCTCAACGTGGGCGCCTACAACGCCGAAGTGATTCGCGCCGGGATTCTGGCGGTGCCCAGGGGCCAGACTGAGGCCGCCCGCAGCCTGGGCCTGAGCGCCGGGCAGACCATGAACACGGTGATTTTGCCGCAGGCGCTGCGCATCGTGGTGCCGCCGCTGGTCAACAACCTCGTGGCGCTGCTCAAGGATTCCTCGCTGGCGTCCACCATCGCCCTGCTCGAACTCACCCTGTCGGGCCAGCGCGTGAGCAGCGAGAGCTTCCAGCCTATTCCGGTGCTGACCACTGTGGCCGCCGTGTATCTGGCGCTGACCACCGTGCTGACCCTGTTTACCGACCAGCTGGAAAAGCGGGTGAAAATCGCCAGCCGCTGACCCGGAATCAGGCGAGCGGAGGAAAGAGAGACGGGCTGCTCTCTGCCCTCCGCTCTCTGCTCTATGCTGTGGGGCGTGAGTGCTGCTGAACCGCCTGCCGGGGGACGCGCCGCCATCCGGCTGCTGCAAGGCTACCTCTGGCACCCCGAGGGAGCCGACGTGGACCTGGAATCGTTCCTGCCACGTGAGCTTGACCTGTCGAATACGCCCGGCCTGTCGGAAGACGACGCCCATGTGCTGTGGGACCAGGTGCAGCCGCCCTTTGCCTTTTTCGAGAACGGCGAACCGACCGCCAGCCAGACCTTCTACCAGTTCACGGTGCTGCGCGTGTACGACGAGCGCCCCAGCAACGAGGACCTGCACGACGACGCCACGGTGGCGAGTCAGGCCCTGAACCCGCTGCTGGAAGGCACGCCTGAGGGTGTGGGCTGGCAGATCTGGGAAGACCTGCGCGACCTGTGAGCGCCTGGAGGCTGTGGTGATCGCCTGGGTGGACCTGCTGATCGAGGGGGACTCGCACCCCCGCCGCTTCGATTCGTATGCCACGCTGCGGGCCTACGTGCTCAAGCTCGAGCGCCTGAGCGAAGACGCCGCCGACGAACTGATGGTCGCGGGCGTGGTGCGCCCTCCCCTCGCCCGGCGCGAGTACCGCATTCAGCGCCTGCCGCTGCCGGACGCGAACGGGGCGGACTGAGCCGAGACTGGCCGGGACGAGTTCTAGACTGCTCACGCTCTAGACTGCTGCCATGTCCGCTCTTTCCCGTTTCGCCGTGCTCGGCGTCCTGCTGCTGACCCCGGCCCTCGCTGCCGTGACTCCACAGGAGGTCGAGCGGACTGCCGATACTGCCGCCCTCGCCGTGGACGGCCTCATCGCTCCCTGCCCGGCCAGCGTGCGGCAGGCGTCGGCGTCGGCCCGCTGCGTGACGTCCGACCTGAACCTGGCCGCGACCCGCAAGGCCCTCTCGGCAGCGAGCAAGCTGAGTCTCTACGGGGCGTGGCGCACCGACGGGCAGGGGCGGGTCTACAACTGGGTCACGCTGCCGAGCGGCTACGTCAACATCGGCATCGTGCCCGGCAGTGACGGGGCCGGGACATCCCTGATTCTGCTGACGCCCTCGGCGCAAAAGCCTGCGCCCCAGCCAGCGGCGACTCAGCCAGCGGCACAGCCGCCGACCACCCAGCCCACTGCCGCAGCCAAAGCCCAGGCTCCGGCGCCCGTTCCTGCTTTCAAACGTGCCCTGCGCCTGACCCACCCCCGCATGAACGGCGCGGACGTGCGGCAGCTTCAACTGCGCCTGATGGTCGTCTCGAAGGTGGACCCCGGCCAGGGCGGCGACGGCTGGTTCGGGCCGGTGACCGAAGCCCACGTCATCGTCTTTCAGATTGCCAACGGCCTGAAACCGACCGGCGTGGTGGACCTGACGACGTGGAACGCGCTGTTCTCGGCGAACGCCAGATACTTCGACGCACAGGCCGCGCAGGAACTGGCGAAACGGCGGCGCTGAGGGGCGTCCGTCACAGCCTGCCATGTCCGGGCGACCTATCCTCTTTTCATGACCTCTGTGCCCACCGCTCGCCCCCGCCGCCTGCGCCTGACCCCCGGCCTGCGCGCGCTCTCGCGTGAAACCCGCCTCAGCCCCGAGCAGTTCATCTTCCCGATGTTCGTGCATGAGGGCGAGAGCGACACCGAGATTTCCACCATGCCCGGCGTGCTGCGTCACTCGATTCCCAGCGCGGTGGACAAGGCGCGGGAAGCGCAGAGCCTCGGCATCCGTGCGGTGATTCTGTTCGGGATTCCCGATGAGAAAGACGAGGTGGGCACGCAGGCCTACGCCGAGGAAGGCGTGGTGCAGCGGGCGACCCGCGCGATTAAGGCCGCGCTGCCCGAGATGGTCGTGATTGCCGACACCTGCCTGTGCGAGTACACCTCGCACGGCCACTGCGGGCACCTGCACGAGGTCAGCGGCCACTGGACGGTGGACAACGACCCGACCCTCGACCTGCTCGCCCAGACCGCCGTGTCGCAGGCCCGCGCCGGGGCCGACATCATCGCGCCGAGTGCCATGATGGACGGTCAGGTGGCGGCGATTCGGGCCGCTCTGGACGCGGCGGGCTTCGCGCACATTCCGGTCATGAGCTACGCGGTCAAGTACGCCAGCGCCTACTACGGCCCCTTTCGTGAGGCGGCGGGCAGTGCGCCCAGCAAGGGAGACCGCGCCAGCTACCAGATGGACCCCACCGGCGGCTACCGCGAAGCCCTGCGCGAAGCCCGCCTGGACGCAGAGCAGGGAGCCGACTACCTGATGGTCAAGCCCGCACTGGCCTACCTGGACGTGATGCGAACGGTGCGTGACGCCTTCGACCTGCCGATGGTCGCCTACAACGTCAGCGGCGAATACTCGCTGGTCAAGGCCGCCGCAAAGTTGGGCTACATGGACGAACGCCGCACGGTCCTCGAAACCCTGACCGGCATGGTGCGGGCGGGGGCCGATGCGATTATCACTTATCACGCTCTGGACGCGGCGCGGTGGTTGAAGGAGGCGTAAACGCGTATAAGGGTCTAAAGGTCGAAGGGTCTAAGGAAGCCGGAGCCGAAGCTCTAGCCCTTAGACCCTTCGACTCTTCGACCCTTAGACTTTCCCCATGACCTCCTCCCCCATCCGCGTGGACTGGATTCCCACGGCCCTGTGGCCGGGGCAACTTGGCCTGACCTTCGCCCCCGGCAAGAAGGGCGAGAGTCTGCTGCAACCCGGCGTGGTGCACCGGCGCAGCGTGGAAGGCGACATGCAGGAACTCGCGCGGCAGGGCACGAACGTCATCGCGCCCTTGATTGAGGAGTTCGAATTCGAGATGCTGGGCATGGACGGCTACCACGAAAAAGCCGAGGCCCACGGCCTGAGCATCAGCGCCTGCCCCATCGTGGACGGCGACGTGCCGAGCGACCCGCAGCGCTTCGGGGAATTTCTGGACGAACTGATGGAGGGGCTGCTCGACGGCAAAAACGTGGTCGTCCACTGCCGGGGCGGGCTGGGACGGGCGGGGCTGACGGCGGCGTGCCTGCTGGTGCAAGCCGGAATGGAGCCGGGAGAGGCGATGGCCCTGGTCAGAAAAACCCGCCCCGGCGCGATTGAAAACAGCCGTCAGGAGAAGTTCGTGCGCGAGTTCGGCGGGCTGGGGGCCTGAGCGTGGCCGACATCCACCCCGTCCTGACCGGAGAAAAAGTCATCCTCGCCCGCGTGCGCCCGGAGGACGTGCCGGTGATGGCGCGGCACTTCGCCAACCTCGAACTCACGGCGTATCTGGGGGCCATCGGCGGCGCGTTCAGCCTGGAAGACGAGCAGGCGTATTTCGAGAGCATCAGCAAGAGCAAGCCCGACGGGGTGACCTTCGGCATCTACACGCGGGAGGGGCAGACGTACATCGGCGGCGTTGACCTACGCACCATCAACCACCGGCACGGCACCGCCGAACTGGGCGTCAGCATCCACGACCCCGAATACTGGGGCGGCGGCTACGGTTCGGAAGCGGTGCGGCTGATGGTCGAGTACGGCATGTACTTTCTGGGGCTGCACAATATTCAACTGAACGTGTTTTCGTACAACACGCGGGGCATCGCGGCTTACAAGAAAGTGGGTTTCCGCGAAATCGGGCGGCGGCGCGGGGCGATTCGGCTGGGCGGGGAACGCTTCGACGCGGTGCTGATGGACATCACGGCGGACGAGGTGGACATGTCGCGGATGCGCGGGCTGGTGCGGCTTTTGGATGATAGATGATGGGTTCGCTGTCTTGGGCAGAACGGCACCTGTATAGGGCCTGCCCGCTGCGCTGATGGATGATGGAGGGGAAAGTCAGCCCTTTGAAGGACGACAGCGGAAAAGATGTGGGATAAGGTCAACTCGTGCAAAAGCTTCGGCCTGCCCTAAAATTCGCGTTCTGGACGTACTTTTGGACGCTGGTTTTCTTCTCAGTGTTCATTCTGTTGGCTAGGAAGATGGATAATTTTCGGCGGGCCGAATTGGGCGATACCTCCCCTTGGTGGAGTCCCGTAGGCCTCTGGGATGACCTCCAAATCTCCTGGTTTCTCCCACTGCCCATTTTTGCCGCTGCGCTGCTGGCGTTTTGGCTCGCGCCGCGCTGGGGCAAAGGGCTGATGCTGTTGCTGACGCCGCTGCTTCTGACGGTCTGGGTCTGGTCGCCTTACGGGATGGACGCAGAAGGAATCGTTTCGCTGATGCTGCTGATTCTTCCCGCTGCCCTGCTCGCCTCCGTCCCCGAAACACTGCGCTCGCGCCGGGGCCGCCCACAGCTCAAATAATCTTCAACCGCTTTTCTTCCTCGTAGACCCGCTCCAGCACAAATTCTTTGAGCAAGGTTTGATAGGTCGTGTTTTTCCGCTCGGCCAGCACGCGCAGGCGCTGCTCAAGGTCGGTGCCGAGGCGAATGCTGGTCGGTGTGGATTTGCGTGGGCGTGGAGGCGGCAGGAAGTCGGCCTCCTTATGCTCCGGCTGCAGCAGATGCTCAGCCAGGGCGTGGGTGTTCCAGAAAGCGACTTCCTCAGCCTCGCTCTCGAAGGCGGGAATCTGGCTCATGTCGGTGATGATGGTCAGGTCAGTCATTTGGCATTCCTCCGGTAAGCAGGCGCAGGCACCCTCTGGGCATCAGTCGCCGCTTCCTCGGCTTCCTCTGACTCGATATTGTGCCGGGATATTGACATCGTCCCACACAAAACCCATGAGCATGTTGTAGCGCATCTGTGACTACACAGATACTTTACACCGCAGCCGCGTAGCATAGCCCCATGACTGTTGAACGCATCCATCTCGCCAAACCACGCGGCTTTTGCGCGGGCGTGGTCATGGCGATTCAGGCGGTAGAAAAAGCCGCCCTCCGCGAAGAAAAACCCGTCACCGTCTATCACTCTATCGTGCATAACCACACGGTGGTCGAGCGGCTCTCCGAAGGCGGGCGGGTGCATTTCGTGGAAGATTTGGACACGATTGAAGCCCTGCCGGACAGCGGCGACACCGTGATTTTCAGCGCCCACGGCATCAGCCCGGCGGTACGCGAACGGGCGCGGGCGCTGGGCCTGAGCACGATTGACGCGACCTGCCCGCTGGTCACCAAAGTCCACACCGAGGCCAAAAAATATGCGCGGGAAGGCTACACCATCCTGCTGATTGGCGACAGTGCCAAGCATCAGGAGGTCATCGGCACGCGGGGAGAAGCGCCCGAGAACACCATTCTGGTCGGCGTGCTGGGCAAAACGGGCGCAGGGCTGCACGACCCGCACACGGTCGAGGTGCCCGACCCCGAGCGGCTGGTGGTGCTGACCCAGACGACCCTCAGCGTGGACGACACCCGCAAGACCATCGAGATTCTGAAGGGGCGTTTTCCCGCGCTGGTGGTGCCGCCGAGCGAAGACCTCTGCTACGCGACCAAAAACCGCCAGGACGCCGTGAAGAACATCGCCCCGCAGGTGGACGCCTTTCTGGTGCTGACCTCCACCCACAGCAGCAACGGGATGAGGTTGCTCGAACTGGCCGAGGCCGAAGCGGGGCGCGCCTACCGCCTGGAAACCGCCGCCGATTTGCAGGCCCTTGAGCAAAATGGTGACCTGGACGGCGTGCGGAGCCTGGGCATCACCTCGGCGGCCAGCACCCCCGACGACCTCGTGCAGGACGTGGTGGCACACTTCCGCCGCCTCAATCCCGAGTTGCAGGTCATCGAGGAAGGCGAATGGGAAAACATCGAATTCCGCGAGCCGAAGAAGATTTTGCCGACGCAGGCGCTGCCGCGCACGATGCAGTCATGACCCCGGACTAAAGTCCGAGGCTTGTGTCTGGACTCCACCGCAACTCCGAGTACCTTTTCAGGCGTTCAGCTTTGGTTTCAGTGTCCGACACATCTCGCCCAGCAGACCCAGCTTGCGGGTCTGCGCTTTGAGGGCGACCAGGGGTGCATGACAAACACCCCGTGCTTGCCCAGTCCTGCCGGACAAGCAATGCCCTGAGTCCTACGTTCCTTGCCCCTACGAGGTCGCTATGAAGCTGATACCCACAGCTTTCACAGACAAACATCAGTCCCTTGTGCGGCCTGTTCTCTTTTGAGCAGTGTCCACACTTGGGGCAGGTTTGGCTGGTGTAGTGGGCATCCACTTTGATCACCATAGAACCGCGCAGAGGCGCTTTGTAAGCCAGGAAGCCCAGCAATTCGGCGTAACTCCACCTTGCACGTCTACGGTTTGCCTTCCGGGTTTTCTCGGAACTGTTCTTCCGGCTGCGCCGTTTGGTGCGGTCACGGACTCCAGTGAAGAGGCGAGGGGAAAGGGAGGAGGGCAGAACGCCCCCAAACCCTTTCCCCTCTTCCCTTTACTCTCTACACTTACACGTTGAACCCAAACATCCGCATCTGCCGCTTGCCGTCTTCGGTCATCTTGTCCGGCCCCCAGGGCGGCGTCCAGACGAATTCCACGTTGACATCGTTCACGCCGTCCAGACGGCCCACGGCCATTTCGGCGTCGGCGCGGATGAGATCCTGCACCGGGCAGCCCACGCTGGTCAGGGTCATGGTGATGTCCACCTTGCCATCTTCCATCACGTCCACGCCGTAAATCAGGCCCAGGTCGACCACGTTGACGGGGATTTCGGGGTCTTTGACGACCTTGAGGGCCTCCAGCACCTGCTCTTCGGTAGGCAGCGTCATTGGCCGCGCACCGAGGGGAGGCCGTCTTCGAGCCAGGCGTTCGTGCCGCCCTTGAGGTTGACCACGTCGCTGTAGCCCTGTTCCAGCAGCAGTTCTCCGGCACGCTGGCTGCGTGCCCCGCTGCGGCAGATCATGACCAGCGGCTTGTCCTTGGGCAGTTCGGCGTAGCGGCTTTCGAACTCGCTGAGCGGAATGAGCTGTGCGCCCTCGGCGTGGACGTTGTCGAACTCCTCCTGTTCGCGCACGTCCACCAGCAGTGCGCCGCCCTGCACCAGCTTTTGCCCCTCGGCGGGGGTGACTTCTTTGAGATTCGTCATGAGGCCAGGATACCGAATGGGCTACCCTGTCGATATGAGCATTCATCTCAATGCCGAACCCGGCCAGATTGCCGAAACCGTCCTGCTGCCCGGCGACCCGCTGCGGGCCAAGCACATCGCCGAAACGTTCCTCGAAAACCCCGTGCAGCACAACACGGTGCGCGGCATGCTGGGCTTTACCGGCACCTACAAGGGCCAGCGCGTGAGCGTGCAGGGCACCGGCATGGGCATTCCGAGCTGCATGATCTACACCGAGGAACTGATTACCCAGTACGGCTGCAAAAACCTGATTCGCGTGGGCACCTGCGGCAGCTACCAGGAGGACGTGCGGGTGCGCGACATCATCATCGGGCAGGCGGCCAGCACCGACAGCAATGTCAACAAGATTCGCTTCGGCGAAAAGACCTTCGCGCCCATCGCCGATTTCGAGCTGCTGCTGCGGGCCTACCAGATTGCCCAGGAGCGCGGCTTTCGCACCCACGTCGGCAACATCATGAGCAGCGACACCTTCTACCATGACGATTTCGACCAGTACAAAATCTGGAAGGACTTCGGCGTGCTGGCGGTGGAGATGGAAGCGGCGGGCCTGTACACCGTCGCCGCCAAGCACGGCGTGCGCGCGCTGACCATCCTGACCGTCAGCGACCACCTGATTACCCGCGAGGAAACCACGTCCGAGGAGCGGCAGCTCACCTTCAACGGCATGATCGAGGTCGCCCTCGACGCCGCGCTGGGACTGGGCCAGAAAGCCTGATACGGATTCCGCTTAATTCCTGCACAGTCGGGAAAGCGCCGCCTGTGCATCCATATCGCGGAATCCGTATTTTTTCCTACTCGCATCCGCTCTGCTGCGCAGCTTTACAAGTCGGATTGAATCTGAAACGACCAGATTCAATCGGAATCCGTATGAGCAGAGCTTCCCGCGTTCCTCCCCTGGCCGCGGGGGAGGTTTTTTTGACCCTGGCCTGACGCTCGCCCTCAGCCAGTTCACCGGGCGAGGCGGTAAAACGCGGCGCATGAACCGGGTTCTCTCCCTCCTGCTTGCCCTCACCCTCGGCAGTTCCGCGCTGGCCTGCACGCCCGCGCAGTCGGCGCAGCGTGCCCAGGCGGCGGCGCGGGCCACCGTCACGCAGCGCATGAACACGGCGGCCTTCGTGTACGGCTTCCTGTACAGCAACGTGCGCCATGACGTGCAAATCGGGGCACCGACCATCCGGGGCAAGGTCGCCACCGTGCGCGGCACCCTGAGCATCCGCGCCACCGAGCGGGCGAGCGGCAAAGCGGTGCAGGGGCGCTATCCCGGCACCGTCACGCTGAGCAAGGTGGACGCGTGCGGCTGGAAAGTGACCGGGTACAAGCAGGGCTAGAGCAGTTGAGACAGGCTGATACGTCGGTAGGACTTGAAAAGAAGGCTCTGGCGGGGTCGTAGCGTAGAGGCTTTAGCTTCAGCTTTTGGCCCCAACCCCAAACCCCTCTCCCCAAAGGGGACAGGCGGCTCTAACGCTGGCGCTGTGCAAATGGCGGTAGTTTCGGTGGCCGGGCGGTTTTCCTCATACGGATTCCGCTTAATTCCTGCACAGTCGGGCCTGTACAGTTGGGAAGGCGCCGCCTGTGCATCCATATCGCAGAAGTCCGTATTTTTTCCTACTCGCATCCGCTCTGCTGAGCAGCTTTGCAAGTCGGATTGAATCTGAAACGACCAGATTCAATCGGAATCCGTATGAGGGGTTGAAAGGAGGCGAAGCAGCGACCTCTTTACGTCAAAGCTCCGAAATCGCCTCCCCTTTTCGCCGCAGCCTTGCCATGAAAAAGCCGTCCACGCCGCCCACCGGCACGGTCAGCACGCCCGCGCCTGCTGGGACGTGCGGCACGTCCAGTCCGGGCACCGCTTCCGCTGTGAAGTCGGGGTGGGCTGCCAGAAACCCGGCCACGACCCCTGGCCCCTCCTGCAGCGTGACCGAGCAGACGGAGTAGACGAGCACGCCCCCCGGCTCGACCAGCGCGGCGGCGTTGGGCAGCATCCGGGCTTGCAACTGCGCCGCCGCGTCCACCGCTTCCGGCGTGAGCCGCAGCTTGATTTCGGGGTGAGAGCGCAGGGTGCCGCTGCCGGTGCAGGGCGCGTCCAGCAGCACGAAGGGCGCGGGCGGCAGGTCGAGCGGCGCGGTCAGGTCGTGGGTCACGAACTCGGCCCGCAGCCCCAGCCGCCTGAGGTTGGCGCGGGCCGCCTCGTGCTTGCGGGCGACCACGTCCACGCTGGTCACGTCGGCCCCCCGCGTCGCCAGCATCGCCGCCTTGATGCCCAGCCCCCCGGCGAGGTCAAGGACTCGCGCCCCCCTGACCTCACCCAGCGCGTCCACGCAGGCGAGGCTGGCGGGGTTGATGGGCTGCGCCTGCCCATCGGCAAAGGCCCGCGTCTCGCGCAGCGGCTGGGCCAGTTCGACCCGCTCGGTGCCCTGCTGGCCGGGAAACACCACGTTCCCGTCCTCTTCCAGCATCCGCACGCCCGCGTCCGAGAGGCTCAGCCACAGCGGTTGCGGGGTCAACAGGTCGGTGAGCACCGCCTCCGTCTGCTCGCCGTACGCCTCGCGGTACACCCCCGCCAGCCACGCGGGAAGCTCGGGCACGTCGGCCTTCTCGACCCGGCGCAGCACGGCGTTCACCAGTCCGGGCGGGGCCAGTCGGGCGTCACGGGCGAGGTTGACGTATTCGTTGACCACCGCGTGCAGCGGCGTGTTCAGATGCAGTTTTTCGAAGGCCCCGGCCAGCAGCAGCGCCCGCGCCTTGGGGTGGGTCTTGCCCGTCAGCAGCGGCGTAAGCGCGGCGTCCAGCGAAGGAAAATGCCGCAGCGTGCCGTAGACGATGTGGGTCGCCAGCCCCGCGTCCCGTCCCGGCAGCCGGGCACTTTGCAGCGCCGCGTCAAGCGCCGTCGCCGCGAAGCCCTCGCCCGCCAGCACCCGAATCAGGACGCGCACGGCGACTTCGCGGGCCGGGTTGAAAGGCTGGGGACGACGGGGAGCAGCGGAGCGGGCAGGCGGGCGAGTCATCCGGGGCAGGATACAGGGAGGGGGTAGAGGGGGAAGGGTGGAGAGCGGAGGGTTAAAGACCCCTCTCCCCTCTCCACCCTCAACCCCTTCAGGCCGTCGGCGTCGCCTGCGGCTGAACCTTGGGGCGCATCAGCAGCGTCAGCACGAACAGCACTGCCAGAATCGCGCCACTGGCGACGTAGGGCGCACCGTGCCCGACGCTCTGGTAGAGGTTGGTCGCCAGCAGCGGCCCCACCATGCGGCCCAGGGCCAATGCCGAGGAGTTCAGGCCCGCCACTGCGCCCTGTTCGTCGCGGCCTGCGCTGAGGCTGAGGGCCGCGCTGAGGGTCGGGCTGAGAATCGCGCTGCCCACGCCGACCAGGGCCAGCGCCGCCGTGATGGGCCAGTAGGCGTGGGTCTGCGGAATCAGGAACATCCCGGCGGCCATGACGACCAGCCCGGCCAGAATCAGCGGGGTGGGGGGCAGTTTCTTGCTCAGGGGCCGAATCGCGCCGCCCTGCACCAGCGCCGCCAGAATCCCGAAAATGGCGAGCATGCCGCCCACCGTCTTGGCGGTCTGGGAGCCGCTGAGGTTCATGGCGTCCTGCACGTAGAAGGCGATGGTCTGCTCCATGCCCACGCTGGCGAGGGTCGAGAGGGCGCTGACCGCCAGAAACAGCGGAATGGCCCCCTTGCCGAGCAGGGCGCGGCGGTCTCCCTGCTGGGCCTGCGCCATGCCGGGGTGACGCGTTTCAGGCACCAGAAAGTAAGCCAGCGCCGCCGTGAACAGGCCCAGGCCCGCGCTGAAGTACACCGGCGCAATCAGACTGATGCCACTCAGGGCCGCGCCGATGGCCGGGCCGAACACCACGCCCAGGCCGAACGCCGCGCCAATCAGGCCCATGCTGGCGGCGCGGTCTTTTTCGCTGCTGATGTCGGCCATCATCGCCTGCGCGGTGGGCAGGGTGGCGCTGGAAAAGATGCCGCCGATGACGCGCGAGGCCACCAGCAGCGCGAACAGGGTGCCTGCCGCCAGGCCGCCGTTCATGCCGAGTTGTGCCAGCAGGCCGAACAGCCCGAAACTCACCGAAAATCCGACGAGGCCCATGATGAGGGTCGGGCGGCGGCCCTGACGCTCACTGCGGCTGCCCCAGATGGGCGAAAAGATGAACTGCATCAGCGAGTAGGCGGTGGAAAACCAGCCGATTTGCGCCGGGGTCAGCCCCAGCTCGCGGCCCAGCGGCCCGATGATGGGAAACAGCACGCTCAGGCCCAGCATGGCGATAAAGATGGTCAGAAACAGGATGATTTTGGTGCGCCCCGTGGCCTTGGTGTCCATGCCAGTGGCGGCGGGAGGAGGAGTCGCGGTCATGCAGCGGAGTATATACCTCTGGCTTACCGAGCGGTCAGGAGTCGTTGTGAGATAGATCGCAGTTCATCTTTGGATGAACCGAGCGAACTTGAAAAGCTGCAAACGCGGCCTTTTATGCGAAATGCTCTGAGTCACTCTCGCCCGCTATGCTGCCCCTCATGCGCCGTGTACGCCCGCCTGTTCTGAGTCTGAGCCTGCTGATGGCCTTGCCGCTCACGGCCTGTGCTCCCGCCAATACTCCGCTATACTGCTTTGCTGACCCCGCCCAGGTCTGGGGCGTGTCTCCCCTCCCCGCCGACGCCCAGCCCGAATGCCCCGATTCCGACACGGTGCGCGGTGAGGTCAGGAGCGGCAAAACCCGCATCGAGCAGTTCGCCCTCCCCGCAGACCAAGCCGAAACCGTCTTGAAACTGATGCAGGGCGCGGGCTACGCGGTGGTCAGCCGCAAACCCGACGACGGCATTCAACTCGAAGCCATCCTCAGAAAGGGCGGCGACCAGGTGATGTACTTCGCCGAGCACCAGCCGGGGCGAACTTTTGTGACGCTGACGGGGTACGGGCATGGGGAGTAAAGCGAAAGCAGGCATTGCCCGCAAACGCCTCATTTCAACTGCGTGCCGATTCGTATTTCCAGAGGGCGTGGTCTACAGCGGCCGCAGGCTGCCCTAGCCGCTCAGCGGCGCAGGAGATCGCCTGACGAATCAGTAGATAATCTGCCTCATCGCCGCTTTTGGGTTGCCAGCCACGACCGACGATATGCCCCACACGGCGCAGCAGGAGAGTATCCGGTTTGACGAAATCGGTGCGCCCCAGACACATCAGCAGGTAGGCTCCCAACGCGAGGCCCATACCTCTGACTTTGTACGGCGATTTGCCGTCCAAATTGACGATGCCTTGCATGACCAGACGCTCAAGCTCGCCACTTTCGCCCGTATCTGTGCAGGTGAAAGGTTGACCTGCCGGAAGTGCTTGCAAGTCGCGTTTGGTTTCATAGCCCTTGGCGGCAAAAAACTCGCACACGTCATACGCCACTTCAACTTTGGTGCGCCCAGAGATTTTGCCTCTATAGCCGAAGATATGTTCCGCCACCCAATCAAATCGTTCGGTGCTGGGACGAACGTCAGTCTCATCTCTCACGAAAGCAAGGAACCCGGAGAAAGTGAGTTCTGGAGTATCTCGCAACCCCGACTTTTCGGCAAAGGTAGCCAGCGCCTTTTCGACCACCGAAAACCTGACCTGAGAACTAAAAACGCAGTCCAGAACGGCGTATACACCACTTTTTCGCCAATCGGCATCAAAGAGGCCATTCGGCGCTATCCCTTCGTCTGCGAGGAAGGTGATAATCCTGTCACTCAATTCGAAGACGGTAGGTCGAGACATGCCCCAGGATAATGGAATGTCTCCCGACATTTCCCTTTGCCCGCCCCTATCCAATCCGTTACACTTGACCCGTGATTCGCTCTGCGCTTACCGACCGGGGACGCCTCGCCTAGCTTCAAGCTGCGTGCGAGTCGTCCCCGGTAGCGTGTGCGCCGGGGCGATTTTTTGTTGATGGTCGATGGGTGATGGTTGATAGACCAGCCTCAGCATTTGCAAAAGCCTCAGCCTCTTTTCTCCATCAACCATCAGCGAAGCGGAACCATCACCCATCAACCCCTCAAGGAGCACCTATGACCCAACCGACCAAACCCAACATCGTCCCCCCCCGCGCCGAGCGCTACAACCCGCACGCCATTGAGCAAAAATGGCAAACACAGTGGCAGGAGTCGGGCCTGTACAAGTTCGACGAAAACGCGCCCGGCGAGAAGTTCTACGCCCTGACCATGTTCCCCTATCCCAGCGGCAACCTACACATCGGGCACTGGTACGCCAACGTCGCGCCCGACGCCCGCGCCCGCTGGCTGCGGATGCGCGGGTACAACGTGCTGTTTCCGATGGGCTTCGACTCGTTCGGCCTGCCCGCCGAGAACGCCGCCATCAAGCATGGCATCAACCCCGCCGACTGGACGTACAAGAACATCGAGCACATGACGGGGCAGTTTCAGCGCATGGGGACGATGATCGACTGGAGCCGCCAGTTTGCGACCTCCGACCCCGAGTACTACCGCTGGAACCAGTGGTTTTTCATTCAGATGTACAAGCGCGGGCTGGCCTACAAGAAGGGCGGCCTGGTCAACTGGTGCCCCAAAGACCAGACCGTGCTGGCGAACGAACAGGTCGTGAACGGCCACTGCGAGCGCTGCGGCAGCCCCGTGGAGCGGCGCAACCTGAGCCAGTGGTACCTGAAAATCACCGACTACGCCGACGAACTGCTGGACTTCTCGCACACCGACATGCCCGAAAAGGTGCGGGCCATGCAGACCAACTGGATCGGCAAATCGGTCGGCGCGGAAGTCACCTTCGACACGCCCGTGGGGGGCGAAACGGTGTTCACCACCCGCCCCGACACGCTGATGGGCGCGACCTTCATGGTGCTGGCCCCCGAACATGCCAAGGTCGCGGCGCTGACCACCGACGAGCAGCGCGGCGCGGTGGAAGCCTACGTGGAAGCCGCCGGGCGCAAGACCGACGTGGAGCGCCAGCAGGAAGGCGAGAAAACCGGCGTCTGGACGGGCAGTTACGCCACCCACCCGGTCACGGGCGAGCCGTTGCCCATCTGGATTGCCGACTATGTTCTGGTCACCTACGGCACCGGCTCCATCATGGCTGTGCCCGCCCACGACGAGCGTGATTTCGCCTTTGCAAAGGCGTTCGGCCTGCCCATCAAGGAAGTCATCCGGCCCGAAGGCGCAGAAGGCATGGGCGAGAATCCCGAAGCCCCCTATTCCGGCGAAGGCCACATCGTGAACTCCAGCGAGTTCGACGGGATGCCCGGCGGCAAAGCGAGCATCACGGCCATCGTCGCCAAGCTGGAAGGGCGCGGCATCGCCAGGGCCAAGACCACCTACCGCCTGCGCGACTGGCTGTTTGCCCGCCAGCGGTACTGGGGCACGCCGATTCCCTTCGTCCACTGCCCCGAACACGGCGCGCAGCCCGTCCCCGAAGACCAGTTGCCGGTCAAGCTGCCGAAGGACGTGGAATTCACCCCCACCGGCCAGAGTCCCCTGAAGCTGGACGCGGAATGGAAGGCCACCACCTGCCCCGTCTGCGGCGGCCCCGCCGAGCGCGACACCGACACGATGGACACCTTCGTGGACTCCAGCTGGTACATGTACCGCTACCTGTCGCCCGACTACCATGAAGGGCCGTTCGACCCCAGCAAGGCGGGGCTGCTGCCCGTTGACCTGTACACCGGGGGCATCGAGCACGCGATTTTGCACCTGCTGTACTCCCGTTTCTGGACGAAGGTGATGCGCGACATGGGCCTGACCACGCAGCACGAGCCGTTCGCCCAGTTGCGCAACCAGGGCATGATTCTGGGCGAGGACGGCGAAAAGATGTCCAAGTCGCGTGGCAACGTCGTAGACCCCGACGACCTGGTGAGCGAGTACGGGGCCGACACCGTGCGGGCCTTCCTGATGTTCATCGCGCCGTGGGAAATTGGCGGCCCCTGGGACTCGCAGGGCATCAACGGCCCCTCCAAGTGGCTGGCCCGCGTCTGGAACCTGTTCTTCGAGGAAAAAGTCAGTGGCCCCGAGGAAAAGATGACGGACGCCGACGTGCGCTTTGCCGTTCACTCGGCACTGAAAAAAGTGGGCGACGACTTCGAGCGCATGAGCTTCAACACCATCATTTCCACGCTGATGGAACTGACGAACGCGCTGGTCAAGGCCAAGCGCAGCCCCGTGTACGGCACGCCCGTCTGGGACGAGGCGCTGGACATCTTCAACCGGATGCTGGCCCCCGTCGTGCCCCACATCGCCGAGGAAATCTGGAGTGAGCGCGGCAAAGAAGGCAGTGTCCACACCGCCCAGTGGCCTGCCGTAGACGAGGCAGCCGCCGTGCGCGACACCGTGACCATCGGCGTGCAGGTCAGCGGCAAGGTGCGCGGCGAGGTCAGCATTTCCAAGACCGCCACCCAGGAAGAAGCGCTGGGCGCGGCGCGGGACAACGCCGAAGTCGCCAAATACCTGGAAGGCAAGACGGTGGTCAAGGAGATTTACGTGCCAGGGCGGATTATCAACATCGTGGTGAAGTAGGCAAAGCCGAATCAAGGTGAACCGAGGTAGAGAGGCCAGGACAGACTCCTGCGCCTCTCTTTTCGTCGCCGGGAGAGTCACAGAGGCAGCCAAAGTCACCTCTTGCACCTTTAGCTTGTCTCGTGTCAAGATTGGGGTCGAAGCAAGTCTTTCTTCTCGTCACCCCAGGTTTTCCTGCACGCCCTGCGTCGGCGGGAACAGCCGTCCTATCCCCTGCCCGGAGACCGTATGCCTGACCTGCCGCCCCTGCCGCCTTCCGTTTTCAGCCTTCCCGCGCTGCCCCAGCGCTGGCACAGTTCGCCGGACTGGGTGCGCGACCTCAACGGCGAGCCGGTGTTCAGGAGCGTGGCGGGGCGCCCCGTGCTGGTGGCGATTCGCTGGGCGGACGACTGCGCTCCCCCCGGCTTCGCGCGGCTTGGGCCAGGGATGTTCTTCCCCGACGACACCGCCGAGGGGCAACGCTGGAAGACCCGCATGGCCTGGACGCAGCCGCACCCGCACCCGCCGCACGAACTGGCCGCCCGCCCCTGATACGGATTCCGCTTCATTCCTGCACAGTCGGGCCTATACAGTTGGGAAAGCGCCGCCTGTGCATCCATATCGCGTAACCCGTATTTTTTCCTACTCGCATCCGCTCTGCTGCGCAGCTTTGCAAGTCGGATTGAATCTGAAACTACCAGATTCAATCGGAATCCGTCTGAGCCGACGCGACCCCGGACCGAAGCGACCTCGGTGGGCCGAAAAAAAGCCCCTGCCGCAGCAGGAGCCGTTTCCTTCCAGTCGAACGGAATTATTCGCTATCGAGCGCGGTGTACTTGGTGTTGCCGGTGTCCACGTTCTCTTCCAGGGTGTCCTGGGACATGTCGGCACCAGGCTCCTGGCGAGCGCCCCGGCCAGGTTCCATGTTCATGTCGCGGGCCTGACCTTCTTCCACGGCGGTGGAGTTGGCGGGGTTGGGGTTCTGGGCATCGTCTTTGGTCATGGGTCCATGCTGCCGGGCCAGCCGACCGACCGAGTGAGAGGAAGGCCAGAAGACCTATACCGACAGGTTTTCCCCTTCCCAGGGGCCGCGCACTTCGCTGCGCCATCAGAGGGCAGTCAGGGTGTCAGGAGCCGAACAATTGAGGCGGGGGCACGTGGTATAGTCGCCGCTGCTATGGAGCCTCCCAGTTCTGGCTCTTCACGAGCGCCCAGCGAAGCCCGCCAGCAGGCGGATTTTTTACTGTGGCTGATTCCCATGACCGGACACCGACGCCGCCTTGCCCTGTTTTCTGAACGGGGCCACGCGGCGGGCAGCATGTGCCAGGCGGATGACCGGGACGCGAACATGGAGCGCGTCACTGCATGAACGACATTCTTGGAATCGTGGCGCTGTTTGCCCTGGTGCTGATGAACGGCTTTTTCGTGGCCGCCGAATTCGCCCTGGTCAGCGTGCGCCGCACCCGCATCGACCAGCTCGCCGAGGAAGGCAACGCCACCGCGCAGGCGACGCAAAAGGCCCTGCAAAACCTGGACCTGTACATCGCCGCCACGCAGCTCGGCATCACGATGGCGAGTCTGGCCATCGGCTTTGTCGCTGAACCGGCCATCGAGCACCTGCTGGAGCCGCTGCTGCAAGACACCGCCCTGAGCGAAAGCCAGCGCAAGGCGATTGCCTTCGGGGTGGCCTTTGCCATCAGCACCATCCTGCACATCGTCTTCGGTGAGCTGGCGCCCAAAAGCTGGGCACTGCAACGCGCCGAGCAGGTCTCGCTGCTCGTGACCCGCCCGCTGCTCGCTTTCACGCTGGTGTTCAAGTGGGCCATCAAGGGCCTGAACGCGCTCGGCAACGGCGTGGTCCGGGCCTTCGGCCTGCGTGGGGTCGCCGGGCACCATGCCGCCTACTCCGAAGAGGAAATCCGCATGATCGTCAGCGCGTCGAGTCAGGAGGGCGTGCTGGAAGACAGCGAGAAGGAACTCGTCTACAACGTCTTCGACCTGTCCGACACCACCGTGCGCGAAGTCATGCGCCCGCGCGTGGACATGGTGACGGTGGACAGCGCCCTGCCGCTGCGCCGACTGCTCGAACTCAACGCCGAGCACGGCTACTCGCGGGTGCCGGTCTATCAGGACACCGCCGACAACATCGTGGGCATCGCGCACACCAGCGACGTGTTGCGGCACCTCGACGAACTCGACCACCTCACCATCGCCGACGTGATGCGCCCGGTGTTTTTCGTGCCCGAAGCGATGAAGATCAAGGACCTGCTCGCCAAGATGCGGGCCAAGAAGTCGCACATGAGCATCGTGGTGGACGAATTCGGCGGCACGATGGGTCTGGTCACGCTGGAAGACGCCATCGAAGAAATCGTGGGCGAAATCTACGACGAGACCGACGAGGAAGAGGAGCAGCCCATCATCGTCATCGCCGAGGGCATCTACCTGATGGACGCCGGGCTGACCGTCCACGAGGTCGAGGAGCGGCTGGGCACCGACATCGAGGAGGGCGAGGCCGAGTACGACACGCTCGCGGGCTTCATGACCAACCACTTCGGGGACATTCCCGAGGTCGGCCAGAGCTTCGTCCACAGCGGCTGGGCCTTTACGGTGGAAGAGGCCGACCAGCGCCGCGTCGCCCGGGTGCGCGTCGAGCGGGCGCCCGAGTACGACCCCTTCGACGTTCCCGTAGAGTTGCCCCGTGACTGAACCGACTGCGGCCAGACCGACCCAGAACGCCCTGAACCTGACCCCCGACCCGCAGCTGCTTGCCGGGGCGCAGGCCGCCTTCAAGCAGGCCTACGCGCCGTACAGCCGCTTCCGGGTGGGCGCGGCGCTGCGGACCCCCGACGGGCAGGTTTTTTTCGGCGCCAACGTGGAAAACTCCAGCTTCGGCCTGACCCGCTGCGCCGAGCAGTCGGCGGTGCAGGCGCTGGCGACGGCGGGCGGGCGCACCTTCACCGACCTCGTGGTGTACTCGGAGGCTTCTCCGCCCGCGAGTCCCTGCGGGGCCTGCCGACAGATTCTCTTCGAGTTTGCGCCGGACGCCCGGGTGGTCTGCACCAACAGCCAGGGCGACATCGTCAGCGGTCTGGTGCGTGACTTTCTGCCGCACGGTTTCCGGCTGTCACCCGGGGACGCCGGAACGCAGGACAGCTGAATTTTCGGCCCTCGCGTGGGGCGCCGCTCCGTATCCGTTACCCTGAGCGGCGATGATTGACCGCTACCTGACCCCCGAAATGAAGGTTCTCTGGAGCGAGGCGAACAAGTACCGCGCCTGGCTCAAGGTCGAGCTGAGCGCCATGGAAGCGCAGTCGCGGCATGGCGAAGTGCCCGCCGAGGCCTACGCCACGCTGATGGAGAAAAGCGCCGCCGACCCGCTCGACGACGCCTTCGCGGTCAAGGTGGCCGAAATCGAGGCCGTGACCCGGCACGACATCGTCGCCTTTACCCGCGCCCTGACCGAGCGCTACGGCGAGGAGGCCCGCTTCATCCACCACGGCCTGACGAGTACCGACGTGGTGGACACCGCACAGAATCTGCTGCTCGACGAGGCGCTGGGCCTCATCATCACCGACGTGCAGACGTTGCGCGAGGTGTGCCGCACGCAGGCGCTGACCTACAAGCACACGCCGACGGTGGGCCGCACCCACGGCATCCACGCCGAGCCGATGACCTTCGGCCTGAAGTTCCTGAACTGGATGGCGACGCTCGACCGCGACCTCGAGCGCTTGCAGGTTGCCCGGAGCCGCGTGCAGGTGGTCATGCTCTCAGGCTCGGTGGGCACCTACGCGCACGTCTCACCCAAAATCGAGGAAGAAGTCGCCGAGAGCTGGGGCTGGCACGCCGCGCCGGTCACCAACCAGACGCTCGCCCGTGACCGCCACGCCGAGGTACTGGCCGCGCTCGCCATCCTGGGGACCACGCTGGAGAAAATCGCGGTGGAAATCCGCCACCTACAACGCAGCGAGGTGCGCGAGGCGATGGAGCCGTTCGGCAAGGGGCAGACCGGCAGCAGCTCCATGCCGCACAAGAAAAACCCCATCCTGACCGAGAACGTGACCGGCTTTGCCCGGTTGCTGCGCGGCTTTCTGGCGACGGGCCTGGAAAACGTGGCGCTGTGGCACGAGCGCGACATTTCCCATTCCAGCGCCGAGCGGGTGATTCTGCCCGACGCCACCGCCAGCGCCAGCTACGCCACCCGCCGCCTGACCGGGGTGCTGCGCGACCTGGTCGTTTTCCCCGAGCGGATGCTCAAAAATCTGGACGACCTCGGCGGTCTGGTGTTCAGCCAGCGCGTGCTGCACGCCCTGATCGACGACAAGGGCATGACGCGCGAGGCGGCCTACGGGATCGTGCAGCGCAACGCCCTGAAATCCTGGGAAAGCGGCGAGGGCCTGCGCGACCTGCTCCGCGCCGACCCCGAAAACCCCCTGTCAGACGAGGAACTCGGCGCCGCCTTCGACCTCCAGTGGTACCTGCGGCATGTAGACGACATCTACGCCCGCTTCGGGATGTAGACAAAACGAAAAAGAGGGGCGCGTCCAAATTGCGGGGTAGTTGTCTGGAACTATGACCGACAGGGGTTGAAATGGGAGCGCCCGGAGCCTATCTCCGGGCGTGTTTTCATCTCTCCCGCTCGATAGTTTCGTTTGCCAGACCCCCCATTGTCCAGACTTTCAGCAGTCAGGCCGTCAGAACATCACGCTTCGGAGGTTTTACGGATCAGACAAGCGCCGTCTTTTGCGGTGTCGCACCTGTGGAACCACTTTCAGTGAGACCAAGGGCACGCCGTACTGGGGTAGCAAATTACCACCTGAGCGCATTGACAGCGTCGTTGACCATCTCACCCATGGCAATTGCTTCTCATCTACAGCATCCCTCACACGCTGTCATCGCACAACCGTTGCCCGAATTATGCGTCAGGCTGGCGTTCATTTACAGCAGTTCCATAGTCAGCATGCTCGTGACCTTGAGGTCACGAGCATGCAAGCCGACGAGCGGCATAGCTTCGTTGGCGAGAAAGCTGAGCAAGCTTGGGATTTCACCGTCGTTGACCCCAAAAGCAAGTTCGTCATTGAAGGTCAAGTTGGGGCCAGAACAGCCGAATTGACGAAGGTTCTGCTGATCGGCGCAAGGAAACGACTTGCCACTCCCAACAACCTTGTCCTATTCACTGATGGATATTTGCCCTACCAGAGCTTATTTCCAGAATTGTTCGGTACGTCGTGGCAGCCACCGAGACAGGGAAAGCGTGGTCGCTTTCCACAAAAGGCTTACCGCATCCCACGGAGCCTGGCCCACGTCCGCGTCATCAAGGAGTACAGCGGGAAGCGGGTCGTGGGCGTAAGGACAGAGATTGCAGCTGGAACGCAGAAACGGGTCAACCAAGAATTGCAGAGCCTTGGCTACACCACGCCAAATACCTCAGCAGTGGAGCGCCAGAACGCGACGGCTCGACGGATGAATCCACATCTGGTACGCAAAAGCCTCGCGTTTGCGAGGCTTCCCTTTCATCGAGTGACATTGGCTCATCTGGTTCAGGGTGTCTACAACTGGTGTAGGACGCAAAGGGGACTACGTCAGTCGCTGATAGAACCTATCGGACGGAAAAAGTACCTTCAGCAGACACCAGCGATGGCGATTGGGTTGACTTCGCAGTGCTGGACAATCCGCGATCTTCTGAGCTTGCCCTGTGGCGCTCCCTGTCGGTCATAGTTCCAACGAACTACCAAATTGCGGACGTGCCCCTCTTTTGCTGCCTGTTTAGAGCGGGCTGAACACGAAGCGGTCGTACTCGCCGCCGCGCAGCACGCTCTCGGTGTGCTCGCCGAGGAAGGTCTGGCCGGTGATGGCTTCCAGCGCGCCCCACACTGCGCCGAGGGTAAAGGTGCACTTGCGGTCGCTGCCCTGCTCCTCGCCCGCGCTGCACACGGTGTCGAAGCAATCGACGATGTAGTTGTCGCCGTCCTTGACCACGCTGTGCACGCCGGTCAGGCGGGTGCCGTCCTTGCCGATGGCGCTGTTGAGCAGGTCAGCAAGTTGCTCGGTGGGCACGTTGCTGCCGGTCACGCCGAGTTCACCGGCGAGCTTGTGGCCGCGCACTTTGCCCGCGCGGGTAAACACCACGGCAGCGCCGTCCGGGCCGAGGGTGTCTTCGATGCCGGTAATCACGGCCTTGAAACAGACGACAGAGTTGTAATCACCGAGGGTGGGGCGCAGTTCGTTCATGGAAGGACTCCTTGAAAAAGGGAAGGTTCAGGAAGAAGGAAACGAGCGGAGTGCCGATCAGCCGATCAGAGGACGAGCGCGACGGTGCGCGCCGCGTCACGGGCTTCCATGTGCAGCAGGCCGAGGTTCATGCCGGTGGGGGTCACGACGGCGAGCACGCCTTTGCGCCCGGTGGCGTACACGTACACCTGACCGTCGACGCCGCTGACCGACATTTCCGTCAGGTCGCCGGTGCCGAGGGTGTCGTTGATGCGCTTGCCCAGACCCAGGGCGGTGGCAGCCATCGCGGCCACGCGGTTGGAGTCGGTGGTGTCGCTGAAGGTCTGGGCAATCGGCAAACCGTCGGTGGTCGCCACCAGGGCGCCACGCAGTTCGGGCAGGGAGGTGCGGAGGCTCTGGAGGGTGGCCTGAAGTTGTTGCTGCTTGCTGGCGGGTGCGGTCATGCGGTCTCCTTGTCGAGCTGAGAATTGGGGTCGAGCTGAGAATTGGGGTCGAGCCGAGGCTCGGGGGTCAGTTGGGCTTCGAGCAGGTGAATCAGCACCTGCCGGGCGCTGTCGGGCTCGGTGGCCTGCAAACCGATCACCTGTTCTGAAGGCAGGTCGAAATAGCTGGCGATGTCTTGCGGACTCCAGACGTCGTCCAGGTCCTGTCGGGTCACACCGACCACGAACGGCACCGGGTTCCGGCTGGTGATGAATTCGAGGATGTGCCGGGCATGCAGGAAGTCCTGCGGGCGGTCCCCGGCGACGAGAAGCACCAGACCCAGGGCGCCTTCGCACAGCACGTCCCACATGAAGTCGAAGCGGTCCTGGCCGGGGGTGCCGTACAGGTGCAGCTCAGTGCCGTCGAGAACCAGCGTGCCGAAATCGAAGGCGACGGTGGTGGTGGCCTTGCCGATGTCCTCGCTGGCGTCTGCCTCGGTGCTGACCACCGGCGTTTCGGACAGGGTTTGAACGAAGGTGGTTTTGCCTGCCCCGACCGGGCCGGAGACGACGAGTTTCATGGGAATCATGCGGCACTTCCTCCAGTCAGTCGGCGCAGGGCACTCAGCAGCCTGCGGACAGGGCCTGCGGGCTGGGCGCTGGCCTGGGCCTGCGCGGCGGCCCGTTGCGGGGCAATCAGGCCAGCGGCGCGAAAACGGTAAAGCTCGGCCCGGGCTTCAGGGAGGCTGACCCGCAACTGGCTGGCCAGGTCGCTGGCCGAGGCCCCACCGCGCAGCAGCGGGGAGAGAGACGCCCAGCTCGCCCGCAGCGACTCCGGCAGGGGCATGGACTGGGCCGACGCCACGACCTCGAAGCGGGTGTCCTGATGCGGCAACTGCTGATCGGGAATGGCGCTGCCGCTCAGCGCTTCCCGGATCAGCTCGTTCATGGGCAGCGCGAGCTGATACTCGGTCGGTCCCGCCTCAAAGCTGTACTCGCCGCGTGCGCCGCTGACCAGTTGTCTTACCGTGTCGCGGACCCGCAGCGGCTCGTTGACGGGAAAGCCGTCGACAAACACCGCCTGCAAGGTGCCCTGCCGCAGATGCAGCTCGACGCTGCGTCCGGCCAGAGCGGTGCGCATGAACAGCACCCCGCTGTGGCGCTGAAGCACCTTGATGATGTCGTTGAACGCGTGATACTCGAAGTCGCCGTAAATGGCCAAGATCTATCATCCGCCTCTTTGCCTGAATCTGGGGCCAGTCGGCTGAACACTTGCGCTCCCTTGGGCACCCGTCAAGGACTGTAAGCGCGGGGGTCTTACACTTGTCTCACCCTGCTCGGCGTTCCACTCTCCTTACCCTGGCCCAGCGGTCAGGGCTTGCGAAACCGGACACTGCCATAAGTCACAGCATACCGTCCGGGCACCAGAGCGCCGGCTCCGTGAGCGTCCGCGCCCATCAGGGGGACGTTCTCCCCTCGCTTTCCTGCGGTGTTCCGTCTGCCCCTGACTTCCCTGCCCCCTCCACCGGCCAGCCCGTGACCAGCGGCCCGAAATCCACCTCGCCGTGCGCCGATACCGCCAGCACCCGGCGTTCGGCCAGGCCCCAGATGGCCCGGTGTATGGCCATTTCACGCCCGGCGTCCCCTCCCGGAGCCAACGCGTCGAGCAGGGCGGTGTAACGCGGGGCGGGCGGCTGGCCCCCGCTGAGTGGGCAGGCGTCGGCCACGCGGGTGAGCACCCGTCGCTCCTCGGGGGTCACCGCGTGCTGGAGGGCCTGCGCCCGTATCTGCTGCTGGGCGGCCCGCTGCTCGCGTTCGTGGCGCCGGGCGGCCAGGGCCGCGTCCACTTCCGGCGACAAACCGCGCTCCTGCCGACGCTGCTCGATCAGTTCTTCCAGCCGCTGCTCGGCCCGGTCATGCACCTGACCGCGCAGTTCCTCGCCGCGCCCGCGCAGGCTGCCGGTCACGTCCTGCACGCGGGGGTCGGTCAGCGCCCGCCCGGCGAGCTGCGTCGCCAGCGCCCGCACACGCCCCGGCAGGTCCCGGCCCACGTCGCCCTGCGTGCCCGGTTCGTGGTCCCGCCGCTTTCCTGAGGGTTTGAACATGCTTCACGGTGTCATGTTCCGGCCACCTGCGAATGTGAGGTGGGAACCGGGGGCCTGGGCCGTCAGAGCCTTGAACAGAAAAAACTTAGTGTTTTCGTCCGACTTGCAAAACTCCGAAAGAGCGAAAGAAGTGACCTGGGGCGCCTTTCCACAGGGCGCGTACTTCGGAGAACTGCTCTAGCATCGGGCCATGTCTGCCCCCACCCGCCGCTTTCGCGCTGTCGCCGTGCAGCCCCGCTGGTCGGTGCAGGACTTCGGCGACAACGCCTCTTTTCGCCGCTGGCTGCGCTCGCAACTGGAAGCGGCGCGGCCCCACCTCGCGGCGGACCGGCCCACCCTGGTCGTCCTGACCGAACTCAACGGCCTGCCGCTGGTCCTGCGCGGCGACAGCTGGGCGGCGCGGCTCGGCACCTTCGAGCGGGCGGCGGCGGCACTGTTCGTTCGGCGGCTGCGGCGGGCTTTGCCGGTGCTGCTGCGCGAGCGCGTTTCTCCCATTCGCGCCCTGCAACTGGCAGGCAGCGACGCAAACGCCGCGCTGTACCTGGAAACCTGCCGCGACCTCGCCCGCGAGTACGGGGTGTACCTCTGTTGTGGCTCGGCCCCACTGCCGCGCTACCGACTGAGCGCTGCCGGACTAGAGCGCGAACCCGGCGTGCTGACCAACCAGACGGTGCTGTTCGGGCCGGAAGGCGAACTGATCGGCTGCACCGACAAGGTTCACCTCACCCCTGCCGAGGAGGCGGGCGGCGTGGACCTGACGCCGGGCCGACTGGGCGAGCTGCGGGTCTTTCCCACCCCGGTCGGGGACCTGGGAGTGGCGATCAGCCTGGACGCCTTTCGCCGCGACGTGATTGGACGCCTGGAAGAGCAGGGCTGCACGGTGCTGCTTCAGCCCGACGCCAACGCCGCGCCCTGGACCGCGCCCGAGGGCCTGCCGCCCGACCCGGCCCATGTGCGCGACCAGCCGGTGGCCTGGCTGGAATCGAGCTGGGCCGTCACCGAGAACAGCCCGACCATTCGCTACGCCGTGAACCCGATGGTGGTCGGCAACCTGCTCGACCTGACCTTCGACGGTCAGAGCGCCATTACCGGCCCCGCTGCCGAAGCGCCCGAGCCGCGCAGTTACGTGCTGACCGAGCCGCGTCCCGGCTTTCTGGCGCTGGCGCCCTGGGTCATGCCGAACACCACCGACCCCGCAGAGCTGCGGCGCACCGGCCAGCAGCTCGCGGCCCGCAGTGGGCACCCCCAGGAAAACAGGTACCTGACGACGGTGCTGCACGCCGATCTGGAGTTGCCCCCGTCCACCTGCCCCGCGCCACCCGCCACCCCGCACGAGGAGGCTCTGCGGGCCTGGCTGGAAGGCCGGGCCGCGCTGGAACGCCCGCAACGCGCCCGGACAGGCTGGTCGGGCCTGGCCGCCCTGGGCCTTCTGGGGGCCGTCCTGCTGCGACGTGCGCGTGACCGTTGACAAGTTTCGGGGTCGCCCCTATACTTCCTCTCGCGCTTGAGACGGCAAGGAGCGCACCCGCCGAGTCAGGGGGGTTGGCCGAGTGGTTGAAGGCAACGGTCTTGAAAACCGTAGTGGGGCAACCTACCGGGGGTTCGAATCCCTCACCCCTCGCCAAAGCTTCGCAAGAAGCACATGACAACCTGGAGAGGTGGGTGAGCGGCTTAAACCAAGCGTTTGCTAAACGCTCGTACGCCTTAAAAGTGTACCGCGGGTTCGAATCCCGCCCTCTCCGCCAAAGCAGTACCACCACAGGATGTGCCCGTAGCTCAGCTGGATAGAGCGTCTGACTACGGATCAGAAGGCCAGGAGTTCGAATCTCTTCGGGCACACCACAGCAAAAGCCTCCGCTTGTGCGGGGGTTTTTTCTTTTGTCTCGCGGCGCTTGTCCCCATCTTCGAGGCACCGGACCTTCAACTCACCGATGGGCCGTTTCCTCTTGAAACCCGTGCCCGGCGGCCACAGGAAAGTTAAGCAGGGCAGGCCTCGCCGCCTCCGGCCCGGCATAGGGTGAAGACATGAACGACCCGCTTTCGACGCCCGATGCCGCCTGGAGCTACGACACCGCCGCAGTACAGACCGGCATTTCGCGGGGCCTGGGCGAGACCATCGGCTTTCCCATCCACGCGGCGGCGGCCTTTCAGTTCGAGACGCTGGAGCAGGCGCAGGACGAGTTTCAGCACAATCAGGGCCTGAGTTACGCCCGGATTCAGAACCCCACCGTCCGGGCGCTGGAGGAGCGCATCACCGCTCTGGAAGGCGGGGCGGCCACGGTCGCACTCGCCAGCGGGCAGGCGGCCAGCCTCACCGCCCTGCTCAGCGTGTGCCGCGCCGGGGACCACGTGGTGTCGAGCGCCAGCCTGTTCGGGGGCAGCACCGGCATGCTGACCAACATCCTGCCGCTGATGGGCATCACGGCGACGCTGGTGGAAGGTGGCCCGGAGGAGATTGGCGCCGCCATGCAGGACAACACCCGGCTGGTGTGGGCCGAGATGATTTCCAACCCTTCGGGCGCGGTGGCCGACCTCGCCGCGCTGGCCGGGGTCGCCCACGAGCGCGGCGCTCTGCTCGCCATCGACAACACCTGCGGCGGAGCAGGCTACCTGTGTCGCCCGCTGGACCACGGCGCCGACATCGTGAGCCAGTCGCTCACCAAGTGGGCGGGGGGGCACGGCAGCGTCATGGGCGGCAGCGTGACCGTGGGCAAGCGGCACGACCTGAGCCGCAACCCGATTTTTGCCGGGGGCGAACCCAGCCTGCTCGCGCAGCGCGGCCCGGACGCCCTCGCCTGGCGGCAACGGTGGTTCGGGGCGCACCAACTCGGGATGACCTTGGCTCCCCACAGCGCCTTTCTCATCGCGCAGGGGCTGGAAACGCTGGCGCTGCGGCTTCAGCGCGAGTCGGACTCGGCGCTGGCCCTGGCCCGCTGGCTGGAGCAGCACCCCCGCGTGGGGGGCGTGAGCTACGCGGGCCTGCCCGGGCACCCGAGCTTCCCGCTGGTGCAGAAGTACCTGCCGCGTGGGGCGGGCGCGGTGCTGACCTTCGACGTGGACGACCCGTCGCGCTTTCTCTCGCGGCTGCGGGTGCTGCGGATCGCCCCCAACCTCGGCGACGTGCGCACCCTGGTCGTTCACCCCTGGACCACCACCCACGGACGGGTGCCCGAAGCGGCCCGGCTCGCGGCGGGGGTCCGGCCCGGCACCATTCGCATGAGCGTGGGCGTGGAAGACGTGGCCGACCTTCAGGCCGACATCGAGCAGGCGCTTTAGAGCATTTGACAAAAAGACGCAACGTCTTTTTGGCGAGCGGAGCGAGTGCAAAACACTGAGCAGGGCGGAGAATGGAGTGATGCGGGGTGCCGTTCCGCGCATCACGTAATTCGGAGAACTGCTCTAGAGCTGATAGCAGATAGCCCCTGCGCCTTAGCCATCCGCCATCAACCATCTGCCATTCGCCCTCCGCTCAAATCACGAATTCGCCCGCCCGCATCACCGGCTCGCGGTTGCCGTCCCTGGTGATGCCGTCCACGTCGATCTGGTCACTGCCGATCATCCAGTCCACGTGGGTCAGGCTGTCGTTGCCTCCTTTCGCGGCAAATTCCTCGGCGGTCATGTCCACGCCGCCCACCACGTTGAAGCGGTAGGCGCTGCCGATGGCGATGTGCGAAGCGGCGTTCTCGTCGTACAGGGTGTTGTAGAAAAACAGGCCCGAGCGCGAGATGGGGCTGGAGTGCGGCACCAGCGCCACTTCGCCGAGGCGGTGGCTGCCCTCGTCGGTGTCGATCATCTTGAGGAGGGCCGCCTCGCCCTGTTTCGCACTCGCCGCGGTGATGCGCCCGTCCCTGAACTCGATGCGGATGCCGTCGATCAACGTGCCCGCGTAGGACAGCGGCTTGGTGCTGACCACCACGCCGTCCACCCGCTCGCGGTGCGGAGCGGTCCAGACTTCCTCGGTGGGAATGTTGGCGGTAAACGTGATGCCGCCGGGGGTGTCCGCCGCGCCGCCGCCCCAGAGGTGGTCGTCGGCCAGGCCCACCGTCAGGTCGGTGTCGCCGCCCCGGAAGTGCAGGGCGCTGTACTGCTTTTGCGTCAGGACCTCGCGGCGGCGCTTGAGGTTAGCGAGGTGCTCCTCCCACAGCGCCACCGGGTCGGGCTGGTCGGCGCGGACGGCAGCAAAAATGGCGTCCCACTGCTGCTCCACAGCTTTCTCGGTGCCCGAATCGGGAAACATCAGCGTGGCCCAGCCGGGAATGGGCGCGCTGACCAGGTTCCAGTTCAGGCGGTTGGTCATCACCTGAAGGGAGTACGGCTTGCGGTAGGTCGCCAGCGCCCGCTGCCAGGTCGCTACGCGCTCAGGGTCCACCTTCGCCAGCAGGTTGGGGTCGGTGGCGCGAATGGCGATCACGGCGCCGCCCGCGTTCGCCGTTTCGAGCTCGGCGTCCACCCGCCACTTGCTGATTTCCTCGAAGGTGCCTTCGGGGGCGAGTTCGAAGCGGGCGAGCTGCACGTCGTCATCGTCCCAGCGCACGTCCACGAAGCCGGCGCCCGCCGCGTAGGCCTCACGCACGATCAGGCGGGCGAGCGGCGCGGCGTCCACCGGCGACTGCACCAGCACGCGCTGGCCGGGCTTGACGCCGAGGCCCACGCGCACGGCGAGGCGGGCATAGTTGTGCAGCTTCTGGTCGAAACTCAGGGTTGAAGTCATAGGCCGCAGCATACCGGGGGCCGGCAGAACGTGCGGCGACCCCTTCGTGCCTGGACCCCTGCCCCTTGACGAAAGGTGCGCCACCCCCTATGATTCTCCCCGCTGGTGTGACGAGGCGTAGCGCAGCCTGGTAGCGCACTACCTTGGGGTGGTAGGGGTCGTGAGTTCAAATCTCGCCGCCTCGACCAGCAAAGAAACTCCCTCCCTGTGAGGGGGTTTTTCTTTTTTACCCCTCCCTACGGATGCCGTTTTTTGGCCCCTCTGTGCTACGGCTGTGCTACGCGCTTTGGGGTGTCTGCTTTGCCCACTCCCTGCGGGAAATACGTAGAACTGGATTGGGCTGAGTAAGGGCCGAGGCGTCTGGGCGTCGAGAAGGGACCGACCTCGATTTCCAGGCGCCTCCCGAGTCCTTCCCCGGAGCGGGATGCCTTCCCACCCCCCGGCCTATGCTGGGGGCGATGAGTCCGACTTCCGCCACGCCGCCCGCCGCTCCTCCGCCCACGCCGCCGGAACCCGTGCTGGAGGGCAAAATGGCGCTTCAGAGCGTGCGGCTGTCGGACCGGGTGCGGCTGGTGCGCAACGTGCTGCCGCCGCTGATCGTGCTGGTGGTGGTGGTGGTCGAACTCCTGATCGCGCAGCTTCCCACCCGGGACGCCGAACTGGTGGCACACCTGCTGTTTTACGGGCTGGTCGGCCCCGCCGTGACCTTTTTCAGCGTGGAATGGATCGCCCAGGGCACCCGCGCCCGCGAACGCGCCGAGCGCGAGTTGCGCGACCTGTACGTCGAACTCAGCACGTCCAATGGTCAGCTCCGAGCGGTGCAGGAACTGATGCGCGACCTCGCCGACGCCCCCGACCTCGCGGCGGTGGTGGAGGTGGCGGCGCGGGGCGCGGTGCGCGTGACCGGCGCCACGCACGCGACCCTCAGTGTGCCCGGCGGCCTGAGCGCGACGGCGCGGGGCGAAACGCTGCTGTCCGGCCCCAGCGCCGACCTGCACCCGCTCAAGGTGCTGATTCCTGGCGGCGGCGCCATGACGCTGCATTTCCAGGCGCCCCCCACGCCGCCCACCGTGGCGCTGGTCGAAGCCCTGGCCGGGGAAATCGCCAACGGAGTCGAGGCCGCCCGGCAGCGCACGCTGGACCTGATGACGCTGTTCAGCGTGGACCAGTCCATTCGCGCCGAGCGCAACATGCGCCGCTTGCTCTCCCGCGTGACCCGCAACATGGCCGAACGTCTGCGGGCCGACGCCCGCGCCGCGTACCTGTTCGACCAGGACGGCGTGCTGCGCCTCGAATACGCCCAGGACTTTTCGGGCCGCGAGGAGGTGGGGGGCAGCCCCGCGCCCGCCTTCGCGCTGCGGGTGGCGCACTCGGGCACGCCGCTTCAGGCCGAGGGCGACGAGGCCGCCGGGGTCTTTGCTCACGCCGCCAGCGTCCTCGGCCTGCCGATGCGCGACGACCAGGGGCCGGTGGGGGTGCTGGTGCTCGGGGACGCCCGCGCCGACGCCTTCGAGGGCGCCCGGGTGCCGCTGCTGGCGTTCATGGCGGGGCAGGCGACGCTGGCGGTGCGCAACGCCCGCGCCTACCTCTACTCGGAAGAACTCGCCATCAGCGACGAGCGCGCCCGCATCGCCCGCGAGATTCACGACGGGGTGGCGCAGTCGCTCGCCTTCGCCGCCATCAAGCTTGACCTCGTGGCCCGCAAGCTCCGCACCGACCCCGAAAAGTCCGAGGACGACGTGAAGGAAGCGTCTGCCCTGCTGCGCGAACAGATTCGGGAGGTGCGGCGCTCGATTTTCGCGCTGCGCCCGGTGGACCTCGAGCGCTACGGGCTGCTCGAAACGGTGCGGCGCTACGTGGCCGACTTCGGCGAGCAGAACAGTGTGCGCACTTCCCTGGACGTAACCGGCGACATTCACCTGTCGCCCGGCGACGAGGCGGTGGTGTTCCGGATTTTGCAGGAGAGCCTCAACAACGTCGCCAAGCACGCCCGCGCCCGTGAGGTCACAGTCTCGCTCCACGGCGGCGAGCGGGTGAAGCTGCGCGTACAGGACGACGGCGTGGGCTTCGACCCCGAGGCCATCACGGGCCGCGTGAGCAGCGCCGGGGGCCTGGGCCTGGTGCAGATGCAAGAACGCCTTGAGGCACGGGGCGGCAGCTACCGCATCCTGTCGGCACCGGGGCACGGCACGGTGGTGGAGGCGGCGTTGCCGCAGCTTTAGAGCATTTGACAAAAAGACGCAACGTCTTTTTGGCGAGCGGAGCGAGTGCAAAACACTGAGCAGGGCGGAGAATGGAGTGATGCGGGGTGCCGTTCCGCGCATCACGTAATTCGGAGAACTGCTCTAGGGCAGATGGCAGAGGTCCGAAGGCAGATGGCTTTCGGTGGGGGGTGACTTGTCGACGGCGGGCATCAGGTCCATGCCGACTGAAGCTCCGTTTATTTTCCTGCGCTGGAGGAGCGGCGTCCTCTGACCTGCAGCGCCTCGTCCAGCAGCCGCCGCGCCACCTCGCGTTTGCTGACGCGCGGCCAGTCCTGATGCGAGCCGTCGGCGCGGACCAGCGTCACCTGATTGTCGTCGCCGCCGAACGCGGTGCCCTCGCGGGTGGGGTAGTTGAGCAGGATGAAGTCGGCGTTCTTGCGCCGGGCCTTGAGCGCCGCCCGCTCGACTCCGGCGTGCGTTTCCATCGCAAAGCCGACCAGCACGCGGCGCGGGTGGGCTGGCTGCTCGGCCCCCAGCCCGGCCAGAATGTCGGGGTTGGGCGTGAGATGAATGGTCACGTCGCCCGGCGTCTTGGCCTCCTTCTCGGTCTTGGGCGCGGCGGCGCGGTAGTCGGCAATCGCGGCGGTCATCACCACCATGTCGGCGCCCTGCGCGGCCTGCATGATTTGCGCCTGCATCTCCAGCGCCGTTTCGATGCGGACGGTCTGCACGCCCGCCGGGTCTTTCAGGTTCACCGGCCCTGTCACGAGCACCACGTCGGCCCCCCGCGCACGCGCTTCCTCGGCCACCGCGAAGCCCATCTTGCCGCTGCTGGGGTTGGAGATGAAGCGCACCGGGTCCAGATACTCGCGGGTCGGCCCCGCCGAGACGACCACCTTCAGCCCGGCGAGGTCCTGCGGCGTGTCCTCGCCCCTGAGCAGCTCCAGCGCCCGCGCCGCAATCTGTTCCGGCTCGCTCATGCGGCCCGTGCCCGACCCCTCGCCCGGCGTGCCGAAGGCGCCCGTTTCCGGTCCCAGAAACAGGTGCCCCCAGCCGCGCAGCCGCTCCACGTTGGCCTGCACGGCGGGGTGCAGCCACATCCGCTCGTTCATGGCGGGCACCCACAGCACTTTCCCCCCTACGCTCAGCAGCGTGGCGGCGGCGAGGGTGGCGGCATGGCCCCCGGCAGCTTCGGCCAGCAGTTCCGCCGAGGCCCCCAGCACGACCACCACACGGGCGCGGGCAAGCGCGAGGTGCTGGGCGCGGGGCTGCGGCGCGAACCACGTTTCGTCGGTGGCGACCTCACAGTTTCCGGCAGTGGCGAGGCTCAGCGGCGTGATGAACTGTTGCGCGGCGCGGGTGGCGATGACGGCGGTGTCTGCGCCCCCCTCCCGCATCCGGCGCAGGGCGGTGGGCGCTTTGACGGCGGCCATGCTGCCCCCCACGATGACGAGAATATCGGGGGTGTCGGCGGGGCCGGGAACGCGCGCGGTCATGCGGTCAGGATAGCGGCCCCCGGATGGTCAGGGCTGCACGGTCACGGGCAGGTCGAACACGCCCAGATCCAGATTTTGCCGGTCTACACTCATGTCATTCAGTTGCCCGCCTGCGTCCTGTTATGCATACGACCTTCTCTCGCCCTCAACTGACCGCGCCCCGCTCCCAGGAGACACACCATGTCTGCACCACTTCTCTTTCTCGTCGGCCTCGTTCTCGCGGGCATCCTGCTCCCCAGCGCCCCGGCCCGCCCTGCTCCCGCCCGTCCTGTCCCACCCCTGCCCGCCGTCGGCCTGAAAGTTTGAAGGAGCCTGCCATGAGCGATTTTGTCCCAACCCTCTCGCCCGTCCTTGACTTCCTCGACGACCACGGCGCCCCGAAGATTCACCCTTTGCCCGTCGCGCCCAGCGGGACACCATTCGAGGAGCGCCCTCAAGGAGTGTGGCGGGCGTGGGACGCCTTGCCTAAAACGCCCCTCATGGTCAGCGTCGGCGTGGACGGCGAGCCGGACTCGGGCGACCTGAACCTGGACGCGGCGCTCAGCGTGGCGGCGCTGCGCTCCTCTGAACGGTACTGGAGCGGTGGGGCGAACGATGTCTGGGTGACGCCCCTGCCCCTGGCCCTGCTCGGCATCGTGCAGCTTCCGCATTCCAGTGCGGGCAAGAGAACAGACCGCTCCCCCCGCCTGCCCGTGTGGGCGTCCACCGTGTTCGCCCCCGTCAGCGGGCAGCCGGGGAGGTGGGCCGCGCTGTGCATCGGACACGCCGACGAGGTGCGCGAGCTGCTCAGCTACATTCACGAGGTCGGGAAGCGCCCCGCCTGGGGGTGGACGGTGGAGCCGCTGCCCTTGCCGATGGAGCAGGCCCGCGCCCTGATTGAAGCCCAGCGCCCCATGCCGGGTCGAGATGCCCGGTGGACGCCGCCCTACCATCATGACTGGGGGGGGGCGGCCCTGGAAAAGCTCGCCGCAAGTGAGCGGGCTGCCCTTGCCGCCCAGCGTTAGCCGCAGGCACTCTCAGGGGGCGCCCTGTGTTCGGGGCGCCCCACGTAATCCCCAGTCGCCAGCGTGCCGAAGTCCAGCGCCTGCACCTGCTCCACCAGCCAGCGGGCCAGCGTGGACGGGGTGCGCTCGTGGCGTTCATAGACCCCCCCGTTCAACCGGAAGGCGGGGCAGGGAAGCGGCCCAGACCAATGCCGACGGTCTGTTCATGGGCGGAGTTTAACCCCTCTTGACAACCCCGACCGGCCTATTGCTTTAAGAGTTAAAGTACCCCCATGACCTGGCTGGTGCCCATTGCTATCGCTTCCGACGCGCAGGACGTGTTCGACCGCTTTCTGGCCGAACTCGAACGGCGACTGGCCGACCCGCAGACCGACCGCTACGTGCTGTGCCGCGAGGTGCTGGCCCAGGTGATGTACGGACGCGAGTATGCCGAGTTGCTCGCGCAGATGCCGATTGCCGCGCTGAACTGTGACGCCCGCAACGTCACCTTCGAGGCCGAGTACTACATGGCGACCGACCAGGAGAAGTTCGCCCGCGTCAAGCCGCTGCTGTGGCTGTGGAAAAACCTCGACCTCACGCCGTTCGGCCAAAACCCCGTGACGGGCATTCCGCTGCGGCGCGTCCTGGCGGGGTACATCTTTAGGAAGGTCGGCAAGAACTTCAAATGCTGGCAGAACGTGGAGTTCTCGGTGGGCTACAACATGGAAGTCGGGGACGACGTGGTGGTGCATCGGCACGTCCTGCTCGACGACATCGGCGGCATCGAACTGCACGACGGCGCCTCGGTCAGCGACTACGTCAACATCTACAGCCACACCCACTCGGTGCTCGACGGCCCCGACGTGACCCTGCGCAAGACCGTGATCGGCCGGGGCGCGCGCATCACCTACCACTCCACCGTGCTCGCGGGCAGCGTGGTGAGCGACGACGCGCTGCTGGCGACCCACGCCCTGCTGCGCAGCGACATTCCACCGCACGGCATCGCGATGGGCCTTCCGGCCAAAGTCACCCGCTTCAAGCAGCGCCCGCCGCAGGGGGCCTACGGCGTAGACGCCGCCCGCTGGGAACGCACGCCCGACCGCAAGGCGAACCCCGATTTTCCCGACCCGACGCCCAACCAGACCCGCACTCCGGACGAAGAAGTGGTGGCCGGGGAAGGTTGAATAGTCAGGAAGTGGGCGTTTGTCCGTCCGGCCCGCCCACTTTTTTCTTTGAGATTGGATTATTTGCGAAGGGTCGCGGTGCAGACCACTGTGTTGGCGGCGGACTGCTTGCAATTCGTCAGCGTGGCTGTCCAGTTTCCTGCAATGTTGAGGTTGGCGGCGGTTGTAGGAGCTGAGGCAACTTGGGCGCCAGTAGTGCTGCGAATAGGGACGTTGTCTACTCTTTCCCCAGAAATAGTGAGAACACGGAAGGTGTTTTGCGTTTTGGGCAGGTCAAAGAGGACACTCAGCTTTACTGGAACACCTCTGTAAGCATTTACGGAAGCCCCATATCGCTCAAAAGGCTTGCCACCAACGCTGATGGCAGAGGCTTTGAGATTGCCGCCATCAGGTGTAACCGTTTCAAAAGAAGAAGGCACCCAAGTCAAACCGGAATCACTTCTGACCGAATAAACAAAATCACAGCGCACGCCGTCTTTCGTTTGATAGCAGCCTGATAGCGCATAGGTGCCATTGCTCCCCTGCCATGTTTGTGCCCCGACCATCCCGCCAGCTAAAGCTAGGACAAGCGTGGTCCGCCAAAGAATTTTTGTCATGAGGTCAGACTACTCAACCGCCTGTCAGTCCTCAAAGTATTGCAACCGCTCTGTCTCCTGCGGGTGAATGTTCAGGCCACGTTCAGGTCGCTCACTGCGCCGCGTCCTAGAATTTCCATCATGACGAACCGTAAATCTTCTGGTGTGGGTGCCGCTGTCCTCGTCACGGTGGCGACCGTCGGCGCGGCGGCGGGGGCGGCGATGCTGGCCCGCAAGCGCAAGGGTGAAATCAAGGAGTTCGTGGTCGCCAACGTGCTGGAAAAACCGGCGGGCCGCTCCAGCTTCACCGACCTGGGGCAGGGGCTGGAGCGCGGCGGCACCTTCCTGACCGGGCGGGCGGAGCGGGCCGCCGACACCCCGGAAAACCGTGAGGTGCTGGCCCACATCATCGGCATCGAGCGCTGGGGCCAGAGCCGCCTTCAGGTCGCGCTCGGTCAGCGCGAGTTCGTGCGCGACGAGTACCGGGGCTACCGGCCCGCCGAGGGCGCCACGCTGCGGCAGTTGCAGGTGCTGCTCTCGCAGACCCGTGCGCGCACGGTGGACCTCGCGCGGCAATTGCACCTCAGCCCGCCGGACGACGACTTCGTGGTCGAGCACAACGGCCTGGGGCCGCTGACCGCCAAGGGCTGGCTGCGGTACCTCACCCAGCACGCCGACCTCGAAAGCCGCAAACTGAAAAGCGCGGGCGGCGCCGCCGTTCACGAGGAAGAGTCGCAGCAGGCACCGGCTTCGTAAACCGGCCAGGAGAGACGGACAGGAGAGAGGGGAGGAAGCGACATTCAGGCTTCCTCCCCTCTCTCCCGTTCAGGCCCCTTCCGGATGCAGGGTGCCTCCCTGGGGAACGGGCGCTTCTGGCCGCGCCGCGCCGGGCAGGTCGGGCAACGTGCCGCCCGCGAGGACGGTTCGCAACTCCTCTCCGCTCAGGCTTTCGCGGGCGACGAGTTCGTCGGTCAGACGGTGCAGGACGTGGGCATGCTCGCTGAGCAGCGCGTGGGCGCGGGCGTACTGGCCATTGAGGATGTCGGCCACCGCCGCGTCGATCTGCTCGGCGGTGTGGTCGCTGTAGGACGTCGGCTGTGGCCCGAAGCCCAGATAATTGCCGCTTTCCTGGGCCAGCGCCAGTTGCCCGACCTCGCTCATGCCCCATTCGGTGACCATGCGCCGGGCGAGACCAGTCGCCTGCTGAAAGTCGTTCTGGGCGCCCGTCGTCACTTCGCCGCAGGCCACGTCCTCGGCGGCGTGCCCCGCCAGTGCCACACAGATGCGGTCGAGCAACGCGGCGCGGGTGTGGTGCATCCGGTCTTCGGGCGTATACAGCGCCGAGCCGAGGCTGCGGCCACGCGGCACGACCGTCAGCTTGTGCACCTTGTCGGCGTGGGGGAGCAGCTGCGCGGCCAGCGCGTGCCCGACCTCGTGGTAGGCGGTCACCTTGCGGTCGGCTTCGCGCACCACCAGCGAGCGCCGCTCTGGTCCCATCAGCACCCGGTCCCGCGCCTCGTCCACGTCCCGCCCCGTAATCCGGCTGCGGCCTTCCCGCGCCGCCAGGAGTGCGGCCTCGTTCAGCAGGTTTTCCAGGTCGGCCCCCACCATCCCGGCGGTCCTTCGGGCAATCACGCCCAGGTCCACCGACACGTCGAGCGGTTTCTTGCGGGCGTGAATGCGCAGAATCTGTTCGCGCCCCCGCACGTCGGGGGCGTCCACCACCACCTGTCTGTCGAATCTGCCGGGACGCAGCAGCGCTGCGTCCAGCACGTCGGGGCGGTTGGTGGCCGCGAGGACAATCACGTCCTGCCCGCTGCCGAAGCCGTCCATTTCTACGAGCAGCTGGTTGAGCGTCTGTTCGCGCTCGTCGTTGCCGCCTTGCAGGTTCATGCCGCGTTTGCGGCCCACGGCGTCGATTTCGTCGATGAACACGATGCAGGGCGAGGCTTTCCTCGCCTGCTCGAACAGGTCACGGACGCGGGCGGCGCCGACGCCGACGAACATTTCCACGAAGTCGGAGCCGGAGATGGAGAAGTAGGGGACTCGGGCTTCACCGGCGACGGCTTTGGCGAGGAGGGTCTTGCCGGAGCCGGGGGGACCGACGAGGAGGACGCCGTGGGGGATGCGGGCGCCGAGGAGGTGGTATTTGTCGGGCTGGCGCAGGAAGTCGACGACTTCCTGCAGGTCCTGCTTGGCCTCGTCGCAGCCCGCGACATCGGTGAAGTTGAGCTTGATCTGGCCTTCGCTGACGACCGCCGCCTTCGACTTGGCGAAGGTGCCCGCCGCGTCGCCGTTTGCCCCGTTGCGGCTGCGAATCAGCAGGACGATCAATCCGCCGATCAGGGCCAGCGTGAGCAACATGCTCAGGGCGCCCAGAACGCTGACGCGCGGCGGCGCGACGTAGGTGACGGTGACGCCCCGCGCTTCCAGGGTGCCGAGCTTGAGCACCGGGTCGGCAGGCAGGGTACGGGCGCGGTAGGGCTGCCCGTTCGTCAGCCTGCCCGACACGAGGGCGGTGCCGCCCTGAAACGCGATGTCGGCGGTCTTGACCCGCTGCTCGCGCACGGCCTGCGTGAACTCGCTCAGGCCGAGTTCGCCCAAATTGCGCGGCGACCCCGACAGAATCAGCGCCAGCAGCAGCCCGGTGCAGGCGATCAGCGCCCAGCCCCACCACTTCATGCCGCTTCTCCTCCGCGCCCCCGTTTCATGGCGTCAGTCTACGGCGGCGCCCAAAAGCGCACTGGGGGCCGGGCAGCAAACGGGTCAGGGCCGGGTCAGAACACCACGGTCTTGTTGCCGTCCACCAGCACGCGGTCTTCGACGTGCGCCTTCACCGCGCGGGCCAGCACCTGCCGCTCCACGTCGCGCCCCAGCCGCATCAGGGTGTCGGGCGTTTCGCGGTGGGTGACGGGCACGACGTCCTGCGCGATGATCGGCCCGGCGTCGAGTTCCTCGGTCACGTAGTGGCTGGTCGCGCCGATGAGTTTCACGCCCCGGTTGAACGCCGCGCGGTAGGGGTTGGCCCCCACGAAAGCGGGCAGGAACGAGTGGTGGATGTTGATGACCGGGCGCCCGAACCCGCGCAGAAAGTCGCCGCTCAGAATCTGCATGTAGCGGGCCAGCACCGCGAAGTCGGCCCCCGCCTCGCGCAGCAGCCGGACCTGCTCGGCTTCGGCCTGCGCCTTATTGTCCTTCGTCACGGGAATGACGTGAAAGGGAATCCCGAACATCTCGGCGTCGCGGCGCAATTCCTCGTGGTTGGAGAGAATCAGCGGAATCTCGACATTCAGTTCGCCCCGGCGCTTGCGCCACAGCAGGTCCAGCAGGCAGTGGTCGTACCGGCTCACCAGCACCGCCATCTTCTTGGGTCTGGACGTGAGGTTCAGGTGCCACTCCATGCCGAAGTCCCGCGCCACCGTCTCCCCGAAGGCCCGCTCGAACGCTTCCCGGCTCTGCTCCAGGCCGCCGAGAAAAAACTCCATGCGCATGAAAAATCGCCCGCCCGAGGGGTCGGTGCTGTGCTGGTCGCTGTGGACGATGTTGGCGCCCTGGCCGTGCAAAAACTGCGAGACGGCGGCCACGATGCCTGGGCGGTCGGCACAGGAGATGGTCAGGGTCGCGGTCTGCGGAAACTGGGGAGCGGGCGCACTCATCCGGCGAAGATACCCGACGCTCGCGCCGCCGGGCCGTGAGCGGTCTGGACGGGGCCGGATGCCTTACCCTCGGCCCATGACCTCGCTGCTCGCCTACGACCCCGAACGCCACGCCGAACTGCTCGCCCACTACTGCCTGTCCGCGCAGCCGGGCGAGCGTCTGCTGGTCGCCGCCAGCACCGCCGCCGAGCCGCTGGTCGCCGCGACCAGCCGCGCCCTGCTGCGGGCTGGGGCGCGTCCCGCCGTGCGCCTGAGCTACCCCGGACAGGACGAGGACTTTGCCGCCCTGGGCGCAGACGCGATTCTCGACGAGGTGCCGCAGGCCGACCTCGACGACATGCGCGGCATGGACGGCTCACTGCGGATTCTGACGCCGGACGCCGCCCGGCCCACCGACGCGGCCCGCACCGCCCGGCTGCTGGCCGCCCGCGCGGGCCTCGCCGCGCTGCGCTCGCAGAAAAAGTGGAGCCTGACGCTGTATCCCACCCCCCACGCGGCGGCGCAGGCGGGCATGTCCCTGCCCGAGTTCGAGGACTTCGTGATGCGGGCGATGTTCCTGGACCGTCCCGACCCGGTGGCCGCCTGGGGTGAAGTGCGCCAGACGCAGGCCCGGCTCATCGAGCGCCTGACCCGCGCCGACGTGGTGCGCATCGAGGCGCCCGGCACCGACCTGACGCTGCGGGTGGGGGGCCGGACCTGGGCCAACAGCGACGGCAAGCGCAACATGCCCAGCGGCGAGGTCTTTACCGGGCCACTGGAAGACAGCGCCGAGGGGGTCGTCACCTTCACCGTGCCCGCGTCCTATCAGGGCGTGGTGGTGCGCGGCGCCCGGCTGGTCTTCCGCGCCGGGCAGGTGGTCGAGGCCAGCGCCGAGGAGGGGCAGGAGGTGCTGCTCGCCGCGCTGGACACCGACCCCGGCGCCCGGCGACTGGGCGAACTGGGCATCGGCACCAATTTCGGGATTCAGCGGGCGAGCGGCAACATCCTGTTCGACGAGAAAATCGGCGGCACCGTTCACCTCGCCCTCGGCAAGAGCTACCCCGAAACGGGCGGCCTGAACGCGAGCGCCGTCCACTGGGACCTGATCACCGACCTGCGCGGCGGCGGGCGGCTGTCGCTCGACGGCGAAGTCTGGCAGGAAGGGGGGCAGTTCCGGGTCTAAACCCTGGCAGGCGGGCGGGCGCCCTATTCTCGGGCCATGACCCGCCCGCATGTTCCCTCCGGCGAGGGCCGCACCCAGACCCTGGAACGCACCGAGACGAGGCAGCCCCGGCTGTGGCGCGTGCTGCTGCTCAACGACGACTACACCCCGATGGACTTCGTGGTCATGGTGCTGGAACGGTATTTCCGCAAGGCCGAGCAGGAGGCGCAGCTCATCATGCTCGCCGTGCACCACAAGGGGCAGGGCGTGGCGGGCGTCTACACCCGTGACGTGGCCGAAACGAAGGTCGCGCAGGTCACCGCGCACGCCCGGCAGGAAGGCCACCCGCTGCGGGTGGTGGCCGAACCGGAAGGGGAAGGATAGTGGCGGTTCCCGACTTTCAAGCGTTTATGCGCCCGATTCTGGAGAAGATAGACGACGGCAACCCTCACCGCCTTTCGGAGCTTTACCAACGCTTGGCCGCATTTTTCGCCCTGACTCCGGAGGACCTCGAAGAACTGCTTCCGAGTGGCAAGCAGGCCAAATATCACAACCGTATTCTCTGGGCCAAGTTTCACCTTGACCGGGCAGGGCTGCTCACGACACCGGCCCGGGGCGTTTTACAAATCACGGAGTTGGGCCGAGACTTTTTGAGGCGTTATCCACAGCATATCGGGATGCGTGAATTGCAGACCGTTCCGGCCTATGCCGAATTTATCCGGAGAAACCGTACGCCTGCCCAGGCGGAACCTACGCCCGGGGCGCTTTCCGCCGAGTTGTCTGTCGGCTTGGCGCCCGCTGAGCAGATAGACGCCCTTTACGCCGAACTCAATACCAGTCTGGCCGAGGAACTGCTCACTCAGGTCAGTGCGCTGTCGCCCGCACAGTTCGAGCGGCTGGTGGTCGAAGTGCTGGTGGCGATGGGCTACGGCGGCAGCGTGCGCGACGCCGGGCAAGCTCTGGGACGCAGCGGCGACAACGGAATTGACGGGCTGATTAAGCAGGATCCGCTGGGCCTGGACCGCATCTACTTGCAGGCCAAACGCTGGCAGAACACGGTCCACAGCCCGGAAATCCGCACCTTTTCGGGAAGTCTGACCTATCACAAGGCCGCCAAGGGCGTGTTTATCACCACGTCCACCTTCAGCGAGGGTGCCCGGGCGACTGCTGGACAAATCGGCAACATCATTTTGCTCGACGGTCACGCACTGTCCAGGCTGATGATTGAGTACGGGGTGGGCGTGCTGACCCGCGAGACGTATCAGATTCGCCGGGTGGACCTTGAATATTTCGAGGAACTTTGACCTCGCCCGCTTAAACTGCGGGCATGTTACTGGTCACGGGTGCGGCTGGACATCTGGGCAACGTTTTTATCCGGCATCTGCTGGAACGCGGGGAGCAGGGCGAACAGGGCATTCGTGCCATGATTTTACCCGGAGAGGACCGCTCGCCGCTCGCCGGGCTGGACGTGGACATCGTGGAGGCCGACATCACCCGGCCAGAGATGCTGCCTGCCGCCTTTGGGGGCGTGACGCAGGTCGTGCATCTGGCCTCGCTGGTCAGCATCGGGGACGCGCAGGGTAAGCGGGTGGAGCACGTCAACGTCGGCGGCACCCGCAACATTCTCGACGCCTGCCGCGCGGCGGGGGTGCGGCGGCTGCTGTACGTGGGCAGTGTCCACGCTTTCCTCGCGTCCGGGCGGTCCCTGGACGAGTCGGCGCCACTGGCCCTGAACGCGGCTTCGGCCTACGAGCGCACCAAGGCCGCCGCGACCCGGATGGTGGTGGTCGCGCCCAGCGGGGTGTTCGGCCCCTTCGATTTCAAACGCAGCGAGGTGGGCACCAGCATCCGCAACTGGGTGGCCCGGCCCTTTACCGTGATGCTGCCGGGCGGCTACGACTTCGTGGACGTGCGCGACGTGGCCGAGGGGCTGCGGCTGGCGCTGGAAAAGGGCAGGCGCGGCGAGGTCTACCTGCTGAGCAACGACTGGATTGAAATGGGCGGCATGGCGCGGGAAGTGATGAACCGGGTGCATGGCCGCAGCCGGATGCTGACCCTGCCGCTGTCCGTGTCACGCAAACTGGCCCAGGTCACCCTGCGCGACAGCCAGCGCCGGGGCGTGCGTCCGGTGCTGACCCCCTACGCCCTGGAAACCATGCAGGCCACCTACCGCGTGGACTGGAGCAAAGCCCGGCAGGAACTGGGATTCAAGCCGCGTCCACTGCGCCAGACCATCCACGACACGGTGAAGTGGTGGCAGGACAACTGGGACGCCGGGGGCCAGAGACGCTAGAGCAGTTCTCCGAATTACGTGATGCGCGGAACAGCGCCCCGCATCACTCCATTCTCTCCTGCGGAGCTTTGCAAGTCCGCCCTGCTCAGTGTTTTGCACTCGCTCTCTGCGAGCTGTCCCAGTCCGCTCGCCAAAAAGACGTTGCGTCTTTTTGTCAAATGCTCTAGGCGGCGCGGGCCACCGGAGCGGTTCATAATGACCGTTCCCCGGGGCAGGCGAGGAGAGCGGCTGCCCCGGCGCCCGCCCCCGTTTCCGAAGATTCCGAGGAGTTGCCCGTGATTTCCGACCCCCTGCAAGTGTCCATCCAGCACGCCGCCGACCTCGCGCAGGCGGCGGGGCACGAGTACGTGACCCAGGAGCACCTGCTGCTCGCGCTGCTCGACGACCCCGACACCAAAGAGGCCCTGACCGCGCTGGGGGCCGACCTGGACGCCCTGCGCGAGGCCCTGACCGAGGCGCTGGCCGACCTCGACATCCTCGACGACCCCGACCCCGATTTCACCCTGGGCGTGCACCGGGTCGTGCAGGGCGCGGTGCTTCAGCTGCACGCGAGCGGCAAGGGCCACGAACAGGCCACCGGAGTGCGGGTGCTGGCCGAACTGCTCGACGAGGACGACTCGCCCGCCCGCGCCGCGCTGGAGCGTCAGGGCGTGACCCGGCTCGACCTGCTGAACTACCTCTCGCACGGGGTGGCGAAGGTGCCGGGCAAGACCCGCGAGCGCCGCGTGGCCGGGGTGGACGGCGAAGCGGCGGCGGAAGGCGAGGCCACCGAGGAAAACCCGCTGGACGCCTACGCCCAGAACCTCACCGAGCAGGCGCGGCAGGGCGCCTTCGACCCGGTGATCGGCCGGGCGTCCGAACTCGAACGGGTCGTCCACATCCTCGCCCGGCGCGGCAAGAACAACCCGGTGCTGGTGGGCGAACCCGGCGTGGGCAAGACCGCGCTGGCCGAGGGGCTGGCGCAGCGGGTGGTGGGCGGTCAGGTGCCCGCCTTCCTGAAGGGGGCCGACGTGTACGCGCTCGACCTCGGCGCCCTGCTCGCGGGCACGCGCTACCGGGGCGACTTCGAGGCGCGGCTCAAGGCGGTACTGGCGGCACTGGCGGGCAAAAACGCCGTGCTGTTCATCGACGAGCTGCACACCATCGTCGGCGCCGGGGCCACCGAGGGCGGCAGCGTGGACGCCGCGAACCTGCTCAAACCGGCGCTGGCGCGGGGGGGGCTGCGGGTGCTGGGGGCCACCACCCCCGCCGAACTGCGGCAGCTCGAAAAGGACCGGGCGCTGTGGCGGCGCTTTCAGACGGTGGACGTGCCCGAACCCAGCGAAACCGACGCGGTGCAGATTTTGCAGGGCCTGGCCCCCCGCTACGCCGCGCATCACGGCGTGACCTATGCCCCGGACGCGCTAGAAGCCGCCGTGCGCCTCTCGGCCCGGCACCTGCGTGACCGCTTCCTGCCCGACAAGGCGATTGACGTGCTGGACGAAGCGGGGGCGGCCCGCTCCAGCAGCGGCAAAGGCGGCGAAATCGGCGTGGCCGACATCGAAAGTACCGTCGCCCGCATGGCCCGCGTGCCGGTGGGGGCGGTGAAGGCCGAGGAAGTGCAGAGCCTCGCCACGCTGGAAGCCGATCTCAACCGCCGCGTGTACGGGCAGGAACCGGCAGTGAAGGCCGTGTCCTCGGCGGTCAAGCTCGCCCGCGCCGGACTGCGTGACCCCCGCAGGCCGCAGGGGGCCTTTCTGTTCGCCGGACCGACCGGGGTGGGCAAGACCGAACTCGCCCGCGCCCTGGCCGAGCGGTTGGGGGTCGAACTGATTCGCTTCGACATGTCCGAGTATCAGGAGCCGCACGCGGTCGCCCGCCTGATCGGGGCGCCTCCCGGATACGTGGGCTTCGACCAGGGCGGCCTGCTGACCGACGCGGTGGCGAGGCACCCCCACGCGGTGCTGCTGCTCGACGAAATCGAGAAGGCGCACCCGGACGTGTACAACATCTTCCTGCAACTGATGGACCACGGCACCCTGACCGACCACGCGGGCAAAAAGGTGGACGGGCGCGGCCTGCTCCTGACCTTCACCACCAACGCCGGGGCCGAGGACGCCAGCCGCCCCGCGCTGGGCTTCTCGCGTCAGGGCCGCAGCGGAGAGCAGGCCGAGGCCGTCCGGCGGACCTTTACCCCCGAGTTCCGCAACCGCCTTGACGCGGTCATCCACTTCGCGCCGCTCTCGCGCGAGGTGATGCAGAGCGTGGTGGACAAGTTCCTGCGTCAGCTCGGGGAGCAGCTGACCGAAAAGGGCGTCACCCTCACCGTGACCCCCGCCGCCCGTGCCCGGCTCGCCGAACTCGGGTACGACCCCCTGCTCGGCGCCCGCCCGCTGGCCCGCGTCATCGAGGAACGGCTCGGGCGCCCGCTGGCCGACGAACTGCTGTTCGGACGCCTGCAAGGGGGCGGCGCAGTGACGGTAGACGCGGCAGACGGGGACCTCGTCTTGCGCTGAGGGTTCCTGGCTGGGGACGCCTGCCCTGGCCCCGAAGCCCCTGCGCCGTGCCGCGCCCTGGGGGGGGGCCGATGATTAAAAGGGTTTGGAAATCGGCTCACGTTTGAAACCTGCCGCGCTCCCATGATTCGGGGTATGAAAAATGTTCTGATGCTTCTGCTGACCGCGGGCCTGCTGGCTTCCTGCGCTCCCAAGACCGAAACCACGACCACCACGACGTCCACCGACACCACCGCGACTGAGCCGGTCACCACCGAGACCACCACGGAAACCACGACCACCGAAACCACCACCGAGAGCACCGACACCTCGACCGACAGCACCATGGCCAACGACGACCAGGCCGATGTGGGCGAGGAAATGGATATGGCGGCCGGGAACGGTCTGGAAGGCACCGTGATGAACTTCGACGGCACCGCCCGCACCTTCGGCCTGAACGAGAACGACAAGAACTACACCGTAAACATCTCCGACAGCACCGAGTTTGCTGGCATCGCCACCACCGCCGACGAGTTCTTCGGCGCTGACCGTGAAGGCGCCAACATCGCCGTCGAGGGCGCCATCAACGGCGACGCCATCGACGCGACCAAAGTCACCACCTCGCAGTAAGCCGCTTCCCCGGCCCCAGCAGCTCCCACACCGGGGGCTGCTTTTTTCTCTGGCTCCGGTCAAGACGGGGCCATTTTTTCTGGCCCGTTCGCGCTGCCAACGCTTTAGAGCATTTGACAAAAAGACGCAACGTCTTTTTGGCGAGCGGAGCGAGTGCAAAACACTGAGCAGGACGGAGAATGGAGTGATGCGGGGTGCCGTTCCGCGCATCACGTAATTCGGAGAACTGCTCTAGCCTGAGTTATGTCCACAATTGACCGACTGGCCCTGCAAGGCATCCGCTTCTACCAGCGCTGGCTCTCGCCGCGCAAGGGGTTTCGCTGCGCCCACGCCGCGCTTCACGGGGGCGAAAGCTGCTCGGCGGCTATCGCCCGCATCATCCGTGAAGACGGGTTGCGGGCCGGTCAGCCGCACGTCGCCGCCCGCTTTGCCGCTTGCCGGACGGCGCATGTGGCGCTGCGTTCCGGCTCTCCCCTCGCCTTCGGCACCCGTACCCAGGTGCAGGGGATGTGCTGCTGCGGGCCGATTCCGATTCCCTTCCGCTGCGGCTGATACGTATTCCGATTAAATTGTGTAGACTGAAGCCTTGAAAAAGTTCTATAAAACGGTGGCGTTCAAGCACGAAGCTGAAGATTTCTGGGCTATCTACAAGGTCAGTACCTGTGCGGTAGAACGGCGACGCGCCCAGTTCTTTGCCTTCCTCGCGGAAGGCAAGAGCGAGACGGAAACGCTGGAACTTACGCGCTATTCAGTGAGCGGCGCACGTCAAATCATCGAGCGCTACAACCGCCTAGGACTCAGTGGCCTCAAAGATGCGCGCCACGAGAACCAGGGAGCGCCACCTGTCCTCACCGCTGAGGAACAGCAGCAATTTGCTGCTGCCCTTCAGCAAGATTTTGACCAGGGCGTCGTTTGGGATGGCAACAGGGCGCAATCATGGGTCAAGGAGGTGCTCGGCAAAGAAATCTATCTGGGGCGCGGGTACGAACGAATGCGTCAAGCAGGCTTTAGTCCTCAAAAGCCACGCCCACGACATAAGAAAGGCGACCCGGTGGCCAAGGAAGCGTCCAAAACAAAGTCCTGATGGAGCAGCTCCGCATGGCGGAGCTGCTCCATCCCAAGGTGTCGTTATGGGCACTGGACGAACACCGTCTGGGCCTCAAGCCCATTCTTCGCCCCGTTTGGGCACCCATAGGCCAGCCTTTGACGGCGACTGTGCATCCTCGATATGAATGGCTCTACATTTACGCCTTTGTGAACCCCGAGTCTGGAGAAAGTCGGTTCTACCTAGTGGATGACCAAGGGCATGAGAAGGCTTATAATGCTGCATGGGACGCCAAAAGCGATTCGTCGTCAACCTTCCTGAAGCTGAGCGTCAGAAGCTCATCGATATGACGAAGAAGGGAATGATCAGTGCGCGAGTCATGACTCGCGCACGTGTCCTTCTCCTGGCAGATGAACAGCTGCATGACAAGGTGATCGCTGAACGGCTGGCCGTCAGCAAAGGAATGATCGGTCAAATCCGCAGAAAATATGCGACTGACGGGGTAGCTGCTGCTCTTTACGAAAAACCGCGCCCCAAGCAGCCCCCAAAACTTGATCCGAAAGCCACGGCGATCCTGATCGCAGAAACCTGCTCGGATGCGCCAGAGGGGTACGCGAAGTGGACGATGCAGCTTCTCGCTGATCGTCTTGTCGCTTTAGGCGTCGTAGACAGTATTTCTGATGAGACCGTCCGAAAAACGCTTAAAAAAACGCACTCAAACCCTGGCAGGTCGAGAGCTGGTGCGTCTCCAAAGTAGGGGCAGACTTTGTCTGGCGTATGGAGGAAGTGCTGGATACGTACGCTTTGCCCTATGACCCTGAATATCCAGTGGTCTGCCTCGATGAAAAATCTGTCCAGCTTCTCGATCATGTTCGTGAGCCGCTCCCACCCGTGCCGGGATACCCGGCACGGGTCGATCACGAGTACAAGCGCTGTGGGACAGTTAATCTCTTTATCGAATTTGAGCCGCTGACGGGGCAGCGCAGTGTGACGGTGACTGAGCGGCGAACGTCACAGGAATACGCAGCTCGTTTGCAAGCATTGGATCGACGCTACCCAGAGGCGAAGAAAATCCGGCTGATCCAGGACCAGCTTTCGACCCATTCACCAGCAGCGCTCTACGACACATTGCCCGCAGAAGAAGCGAACCGCTTGAGAAAGCGGTTCGAGTGGATCTATACGCCAAAACACGCGTCCTGGCTGAATATGGCCGAGATGGAATGGGCCGCTCTGCAACGTCAGTGTCTGGATCGCCGTATAGCGGCGAAAGAAGCACTTGAGACGGAAGTTGCCGCCTGGGAGCGGCACAGAAACGCCAGGGCAGTCAAAGTGAATTGGGAATTCACGACCCAGGCAGCAAGAGGCAAAATGGCGCGTCACTACAAGCAAGTCGAATAGCCTCAATCATGCCCTTGGTCATCCACTAGTTCCAGTGCTCAACAAGGACGCGTATCAGGCGGTGATGGCTGCTTTTGCTCAGAGTGTCGGTGCAGGGCCAGAACATCATGTCCTGGTCGTTGAGGACGGCGGCGGCTTTCATGTCCCTGCACTGCAGGGACATCCAGTAGGCATACAAACGGTGACTCTGCCGCCCTATTCTCCCGAGTTGCAACCCGTTGAACGGCTCTGGAAACTGACCGATGCAACGCTAGCAAACCAATGTTTCGAAAGCCTGGATGACCTTCAAACAACACTCGGCGAACAGTGCGCTTGGCTGGAAACTCAGCCTGACCTCCTCACCCGACACACCCTTTTCCACTGGTGGCCCTTGTACAGGAATTAATCGGAATCCGTATAACTCATGAGTTGCATTTATGCAGCCTGCCCAGTTTTTGCCGACAGCAACGTCAGTTCAGCAGCATCCAGGCGGTAAAGGGCCGCAAGGAGCGTGCGGCGGACGACGTGCGGCATGAGGACGAGGCGGACTTCTTCCCCCGCTTCACTCAGGGTCAGGCACCAGGCCGGGCATTGCCCCCCTGTCATCCCTGCCCTGAATTGCTGGTAGAGGGCCAGAGAAATGCTAAGCCACACGAGAAAGATCCAATTGTCGATGCCCGTCTCCGTTCGGAGACGGGTTTCCTTTAGTCCAAAGTCATGCTTGGCCGATTTGAAGAAAGACTCGATGAGCCACCGTCTTTTGTGGCGTCTGGTCAGTGTTCGCGCCGTTCCCGGTTGCGTGTCCAGCACGTAGAAACGCTTCATCTTGTCGTTACGCGGCAGGTCTACCCAGGACACATAGAGGGGCACCCCCGGTAAACCGGCCAGTTCAACACATTCGCCGCGCCCTGCCTCCTTGAGTTGACGACCATCAGCCAAGAGGAGGTTAGACCGGCCACCGATACTGATGTGCTCAAACCCCCACCAACGCAGCAAATCCAGTGCATCTGCGCTGTAGAAGCCCGAATCCATCACCAGGAACTGAGGGAGATCTCCCCAGAGATAGGGGTGAAAGCGCCGGATGAGCTTCAGGGCCAACTGGATCGGTGTTTCTTCCTGTGCTGGGTCATAGATGGCGTGGCCCATCGGAAAGCTGAGCTTTCCGATGCTGACGTGGATGACGACGAGATGGAGACCGAACACACCGTTGTAGGTTCGCGTGTACGGGAGGCTCTTTCCCGTTTTCTCGATGCTGGTCAGGTCCACCCGAATCACCAACCAGGGTTTTTGACCACGCAGACGGTCATAAGCAGCACGGAGAGCCTTCACTTGGAAGCGCAGACGCGCTTTTTCCAGTGGTTGGGTGTTCATTGTATTGAGCAGTCGGCTGACAGTGCTGGGTGAGCAGGTCTTGACCTGACGGAGTTGCTTGCGACTTCCCCCTTCGAGAAACATGCTCAAGGTGCCCTCGAACGTGCGCCATTTCGTCGGGGCCAATTCGGCCTCCAGGGCGCGGTAGAATTCCTGTACGTCTGGGAGCGAGTTTTTCTTTTTGGTCACGCAAGACAGAAAAGCACGTTCCAGACGTGCTTATTGGGACTATTCACTCAATGCAACTCATGAGTATAAGGCGGCAGGAAGAGGAGCGTGCACCCACGCTCCTCAATCAGTTGCTTCACACTGGCCCGATGATGCGCGGAGAGATTGTCGAGCACGGCCATTTGCCCTGGGGTCAGGGCTGGACACAACACTTCGCGGATGTACCACTCGAAAATAGTGCCGTTTACGGCACCCTCAATAACGAGAGGCGCAAAAGGACCGCTCGCCTGGAGTGCACAAATCAGCGTCTGATTTTTGCCCCAGTTGCGTGGAGTCTGCCCTGTTGCCCGTTGATGACTTGGCGCTCGGCCATACAGACGAGTGAGCGCGGTGTTAAAGCCGCATTCGTCCAAAAAAACCAATTTTGCTGGTGTCGGGGTAGGACCACAGAAGAGCGTGGAGTTGTCGTAGTCGCGGTTTTTAGCTCATCCTGACCCAGGGGGGAAGCCGGGAGAGAGGTTGTGAAGCGTTCCACCTCTCAACTTGGAAAATGTGGGGATTGGAAATTTGCCGCTCTAGGACACCTTTTGCGTTACCCCCCTCCCAACCCTCCCCCGCAAGGGTGGAGGGCTATCAAGGCATCTTGCCGCGTTCAAAGTCGCTCCACGCTGTCTTGTGGTCCTACCGGTGTCGGAAGCACAGCGGAAATATCGCCCTGGAACTGCGTTCGCAGTTCCTCATTCCGCTCGCTGGCGACCAGCGTTTTTTTTATGGGTGATCCCATGCCGTCGGAAGACGCGATCAACGGTGCGATACGACGTTTTGAAACCAGTGCATTCAAAGAGCTTGTCGGCATGCTCCTGTAAAGTGTCGTCTGGACGCTCCTCAACTTGCTTGAGGAGCTGTTCTTCGTGTTCTGGTTACATCTTCCTGGGGCGGCCCGGTGGACGGATACGTTCAGTGAGTGTCCCAGCCTTCTCTTTACGGAGATACTTCTGAACCGTGATCACACCAACTTGAAAGCGCGCTGCCACTTCACGGGTACTCATCCCGGCATGCCTGGCCTCAACAATGCGCTCCCGCAGATCGTTCCCGTACCCTGCTCCCCCGACCCTTCGCATGTCTTGATTATGTCAAATGCTCTAGGCATGCATCCCAGCCAGCAGGAAGGCTTCGAGCGCGGCCACAGTCACGCGCCAGCGACCGCCGATACGGTGGCCCTGGAGCTTGCCGAGACGCAGCCACTGGGTGACCGCCGAGTGAGTGACGCCGAGCTGCCGACTGACTTCTTTGGGGGTGAGATCTTTACTCATGCCCCGGAAGATGCGGAGTGGGGTGGGCATCGAAAAACGACAGCTGAAAGAACTGCAACAATCACAACGGCAAGACGTCGGAGTGCAGCCGGTCGAGGATTCCCTCGAAGGGTCGCTTTGCGCTTACTCTTCGCCCTCTGCCCTCCCCTCTCCGCCCTCCCCCTGCTCCACCTTCCACTTCACCTGCCGCAGAAAGCCGCGAAACAGGCGACTCTCGGCGCTGCTCATCAGGGCGCGGTCGAGCATCGCCCGCCACAGCCGCATCGTGTGCCGCGCCCGCACCGCGTCGGTGTAGCCGATCAGGTGCATGGTGCCCTGCAGGTGGCCGTACATCGCTTCCATTTCCTCGCGGGTCGCCACCTTGCGGCTGTGCTCGGGCACGTCGTCCTGACCCTGCAAGAACTCATAGCACACCAGCAGCACCGCCTGCGCGAGGTTGAGGCTGGCGTAGTCGCCGGTGGGAATCCGCACCGTGACCTGACACTGCTCCAGATCGGAGTTGATGAGGCCGGTTTCTTCCGGGCCGAACACCAGCGCCGGGGCCGCCGCCTCACGCACCAGCGGACGCACCAGCGCCGGGTGCCGGGGGGCAGGCAGGTCGGCGCGGAGGCGGGCCGAGGTGCCCACGCTGAGGTCGCGGTCGGCCAGGGCCTCGCGCAGGGTGGGGAAAATCTGGGCCGAGCGCAGCAACCCTTCGGCGTGGACCGCCATCGCCACCGCCTGCGGGTCGAGGTGGTCGCAGCGCGGCGCGACGATGCGCAGGTCGCTGGCCCCCATGTTGAGCATGGCGCGGGCGGCGGAGCCGATGTTGCCCGGCGTTTTGGGCGACACGAGAACGACAGCGAGAGACATGGCGGCGAGCGTAGAGGGTTGGGGGTGGAGAGTAAAGGGCGAAAGGGCCAGTGCCACGCCCCTTATACGGATTCCGATTGAATCTGAAACTACCAGATTCAATCCGACTTGCAAAGCTGCGCAGCAGAGCGGATGCGAGTAGGAAAAAATACGGGTTACGCGATATGGATGCACAGGCGGCGCTTTCCCAACTGTATAGGCCCGACTGTGCAGGAATTAAGCGGAATCCGTATTACGCCCCGGCACGCCCGCGGCTTGAGTCTCCCCCGCTCAATTCCCTTACGCCCGCCCGACTGAAATCGTTCAGATGAATGTCATGCACTCGGGCTATACTCGGCGGGTCATGTTTCGTGTCCTGAACAAAGTGTTCGACAACAATAAACGCGATGTCGAACGCATTATCCAAACGGTGGTGAAGCCGGTCGGTGCGCTGGAGGAAGAAACGATGCGCATCGACGACCTCGCCGGAGCCTTCATGGACCTGCGCCGCCGCGTGCAGGAGGGGGGCGAACCCCTCGACAGCCTCATCGTGCCCGCCTTCGCCCTCATTCGTGAAGCGGGGCGCCGCTCCATCGGCAAGCGCCACTACGACACCCAGCTCATCGGCGGGGCCGCGCTGCACCAGGGCCGCATCGCCGAAATGCGCACCGGCGAAGGCAAGACGCTGGTGGCGACCCTGGCGCTGGCCTTCAACGCGCTCGAAGGCAAAGGCTGCCACCTCGTCACCGTCAACGACTACCTCGCCCGCGTGGGCATGGAGGAAATGGGGCTGCTCTACCGCACGCTCGGTCTGACGGTGGGCCTCGCCAACCGCGAGCTGTCGCCCGCAGAAAAGCAGGCCGCCTACGCCTGTGACATCACCTACGTCACCAACTCCGAACTCGGCTTCGACTACCTGCGCGACAACATGGCCCAGAGCCGCGAAGCGCTGGTGCTGCGGGCCGACACGCCGCTGCACTTCGCCATCGTGGACGAGGTGGACTCGATCCTGATCGACGAGGCGCGTACCCCCCTGATCATCTCGGGCGCGGCGGAAAAAGCCACCGACCTCTACTACGTGTTCGCCAAGCTCGTCCGCCGCCTGCAAAAAGGCGAACCCGCCGAACCCGGCGTCCGCAGCGAGCCGACGGGCGACTACACCATCGAGGAAAAGAGCAAGGCCGTTCACCTCACCGAAGCGGGCATCACCAAAATCGAGCGGCTGCTGTCGCTGAAAGACCTCTACAGCCCCGAAAACATGGACAAGGCCCACATGATCACCCAGGCCATCCGTGCCCGCGAGCTGTACCACCGCGAAAAGGACTACATCGTCAACGCGGAGGGCGAAGTGGTCATCGTGGACGAGTTCACGGGCCGCTCCATGCCGGGCCGCCGCTACGGTGAAGGGCTGCACCAGGCCATCGAGGCCAAAGAAGGCGTCAAGATCGAGAACGAGAACCAGACGCTCGCCACCATCACCTACCAGAACTTTTTCCGCCTGTACGACAAGTTCGCCGGGATGACCGGCACCGCCAAGACCGAAGAAAAGGAATTCCTCGACATCTACGGCAGCGACGTTCTGGTGATTCCCACCAACAAGCCGGTGATTCGCGTGGACAGCGACGACCTGATCTACCGCACCCGCATGGGCAAATACGCGGCGGTGGTGCAGGAAGTGCAGCAGATGCACGCCAGCGGGCGGCCCATCCTGATCGGCACGGCGAGCATCGAGACGAGCGAGCAGCTCAGCGCCCTCCTTCAGCAGGCCGGGGTGCAGCACGCCGTTCTGAACGCCAAATTCGAGGCGCAGGAGGCCAGCATCATCGCGCAGGCGGGGCGCAGCGGCACCGTGACCATCGCCACCAACATGGCCGGGCGCGGCACCGACATCATGCTGGGCGGCAACGCCGAATACATCATCGGGGAAAGCATCGAATCTCAGCTCGGCGTCAGCCGCTACGCGCCCGAGGTCGAAGGGTTCATCAAGGCCATCAGCCGCGAAGACCCCGACACCGAGCGTCTGGGCATGCAGATTCCCGGCATCACCCCCGACTTTATCCGGCAGGCGCAGGAACTCCACCGCGCCACCGTCGAAGACCGCCAGCGCGTGCGCGACCTTGGCGGACTGCACATCATCGGCACCGAGAGGCACGAGTCGCGCCGCATCGACAACCAGCTGCGCGGGCGTGCCGGGCGTCAGGGCGACCCCGGCAGCAGCCGCTTTTACGTCAGCTTCGAGGACGACCTGATGCGCCTCTTTGCCAACGACCGCGTGGTGGGCATGATGGACCGTCTGGGCATGGACGACAGCCAGCCCATCGAGGCCAAGATGGTCACGGGCGCGATTGAAAAGGCGCAGGCCCGCGTGGAAGACCGCAACTTCGGTATCCGCAAACAGCTGCTCGAATTCGACAACGTGATGAGCAAGCAGCGCGACGAAATCTACGCCCAGCGCCGCGAAGTGCTGCTCGGGCCGGACGAGGACATCGAGGAAACCACCGAAGGCATGATCGGGGACTTCGTGGACACCCAGCTCGCCACCTACGTGCCCATCGAGGCCAGCCCCGAACACTGGGACCTCGACGGTCTGCGCACCGCCCTGGTGGACGCCGTGCCCGTGCTGGAGACCTTCGATTTCGACGGTCTGCGCGGCCTTTCGCCCGCCGAGGTGCAGGACCGGCTGCTCACGGCGGTGGCCGACGCCTTCGACCAGCGCAAGGAAGAACTCGGCCCGACCATGATGAACAGCCTCTCGCGCTACGTGCTGCTGCAAGTCGTGGACCAGCACTGGAAGGAGCACCTGCACGGCATGGACGTGCTCAGGCAGGGCATCGGCCTGCGCGGATACGGTCAGCGCGACCCCTTCACCGAGTACAAGTTCGAGGCCACCAACATGTTCAACGAGATGATCGACAACCTCAAGGCGGACGTGACCAAGTTCGTGTTCCGGATGCAGTTCGGCGGGCAGTAGAGCATTTGACAAAAAGACGCAACGTCTTTTTGGCGAGCGGACTGGGACAGCTCGAAGAGAGCGAGTGCAAAACACTGAGCAGGGCGGACTTGCAAAGCTGCGCAGCAGAGAATGGAGTGATGCGGGGCGCTGTTCCGCGCATCACGTAATTCGGAGAACTGCTCTAAAGCGGGAAGGGTGGAGGGTGGAGAGTGAAGGGAAAAAACCCTCTACTCTCCACCCTCTCCCCTTCGCCTCTTATACGGATTCCGATTGAATCTGGTAGTTTCAGATTCAATCCGACTTGCAAAGCTGCTCAGCAGAGCGGATGCGAGTAGGAAAAAATACGGATTCTGCGATATGGATGCACAGGCGGCGCCTTCCCAACTGTATAGGCCCGACTGTGCAGGAATGAAGCGGAATCCGTATTACGGCACCAGCCAGGCCAGCGCCCGGGCGTCGTTCAGGCTGCCCAACAGGGTGCGGGCCTGCCAGTTGCCGCTCTGCACGCCCAGCACCGCGTCGAAGCGGGTCAGCGCGGTGCGCGAGAGCACGTACAGGTTGCCGTCGGGGGCCAGCGTCACGTCGCGCAGGTCGGTGACGTAGGCGACGTTCTGGGCGGTGCTGGGCGGAGTGCCACTGGCCGCGCCGTCCCAGACGCGCAGGTAGGCGTCGCCGCCCGAGAGCGCCGGGTCATGCCAGCCGAAAAGCAGGGTGCGGGCGCCCAGCGGCTCGCCCCACAGCCGGTCCAGCCGCCGCTCCCCGAAAGCCGCGACGCGGCGGGTCAGGTCGGGCAGGCCGGTGTCGAGCAGCGGGTACACGCCGCTGTCGGTGGCCGCGTAGACGGTGCCGCCGCTCAGGGCCGCCAGGTCACGCACCGCGACCGTGCGCTCCGGGAGTGAGGCCACCGCCACCGGGTCGCCCACATTGCGTGGCGCGGCCCGCACGACCTCGCTGCCGCCGCCGAGGGCCGGGCGGCTGACCACCGCCACGTCGCCCACCACGGCGATGTTGACCGGCGGGGCGTCGGGGGTGCTCAGGGGGGGCACCGCCGTGCCGAGCGTGGCGGTCCAGACCACCGTGCCGTCCATGCGGTAGAGCGCCAGCCGCTGCACGTCGCCACTGCACTCGCTCAGGACCAGCAGGCGGGTCCGGGCCGCGTCCACCGCCGAACGGGTCAGGCAGGTGGGAAACGGCAGCCCCGCAAACGGCGTGCCGGGGGTCAATTCTGCACGGCGCCGCTCGGCCCCGGTGCGGCGGGTGAGCAGCAGCGAGCGGCCCCCGTCGGCGGTGTGCAGGTCGCGGCCCCCGTCCACCGGGCCGACCGGGGTCAGGGTGGGAGCGGCAGGGGTGCTGGCGTCACTTTCGGGCGGCGCCGTGTCCACGTAGCCCAGCGCCTCTCCCCCCGCCGTCAGCACGGCGAGGCGCAGGTTGGGGGCACGCTCCTCGGTGCCGGTGCAGGCGGTCAGGGAGACCGTGGCAGCCGTCAACAGGGCGGCGAACAGAAAACGGGCGCGGGAAGCAGAGAACGCAGGGGTCATGGCAAAAACCCTCCTGGGGATGAAGTCAGCGCACCGGGTCGGCAGGCCGAGAAAGCGAGGGAATCAGCGGCACCCGGGTGCCCTCGGGTCCACCTTCGAGCAGCGGGTAGAACTGTCCGGGCAGGCCCACCGTCAGGCGGTAGCGGCCCTTCACCACGTCCCACTCGCCCTGCATCGCCCAGCAGCAGCGGTCGAGGGTAAACCCCAGCACCGGGGCCAGCGGGTCGTCGCCCTGGCGCTGGCCGTCCACGTACACGAGGCGCTGGCGCAGCGCGGCGGTGAGGTACACGCTCGGCTGCTCGGCCTTGCCCAGCGCCACGCCGAGGCGCAGCGGCTCGAAGGTGTAGGTGTCGGTGGGTTTGTCTTCCGGTGCGGCGCCGCTGCGCACCCGCGTGTAGCTGGCGTAGCCCGAAACCGAGAAGCGGCCGCGCTGCCACTCGCCGTCGAGGGCAGCGCGGCCCAGTTCGGCGTGCGGCTGGTCCAGGCCCGGCAGGTTGTAGCTCAGCGACGTGTTCAGGCGCTGGCCCGGGCGGCTGGTGGTCAGCGTGCCGGTGAGCGCAGGCCGGGTAAAGCCCCCCCGCCGCAGGTCGTAGGCGCCCCCGTAGGCGAGCTGCCAGTTGGTCGCCCGTCCGGCGCGGTTGCCCACGCTGAAGCTGACGGTGCCGCTCTCCCGCGCCGTTTCGGCCTGATCGAGGTTGAGGTCGTGGGCGTGGGTGAAGGTGTAGTCGCGCCAGGTCACGCTGTGGGTGCCGGTCACGCGGGGAAACTGCACGCCCAGCGTTTCCCGGCCCGAAACGGTCAGCGGGCTGAGCACCGTGTCGAAGCCGCGCACCAGCGAGTACTCGGTGCCCACGCTGCTGAGCAGCGGTGTCAGGTCGGGGTCGAAGGTGGCCGACACGCTGAAGTTGCTGCTGCGGTCATCGCCCGCGACGGTGGCCCGCAAGGTGAAGGGTTGCAGGCCGCTGGGGGCCGCCTTGTCCGGCGTGCCTACGCTGGTCACGCGGGCGTAGCCTCCGTTCAGGCCCAGCGTCAGGCGCGGCGCGGGCCACGCGCTGCTGCGCTGGTAATACGCGGGCCGGGCGGGTTGCGCGGGCGTGGTCGGCGTGGCGGGCTGCGCGGGCACAGCGGGCACCAGGCGCAGCTTGCCCGACTCGGGGTCGCCCAGCGTGACGGCGTAGGTGAAGCTGTCGAGTTCGCCGGTGCCGAGACGATAGGCCAGCGCCGCGTTCAGGTTCAGCGGGCGGCGGCCCACCGTCACCCCGAAGCGGGCGGGCTGCTGGTGTTCGGCCTTGAGGAAGGGGTCGCGGACATACCCCACGGTAAAGGTCGTGTCCGGCACCGGCACGGTGTTCAGGTTGAGGCTCAGGGGCGCACTCAGGCGGCGGCCCGACACGGCGTCGAAGGCGAAAGGCCCGGTGCCCTCGTAGCGCAGGTATTCCTGCCTCAGGCTCAGGCTCTGACGGCCCTGCACGCCCCAGCGCTGGGTCAGCTGCCCGGAGGCCGACAGCTGCACCGTCCGCGCTCCGGTGCCGTAGTAGCGCCCGACGAACGAGTTGGACAGTTCCAGCGACGCGCCGGTCCACAGAGGCCGCGCATAACGCAGTTCGTGGGCTTCTTCCAGGCGGGTGGTCGTGATGTTCGGTCCCTGGCGCACGGCTGACGGGGAAAAGGGGTTGCTCGCCGCGCTGTACTCGCCCGCCGTCACCTTGAAGTCGGCGCTGAGGTCGCCCCCCGGCAGAGGCACCGTGAAGGGCTTGGGGTCGAGCACCACTTCCTTTTTCTCGTAAGGCTGGGTGACGGCGGTCTGAGGCTCGGGACCGCTGCGGCCCAGCACGTTCAGTTCGGCGCGGTAGCGGGGGTACTCCACGCTGGCCCTCAGTTCGCTGCGGGTAACCCCACGCTCGGGGTCGGTGTCGCTGCGCCCGATGTCGCGCCGCTGCATGGTGAAGGCGTAGTCGAGGTCGCGGGTGGCCTCGCTCAGCGGCACGCGCCCACGCACGCTGAAATTCAGGTCGGTGTCCAGGCCGCCTTCGCCCCGCACCTTGCCCTGAGCGTCCAGCGGCCTGGGGAGCAGCAGCAGGTACAGGTCGGCGCGGTCCACGGCGGCGAACGGCGCGTAGGCCCGCAGGTCCACCCCGCCGCCCAGACTGGGGGCGCGGTTCTGGTAATAACGCAGCAAGCCGGTGCCCAGCACGCTGCTGCCCACCGCGAAGGGCAGGTCGGCCTCCACCGTCAGGCCGTCTACGGCGTCGCGGCCCACCTGCACTTTGGGCTGCCGGGCCTCGTCGTTGAGCGGCAACACGACCACCGGCAGGTACAGCACCGGCACCTCGGCAACGAGAAGCTGGGCGCGGTAGGCGATCAGGCGGTCGCCGGGGTAGACCACCAGCCGCTCGGCGCGAAAGGCGTAGTCGTTGGTGGTGCGCCCGCACTTGGCGCAGGGGGTGAAATACCCCTTGTTCGCCCGCAACTGCCCCGGCACCCGCTCGACGTCCTCGCCGCGAATTTCCAGCTCGCGGTCACTGATCAGCACGTCCTGGCCGGTCAGCGACTCGGTGCCGAGGTCGACCACCAGATTGTCACCCCGCAGGGTCTGCCCGTCCTTGGCGGTGCGGTAGCTCGCCGCGCCGATCAGGGTCAGGGTGCGCCGGGTGCGGTTGAACTCGACCCGCCGCGCCCGCACGAGGTCGTCGTCCACCTGCAACTCGACGCCTGCCGCCTCGGGCGCGGAAGAGTCAGCACTCTGGTTCCCGGCACCGCTGATGATGACCAGTTCCTGCCCGTCCACGTTGCGCAGTTCCAGCGTCTGGGCGGTCACGATCTTGACGGTGCGGGCCTCGGCCAGGGTGCCCAGGGCCGCGCTGCCCAGGGCGAGTACCGCCGCCAGTCGCCGCGCGAGTCGAGCGGAGCGGCGGCCCGTTTTCGCGCGGCGCCGGGGGGTCCAGACCTTCACGGCTGCCCCTGGCCGACCGGGGACGCGGCCAGCAGGTCCAGGGTCGTGCCCGGATAGTAGAAGTCCAGCATACGCAGGTGATCGTAGCCCGCCCGCGCCATGCCCAGGGCACCGTACTGTGAGAGACCCACCCCGTGCCCGTTGCCCGCGCCGGTCAGCTGCAGCGCCGCGCCCTGTCGCGTGAGCTGGACGCGGGTACTCCTGGCCCCCAGCGAGCGCAGGAACCCGCCGACCTCCGCGCCCGAGAGCGCGGCGCTGCCCCCCGCGCCCCGGAAGGTGAGCTGCTGCGCCCGCCCGGAGGCGCTGGTGCGCGTGACTTCCACGCCGCTCAGGGTGCCCACCCGCACCCCGTACCCGGCGGCGAGCTGCTGCACGCGCGTCAGCGGCACTTCGGCGCTCCACTTCGCGCCCGGTCCGCCTGCCGAGACCGAGTAGGGGTCGGGCTGCGCGACCAGGTAGGGCAGCGGGGTGTTCCAGACCTCGGCGCTGGACGCCACGTAGCCGCCCGAGTCGCTGGAAAAGTACGTCTGCGCGGGCTGCCCCCCGTAGGCGAGCACCTGTCCGGCAGTCCGGGCGATGGCCGCGTCGGTGGCGGGGTGCTCGCCGCGCACGCCCCGGTAGACCTGACACTGCTCGGTGGCGCAGGTGTCGTAGGGCTTCGCCGGGTTGATTCGCGCCGCCACGTAGGTGCGGGCGATGACCGCCTGGGCGGCCAGCGCAGCGGCGGGCCAGCTCGCGGGCATCTCGGCGGCGACCACCCCGCGCAGGTAGTCCTCGACGTCCACCACGTTGATTGCCTGCACGCCCTGGCCCTGCACCCGCAGCAGCACGCCGCCCCGGTAGGTCTGCCCCCCGAGTTCCACCCGACTGCCGGGCGCGGGCGGCAGGTAGAGGGTGGAACTGCCCGCGCTGCGTCCGTCGAGCGTCAGGTTCGCCCCGGCCACGCCCACCTGCCAGCTCTGGCGCAGAGCAGCGGGGGCCGGGGTGGGCGCAGGCAGCGCGGCAGAGGGCTGAGGCGCCGCCGACGCGTCCGCCGGAGCGGGCGGCAGGACCGTCACCCTGACCGCCGGGCCACTGGTCACCAGCACCCGCACGTCCAGGGCCGGGGCCAGGCTGCCCCACCCGAGCAGCGCCCACCCGAGCAGTGCCCGCCGCACTCCGGACCGACCCGCGCCTTCCGGTCTCGCCGCTTCCGGACCGCCTCCTTCCAGACCTGCCACCCGTCGCCGCACCTGTTTCCGCATCGCCCGCGAGTATAGGCAGCCACTCTGTACCCCGCCTGACAGACCGGTGAGAGCCTTTCGCGTCTGTGGCGGCGAGCAGTTTCCGTTTTCCTGTCGGGGCGGCATCATGCGGGCATGACCGGACCCGAGCCTCACCCCGCCCAGGCCCCTGCCCCGAGCCTCCCGCACCGCGCCGGGCGGGTGTGGGCGCACGTCGGGCAGCCGTTTCATGAGGACGCCTGCGACTTTCTGGTGATCGGCGCCGGACGGATGGGCGCGGCCTGCGCCCTGTACCTGCGCCAGCTCGCGCCCGGGCGTTCCCTGCTGCTCGTCGAGGAAGGCGGACTGCCCAACGAGGAGGGGGCCACCATCCTGGCACCGGGCGTGTGGACCGCACACGACATTCCAGCCGGGTACGGGGCGCAGGCCGAGTGGACGCGGGAGCAACTGCTCGGCGCCCTGGGAAGCGGCAAGGCGCTGGAGGTGGAGACGCGGCCTCTGGTAGAGCTTTTTCCCCCAGGCACCGACGCCTTTCCTGACCTGCTGCCGACCCCCGACGCCCTGGCGAGCGCCCCGGACGCCCTGGCCCTGCTCGACCCGGCGCGGCTGCCGCTGGCCCGGACCGACCCCCGCGCCCTGACCTACCGCCCCGGCAGCGTGAGCCTGCTCGCCGCGCAGCAGGCCATCTCGCTGGGGGCGGGGCTGCTGCTCAACACCCGCGCCGAACTGGTGCCGGGCGGCGTACGGCTGCACCGCCTGACCGTGACCAACACCCACCAGATTGTCGTTCACGAAACGCGGCAGGTCCGGGCGGGCGTGGTCATCGTGGCGGCGGGGGCGGCGGGGCCTCTCCTCGTCGAGCAGGGCCTGGGACTGCACACCCGGCATGGCCGCGCCTACCGGCAATTTCCGCGCCTGAACCTGCCCAGCGGCCCGCACACGCCCGCACTGCGAACCGGGGGCCTGACCCTGCGCCCGCAAAACGGCGGCTACACGCTCGTCCCCGCCATTCACCACCGCGACCCCCACGGTTACCAGCCGGGCGGCGGCTCGCTGACGGGGGTGCCCACCGGCCTGCGCCGCGAGGTGCTTGAGGACCTGGTCGGCCTGATGGACGCCGTGCCCGCGCTGGCCGGTGGGGGCCTGGAACTGGGCCGCTCCAGCGCCGACGTGCCCGGCGCGTGGCTGGCCCTGCCCGGAGGCCGCCCCGACGCGCCCCCGCAGGCCGAAGAACTGGCCCCGGGGCTGCACCTGCTGCTCGGTGGTCCCCTGGCGGATACCCTAGGCCTGGCCGCCGCGCATGGGCTGGCCGCGCACCTCGCCCGGCTGGGCTGACCCCTCTCTCCTTACCCGTCCCTGAGCTGCGCCTGCAACTCGGCCACCGTGCCCCGCCAGGCCCGGGCGTCCAGCCCGTCGCTGCGCAGGTAGCGGGCGGCGAGGTCGGCCTGGGTGCCGCGCGCGCACACCACCAGCAGTGGCTCCGGCGCGGGGGTCAGCCCATGCTGCCCGTCCTCGATTTGGTCCAGTGTCAGCGCGGTCACGCGGGCACCCGTCAGGGGCGACAGCGCCTGCTCTGCCGATGGGCGCAGGTCAATCAGGTGGGCCGTTCGGGGGTCAGGGTCAGCCATGCCCCGGAGTCTAGCCAGCCGCTTGAGCGTGAAGTGTTCTCTTGCCACCGGGCTTCAGCGCCGGGCAGAGTGTCGGCCCCCACCTCCGCAAACCAGCAGGAAGAAGCCAAAGAAAAACCCCCGCCTGGGCGGGAGTTTCTGTTGGTAGAACCGAGGGGATTTGAACCCCTGACCCCTACCGTGTCAAGGTAGTGCTCTACCCCTGAGCTACGGTTCTACACCTGTGGGTAACGGATTTGGAGGCGCTGACCGGACTCGAACCGGTGGTGGAGGTTTTGCAGACCTCTGCCTTACCACTTGGCTACAGCGCCGGGAAGGGTCGTGCTCGTTCCTGCTCGGGCGTGTCCCTCGCGGGGGCTGGGGGCCTTTTCCTCTCCAGCGGGAGGCATGGTAGCACGGCCCGGGCAGGGTGTAAACCCGTGCGCGGTGAGGCCGGACAGCCGCCTTTGCCAGGCCGCAGCGCCGCTATGCTGGGCCGTATGGACAACCTGACCATCACCGTCGGTGACGTGACACGCACCCTCCCCACTGTCCGGGTGGGCAACCTGGGGCGGGTGCCGCTGGTGGAGTTCATCGGAGACAGCGACCTGACGAAAGCGGCGGCGCAGGCGATGCTGCCGCTGGTTCCGGACGGCACCGAGCTGCTGCTTTCGGTGGTCACCAACGCGCTGCCGCTGGTGCACGAACTGAGCGACCGCAGCGGGCTGCCCTACGTCGTGGCCCGCAAAAAACGGCGCACGTACATGCAAGACCCCCTGATTCAGGAAGTGCCCAGCATGACCCTCGGGGTCGGTGAGACGCTGTGGCTCGACGGCCCGCACGCCGCCCGGCTCAGGGGCAAGCGGGTGGCCATCGTTCAGGACGTGGTGGCTTCGGGCGGCACGGCGCAGGCACTGGCGCGGCTGGTCGAGCGCTCGGGCGGGCAGGTCAGCGGCTATCTGGCGGCCTTCAAGCAGGGCGAAACCGAGTTGCCGCTCAGCTACCTTCAGGAACTGCCCCGGCGCCTCTGAAGGCGTCATAGATGAAGGCGTCATAGACATTCCCCCGGCGGCGGTGCCCGTTCCGGCCTATCTTCGGCCTCAGACAGCGGCCCGCCTCCCGGCTTCCAACGTACCGGTCTCTGCCCCCGACCGCTCCACTTCCCCGCTGCTGGCGGGGCTTTGTTTTTGTCTCCTGCCCCCTTCCCTTTCTGCCCCCTCACCTTTCTGCCCCCTCACCTTTCTGCACTTTGACCTTTCTGGACTTTGACCTTCACTTCTGCCGAGGTTTTCCGATGCCTGACCTGCTTCCCCCACCCTCCCCCACTCCCCTGCCCGGCACGCTGGACGGGTTGGACGTGCTGCGACTCGCGCTGACCAGTCAGGTCTACGGCGCGGCCACCGAGACGGCACTCAGCCCCGCGCCGCGCCTGAGTGCGCGCACCGGCAACCGCGTGCTGCTCAAGCGTGAGGACCAGCAGCCGATTTTTTCCTTCAAGCTGCGCGGGGCCTACAACAAGATGAGCCAGCTCAGCGCCGAGGAACGCGCCCAGGGCGTGATTTGCGCCTCGGCGGGCAACCACGCGCAGGGGGTGGCCTTCGCCGGACAGAAGCTGGGGATTCCCGCCGTCATCGTGATGCCCGCCACCACGCCCGACATCAAGGTGCAGGCGTGCCGGGCGCGGGGGGCCGAAGTGATTCTGCACGGCGACTCGTTCAGCGACGCCGAGCAGCACGCGCTGGCGCTGCAACAGGAGCGCGGCCTGACCTTCGTTCACCCTTATGACGACCCGCTGGTGCTGGCTGGTCAGGGCACCATCGCGCTGGAGTTGCTGCGGCAGGTGGAAGGCGGTGAGTACACGGTGTTCGTGCCGGTCGGCGGCGGCGGGCTGATCGCGGGGGTGGCGAGCATCCTGAAAGCGCTCCGGCCCGGCGTGCGGGTGATCGGCGTGGAGCCGGACGACTCCGACGCGATGTACCAGAGCCTGCAAGCGGGCGAGCGGGTGCGGCTGGACAGTGTGGGCATCTTCGTGGACGGGGTGGCGGTCAAGCAGGTCGGCGCCTACACCTTCGACCTGACCCGGCGCTACGTGGACGACTGGGTGCGGGTGAGCACCGACGAGGTGTGCGCCGCCATCAAGGACGTGTTCGACGACACCCGCGCCGTGCTGGAACCCGCCGGGGCGCTGAGCGTGGCCGGACTGAAGAAGTACGCGGCGGCCCACGAGCTGCGCGACCGGACGCTGGTGGCGCTGACCTGCGGGGCCAACATCAACTTCGACCGCCTGCGCCATGTGGCCGAGCGCACCGAAATCGGGGAGCAGCGCGAGGCGATTGTCGCCGTCACCATTCCCGAGCGGCCCGGCGCCTTTCTGGAATTCATCGACCTGATCGGCTCGCGCGCCATCACCGAGTTCAACTACCGCTACGCCCCGCGTGAAGACGCCCGCATCTTCGTCGGGGTGCAGCTGGGACAGCCCGGCGAGCGGCAGGAACTGCTGACGCTGCTGCGCGGGCGCGGCTACCCGGTGCTCGACCTGACCGACGACGAACTCGCCAAGGTGCATGTGCGCCACATGGTCGGTGGCCGCGCTCCCGAGGCGGTGGACGAACGGGTCTACGCCTTTACCTTTCCCGAGCGGCCCGGCGCCCTGCACGACTTTCTGAGCCACCTGCAAGGCGAGTGGAACATCAGCCTCTTTCACTACCGCAACCACGGCTCGGCGCACGGGCGGGTGCTGGCAGGCGTGCAGGTTCCGGGCGCCGATTTGCCGCGCTTCGAGGACTTTCTGTCCGGCCTGGGCTACCCGGCGCACGAGGTCACGGCCAACCCGGCCTACCGACTGTTCCTGACCTGATGAGGAACAAGACTGCCAGCCGCCGGGAAGTTGCTCTCCGGTGGCTGGCAGTCTGTTAAGGATTCCGCTCAATTCCAGCACAGTCGGGACTCCACCGCCTGCGCCTCCATACCGCAGAATCCTTATTCTTTCCTACTCGCATCCGCTCTGCTGAGCAGCTTTGCAAGTCGGATTGAATCTGAACATGCCAGATTCAATCGGAATGTGTATGAGGGTTTCAATTCAGCGGCGGCGCGAGTGGGCCAGCACCCGCACGGGCTGAGGCTGGCGTTCCCGGCTGTCCTGCCGGGCGAGCAGCAGCGAAACGGCGATCACGAGGGCTCCCAGCAGCAGTTCCATAGCGCACTATGGCAGGGGCACTCTGACGAAACCGTGACAGAAGGCGCAGGCGGCTAGGCAGGCGAACTTCCCCCCGCCGGGGGCAGGGCCACCCCCACGGCGGCGAGCGCCTCGCGCACCTGTTCGCCGGTCACGGGAAAGACGCTCAGGCGGGTGCCCTTGCGGGTCAGGGGCGAGTCCTGCCACGCGGGCAGGTCGCGCAGTTCGTCCAGCGGCAGCAAGCGGGGCAGCGCCAGCACGGGCGCCACGTCCACCATGCTCCAGCGCGGGTTCTCGGGGCCGGAGCGCGGGTCGTGGTACTCGCTCGCCGGGTCGAATTGCAGGTCGTCGGGATAGGCGGCCCGCACCACCCGCGCCACCCCCGCGAGGCCAGGCGGCCGGGCATTGGAGTGGTAAAAGAGGCAGAGGTCGCCCTCCTGCATCTGGCGCAGGAAGTTGCGGGCTTGGTAGTTGCGCACGCCGTTCCAGGGTTCACGGCCTGCCTGCGTCAGGTCGGCATAGGAAAACACATCGGGTTCGGACTTGATCAGCCAGAAAGCAGGCATGGAGCGAGGCTAGCGCACCCCCCTACCCCTCCCGCACTCAGTCCCGCGTCATCCCGCGCGAAAAGCGGCGTTCGAGTGCCCGCTGCACGACTTCGAGCAGGCTGGAGATCAGCCAGTAGATCAGCGCGGCGGCGAGGTACGGCCCGAACGGTTCGAAGGTGCGGGCGATGACGAGCTGGGCGCTGCGCAGCAACTCCACCACCGTGATGACCGACACCAGCGAGGTGTCCTTGACCAGCCCGATCAGGGTGTTGCTCAGGCTGGGCAGCGCCACCCGCGCCGCCTGGGGCAGCACGACCAGCCGCATGGTCTGCGCTCCGCTGAGGCCCAGACTGGTCGCCGCCTCGCGCTGGCCGGGCGGAATACTGAGAATGGCCGCCCGAATCGTTTCACTGAGGTACGCCGCCGCGTTGAGCGTCAGCGCGATGACGCCGCCCACCACCGGGCTGAGTTCGATGCCCAGGCTCGGCAGGCCGTAGTAGATGACGAAAATCTGCACCAGCAGCGGCGTGCCGCGAATGAACGACACGAACAGCCCGCTCAGTGCCCGCAGCCAGCCCAGCCGCGAGAGCCGGGCCAGCGCCACCGCGAAGCCCAGCGGCAGCCCCAGCAGCATGGCGGCCAGCGCAAAGCCCAGCGTCACGGGCGTGGCGGCCAGCAGGGTGGGCAGCGCCTGCCACGCACTCTGGACGATCTGTTGCAGTTGCTCGGTGTTCATAGGCGCCCGTCAGCTCAGGGCTGACCCACGTCCTGACCGAACCATTTCTGGCTGATGGCCTGGAAGGTGCCGTCACTGCGCATCTCGGTCAGGGCCTTGTCGATCTGGTCCTTCAGGGCCGAGTTGCCCTTTTTCAGGGCGATGCCCACCGGAGCCGCTTCCCCGATCTGCTCCGCGCCGCGCACGGCGAGCTTCTGGTCGTTGATGATGTGGTTGACCACCAGGCGGTCGTTGTACGCCGCGTCGATGCGTCCGGCCACCAGGTCGGCCAGAATCTCGGGGGCGCCGGGGTAGGTCACGATGGTGATGCCGCCCGTGTCGATCAGCTGCTTTTCGTAGTTGCTGCCCAGCGTGCTGCCCACCCGCTTGCCCCGCAGGTCTTCGAGCGATTTGGGGTCAAAGGTGCTGCCTTTCGCCACGATAATTTGCGGGCGGCTGTAGGCGTAGGGCTGGCTGAACCCGATAGAGTTTTGCCGCTCGGGGGTGATCCCCACCTGGTTGACGATCACGTCGTACTTGTTCGCCTGCAGGCCCGCCAGAATGCCGCTCCACTCGGTGAGTACGAATTCGGGTTTCAGGCCCAGCTTCTGCGCCACCGCCCTGGCGATGTCCACGTCGAAGCCCACCAGCTCGCCCTGCTCGTTTTTGGAGGTGAACGGCGGGTAGGTGCCCTCCATGCCGATCTTGAGGGTGTCGCCTTCCAGCGTGCTGCGGGGCGAACTGCACGCGCCCAGCGACAGCGCCAGGGCAACCGGAACCAGCAGACTCAGCAACGACTTTTTCATAGGGGCCTCCTCGGGTGCTCTGTTCCCGAACTCTATGCCGCGCCGCCCTCCGCCCGCTTTGGTGTTCCGTTCGGAAACCGGCGCGAACACAGCAACCCCTAAAGGATACAAAAAAGGTCATCTTTCGTGGCGCGGCGCACGGCCAGAAAAAACCCCCCACCCGTGACGGTGGAGGGGTGCGAGAACCAAGGTGGGGAGGAGGCTACTCCTTGACCCCGCCCGCCGTCGCGCCACCGACGAAGTAGTTCTGGAAGGAGTAGAACAGCGCCACGATAGGCAGCGCCCCCAGGGTGGCGGCGGCGGCAAACACGCCCCACTTGGTCGAGAACTGGCCGCTGGTAAAGGAGCGCAGCATCACGCCCACCGTCCACTGCTCCACGCCGGTCAGCAGCACGCTCGCCAGGATGAACTCGGCGTAGGTGCCGATGAACTGGTTGAGGAAGATGAACACCAGCATGCTGCCCGACAGCGGCAACACCACCCGGCGGAAGGTCTGCCAGCGGGTCGCGCCGTCCACCATCGCCGCTTCTTCCAGCGACTCGGGCAGCGACTCCACGTAGCCCTTGTAAATCCAGGTGTTGAAGGCGATGGCACCGCCCGAGTACGCCAGGATCAGCCCGGTGAAGGTGTTGATCAGTCCCAGCGCCGAGAGCAGCGAGTAGATGGCGACGAGCGCCAGAAACACCGGGAACATCTGAATGAAGATGAAAAACAGCAGCATCTGGAAGCGGCCCGGAAAGCGCAGCCGCGCCATCGCGTAGCCCGCCGTGGTCGAGAGCAGGATGGCGAGCAGGCCGGTCACGGTGGACACGAACAGCGTGTTGCGCACCGAGAGCAGGAACTTGCTTTCGTTGGTGGCCCCCTGAAACTGCGCCGGAGTCACCACCAGCAGCAGCAGCACGCCCACCGCCAGCACGATTCGCGTGACCCAGCTTCGTGCCCTGGCCATGCCTTCCGATGTGTTGCCCAGGCGTGAAGCGAGCGCCATCAGCGCCAGCGCCGCCAGGCCCGCCCCGCCGAGCGCCGCCAGCCCCAGCTGATAGCCGGGAATGGTCACGGCCTCGAACAGCTTGGCGAAATTCTCGGTGGTCAGCCGCTCGAACTGCGGCAGCAGGCCGGTGCGGTAAAAGATATTGGGGTCGTTGAAGTTGGGAAAGGCGAACAGACTGTTGCCGGGGTCGAAGGCCGCCAGCAGCACGTAAAGGAGCGGGTAGACGGCGATCAGCACCACCAGAATCAGGAACAGGTGTGTGAGCTGGTCGCCCAGCACCGCGAGGTAACTGATGTTCTTGCCGGTTCGCGCCTGCCCGAAGCGCTGCCCGATCAGGCTGGTCAGCGCCAGCACGCCGCTCGCCGCCAGGAGAAACAGCAGGAACTTTTTCCAGCCGCCCTCCACGAAATAGATGGAAAAGCCCTTGCGCAGCTCGATCTGCCAGAGCTGGGACACCAGATACCCCAGGCCCGCGAGCAGCGCGAGCAGCACCAGCCAGGGCGCGGCGCGGCGCAGCAGCGAAGGCTCGCGGTGGACATAGCCGCCGGGCGGCAGGTCGGGGGACAGTTGGGGAGACAGGTCGTCGGGTCGCGTGGTCATTTGCGGGCCTCGTCGAATACGCCCGCCGCCTTGAAGTTGACCAGCGAAATGGCGAGCGTCAGGAAAAAGATGATCAGGGCGATGGCGCTGGCGAGGGCGTAGTTCTGCCCGCCGCTGGCCGCGAAGGCCGTGTTGTAGCCCCACGACAGCAGAATGTCGGTGCTCTGCGCGGTGCTTTCGCGCCCTTCCTGGGCCGGGCCGCCTGCGGTCAGCAGATAGATGATGCCGAAGTTGTTGAAGTTGAAGGCGAAAGTGGAAAGCAGAATCGGCGTGAACGACTGCCTCAGCAGCGGCAGCGTGATCCCCGTGATCTGC